>JBEULE010000034.1:0-170707 GCA_041287495.1 Hydrogenothermaceae bacterium
GGCACAGGTTTTTTAATGCTGTATAAGTATTGAACTCAAATACTTCTGTAACATATGGAGGAGTTTAAAATGAAGTTGGGTTTTTTAGTGGACTTAAGTAGGTGTATAGGTTGTATGGCCTGTGCTGTTGCTTGTAAAGCAGAGAATGATGTTCCTCTCAATAGCTGGAGACTTAGAGTTAAATACATTGACCAAGGAGAGTTTCCGGATGTAAAAAGACATTTTGTGCCTCTTAGATGTAATCACTGTGAAAATGCACCTTGTGAAAGAATCTGTCCTGTAAGTGCTCTTCACTACTTACCAAATGGTATAGTAAATGTTGATCATGACAGATGTATAGGTTGTGCTTCCTGTATGATGGCATGTCCTTACAATGCTATCTATATAGATCCTATAACAAATTCCGCTGATAAATGTACATACTGTGCCCATAGAATAGAGGTTGGAATGATGCCTGCCTGTGTTGTTGCTTGTCCTACCCATGCAAACATATTTGGTGATTTAGATGATCCTGAAAGTGAGATATCTATATATCTGAAAGAACACAGGGATGTTATGGTTAGAAAACCTGAACTTAATACAAAACCTAAACATTTCTATGTGAGAGGTTCCACGGTTGCTCTTGATCCATTAGCATCAGAGAGACCGGAAGGTTATACACTCTTTACAGAAGTTAAGTTTTTAGACCATATAGGAGGGCATTAATCATGTTGGGAGCAGAGGTAACGTTTGATGTTGCTTTACCAAAAGTAGTGTGGGGATGGCTCGTTTCTACAAACATGTGGGCAAAGAGTATAGCTACAGGAACATTTTTATTGGGACTTTACTTTATAAAAAAGTATCCAGAAAATGATAACTTCTTCAGGAAGTGGATTCCCATACTTGGACTCATATTTATAGGTATAACTCTCCTAGTCACAGTTTTAGACTTGCATCATATGTTTAGATTCTGGAAAATATTCTTATTTGCTCACTTTACTTCAGCTGTCACAATTGGAGCTTGGGTAGTATCTGGATTTGTTATTATTTTGCTTATCTCTTTTTGGTCCTGGGTAACAGGTAACAAAAAACTATTTGATAAAGTTATGATACCAGGGGTAGTTTTAGCATTTTTCTCAACTATATATACAGCTGGAATTATGGGGCAGGCTACTGCAAGAGAGTTCTGGGTTTTCCCAGCAGAAATGATACAGATGTTACTCTCTGCTGCCATAGCAGGTTCTGCTTCTTACCTTTTAATTATGTCAATCTACAATATTGAAAATGAAAAAATAAAAAGAGAACTTGGGTATATCCTTATTGGATCTGCGTTTTTATCAGCAGCTATGTATATTGGGGAAATCCTATTCTCTAAAATGCATAGTGAATTTTCATACGAAACAGCTAAAATTTTACTTTTCGGTGAATTGGCTCCTATATTTTGGATTGGTATATTCTTTACTTTTATAGTTCCAATCGTTATGATAGGTATTGCTAATGAAAAGAGAAAATATCAGTATATGCCGATTGGGTCTATTTTTGCTTTAGTTGGTCTTTGGCTTATAAAGCATGCATGGTTATTAGCTCCTCAGATGTTACCATTAAGTTAGGGAGGGTAAAAACATGATAAGAACAACGAGAAGAAATTTTTTAAAAGGAACGGCTGCAGTTATTGGTGGTGCAGCTTTATCAAAAGGTATATTTGAAAAAACTCAAGCTGATAACAAAGTTGCAAACAACCAAGAGTTAACATTTGAACCTAAACATTTAGATTACTATCCACCTTTTGAAAAGTGGAATGATTGGAAAGAACCTGCAGGAGATTACTGGAAAAATAAAGGTGGAGCTTTAAGAGATGGTGTTAAATTGATAAACTATATGATAGTTCCAACAGTGTGTAATAACTGTGAAGCAGCTTGTGGTCTTACAGCTTGGATAGATAAAGACACAATGACTGTTAGAAAGTTTATGGGTAATCCATTCCATAGTGGCAGTAGAGGAAGAAACTGTGCAAAAGGTTATGCTGCTCTTGCTCAGATGTATGACCCAGACAGAATACCTTTCCCGTTAAAGAGAGCTCCTGGTTCAAAGAGAGGAGAGAATAAATGGGTAAGAACAACCTGGGAAGAAGCTCTTGAAACTATTGGAAAAAGGATGAGAGAAGTTTTACAAAAAGGTGATGAGATATCTAAAAAGCAGATAATATATCACGTAGGAAGACCAAATGAGATGAGTTTCAATGTTAAAAGAGTTGTTTGGAGTTGGGGAGTAGATGGGAGAAATAGTCATACAAATATCTGCTCTTCAAATGGAAGATTTGGTGGAATAATAGTTGCCGGAGATGATAGAACTGCTCCAGATTTTGCTGATTCTAAACTTGTATTACTTACCTCATCTCACGCAGCAGATGCAGGACACTATTATCAACAACATGCAGGATATATTGCAGATGCAAGGGCAAAAGGTGCTAAACTTGTTGTTATTGATCCAAGACTGTCGAACTCTGCTGGCATGGCAGACCTTTGGATACCTGCATGGCCAGGAACAGAAGCAGCTATATTTCTGGCAATAGTTAACAAGCTTATACAAGATAATAAATATGACAGAAAGTTTGTTGAGAGATGGACTAATTGGAAACAGCTTGTTAAAGATAAAGAATATTTAAACTTTTTAAAAGAAAATGGATATATAACTGAAGTTCCTAGCGGTGAAACTTTCGATGATTTTATAAATTTATTAAAAGACCTTTATAAAGATTACACTTTAGAGTGGGCTGCTCAAGAATCAAGAGTACCTGTAAATAAACTTTATCAGCTTTATGAGATGGTTGTATATGCTGGAAATTCAATCTCTAACTATCAATGGAGAGGACCATCTGCTGGAAACAGAGGTGGTTGGTTAGTTGGTCGTTCCATAAATATACTGTTAACCTTTACAGGATCTATTGGTTCTGTTGGTGGAACAGGCTGGCACCACTGGTACGTTATAGATGTAGGAGATAAAGGTGGTTCTGCTTGTATGGCAGATAAACCTGAACCTGTTAAAGCTTGGAATGAACTTTCGTGGCCTCCTGAGTGGCCATTGTCTGCTTATGAATTAAGCTACTTATTGCCACACTTGTTAATGGATGACGAATGGAGAAATAAATGGAAAGAAAGAGGTCTTAAAATTCCTGACAAGTTAGAAGTGTGGTTTTCAAGAATATACAACCCTGTATGGATAAATCCCGATGGATTTAGATGGGTAGAAGCTCTTAAAGACGAAAATAAGTTCGGATTGACTGTTTATATGTCTCCTAACTGGGGAGAGACAGCATTCTACTGTGACTATATATTACCTATGGGACTTGCCGGTGAGAGACACGATCAGCAGTCATCTGAAACTAAACCTGAAAAATGGACAGGATTTAGACAGCCTGTTTTAAGAGTCGCTCTTAGGAAGATGGGATGGAAGCCAAACGACCCTGCAAAAGCCACTTTAGAAGCTCATAAAAAAGTCGGTTTAGGTGAAATTTGGGAAGAAAATGAGTTTTTCATAAACTTAGCTTTTGCTGTAGACCCTGATGGTTCCTTAGGTATAAGAAAGTATTGGGAATCAAAACAGAATCCTGGAAAACCAGTTACAATAGAGGAGTATTACAATGCAGCTTTCTCAACATTACCAAAGTTAAGTGAAGTTTGTAAACAGCTCAATATCACTCCTTACGAGTATATGAGAGACAGAGGTGCTTGGACAGAGGAAACAAACATTTACTATGTAATGGAGAGGCCGCTTCCTTACGATGAAGAGAAAGGTGTATATAAATACAAAGGTAAAGAAATTCCAAAAAGCTCTATTAAGATAGACCAAGAGTTGGAAATAGTTTATGCAGAAGAAGAAGGAAAAAAACATGTTATAGGAGTATATAAGGATGGCAAGATACTTCAAGGTTTCCATACCCCATCCGGTCATTTAGAGTTCTATTCTCCAACCTTGAAAGATTGGAAATGGCCTGAATATGCAGTTCCTTACTATCCAAAAGATAAAAATCAGAGATCTAAGATGATCCATATTGTTTCTCAAGTACACCATGATTATATAACTGAACCAAACGCATTTGTACTTAATCCAATATACAGACTACCTTATTTGATACACACAAGATCTATAAATGCAAAATGGCTTATGGAGATAGGACAGAACCATAACCCACTTTGGATATATGAGAAAGATGCCCATAAGTTAGGTATAAAGAGAGAAGATGCTGTAAAAGTTAGAGTCATAGATACACTAACTGGTATAGAAACTGGATACTTTGTAGCTATGGCTGTGCCAACACAGGCAATAAGACCAGGTGTAGTTGCATGTTCTCACCATAATGGAAGGTGGAGAGTTATAAACGAAGTTAAAATTCCGGACTTCGAACATGAACTTGGTGTTATGAGATTGGGAAGTGTATTGGTAGATTTAAAATCTCAAAATGGTAAATACTTTATGAGAACAAAAGAAGGTGTAAAACCTTTCAAATCTTGGCAGTTTCCGGAGTTTAATAAAGATACAGAACAGATATGGTGGAAAGGAACAACAGGTGCATTCCAAAATGCAGTATTCCCTCCAAACCCTGATCCTATTACCGGAATGCATTGTTGGCATAAAAAAGTTTTAATAGAGAAAGCAGGTCCAGAAGATAGAATAGGAGATGTTTTCGTTGATATTAATAAAACATGGGAAGTTTATAAGGCTTGGAGAGACCAGTTAACAAGACCTGCTCCTGGACCTAACAATCTCAGAAGACCAAAATGGATGCCAAGACCTTGGTTCCCTATTGATGATGAATACTGGAAATTCCCATCTGCCTAATATATTAACTTGGCGGGTTGAAAAACACCCGCCTTTCATTTATATTAACTCTATCAAAACTTCTATATCCTGAGGTTTAGTTTATATGAACGAGAAAATACAGGAAAACCAGGCTCGTCAAAATATGTATGGTTTTTTATCGAGACTTCTCATTGAGGAAGTAGATTATGATCTTCTTGAAAAGATAAAAAACACACCGGCTTTATTAGAGTTATTTCCAAACACTGCAAATTGGGAAACTTTCTTAAAAAAAGATACTAAATCACTTATAGATGAAGAATTAAACGTGGATTACACAACAGTTTTCCTTTTAAATGTTTATCCTTATGAATCCGTATTTATGAATGATGAAGGATATATAAATCCTTCCCTTACAAATCCAACTTTACAGTTTTATTTAGAACACGGTTATGAAATAGACCTCAACAAGACAAGGGTTTTATCTCCCGATCATATAGCCGTTGAGATGGAGTTTATGATAAACCTTATAAACGAGCAGCTTAATGCTTACAGTATGTTTAAAAAAGAAGAAGAGATAAAATCTCTTCAAATACAAAAGGAATTTATGGAAAAACACCTACTTAAATGGGGTATTGTCTATCTGCTTGCAGCTAGAGATATGGCGGAAACTCCTTTTTATTACGATGTATGTCAGACAGCTCTTGAATTTTTACTGTCTGATTATGAGTATATACTATCCCAACTTCAAGAGGTGACAAATTAACATGTCAAATAGAATAAAGTTTGATATATTTTCATGTGTAAAGGTGTATTATAGATATGCAGACTGTAATAGATGTGTTGAAGTTTGTCCTGTAAATGCTGTATATATAGAAAATGATAAAGTTCATTTAAATGAGGATATTTGTGTAGACTGTGGAGCTTGCGTAGGAAACTGTCCTACCGAGAGTTTTAGTTTAAATGGATTTAATCCAAATGAGTTTGTTGAGACATTCTCTAAAAGTGAAGAAAGTTTAATATCCTGCAAACTTAACATTCCATGTCTATCTGCTTTAAGCCCAGAACATCTATCTACTATCGTCTTAAACAAAAAAGATGATGTAGTTTTGGATATAGGACACTGTCAAAGTTGTAGCATAGGAAAACAGATAGATGTTATAAACTCAAATGTAGAGATGGCTAACTATATACTTTCTTCTGTAGGTTTTTCAAGTAGGGTTAAATTGGAAGATGTGAAGTATGAAAAACCAAAGAAACAAGAAAACTCACGAAGATCAATACTCAAACTGTTTGCAAAGAAAACAGCAGCCTTAGCCTTTTGGGCTATCGAGGATAAATTACCTTTACCGAAAGAAGAAAAAGAAGAAGAAGAGAAGGATTTTAAAAATATAGTTTCTGAAAAAGTAGTTCCTCAGAGAAGAGTTAGCTTTATAGAAGTATTATCGTCTGCTGGATTTGAAGAAAACAGCTACTTTGAAATTGATAAGATAAATTTTACATCAGATAAATGGATTGATAATAATCTCTGTACAAACTGCGGAATATGTGGGAATATATGTCCTACTGGAGCGATAACAAACAGTGATGATAGATTAAAAGTTTTGTTTAATCCTTCTATCTGCATAAAATGTAAAATATGCCATGATGTCTGTCCGGAAAAATGTTTGCATCTTCAGGATAAACTTTATTTAGAGGATTTTTTATCTAACAAATATAAAATCTTATCAACCCATATAATGATACCATGTAGTGAATGTTTAGTGCCATTTTCCTATAAAGGAGATACAACTGTATGTCCAAGATGTAGACAACTTGAAGATGAACTTAAAGAGCTATTAAAAATAGGAGATTAACTTTTAATAGCTTCTACATAAAGCAAAGTGAAGTTTAAAGCTATCTGGTTTTTATAATCAGAGAAAGACTTTACAATCTTTATCTTTTCTCCTATTGATAGGTCCTTTGGATTAACTGCTGTTCCTGTATTGTGTAAATGTCTAAGAAGAGATAGCCCATCTTTAAATACCATTTTAAGCTCTCTTTTAAAAGAATCTTTTATTTTGAAATACTCACTGACCTTTTTTATAACATCTTCCTCTGTTTCGAAATGAAAGAATGTTTTACCTAAAACATCTTCAATAGCTTTTAAGCTTCCAAAGACTGGGATAGAGAATATTATATGTCCACCTTCTTTTAGAGTCCTATTTATCTCCTTAAATGCTAAATTTAAATCAGTCCAGTGTAAACTAAAATTTGATAAACAGTAATCAAAGGTGTTATCTTTAAATGGTAAATTTTCTATATCTCCTACAACAGCTTTATATCCTTTATGTCTGCAGATATCAACCATAGATTTAGATATATCTAAACTTATTATATCTTTATCCGGAAGATAATCTTTCAAAAAACATGTTCCACTTCCACAGTCTAAGCCTAACCCAAAATAGCTTTTAGCTATATTAGAGATAGTCTTTGCACTTTCTTTCTGTAAAACAGCTTCTTCTTCATAGCTTTTACACGCTTTTGAAAATGATATTCTGTATAGTTTTTTAAAATCACTCACCGATAAGCTCAAAAATATTCCACTCTATGAAAGGTATATGATGAGAAGTTAGTAAAACTACTTCGCTATTTACAATTTTTTCCTTACAGAAAAGTGCAGCATTCATATTTACTATTTTATCATTTATTCCATGAATTAAAAAAGTCTTTTGTTTTATATCTTTTATAGCGTCAGATAAGTCAAGATTTATATAATCTTTGAGAAGTTTTATAGCACCTTCTCTCTCTGGGAGAGGACAGTCAAAATCCCTTTCACCAGCTACTTTTCTAAAATTAAAAACCGTGTTTTCAAAATCTCTGTTGAGATTATACATGAATGCTTTGACTGTTTTAGGATCACTGCCGAACTTTTCATCGTTAAACTTAGGACTAAAACCTATAAGGATTAGTTTTTCTATGTTTGGATTTTGTAAAGCTATTAATACTGCAATCGAAGAACCTACAGACCAACCTACTATTGTAGTTGGTTCAGTTATACTACTGGATATTTTTTTTACATAGTTATCTAAAGAGATATAACTTTCTTTACTTTCTCCGTGGGAAGGTAAATCTAAAAAAATAGCATTATCTAAATAAAAATAATCTTTCCATATATTTTTTGAAAACCCCCAACCGTGTATAAATATAAATTTCATCTTATCTCTCCCAAATCCTTAATTAAGAAGCTTTTTTTTTCTAAATAGTTGTATAATTCTACCAGATTTGTATCGTTTTTTACAAAGTATATCCTCCCTCCTTTTGGATTTCCTTTTTCCTTTAAAGGAGATAGCCTGATATATCTGTCTTTCAGTGCTACATATCCTGTTATGTAGTTTGGATCATCAGATACACAGTATTCTGCTAATATGTATTCAGATTTTAAATTTTTTGTTGCTATTGCAAGAGCATCTACAGTTCTATATGTAAATCCTTTCTCTAAAAGTTTTTCCTCTACATATTCTCTATTTTCAAAATCTATGTTTGTTGTCCTAATTCCCCTATCTCTGTCTATCTCTATTCTCTCTCCTTTAGGATTTACTATCATAGCCCCTCTCATAACTTCTCCGCAAGTAGAAGCTCCTTTATGTACAAGGTCTATATAGTGTTTTGTAATATGTTTATCAATACCTGTCTCTCTGTTTATTATCTCTATGGCAAAAGAGTTTGCAGATATGTAATCTTCAAAGTTAATGTTTTCTATATCTAAACTTCTCTGTATATACTCAATATCCTTTATTTCTTCTACTTTTATATTTAAGAAGTCATAGATTTTAGGCCTCTTTAATAGGCTATTAATAACAGTTTCTACTTTACTTTCCTCTACTATTCTCTCTCCACCGGATATATGTCTTCCCCTATAGGAAGCTCTCATCTTTACACTTATGTATCTCATTTTTCAAGAACATGCTTATCAAGAGAATAACATTTAAACTCCCCTTCAAAAACCTTTTCTTCTCCTTTATATCCTTCTACTTTTACAGTTGATTTTATTCCTTCTGTTTGGATAACTTCACTTTTAAATAGTATCTCATCTCCAACTTTTACAGGTTTTATAAATCTAACAGATGCTGAACCTAAAACTACATTAGGGTGGTTGATGGTTATCATCGCAAGGTAATCTGCTGCTGAAAATATAAATCCACCGTGAATTAATCCTCTTTCATCTGCTATCATATCTTCTGTTGTTTTGAGTAATAGCTTTCCACTTTTACCTTCTGTTATATCTACTGGAAACCCATTTATTTTCTGGTTTATTTTAAGATGTGTTTTTATATCCATTTTAAACCTCTAAACTTTTTCTTCCCTGTCTTACTATCTTAACTTTTCCGTTTTCTAATTCAACTATCGTTGAGGGTATATTATTTATCACTTCTCCTCTATCTATGTATAGATTTATTTTGTATGAGAAGTAATCTATTGCCTCTTTTATATTTTTTGCAGGTTCTAATCCAGAAGGATTACAGCTTGGTGCTATTACTGGTTTATTTAGTTCTCTGAGAAATTTTAAAAGCTCAGGGTCATCTGGTATTCTAAAAGCAAGTTTTTTTGTTCCTCTGTGTAGATATTCAAATTTTTCTGGGTCTTCAAGTTTCATTATAACGGTTATTCCTTTTGTAGATAAAAGTTTCTTTTCTTTATCGTTTATTGGAACTTTAAATTTTCCAAGATAGTTTAAATCAGGAATTAGTATTATAAAAGGTTTACCCAAATCTCTCTCTTTTAATCTGTATACTTTTTCAACACTTTCTGGATTTGTAGCATCTGCCAATATACCGTATATTGTGTCAGTTTTTGTTACTACCAATCCTCCGTTTTTTATAACCTCTATCCCATCCTGTAATCTGTCTGACACTCTAATATTGGTGTTCTTTTTCTGGAAAGACTCCATTTTCTACTTCTTCCTTGTAGTTTATTAAAGCTTGCTTTATTAGTTTTCCTGCTTCAATATATCTTTTCACAAATTTAGGTGTTTTCTCAAATATACCTATTAGGTCGTGGAATACTAAAACCTGTCCATCTGTATCACTACCTGCACCTATTCCTATAGTAGGTATTGATATGTTTTCTGTTATCTCTTTTGCTAATTCTGATGGGATAGCTTCAAGAACTATTGAAAAACATCCGGCTTTTTCAAGAGCTTTAGCATCTTCTATCAATCTCTCTCTATCTTTTTTTGTCTTTCCCTGAACCTTGTAACCACCAAGTTGATTTACAAACTGAGGAGTAAGTCCTATATGCCCCATAACTGGAATACCGACAGATACCAGTTTATTAACTATATCAGTAATCTGCTTTCCACCTTCTATCTTAACGGCATTTGCACCGCTTTCCTTTAAGACTTTTCCGGCATTTTTAACTGCATCTTCTAAAGATATATGATAACTCATAAATGGCATATCTACTATTATAAATGTGTTTGGAGCACCTCTTCTGACAGCTTTTGAGTGGTATATCATCTCTTCTAAGGTTACCGGTAAAGTTGAGTCATTTCCTTGTATAACCATAGATAGAGAGTCCCCTACTAAGATAGCATCTATTCCAGCTTCCTCACATAGTTTTGCAGACCAGTAATCGTATGTAGAGATTATGGTTATCTTCTTTCTAGATTCTTTAGCTTTGAAAAACTCAGTAATACTTTTCATACTAAAAAGTTATATCTTTTATTTTAAATTACAATGTTCTGTATCAATTTTTATCTCTTCATCTTTCGGTATTCCGACATTTTCTCTTAGCTGTCCATCACCAAACACTATAAATTTAGGAATTGTTAGCTCTTTCAGAGCCATTGGACCTCTTGCATGTATTTTGTCAGTTGATATTCCCATTTCTGCTCCTAATCCAAACTCATTTCCGTCTGTAAATCTCGTTGATGCATTTACATAAACTGCCGCACTATCTACTTCTTGTAGAAATCTCATTCCTTTTGTGTAATTTTCGGTTACTATTGCATCAGAGTGGTGAGAGCCGTATTTTTCTATAAAGTCTATTGCTTCATCAAGACTGTCAACTACCTTAACGGCTATTATTAAATCTAAGAACTCTTCGTAGTAGTCTTCTTCTTTTACCGGAACAATCTTTGTATCTTTTGCTTTCGGATGGTTAATAAGGAGGTTATAGCTGTATTCATCACATCTCATCTCTACACCAGCTTTTGAGTAGTAGTAGGCTATCTCCGGTAGAAATCTGTCAGCTATATTCCTGTGGACTACCAAGTTTTCAATTGCATTACATACAGAAGGTCTTTGGACTTTTGCGTTGTAAGCTATATTTAGGGCTTTTTCCATATCTGCTTCATCGTCTATGTATAGATTACATACACCTTTGTAATGTTTTATAACTGGAATCCTTGAGTTTTCCGCTACAGCTCTTATTAAGCTCTCTCCTCCTCTAGGTATTGCTACATCTATTAAACCTTCAAGTTTAAGAAGCTCATTTACAACAGACCTATCGGTGGTATCTACAAACATAACTGCATCTTCTGGAAAAGATGTTTCTCTACAAGCCTGTTTTATGATATCAACAAGTATTCTGTTTGAGTTTATTGTTTCACTTCCACCTTTTAGGATAACAGCATTTGATGATTTCATACATAGAGAAGCTGCTTCTATGGTAACATTAGGTCTTGCTTCGTAGATTATCAGTATAACTCCAAGTGGAACTCTCATCTGTCCAACTTTTAAGCCGTTAGGTCTTGTCCACATATTTATGATCTCACCTACAGGGTCAGGTAAAGCTGCTACGTCTTTTAGAACCTGAACCATCTGGTTTATTCTCTTATCATCAAGGGCTAACCTGTCAAGCAAAGCTTTTGAGTATCCTTTTTTTTCTGCATTTTCAAGGTCTTTTCTGTTTTCAGCTAATATCTCCTCTTTTCTCTCTAAAAGAAGTTCTGCTGTCCTAATTAATGTTTTATTCTTTATATCTGTTTTTAAATTTGTTAATGTCCTTACAGTTTTTTTGGCTTTTTGTGCTAATTTTAAAGTATACTCTCGTGCATCCATCTTTACACCTCTGATTTTTTAGGTCTGTTTTCTAAAAGTTGGATTATTCTATCAAAGATTGTTTCGTTTTTCTTAAGCTTTAAAGGTAGTTTTATTATTCCGGCTGTTAAAAACCCGTAGAGAGCTCTCTTTGTTAGAAGTTTTATCTTTTTAATTTCATCACTATCTCCAATTTTTTGCGATTTTAAAAGTTTATTTAATGTTATCTGAGACTCTATATCAAAAACTGTTTTTGTTCCATCTATTAATGATAAAATCTCCTTCTCATCTTCGTTAAGTGAAGAAATCTGAGCTTTTTCTTTATAGTTCTCTACTTTCTCGTATATCAGGTTTTCATCTGTGATTTTCCTGTTTACTTCTTCTTCTGACAAATCCCTCGAAAGATGCATTATCAGCTTTTCTGTATCAACTGGAGCTGTTATATCATCAGGAATTTTTATAAAACCGGAAGTTACGGAAAAATTTCCCTTCTTGAGAGAGAGAACCATAGGTAATTTTTCAACGATGTTTGCTATAAGTTTATCTTTGGATACACCTTCCTTCCGGAGTATAGACTCAAAATCAAGGTCTAGGTATACAAGGAAACTTTTTGAAACTTCCCTTATTAATATCGGTTTACCTTCCTTAAAATAAACTGCTATATATCTTTTATTCTCTGCCGGTTCTGCAATGAGAATACAGTTTTTTCTGCCTTTTAAAATTGCTCCCAAAACATCTATGAGTCCGAAATTTTCAAAATTTCCACTAATCATAAAAGCTACTCCAAAGTTATATGTTATAATTATACAATAAAATGGGGTTTTGTATGAAAAATATAAAAATTTTGGCTTTTAGTTTACTTACGGTTTTACCTTTTGTGAGTTATGGAAAGGATATAAAGGAAATTCTATCTGAGTATGAGGAAGCTTCTGATCTGTCTAATAAAACAAAAATAGAGAATCTTGGACACTATATAGTAATAACAAGAAGAGAGCTTGATATAATGCAGGCTTACACCCTTACTGATGTATTGAAATCCCTAAAATTATATACATATATACCAAACAGATTTGGAATTTATCAGTTAGTTTCTGCCGGATCTTCTGTAGGATCAAATACTTCTTACAAACTTTTCATTGATGATCACGAAGTCAGTTCTATACATACTGATAGTCCATTTTTAATATTTGATAGATATCCTCTTGATAATATAGACCATATAAAGATCTATTCTGGAGCTGGCGCAGTAAGGATAGGAAATGAACCTTCTTTAATAATTATCAAACTTTACACAAAAGAGCCTTCAAGGGAAAATGCTTCTGTATTGAGAACTTCTGTATCCTCAAGGAGAGATTACACAATAAGCTTTAACGATGCGAGAGTTATTAAAGATATATCTTACAACCTTCTTATAAGTAGAAGTTATGAAAATTTTCCTACATACAGACTTTTTTCAACCAATTTAAGTAGAGATACAAAGAGAAATTATCTCTTTTTAAAACTGAACTATCAAGATACATCCCTAGACATTAGCTTTGCAGATGTAAAAAGAGATGCTTTTGGTGGTCTTGCCGTAGATTTTAGTTCAACATTTTCAAGGACATCATCTCAGGATTTTTATATAAATCTAACTCAAAAATTTTTAGAGGATAAATCTTTAAAACTAAATCTGTCGGTTGATATAAACAGGAGAGAAGGTGAGTTTGCAAATGATTTAGCTGGTGGAGGTGTATTTCTTGCTCCAATTTATCCTGATAATCCAACTTCCGATTCTTTAAAAATACCAACCTATTACTATGAAAAAAGAGATTTCAATAAATACACTCTTTATATATCCAAGGAGTTTAAAACGGAAAAAACACGCTCTTAATAGGGTCTTCTTATAAAATTAAAAAAAATGATATAAAAGAGATTAGATATAAAACTTCATTAGGAGATTACACTTTAAATAAGCTAACCGGATTTGATAGAGTTAATCTCTTTACAGTGTTTGCAGAAAACCAGTTTAATATAACAGATAGAAATCTACTTTTCGTCTCTTTAAAAGTTGATCACTATGGCAGAAACGGAGGATATAAAGATTTTACAAACTACATAGCAAGAGCAGGTTTTGTATCATACTTAAATGATAACTTGTATACAAAAGCTTTTATCACAAAAACATACATCCCTCCGTCATTCTACGAAATTGAGATGTCCAAAAACAGTCAAGACCTTTCTTGTGAAAAGATAAAAAGTTTAAGTTTTGAAACAGAATACAAGAAAGATAACCATAAACTAAATTTCTTCTATGTATATATTGAAGCAAAAGATGTGATTGTTTTTCTTCCTTATTCCCAAAACTACAATAGAACTCTAAAAGGACATTACTTAAGTTTGGATTATGAGTATAAATTTGACACTAATAATAAGATATCATTTAACCTGTTTAAAACATTCAGCAACTTTGATACAACATTTTCAAGTCAAGATGGTGGATTTATTAAAGTATTTAACTCTACAGACAAGTTTGACATATACAATGAGTTAATTTATAGGAAAGGTTTCACTGTGATGGGAATGAAAATTAACGATAGTTTTAATTATAATGTAGGTGTAACTTACCGATTAAAAGATAACTGGTTTGTTAAACTTAAAGGTGAGAATCTGTTAAACAGTAGTCCAAAGGCTGTTTTTGTAATTCCTATCGGGCAAACTTCGGTGATATCTTTACCTTCTTACGACAGAAGAGTTATATTTAGTATTGAGAAGGTATTTTAACTATGGAATTTTTAAAATTTAAAATTGTCTTCATATCACTGGCAATCTTATTTGAAATCTTGAATGCTCAAGAACTTGCACTGAAGTATGAGATCAAACTTATAGAAAAGATAGTTAGGGATATAACCGGCAAAGATTTTCCAAATGTATGTGTAGTAAACTATCCTGTGGATAGAATAAGAGAATATTCAAACAATCTTGTTATATCTTCATGTAATCAGGCTGATATGGTAATTGCTGGAACAGACGAGGTAAGTAGCTTTAATAAACCAGTTTTATTGGTTGGTAGCGCTGAATTCAAAAAGAAAAACTATATAATTGGTGCTATATTTTGGAGAAAAGGAAGACCACAGATAATGTTTATAGAAAAAAATCTAAAATATTTTAATATTGAACTTCCTCCAGAGTATAGAAGATATTATATATGATATGGTAAAGAAGGATTTTTAGAGTATGCTAAGGCTGATTATTAGGGAGCTATTAAGTAGTAAAATCAGCATGGGTGTAATTTTATTTTCTCTATTTGCTTACGTATTTTTTCTATTTTATCTTCCAAACATAGAAAAAAAACTTCATAAATTAATTACAGATAGAGGTATAGAGAGTATAGACAGTTTCTCTGTGTCCGTCTTAAACACACTTTCAAAACATTATGATAAAGGAGATTATAGAGTTCTTACAGATATACTTGAAACATTGAATGTTAAAGATGTGAAGTATGTATTCATAATATCAAAAGATAATGAAGGTTATAGGATTTTAATTGATGCTTCAAAAAAAGATAGACTACCTCCGGGAAGTCCTATACAGCTACTTCCTGAAGAGGAATCTACTGTCCGAAAAGTATATACTACAGCAAAAAGATACGTTTTAATCCACGAAGATTTAGATACAATAGGAATAACAATGTATAGACCTTTTATTAAAGATGGTAAAATCTTGGGAGTTTTAGTAGTAGATTTTTCTAAACATAAGGTAAAAGAAATATCCCAGATAGTTCATAATATAAGGAATGTTATACTTTTTATAGTTGCCGTTTTTCTTATAAGTTTAAATGCAGTGATAATCTCAACATTAAAAGCCATATATCACAGGAAGAAAAGTAGAACCGATAGCTTAACAGGTCTTTATAACAGAACATTTTTAGAAGATTTAGAATATACGATGAATCTATCAAATTATGTTGTTGCTCTCATTGATATTGATTTCTTCAAAAAGGTAAACGATAATTACGGACATGAAGTTGGAGATATGGTGTTAAAAGAGGTTGCAAAAGTGCTGAAAGATAGTATACGATCAGAGGATTATCTTATAAGATACGGAGGAGAGGAATTTTTACTTTTTATTAAGAAAAATAGAGAAGATATAAATAAAACAATAAATGGAGTTGAGAGGATAAGATCTGCAGTAGAAAATCACAAAATCTATATAAATAATGAAGATTACATAAAAGTTACATTATCTATAGGTGTAAATCTCTCTACTGAAAAGATGAAAGATATAAACGAAGCTATAAATAAAGCAGATGTAGCTCTGTATAGAGCAAAAGGTAAGGGTAGGAATAGAATTGAAATATACGATGAAGAGAGTGATACGAAAGAATCTGTATTAAAAGTATCACAGATAAAAAAAGCTTTGGAAGAAGGAAGAGTTATATGCTACTACCAACCTATTGTGAATTTAGAAACCGGAGAGTATTCTCACTTTGAAGCTTTAGCGAGAATAGTAAAGGAAGACGGTGATATCATACAGCCTTATATGTTTATAGATGTAATAGAAAATACATTCTTATACACCCGGCTTACAAAACAGATAATAGAGCATAACTTTAAAATTCTTACTGAATATAAGGATTTAAAAGTAAGTATAAATCTAAAACCTGCAGATATTATAAATCAATCAACGATAGGTTATCTCATTGAGTTATCTTCTAAGAATCCCGATATTTCAAATAGAATGCTTCTTGAGATTGTAGAAACGGAAAATGTTTTAATGTATGAACAGATTATAAAAAATATCCATTCTTTGAAAGAGAAAGGTTATAAAATCTGTATAGATGACTTTGGATCCGGATATTCAAACTTTGTATATCTTCTTAAACTAAATGTTGACTACCTAAAATTAGATGCAAACTTAATAAAGAATATAGATACAGATAAAATATCTCAGGAAGTTGTTGAGATGATAGTTCAGTTCTGTAAAAAGATGAGGATAACAGTTATAGCAGAGTTTGTAGAGAATGAAAGTATTTTAGAAACATTAAAAATACTTGGAATAGAGTATGGTCAAGGATACTACTTTTCAAAACCACAACCACTTGAAAAATTTCTCAAATAAAATGCTGTTTTATTTAACAAAATTAAGACTTTCTCAGAAAAATATATTAAAATATTTGATTACTTGAAATAAATCAAAGAGGTAGATAAATTGGTAGAGAGAGATGCCTGCGGTGTAGGATTTATAGCTAATATAAAAGGTATCAAATCAAATAAAACATTAAATCAAGCCCTTGAATCACTTTCAAATCTTGACCATAGAGGTGCAGTAAGTGCCGATGGAAAAACCGGAGACGGAGCCGGAATATTAACACAGATACCTTATAAATTCTTTATTAAAGAGTTTGAAAAGTTAGGTTATAAGATACCACCGGCAGAAGATTTTGCTGTAGGTGTTTTTTTCTTACCAAAGGGGAAAGAGGAATCTATTAAGAAAGAGATAGAAAACATTATAAACCAAAAATTTAAATTTATAGGATGGAGAGAAGTTCCGATAAAAGAAGACGAGATAGGAGAGATAGCAAAGAGGACTCAACCAACGATATTTCAAGGATTTATATCAAAAGAGGGAATAAAATCAGATAACTTTGAAAGAGATCTGTTTATACTAAGAAAAAGATTGGAAAAGTTAGCAGAAAATCCAGATTATAGAGATTTTTATATACCTTCTCTGTCATCAAAAAATATTGTTTATAAAGGGCTTGTAACTGCACCTAAATTAAGAGATTTTTACTATGACCTTCAAGATGAAAACTATGAAACAGCTTACGCCATTTTCCATCAGAGATACTCGACAAACACATTTCCAAACTGGAAGCTTGCTCATCCTTTTAGGGTTCTTGCCCACAATGGTGAGATAAATACTATTTCAGCAAACAGAAATTGGCTCAAAGCAAAAGAGCAAGATATTAGAGAGGTATGGGGTGATTATGCAGATTACATACTTCCAATAGTAAAAGATTCTGATAGTGATTCTGCTTCATTAGATAATGCTGTTGAGTTTTTAATCCATTCAGGTAAAGATATATTTACAGCTATCAATGTTCTTGTTCCAAGAGCTTGGGAAAACGATGACAGGCTTACACCTCAGGAGAGAGCTTTTTACGAATACTTTGCATGTATATTTGAAAGTTGGGATGGTCCGGCAGCTATTGCATTTACAGATGGAAGATTTATAGGTGGAAAACTTGACAGAAATGGTTTGAGACCTGCAAGGTATATCCTTACGGAAGATACTCTCTTAATGGCTTCGGAAGTAGGTGTAGTGGAGTTTGAAGAAGAAGAGATTAAGCTAAAAGGAAGATTGGGACCGGGAGATAAGATAGCTCTTGATTTAGAAACAGGAAAGATTTACTTTTCTGAGGAAATAATAGATCATATATCAAAGAATAAAAACTATAAAGATTGGGTTGAGTCAAACATTGTTCCTTTCTATCCATCAAAAGAATACCCAGAAATCAATCCGAAAGAGTGTTTAAAAGAGCTTATAACTTTTGGATATGATAAAGATGAAATAAATATGGTTGTTAGAGAGATGGCTCTTAAAGGAGTAGAGCCTACTTACTCTATGGGTAATGATACTCCTATCTCTGTCCTGTCAAGAAGACCAAAGATGCTTGCCTCTTACTTTAAGCAGAGATTTGCTCAAGTCACAAACCCACCTATAGATCCTATAAGAGAGAAAAAAGTTATGTCTTTAAGGACTTACGTAGGTAAAAAAGAAAACTTTCTTCTTGAAACACCTCAACATGCAGCTCAGATAGTTTTTGATTCTCCTATAATCTTTGATAATGAAATGGAAGAGATACTAAAAATATACTCAGATAGAGTTCAGATAATACCTACTGTATTTTCTCCTTATGAAACTGCCTTAGAACCTACTATTGATGAGATATGTCAGAGAGTTGAGGATGCTGTTGATAATGGTAAAGATATAATAATACTCTCTGACAGGGATATATCTCTCGAAGGTGCTCCTATCCCTATGGGACTTGTGATAGGTGCCGTTAACACCTATATGTCTAAAAAAGGAAAGAGAAGCAGATTAAGTATAATAGCAGATTCTGGAGAAGTTAGGGATACCCATAGTATAGCATTTCTCATTGGTTATGGTGCTACCCTTGTTAATCCTTATATGGCTGTTCAGATTATAAGAAATCTAGTTGAAGAGGATAAGAAGTTTGAAATATCTTTCGAAGAAGCTGTGAAGAACTACAAAAAAGCTGTAAATGAAGGACTTCTTAAAATAATGTCAAAAATGGGAATTGCTACAATAAAAAGCTATAGAGGTTCCGGACTGTTTGAAGCTCTCGGAATATCTCAAGAGGTTATAGATAGATGTTTTCCAGGAACTATATCTAAACTGGGAGGAATTGGTTTTAAACAGATAGCTCAGGAAACACTTTTAAGATTTAACAGAGCATTCTCCGGAGAGTTAAAAGATTTACCGGTAGGTGGTGAATACAGACATAGAAGAGAAGGTGGAGAATTTCATTCTTGGAATCCAAAAGCCCTTACCTCTCTTCATAGAGCTGTAAGACAGATTAAATTTGATGAGTATAAGGCATTTACAGAACTTGCCTATCAGGAAAAACCTGTTGAAGTCAGAGACCTGTTTGAGATTGTTTCAGACAGACCTCCTATTCCTATTGAGGAAGTTGAACCTATTGAAAGTATTATGAAGAGATTTGTTGGTGCCGGAATGTCTGTCGGTGCGTTAAGTAGGGAAGCCCATGAAACCATAGCGGAAGCTTTAAACATAATCGGTGGGAAATCAAACAGTGGAGAAGGAGGAGAAGATCCTGCAAGGTATGGAACTATAAAAAATAGTAAAATAAAACAGGTTGCTTCTGGAAGATTTGGTGTAACTCCGGAGTATCTATTATCAGCTGAAGAGATAGAAATAAAGATAGCTCAGGGGGCAAAACCAGGTGAAGGTGGACAGCTTCCCGGTAAAAAAGTAGATGCCTACATTGCCTTTTTAAGACATGCAAAGCCGGGAGTTACTCTTATATCACCTCCTCCTCACCATGATATATACTCAATAGAAGATTTAGCTCAGCTTATATACGATTTAAAGATGATAAATCCTAATGCAAAAGTTATAGTTAAACTTGTCTCTGAAAGTGGTATTGGTGTTGTTGCATCCGGAGTTGTAAAAGCTTTTGCTGATATAATACACATCTCAGGACACGATGGAGGAACAGGAGCATCTCCTCTGTCTTCTATAAAGAATGCCGGAACTGTTTGGGAACTTGGATTATCGGAAGTCCAACAGGCATTAATAGACAACGATTTAAGGTCAAGAGTAAAGTTAAGGGTAGATGGTGGTATAAAAACTGGAAGAGATATAATAATAGCTGCTTTACTTGGAGCAGAAGAGTTTGGATTTGGAACTGCTCTAATGGTTGCAGAAGGTTGTGTAATGGCAAGGCAATGTCACCTTAATACCTGTCCGGTAGGAATAACAACACAGGACAAGAGATTAAGAGAAAAATTTCCAGGAACTCCAGACCATATAATAAATTACTTGAAGTTTGTAGCTCAGGAAGTTAGAGAATACTTAGCAAATATGGGTTATAGGTCCTTAGACGAGATAGTAGGTAAAGTAGAACTACTTAAACCTTCTATACCTTTAGACCATTATAAAGCTAAGTATATTTCTTTAGATTATATACTAAAACCTTTACCTACAAATAAACCAAGAAAATCTACACAGGATGGCAATCCTATACCTCCTTCAAAACAACCTTATGACCTTCAAATACTTCAAGATGTCCTTCCTGCCATAGAAAACGATACAGTTTATTCTGGATTTTACACTTTAAGAAATACATACAGAAGCTTTGGTACAAGAATAGCTCATGAGATAGTTAAAAGATATGGAAATAAAGGATTGAGAAAAGGTAAGATAGAATTAAATCTTGTAGGAACAGCAGGACAGAGTTTCGGAGCTTTCTGTGTCCATGGGTTGAATCTATTCCTTTCTGGACAAGCTAATGACTATGTAGGAAAAGGTATGGCTGGAGGGTTAATTGTTATAAAACCACCTTCAAACTTCAAAGGAAAAAGTTATGAGAATGTTATAGCAGGAAATACTATACTATACGGAGCTACCGGTGGACATGTTTATATAAGTGGTATTGTAGGGGAGAGATTCGCAGTTAGAAACAGTGGAGCTGTTACTGTAGTCGAAGGAGTAGGAGATCACGGTTGTGAGTATATGACGGAAGGTGTAGTTGTAGTTCTTGGTAAAATAGGTGTTAACTTTGGTGCAGGAATGACAGGAGGTGTAGCATACATTTACAGTCCTTCTCAAGATATAGATAAGTTAATAAACAAATCTTATGTAAAGATAGAACAACTTGAAGAAGAGGATATGGAACAGATAAGAACCCTTGTATCTAAACATAAAGTTTATACAAACAGTGAGGTTGCCGAAAAAATTCTCTCTGATTTTGAAAATGAGATTAATAACTTTGTTAAAGTGGTTCCAATAGAAGTTAAAAAACATTCAGATGATACTGATGAAGCAGAGGTTAAGAAAGAATGAAAAGTATTAAAAATTTTTACAGTTTAAAAGTTTTAGTTTTAGTGTTAGCCGTTTTACTTTTATCCTGTAAAGAAGAAAATAAAGCCAGTCTACCTAAAAATCTGAAGGAAGCAACGGTTGTAAGAATTATTGACGGTGATACTATTGTGGTAAATATTGATGGAATGGAAGAAAAGGTAAGACTTATAGGGATTGATACCCCAGAAAGTAGAGTAAATAAGAGAGCAACAATTCAAGAAAAAGAACTAAATAAGGATGTGGAAGCTATAGTAGATTTAGGAAAACAAGCTAAAGAATTTACAAGCTCTCTTGTAAAGCCCGGTATGAAAGTCTATTTAGAGTTTGATGTTCAGCCAAGAGACAAATACGGTAGATTACTTGCTTATGTGTATCTGCCAGATGGTAGAATGTTAAATAAAGAGATTATCTGTAACGGATATGCAATGCCTCTTACAATACCTCCTAATGTAAAGTATGAGAAAGATTTTAGAGAATGTTTCCAAAAAGCAAGAGAAGAGAAGAAAGGTCTATGGAATGAGTAAAAAAGAGGTTAAACATATAGTAGAAACTCTTATATTTATTTTTGTTGTTGTATCTTTGGTTAGAGTTTTTTTAGTTCAAGCTTTCAATATTCCTTCCGGGTCTATGAAACCAACTCTTTTGGTAGGTGATTTTATACTCGTAGATAAACTTGTTTACGGAAACTGGGATATAGGAATACCTTTTACAAACATAACTTTTTACCATAAAAATAACAGATTAGCTCAGATAGACAGAGGAGATGTTATAGTTTTTAAATATCCAGAAGACCCAAGTATAGATTTTATTAAAAGGGTAATAGCTATTCCCGGAGATGTAGTAGAAGTGAAGAACGATATAGTGTATATAAACGGAAAAGCTCTCGATAGAAAACCTGCAGGCTACTATGAGGAAGAAAATGAAAAGGTAAAGATGTATATAGAAACTAACACAAGGAGAGATGGTAGTAAATACTCTTATACTATTATGGAGATTGAAGATGGTATTGGTGCAGACTTTGGTCCTGTTGAAGTACCTCCAAACAGTTACTTTGTTATGGGGGATAATAGAGATAACTCAAAGGATAGTAGATTCTGGGGCTTTGTTCCTGATGATTATGTTATAGGACAGGCTTTTGTTATCTACTTTTCCATAGATACAAAAAAACCATCTATAAGACTTTCCAGATTAGGTAAAGTTATTCAGTGATTGCTTTTTCTTTAACTCTTTATTAGATTTAAATTAAAAAGTTAAGAGGAGTGCTATGGTACTGATAAAAAATGGGTATGTTATCGATCCTGAAAGTAATACGGAAGGTAAGTTTGATATCTTAATTGAAAATGGTGTTATAACAAAAGTTGAGAAAGATATACAGCCTTTTGCCGGTTGTGAAGTTATTGATGCTACTGAAAAGATTGTTTCGCCTTCGTTTGTAGATATCCATGTCCATTTTAGAGACCCTGGACAAACTTATAAAGAGGATATATATACTGGAAGTTTAGCTGCTGTAGCCGGAGGTTATACAACCGTCGTATGTATGCCTAATACTCTTCCTGCCTTAGATGAGACATCTCTCATAAGATATGTTATAGAAAAAGGTAAAGAGGTTGGACTTTGTAGAGTTCTTCCGGCTGCTGCTATAACAAAGGGAAGAAAGGGAATGCAACTCACAGAGATGGCTCTACTTAAAGATGCAGGAGCTGTTTATTTTACAGATGACGGTGCTCCGGTTATGGATTCGTTTGTTATGAGAAAAGCTATGGAGTATGCCGGTTCTATAGGGTCCTTTGTTGCAGATCACTGTGAAGATCTAAATCTTTCCCAAAGTGGCGTAGCTCATGAGGGAGAAATAGCCGCTGCCCTTGGACTTCCTCCATTACCTCCGGAAGCAGAGGATACTATGGTAGCAAGGGATTGTATCTTATCAATCCAAACTGGGATGCCGGTTCATATTTGCCATATATCCTCAAAGTTATCTATTGAGATAGTAGCATGGGCAAAGGCTATGGGTGCAAAAGTTACAACAGAAGTTACTCCTCACCATCTATATTTAACAGATGAGGAACTTTTAGATTTTTCCTGTAATGCAAAAGTTTCACCTCCACTTAGAACCCATGAAGATATTGAAGCAACAAGATGGGCTTTATCTTCCGGAATTATAGACTGTGTAGCAACAGACCATGCACCACATGCTCACCATGAAAAGATGATGGATCTTCATATATGTCCCCCAGGGATGATAGGATTACAGTTTGCTTTACCTATTCTTTTGGAGCTTGTTAAAAAAGATTACTTAGATTTAAGAAGAATGGTAGAGGTTATGTCAACAAATCCGGCAAAAATCATAGGAATAAAGCCACCTCGTATAAAGGTGGGAGAGTTAGCAGAGTTTACAGTGTTTGATCCATTTGAAAGCTGGGAAGTAAACGAAGAGACAATACTTTCAAAAAGTAAAAACACACCTCTTTTTGGCAGAAAGTTAACAGGAAAGGTAAAATATACATTTTACAACGGTAAGATAGTTTATAAGGATTAAATGAAATACGATATGTGCTTAAAAAAAATAGATAGAGTAGTTTTCCTAGCTAAATCTATAGAAGAGATAAATAAAACTTTAAAGGAGATTAAATGAGTTTAGTTGGAGAAGTAAAACAGAGAGAGCACCTCTTTTATAGAGAAGATATCAGGAATATTGCAATTATTGCACACGTTGACCACGGGAAAACTACCTTAGTTGATGGAATGTTAAAGCAGAGTGGTGTATTCAGGGATAATCAGGAAGTTGTAGAGAGAATTATGGATAGTATAGACCTTGAGAGAGAACGTGGTATAACTATAATGGCAAAAAATACGGCAATAAGATATAAAAATTACAAAATAAACATCGTTGATACTCCGGGACACGCAGATTTTGGTGGAGAAGTAGAGAGAACTTTAAAGATGGTAGATGGTGTTATCCTTCTTGTAGATGCTGCAGAAGGACCTCTTCCTCAGACAAGGTTTGTGTTAAAGAAAGCATTGGAAGCTAATCTTGTGCCGATAGTAGTTGTAAATAAAATTGATAGACCGGATGCAAGAGTGCAGGAAGTTATAAATGAAATCTATGATCTATTTATAGACCTTGATGCTACAGAAGACCAGCTTGAATTTCCTATTCTCTATACAATAGCAAAAGATGGAATAGCTAAGAAATCATTAGATGATAAATCAAATACTTTACAACCTCTATTTGAGAAAATAATTGAGTATATACCAGCTCCAACCTATGATGAAAATATGCCATTTCAATTTTTAATAACATCTCTTGATTATGATAACTTTGTTGGAAGGCTTGTAATAGGAAGAATATTTAATGGCTCTGTTAAGCAAAATCAACAGGTAAGTGTAGTAAAGAAAGATGGCACTATTGTTAAAGGAACTGTTAGGGTGATATATACATACGAGGGTTTAAATAGGGTGGAAGTCAAAGAAGCTAAAGCCGGAGATATAATAGCAATAGCAGGAATAGATGATATAACTATAGGAGATACAATATCAGATATAGATAATCCGGTAGCTTTACCTCCAATTACTGTGGAAGAACCAACTATATCTGTTATTTTCTCTGTAAATGACTCTCCATTTGCCGGAAGAAGTGGAAAATATCTAACCTCAAGACATTTAAGAGACAGACTTTATAAAGAGATATTAACAAATGTAGCTCTTAAAGTACAAGATACCGACAATCCGGACTCTTTCTTAGTTATGGGTAGAGGCGAACTTCAGATAGCAATACTTGCCGAAATGATGAGAAGGGAAGGGTATGAATTTGGTGTTTCAAAACCAGAAGTAATAGTAAAGGAGATTAACGGTAAGAAGTATGAGCCTGTAGAGAGAGTCCTCATAGATGTTCCGGAGGAGTTTGTCGGAGTAGTTACCCAAAAACTTGGGAGTAGAAGAGGAAGAATGATTAATATGATAAATCACGGATTTGGTAGAGTGAGACTTGAATTTATAGTCCCATCAAGAGGTCTTATAGGTTATAGGTCTGAATTTAAAACTGATACGAGAGGAGAAGGTCTATTAAATACAATTTTTGAAGGATGGGAAGAGTGGCAAGGTGAGATTAAAACAAGATTAAACGGTGCTTTAATTGCCGATAGGAAAGGAGTTGCAACACCGTATGCAATCTTTGGTCTTCAAGACAGAGGAGTTTTCTTTATTGACCCAGGAATAGAAGTGTATGAAGGAATGATAGTAGGAGAACATTCAAGGGAAAATGATTTAAATGTAAATGTTACAAGGGAGAAGAAATTAACCAATATGAGAGCCTCTGGAAGTGATGAAAATGTTAAGATAATTCCAGCAAGAAAGATAGATTTTGAGAAAGCTTTAGAGTGGATAAAAGATGATGAACTTATAGAGGTCACTCCGGATAGTATAAGAATAAGGAAGAAAATATTGGAAGCAAATAAAAGAAGTTAAATCTCTATCTTATATTCTCTAATTTTACGCCAAAGGGTTACTTGACTTATACCAAGTAGCTTTGCGGCTTCTTTTTTATTTCCTCTTGTTTTTTTTAGAGCTTCAACTATTCTTTTTTCCTCACTAAATAAAACCTCATCGTTAACTTTTACAACTTCAGATTCTATATCAAAAGAAATAATCTCATCATAGAGATCTTTAAGTTCGATTATACTTTTGGAGCCTGTTAATATACTTACAGACTCTAAAAAGGCTATAAGTTCTCTGACATTTCCAAACCAATCTTTTGAAACTATAAACTCCATAGCCTCGGGAGTTATTCTCTTGTTTTTTTTATGTAAAAAGCTATTTACAATAAGGGGAATATCTTCTTTCCTCTCTCTCAGAGGTGGTATATTAATTTTTATTACTGCAAGTCTATAGTAGAGGTCACTTCTAAATCCACCCTTTCTTATCTCTTCTAACAAATCTTTGTTAGTAGCTGAAATTATTCTTACATCAACTCTCTTAGGTTTGTTTGCACCTAATCTCTCAAACTCTTTTGTATCAACAAAAACTAGAAGTTTTGCCTGTGAAGTTAAAGATAAATCACCGACCTCATCTAAAAACAGTGTTCCTCCGTCAGCAACTTCTACTTTCCCTGGTTTTGAGTTCAAAGCTCCTGTAAAGGCACCTTTCTCATAGCCAAAAAATTCAGACTCAAAAAGTGTTTCCGGAATAGCAGAACAGTTAACAGAAACAAAATTATGTCTCATCCTGTTACTGTTATAATGTATCCATCTTGCAAGCTTTGATTTTCCAGTTCCTGTCTCTCCTGTTATTAAAACTGATATATCAGATTGAGCTACTAATGAAGCTCTTTCAAATACTTTCTTCATCTTTATGCTTTGAGTGTTAAATGTAAAGTCATCTTCCTGTAATGTTTGAGAAGAGGTATTTAAAATCTGTAAGATATAACCTTTAAAATCACCGTTTATATCAAAAAGTTTTTGAGATACTATTTGCTGTTTGAATGTTAATCCATTTTTAGATTTTATAAAAATTGAGAAATTTTGACTGTTTATCAAATTTTTTATACTTTTATCAAATATTACTGATATATCCTCTTCTATAACTTCAGAATGTTTGTATCCTAAATTTTCTAATAAAAATTCGCTTATCCTCTTTATTTTAAAATCTCTGTCTATTATGACTATAGAAAGTTCATCTATAAAGTTCATGTATGTTTTCTCAGTTTTCTTTCTGAACTTTTTCTAATGTAGAAATTATATCCTTATTATTAGGATAATAGCTTTTAGCTCTCTCCAATATATCTATAAATCCGGTGGGTTTTTTTCCTGTCTTTGAATATAAATCTATTAAAAATTCTATTGCAGGTAAAAAATCGGGTTTTATATTTAAAGCATCTTTTGCAGACTCCATTGCTAACTCATACTGTCCTATTTGACTGTATAAGGTAGCAATTTTATACTTTAAATTATAATCTGACTGATTTTCAACAAATGCTCTTAAGTAAAAAAATATGGCATACCTATAATTACCCATTGATTCATACTCTTGGGCTTTTTTTAAGAAAAAATCTCTCTTTGATAGAATAGGCATCTGCTGTGTAGATTGGTTT
Source organism: Hydrogenothermaceae bacterium (assembly GCA_041287495.1). Taxonomy (GTDB): domain Bacteria; phylum Aquificota; class Aquificia; order Aquificales; family Hydrogenothermaceae; genus JAOABC01. The sequence continues at coordinate 27,490 of JBEULE010000034.1, forward strand.
TGTATCCCATTTGTTTCTATATTAATGGGAGGAATATCTTTTGTTAATTTATTTAGGTCTGGAAGTTTTAAACTTTTCTCTGCAATCTCTTGTAAAAGCTCCTCTTCTGATTTAATCTCCTTTTCCTTTATATATTCAATGTTTACCGACTGAGATATCTTTTTTTCAAGTTCCGCAAGGATTTCATCGGTGTTGAGGAAGTTTCTCAAGATAGTGTAGGAGTTTTGTTTCATGGTGTATAAATCGTATATAGCATATATAATAAATGAATAAGCAATAATGAGTGTAAAAATCAGAAAGTGATGTTTTTTTCCTTTCTTTGGTTTTAGTGTGGAGAAGGGATGGATTGTCAGTTCTTTTTCAGTTTTATTTAGATTTTGGGCAGTTTTCTTTAAAAATTCATCTGTTTGACTCATAGTAGTCCTCTATTTCTCCGGTTAAGTATAAATCAAGTATATAACATATAGTATGTTCAAATGTAAGATGTACTTCTTGTATTCTTGCAGTAGAGTTAGACCTTACAATAAAAGCTTTATCTACCATATCTTTTAACATTCCACCATCTTTTCCAAGTAATCCAACTGTAAACATTCCTATATCTTTTGCTACTTTAACTGCTTCCACTACATTTTTAGAGTTTCCACTTGTGGATATACCTATAAGGATATCTCCTTTGTTTCCAAGGGCTTCAACTTGCTTTGCAAAAATTTTATCAAATCCATAATCATTTCCTATTGCAGTTAAGATAGATGTGTCGGTAGTCAAAGCTATAGCCGGAAAACCTTTCTTCTCTTTCTCAAATCTTCCAACTATTTCGGCTGCAAAATGTTGACTATCTGCTGCAGAGCCACCGTTTCCACATATCAAAACTTTATAACCTATCTTAAGTCTTCTACCTAAAAGAATGCCGAGATTAACTATGTCTTCTGCATACTCTTCTACAAACTCTTTTTTTAATCTTGCACTTTCATTAAAAATATCAATAACTTTTTCTTCTAACATCACCCACAATCCTTGGCTTAAGTATCAGATATTATACTATGATATAATATTTTAAACCATCAATACGAGGTTTTAACCATGAGATTTATCTTTATGTTAATTTTATCTTCTTTTGCTATATCCAATGCTTCAGAGTGTGTTTCAAATTTATCTATATCTCATGTAGAATCAACTGCGAAAAGTTTTGTAGGGAGTATAGAGAGTGTTAAGTTAAGTAAAGATAGAAGAGAAAATACATGTGTTTATAGAGTAAAAGGGGAGAATGGTTATGTTGTGATAGATGCTTCAACGGGAGAAGTGATAAAATTCTATAAGAAGAGGTCTAAATGATAATTGGGTTATCCGGATACCAATGGGTTATCTTGGAAGAGAGTAATCCGGCTCCCAGTTTTCTTGTAGATAAGTATGGTAAAGTGTTAGGGCAGATAATATATAACAGAAAGGAACTCTTTGATGAAAATTTTTCAGATTATTATATAGAACCAAAGCTAAGTAATCTTATAAATCCATCTTTTTTTAACTACCTTGAAGAGATAGCTTTTAAACTTGCTCAATCTATAAAGAGCAACAAAAGAATAGTAGTTTACGGTGATTATGATGCAGATGGTATCGCAAGTACTTCTCTTTTGGTAAATTTTTTTAGAAAGATAAACGCTTACTGTAAATATTACATACCAAGCAGATTTGGTGAAGGTTATGGACTTAATATAGAAGCCATAAAGAATATATCTGAGTATGCTGATGTTCTGATAGTAGTGGATAGTGGAACAAATGCCTTTGATGAGCTTTTGTTTGCTAAGCAGTGTGGTTTAGAGGTTTATGTTCTTGACCATCATGAGCCATCTGATAGGTGGAAGGAGTTGAATCCACCATATCTGGAAAGTGGTATATCAATAATAAATCCTAAATTTTTTGAAGATATAAATCCACTTTTTAAACATCTTGCCTCCGTTGGACTTTCATTTTACCTAATAGCCTCATTAAAGAAATATTTCGATTCTGATATGAAGCTTAGGGAGTTTTTAGATATAGTAGCCTTAGGGACAATTGCGGATCTTGTTCCTATGTCTTTTATAAATAGAACTTTGGTAAAGGCTGGAATTGAAGAGATAAATAAGAAAAAGAGAGTAGGAATAAGAAAACTTATAGAGCAAGCTGGAATAAACAGAGAGATAATGTCAACGGATATAGGATTTATATTAGGTCCGAGGATAAATGCCTCTGGAAGGCTATCTGATGCAGGAAAAGCTGTCAAACTTCTCACAACTCAGGACTCTTTAAAAGCTCAAACATTGGCAGTTGAGTTAGAAAATCTAAACAGAAAAAGACAGAAAATTACAGATGAAGTCACTGCTCAAGCAGAGAAAAAGATAAAAATGTATAATTCTGAAAATGTTATAGTGGTAGATGATGAAAATTGGCATAGTGGGGTTATAGGAATAGTTGCAGGTAGGATAGCTCAAAAATATAAATTACCAACTGTAATACTTTCTAAAGAGAATGGTAAAGCTGTCGGTTCTGCAAGGAGTGTTTCTAAGGTAAACATATACAAAGCTTTGAAGATGTGTAGTGACCTTTTTGAAAAGTTTGGAGGACATTCAGCAGCGGCAGGTTTAACAATCAATTCATCAAAAATAGATGAACTTAGAGAGAGACTTGATTATTCTGTAAAAGAAGTTGCAGAAGAGAAACCTTGGGCTGTAAAAGAGGTGGATATGTTTCTTTCCCTTGATTATTGGAATATCCAGAGGGTTAGAGAGATATACAAACTGGAACCTTTCGGAGAAAAAAATCCTAAACCTAAATTTTTGGCTACAAATCTTAAAATAGATTACTTTGAAGTTCCATATAAAACTCTAATAGTTTTTACATTGAAGGATCAGACAGGTAAGACATTTGTTGCAAAGTGGTGGAAAACATCGGAGGTTGTTAAATATCTTGCTGTAGGTCAGATTATAGATATTGTTTATACGCCAAACATATCCGCTTACAGAGATTTAGAGAGTGTAGAGTTTTTTGTAGATGATATCAGAATAGTTAAGGAATAAACATATACTCATCTTTATACCATCCCCAAACTGTAGGAAAAGCATTTTTAAGTCTATTTCTAACTGCCACAAGTTCTTGAGGAGCCACTATGAATATCATAGGTTGGTATTCTCCTATTATCTTAAAAGCTTCTTTATATAGCTTATCTCTCTTAGATTGGTCTATCTCTACTGCTGCTTGATAAAAAAGCTTATCTATCTTTGCTTCCCAATCTGTTTGAGGTTTAGGCTGTTTTGGATACCACATATGCATCTGTCCGGAGGATAACCAGACATTCTGTCCAAAGTATGGATCCATACTTCCGGTCAATCCTATTATAACAGCATCATAATCAAAATTAGTCATTAACTTTGAAACTAAGTTATTAAAATCAAGTCCTTGAAAATTAACTTCTATACCTATCTTTTTAAGGTCTTCTTTTACAATATTCCCTATTGCTTCTCTCTCTTTGTTTCCTGCATTTGTTATAAGTGTAAAACTAAGTTTATGATTTTCACTGTCGTATATATAACCATCTTTACCTTCTTTAAATCCAATTGAAAGAAGTATTTCCTTTGCTTTTTTAAGGTTGTATGGATATTTGGGATAGTAATTTTCATCGTAAAGTCTTCTGTCTGCTGGTGTTACAGCTGTATATATCGGTGTTGCAAGTCCATTATAAACTATGTTTGCTATTCCTTCCCTGTCTATAGCGTAAGATATAGCTTGGCGGAATTTCTGATTTTGAAACCACTTAAGTTTATATGATGGAATTGGTGCTTTTGGATTTTGATTAAACACTATAAATAATGTTGAAGGTGTTGCTCCTAAATTGTAGATTGTAAAATCTCCTTTTTTTGCATTTTCCATCAGCTTTCCAAGGTCAGAAGGTCTAACTCCGTATATATCTGACTCTCCAGAAAGGAATTTTATTAAAGATACATTTGGATCTTTTACTATTTGAGATTTTATTGTTTTTATGTAAGGTAGCTGATTACCTTTCTCATCTTTTTCCCAGTAATATGGATTCCTCTCATATACAACATACTGACCTAACTGATATTTTACTAATCTATATTGACCTGTTCCTACTATCTGAGAAGGGTCTGTATTTACATTCCATGTTGAGGGAAATTTTCCTTCCCTTACTGATTTTTCAAGTATATGTTTTGGTAGTATTGGTTGTGATACAGCATTTAAAAATACTGCAAAAGGTTTTGGAAGTTCAAACTCAACAGTTTTATTATCTATCTTCCTTACCTTAAAAGGTTTTCCTTCTACTGTTAAAACATCTCTCGATGAAGTTGGAATACTATCGTTGTAGTATATCTGGTTGTATGTGAAGACTACGTCATCTGCTGTAACAGGTTTACCATCAAACCATCTAGCATCTCTAAGGTAAAATCTCCATACTGTTCCTTCTTTATTACTTTCCCACCTTTCTGCTAAATCTGGTTCTGGAAGTAAGGTCTTTACATTAGTTTTTGTAAGTCCATTGAAAAGAGGTAATATTATAGCTGTTGAGCTTGTTTCTTGAGCCATAACAGGATTTAAAGTTTTAGCATCTGAAGATAGTAATCTGTTTAATGTTCCTCCTTCTTTTCCTATTTGGGGCTCAGCTTTAGATATATCTATACTTTTTATTAAATCTACTTCATTAGATTTTTCTGGAGATATAAGGTATATCGGTAAGAATAGACCCATTATAACAGAGATTGAAATGAAAATATACTTAATACTCTGTTTTATCATCTTTTATAGCTTCGTTTACAAGTAATATAGGAATATCGTTATCTACTAAATATTTAAGTTTACAGTTTTTACATATTAGATACTCTCCATCATACTCAAGGTCAGACTTACAAGCCGGACAGCAGAGTATATCCAGTATCTCTCTATCTATCACTTCCTCTCTCCAAAAATTGCCGTTCCTATTCTGACTATCGTAGCTCCCTCTTCAATAGCAACTTCAAAGTCATGGGACATTCCCATAGAAAGATGTACCAATTTAATATTATACATTTTTTCTAAATTTTCTTTTAGTTTCCTTAATTTAATAAAGTATGGTCTGACATCTTCCGGATTATCAAAGTATGGTGGTATTGCCATCAATCCGGTTATTTTGATATTTTTTAATGTTAAACAGTATTCAAACAATCTTTCTAAATATTCTTCCTTTACGCCGTATTTAGACTCTTCTCCAAAATTTATCTCTATAAAACATTCTTGAACCTTTCCTATCTTTGATGCTCTTTTATCTATCTCATAAGCAAGTTCCTCTCTATCAACAGAATGAATAACTTCAAAATATTTAACAGCATACTTTGCTTTATTTGTTTGAAGTCCTCCTATAAGATGCCAGTGAATATCTTTATACTCTTTTAAAGCTTCTATTTTCTGGATTCCTTCCTGAACCTTATTCTCTCCAAAGTATCTTATACCACAGTTATAAGCTTGTACTAATTTCTCCGGAGGTTGAGTTTTTGATGCAGCAAGCAGTATAACTTCCTTAGGATTCCTTCCAACTTTATAGCAACTCTTATCTATCTTTTCTAAAATCTCCTCTATATTTTTACATATATCCATTTTCTTCTCCTTTTCTAAAAGAAAATTATACCACTTTAGATATGTCTATATATTTAGTTTACCATAGTAAGATTATTTGATTTTGCTATAGTAAAACCTCTTGACAAAATTCAGGTTATGATGTATTATTTAAAATGTAATAAAAAAATTTAGAAAGGAGGTAAGAGCGTATGGCAAAGTTAAGACCTCTCTATGACAGAGTAGTTATCAAAAGAGTTGAGGAGGAAGTAGCAAAAACTCCAGCTGGAATTATAATTCCTGATACAGCAAAAGAAAAGCCTCAGATAGGTGAAGTGGTAGCTGTTGGAGAAGGTAAGCTTTTAGAGAATGGAAATGTCGTTCCTCTTAAAGTGAAAGTTGGCGATAAAGTTTACTTTAGCAAGTATGCAGGAAATGAAGTTAAAGTTGATGGTGAAGAGCTTATTATTCTAAGAGAAGATGATATACTTGCAGTAATTGAGTAATAAAAAAATTAAGATAAAGGAGGTAAGAAGATGGCAGCAAAAAGACTTGTTTATGGAGATGAAGCAAGAGCAAAATTAAAAGCAGGTGTTGACAAACTTGCAAACGCAGTAAAAGTAACCCTTGGTCCAAGGGGAAGAGAAGTTATATTAGAGAAAAAATGGGGCTCTCCTGTAGTTACAAAAGACGGTGTTTCTGTTGCTAAGGAGATAGAACTTCCTGATCCATATGAAAATATGGGAGCTCAACTTGTTAAGGAAGTTGCTTCTAAAACTGCAGATGTTGCAGGAGATGGAACAACTACAGCTACAGTTTTAGCTCAAGCTATCTATGAGGAAGGCTTGAAAGCTATAGCTTCTGGAGCAAATCCAGTTTATGTAAAAAGAGGAATTGATGAAGCCGTAAAAATAGTTGTAGAAGAGTTAAAGAAAATATCCAAACCTGTTTCTGGAAGAAAAGAGATAGAGCAAGTTGCTACAATTTCTGCTAACAACGACCCAGAAATTGGTAAAATCATAGCAGATGCTATGGAAAAAGTAGGAAAGGATGGTGTAATAACTGTTGAAGAATCTAAAGGTGCAGATACAACTCTTGAAGTTACAGAAGGTATGCAGTTTGATAGAGGATATCTGTCTCCTTATTTCGTAACAAATCCAGAAAAAATGGAAGCTGTTTTAGAAAATCCTTACATTCTAATCTATGAGAAAAAAGTAAGCAACATAAGAGAACTTTTACCTGTTCTTGAAAAGGTAGTTCAAACTAACAAACCATTACTTATCATAGCTGAAGATGTTGAAGGTGAAGCTCTTGCAACACTTGTTGTTAACCATATAAAAGGTGTATTGAAAGTATGTGCTGTTAAAGCTCCTGGATTTGGTGAAAGAAGAAAGGCTATGCTCCAAGATATAGCTATATTAACAGGTGGAACTGCAATAACAGAAGACCTTGGTATCAAACTTGAATCTGTAGATATTGATATGCTTGGTAAAGCTGATAAAGTAGTTGTTGACAAAGATAATACTACAATAATCGGTGGAAAAGGTAATCCAGAAGATATCAAAGGAAGAATAGAGCAAATTAAGAAACAGATAGAAACAACAACTTCTGAATACGATAAAGAAAAACTCCAAGAAAGACTTGCTAAACTTGCTGGTGGTGTTGCTATCATAAAAGTAGGAGCTGCTACAGAAGCAGAACTTAAAGAGAAGAAGGATAGGGTAGATGATGCAGTTCACGCTACAAAAGCTGCTGTTGAAGAGGGAATAGTGCCTGGTGGTGGTGTAGCTCTATACAGAGCTTCAAGAGCACTATGTAATATAAACGAAGAAAATCCTGATAAAGCTTGGGGTATTAAGATAGTTAAGAATGCGTGTAAGATGCCTATAAAACAGATAGCTTACAACGCAGGATTTGAAGGCTCTGTGATTATAGAGAAAATCAAAGATGTTGATAATGTTAACTACGGATTTAATGCAGCAACAGGCGAGTATGTAGATATGGTTGAAGCCGGAATTATAGACCCAACAAAGGTTGTTAGAACAGCTTTACAAAATGCTGCTTCAGTTGCTGGAACAATGTTAACTGCTGAATGTCTTGTAGCAGAGATAAAAGAAAAAGAAGAGAAATTACCGGGAGCCGGTGGCGGAATGGGAGATATGGATTTCTAAGATAGAACACTTACCTCCTCTTTTAGCCCCTCATTTTGAGGGGCTTTTTTATTTTTTATGGTAGAATAAATCTATGATTTTAAAGGATTTAGGTGAGTTTAGCTTAATAGATAGGCTTTCAAGGATAATATTTGGAATAGACAGAAATATCATTGCAAATATAGGTGATGATACAGCTTGTATCAGAGTTTGTGATAATAAAAATCTTCTTCTAACAGTAGATACCCAGGTTGAGAATGTCCATTTTATAAAGGATAAAATAGACCCTATAGACCTTGGATGGAAACTATCAACGAGTAACGTCAGTGATGTTGTCGCCTGTGGAGGTATTCCAAAGTATGCTCTTATATCTGCATCTCTGCCAAAAAATCTTGAAGTTGATTTTATAGAAGGTGTTTATTACGGTATCAAAGAAGCTCAGGATTTTTATGGTTTTAAAACCGTAGGTGGAAATATAACTTCTTCTAATCAGATTATTATAGATATGACTCTAATCGGTGAAAGTTCTACATTTATACCAAGAGTCGGAGCAAAACCGGGACAGTATCTTTATCTTACAGGTTATACCGGACTTTCTAAAGCCGGTTTGGAAATATTGCTATCCGGAAAAAAAGATTTAACAGAAGCAGAACAGCTTTTATTAAAATCCCATTACAGACCTATAGCTAGATTAGATAAACTATCCACACTTTTAAAATTTGCCAAAAGTAGTATAGATATAAGTGATGGATTGGTTGCAGACATATATCATATCTCAAAACAGAGTAAAGTTAAAGTGATTATACAAAAAGATAAAATACCTATACATCCGGCACTCTTGGAATACTGTAAAAGCACAGATAGAAACCCTTATGATTACATATTTTATGGAGGGGAAGATTATCAGATAGTCTTTACATCAGATGTTTTTATAGAAGAAGAGGATATATACCTTATAGGGTATATTTCAGAAGGGGAAGGTGTATTTCTGAAAGAAAATGGTAATTTATCAAAGCTATATGAAAAAGGATTTAACCATCTGTTATAATTTTCAAAAATTTTAGGAGGTAAGAAAATTGGATTATCATGTAAAAGATTTATCACTTGCAGACAAAGGTCTTTTAAGAATTCAATGGGCTGAAAAAGATATGCCAGTTCTGAGGCAGATAAGGGAGAGATTTGAGAAGGAAAAACCACTAAAAGGTCTTACTATCGGAGCATGTCTTCATGTTACCACAGAAACTGCAAACCTTATGATAACATTAAAATCAGCTGGAGCAGATGTATATTTAACAGCATCTAACCCACTTTCTACACAGGATGATGTAGCAGCAGCTTTAGTAAAACATTTTGATATTCCAGTTTTTGCTATACATGGAGAAGACAGAGATACTTATTACAAACATCTAAATGCTGTTTTAGATAGAAAGCCAAATATAACTATGGATGATGGAGCAGATTTGATATCACTTTTACATATGGAAAGGCAGGATTTGATAGAGAATGTTTACGGAGGAACAGAGGAAACAACAACGGGAGTTATAAGACTGAAAGCTATGGCCAAAGAAGGAGTCCTAAGATTTCCTGTTATAGCTGTAAATGATGCATATACAAAACATCTGTTTGATAATAGATACGGAACCGGACAATCAACAATTGACGGAATATTAAGGGCAACAAATAGACTGCTTGCAGGTTCAAAGTTTGTTGTTGCAGGTTATGGCTGGTGTGGTAAGGGTGTTGCCATGAGAGCCAGAGGAATGGGGGCTGATGTAATTGTAACGGAAGTAGACCCTCTTAAAGCTCTCGAAGCTGTTATGGATGGATACAGAGTTATGCCTATGGAAGAAGCTGCAAAGATAGGAGATTTTTTTGTTACCGTAACCGGGAATATAAATGTTATTGATAAGCACCATATGGAAGTAATGAAAGATGGAGCTATAGTATCAAACTCTGGACATTTTGATGTTGAGATAAATTTAAAAGCCCTTGAAGAGATGGCTGTTTCTAAAAGACAGGTGAGAGATAACGTTATGGAGTATACGTTAAAGGATGGTAGAAATATATACATACTAGCAGAGGGAAGGTTGGTCAATTTAGCTGCAGCAGAGGGACACCCTGCACAGGTTATGGATATGTCTTTTGCAAATCAAGCATTATCTGCTGAGTTTGTATATAAAAATGCTGGAAAACTTCAAAATCAAGTCTATAAAGTTCCTGATGAGCTTGACTTTGAAGTGGCAAAACTGAAATTACAATCATTGGGAGTTAAGATTGACATACTTACACCAGAGCAGGTAAAATATCTGAGCAGCTGGGAGCACGGAACATAAAAAACTAAATAAAGGAGTAGTGCCATGACAAGAGAAGAAGCTATCCAAAAACTACTGGAAACAGATAATGAGTTTAAGCACATGTATGAGGAACACAAAGAACTTGAATGGAAAGTCTCAAAGATTGAAAAACATTTTCCGCCTGACCCGGAACTTGAAGCAGAAGAAGAGAGATTAAAAAGAAGAAAACTCTATCTAAAAGATATGATGGAGCTAAAAATAAAAGAGTTTATGTCCAAAAATCAATAAAACCTTCCCAAGGGGGCCTTAGCCCTCCTTTATCTCTAAGTCTCTTTCAAACTGATAAAAATCTTTTCAAAATTTTAAATCTTGAGGTAATATATTTAAACGAAAGAAACATAAGGAGTAAAATAGATGAGAAGTGATGAAATTAAAAAAGGTTTAGAAAGGGCCCCCCATAGAAGTCTTTTAAGAGCATGTGGTTTAACAGAGGAAGATTTTGGAAAGCCATTTATAGGGGTGGCAAACTCATATATAGATATAATACCTGGACATGTTCATCTAAGAGAGTTTGCTCAGTATGTTAAGGAAGCTATAAGAGAAGCTGGAGGAGTCCCTTTTGAGTTTAATGTTATAGGTGTAGATGATGGTATTGCAATGGGACATTCCGGAATGTTTTACTCTCTACCAAGTAGAGAGCTTATAGCAGATTCTGTTGAGACAGTTGTCCAAGCCCATAAACTTGACGGGTTAGTTCTTATACCAAACTGTGATAAGATTGTTCCAGGAATGATAATGGCAGCTGCAAGGGTAAATATCCCTACTATACTTGTAAGTGGTGGTCCTATGGCAGCAGGACATACTTCTACCGGAAAATCAATAGATTTAGCAACAGTTTTTGAAGCTGTTGGCTCTATAAAGAAAGGTTTGATATCCCAGGAAGAACTTAAAGATATAGAAACTCATGCCTGTCCTACTTGTGGTTCCTGTTCTGGAATGTTTACGGCAAACTCTATGAACTGTTTGGCTGAAGTTCTTGGTATAGCACTTCCAGGAAACGGCTCTATACTTGCAGTAGATCCAAGAAGAAAAGAGCTTGCAAGACAAGCAGGAAGACAGATAGTTGAGCTTGTAAAAGCAGGTTTAAAATTCAGAGATATAGTAAATTTTGAAACAATAGAGAATGCTTTTACACTTGATATAGCTATGGGAGGGTCTTCAAATACAGTCCTTCATTTACTTGCAATAGCCCACGAAGCTGGAATAGAGTTTCCTATCGAGAAAATAGATGAGATATCAGATAGAACACCAACATTATGTAAGTTAGCTCCAGCATCCTCATACCATATGGAGGATTTAGATAGAGCTGGAGGTGTTTATGCTATTCTCAAAGAACTTTCTAAGAAAAATCTCCTTCACTTAGACAGACCAACAGTTTTGATGAAAACACTGGGAGAAGCTATAAAAGATGCGGAAGTAAAAGATTATAACGTTATAAGACCTATAGATAATCCCTATAGTGATAAAGGTGGACTTGCTGTTCTTTTTGGAAATCTTGCTCCTTACGGAGGAGTAGTAAAAGCTGCAGCTGTTGATCCTAAGATTATGGTTCACAGAGGAAAAGCAGTTGTATTTGACAGTGAAGAGGAAGCTATAGAAGGTATAACAAACGGCAAAGTTAAAGAAGGTGATGTTGTAGTTATCAGGTATGAAGGTCCAAAAGGTGGTCCCGGAATGAGGGAGATGTTAGCTCCTACATCAACTCTTATGGGAATGGGCTTAGGTGATAAAGTTTCACTTATAACGGATGGAAGATTTTCTGGAGCAACGAGAGGAGCCTGTGTTGGACATATATCTCCGGAAGCAGCAGCCGGAGGTCCAATAGGTATTGTTCAGGATGGTGATGAGATCCTTATAGATATACCTAATAGAAAGATAGAGCTTCTTATACCACAAGAAGAGTTTGAAAGGAGGATGAAAGAGTTTAAACCAAAGAAAAAAGATATTTCAAGTCCATGGTTAAGAAGATACTCAAATTTTGTCACATCAGCAAATAAAGGAGCAGTTTTATCAGATGAATGTTTATAAGGAGAAGATATGAGGTATATTCAATCAGCAGAAAGTGTGTGTTTAGGACATCCGGATAAGATAGCCGATATAGTAGCAGATGCCATTTTAGATGATCTTATTAAAAAAGATCCATATACACGGGCATCTATAGAGGTTCTTATAACTATGGGTCTTATACATGTTGCCGGGGAGATATCTACAGATGCCTATGCTGATATTCCTACTATAGCAAGAAATGCGCTTATAGAGATAGGTTATACAAAACCGGAATATGGATTTGATGGTTACACAGCCGGAGTTATAACAACCATAAACGACCAAAGTCCAGAACTTACCCTTGGTATACCATCTAACGGAGCTGGAGACAGTTGTATAGTTGTAGGTTATGCTACAGATGAGACAGATAATTATATGCCACTTGCATCAAATATTGCAAATGAGATAACAAAGAAACTTGACAACCTAAGAAAAGACGGAACATTAGATTTTCTACGTCCAGATGGAAAAGCCATAGTGGTTGTTGAGTATAAAGATGATAAACCGGTTAGAATTCAAAGTATAGCTGTTATGATCCAGCATGAACCTTATATAACGGAAAAATCACTAAGAGAAGCTATATATGAAGAAGTTATAAAAAAATTAAAATACAGACAGTATATAGATGAGAAAACAAACATAATAATAAATCCCCTTGGTAGGTTTGTTATAGGTGGACCTATGGCTGATACAGGATTGACCGGCAGAAAAATAGTTGCAGATACATACGGAACAGCGGTAGCAAGCGGTGGTAGTGCATTCTCCGGAAAAGACCCAACAAAGATTGATAGGTCTGCTTCATACTTTGCAAGGTATGTTGCTAAAAATATAGTTGCAAAAAAACTTGCATCTAAATGTAAAGTTGAGATGGTGTACGTTATAGGTCTTGAAAAGCCTGTAGCGATAAATATTTCCTTGGAAGATGAAAAAATCGTAAAAAGACTTTACAATTTTACTGTAAATGATATAATAGAAATGTTTAATTTGAGGAAGCCTATATATAAGAAGACAGCAGTTTTGGGACATTTTGGAGTTAATGAGGAAGAGTTTTTATGGGAAAATTTAGATTTTGATTTCTAAAGGAGAATAAAGATGATGGAAATGGAAAATCTTAAAGTTTATGATTTTGAAGTTTTTAAAGCTCTTGTTGAGATTGAGGTTAAAAGGATAGAGAGATATAAAAAGTCGGAAAAGTTCTCTATAGCTTTCATGTACTTTCCATCTATTACGAACATATTAGTTAAAAATAAACCAAAAGATTTTATAGGTCCTGTTTTCAAATTGAGAGAAAGTATAAGATCTGTTGATGTTATATCACCTGTAGATGAGGATTTTGTATTTTTATTCTTTCCGGAAACGGGAAAAAAAGAAACAGAAAAGATTATAAACAGGATAAGAGATTTAGTAAAATTAAATATAATAGAAGGAATAGCTTCCTATCCTGAAGATGGTAAAAGTAGTAGGGAGCTGTTTGATAAACTTGTTAAGGATATGAACGATAAACTACTGCCTGTTATTAATATATAACTTATCCACTTTTCACAAAGTGGATAACACGTGGTATGTCTCCCCCTTTAGTAGAAATTTATCACTCCTTATCTTTATAAATATAAATATGTTTTATCTCATAGAAAGTTTATCTATTAAATGTGATAGAATTAGATACCAGTTGTTTAATAGAGAGGTTGAATATGGGTAAGCTAAAAGTTGTTGTAGATAGGACTTTATGTGAAGGTATAGGAGTTTGTGTTCCGGAAGCTCCAAAGTATATAGTTTTAGATAAAAAACATAAGGCTGTAATACTAAAACCTGGTAAAGATAAAGAGGAGATATTTAATGAAGTTTCAGAGAAAAGGAGACAGGAAGAGATTCTTGATTTAACTGTAGATGAGGAAGAAGATATTTTCAGGGCTGCTGAAGCTTGTCCTGTTAAAGCAATATTTATATACGATCCTGAAACCGGAGAACAACTTTATCCATAAGGAGCTCAATATGTTAGATAAGATATTTTCTATATATGAGAGAAACATAAAATATATACTAATTGTGATACCGGCTATGCTTTTTATGGTTATGGCATATCTGTACATAAAATCTTCATAGCTTACTCTATGTTCTGAACCTGTTGTCGGATTTTTTCTACCTGTGTTTTTAGTTCAACAGTTAGCTTACTAAAATCTGGCATCTTATTTCCAAGTGTGTTTATCTCTCTATGCATCTCCTGACAGAGAAAGTCCATCTTTCTTCCAACAGGTTCATCTAAATTTAGTATTTCAAAAAATCTGTTTATATGATTTTTCATTCTGACTATCTCTTCAGTTATATCTATCTTCTGGGCTATTAATGATGCTTCTATAAAGGCTCTCTCTGAGAATTCTTCTCCCAGTAATTGTTTTACTTTTTGTGTCATTTTATCTTGGACTATCCTTATATATTCATCTTTTTTTGTATCTATCTCGTTGATATATTTTTCTATAACCTTTAGTCTATCTGCTATATCTTTTATTAGATTATCTCCTTCTCTTTTTCTCTCAAGCTTTAAAATCTCAAAGGCTTTTGTTAGAGAGTTTATTATATCTTCTTTTAACTGAGGATTTAGGTCTTCACTGTTGTTGGAAGAATAATTTATTGAGTAATCAAGAAGTTTATCATCAGATGGATTAAGTCCTGATTGTTTAAAGATATCTTTAAATAGGTCCACTGCTTCCCTTAACTTTTGAGGATCTATATTTACTATAGGTTTTTTATAAATAATATTTATAAATATCGAAAAAGTTCCCCTTTCAAAAAACTGCTGGGCTAACTTTTTTATATCTATCTCTAAAAAATTTTGAACTGTTTTATCCCCCTTTAAAGACAGCTCTAAGGATTTTCCGTTTAAAGATTTTACCTTTATATCTATATCATACTCTTCAAAACTTTCTTTTAAACTTACAAATCCGGTCATACTGTAAGGCATTATTTTCTCCTTTAGATCTCTATATTAAATAAAGTCTGAACTATTTTACCAAAGCTGAAAGATAAAAATGCAGCTATGGAAGATGCTGTAATCATCTCAAAAATTTTCTTCTTCATAGAAATTCCAGAGAAAAGAGAAATAAATCCAGAAACGATAGATATAACAAAAAGTGAAAACACTATGGAAAATGGTAAAGCTATATAAGAATTTGAAGCAAAGAAGAATGGAATAACTGGAAAGAAAACACCAAGTAAATAGGACAATCCTGTTAAGAATCCAGATTTATACTCATTTTCTTTACTACTCTTAACAAGTAAAGAGCCTATATCTATACTATACTTCTTTACAGTTTCTATAAACTTCTCTTTAACATCCTGTGGTAAATCCGGAATTATATCATCAATCAGATCATAACTCTTTTGAGGGTCTACTTTAAGTAAAACTTTCTGTTTAAAATCTAAAGCCTCATTTACCTGCTTTTGAGACCTTACAGATACAAAAGCTCCTATTCCCATAGATAGAGCCCCAGCTATTCCTACAACAAGACCACTAACTCCAATAATCTGTGGATTATTTTCATAAACTGCGGTAAATCCGGCAACAGTTCCCATTATCTCAACAAGTCCATCATTCATTCCAAGGATAATATCCCTTACATTGTTAAGTCCAAGTTTCTCCGCCACTTTTTCAAAGTATGTCTCGTGTTCAAGCTCATCTAAGATTATCATTTTTAGAGATTTAGATTCATACTCATCTAATTCAGTGCTACTTAAAAATTCATAGTAAGCTTTTAAAGCTGAACTTTCTCCGGATTCCAGTATTGATATTAGATACAGAGGATTTATAAATCTGGCTAAAAATTTTATAAACTTTAACTTTATAGGCTCTTTTAAATTTTCCTCTACCTTAACTCCCCTTTTTTCTAGAAAATTTTTCCAAAAGTTAGAATGTTTTTCTTCTGCTTTTGCTATTCTAAGTAGGTTTTCCTTTAAATCTTTATCCTTAACTGAAGAAGCCAGTTCTCTGTATAGATTCCTATCAAGAAGTTCTCCTATGTAAAACTCTTTTGCTTTTTGTATTATATCCATCTTTCTATTTCCTTAATATAACAGTTAAAAATTTTCTGTTGAATATTTTTAATATCTACATTAAGTTTACCATCTTCTAAAAGTTTTTCAATAGTCTCTTTTAGCTCTTCCTTACTTTTTACTATCTTAACTGCTCCTAACTTCTCTGCTTCTTCTACAAGATCTTTTATCTTATGATAGTTATACCCTATTATAACTTTTTTTCCGGAAAGTATAGGTTCAAATATGTTATGACCTCCTACTTCTGATATGGTTCCACCTACAAAAACCACATCTGCATACTTATACAGAAATGCAAGTTCTCCAATAGTGTCTATTATATAGATATCTGTTTTTGGATCTTTTGTTTGAGATCTGAGGGAGTAAGACAACCCTATCTTTTCTGCCAAAATTTCTATCTTTCTTACTCTCTCTGTATGTCTTGGTGCTACTACTAAAATAGTGTCTCTATCTTTTAAATCTCTATAGATTTCAAAAATAATTTCTTCTTCTGGATTATGGGTGCTTCCTGCAACTATAACCTTTCTTCCTCCAAAGTTTATATCTAACTTTTTTTCCTCTACTTTTGATAAAAGTTTTAAATTACCGCAAACCTTAATTTTTGCTTCCTCTACAGAAGATTTTAAAATTTCCTTATCTGTTTCATTTTTTACTATGAAAGTGGATATACTACCTAACAAAGGTTTTACAAAAATAGTTTTTGGAATATTTGTGTTCATTGATAACACTGGTATATAATTACTACTTACTGTTATAAGGTTAAACCAAAACTCTGCTTCTTCTATAATTAAAACCTTTGGTTTGTATGTTTTGATAAATTTCTTTATCAGAAAGGAAAAATCAAAAGGTAGAAAAGTTGTTGGTATATTTAGACTTTTTCCAAATTTGTAAGCCCTTGGTGAGAACACTGTTAGTATAACTGGTTTTTTTGAGGATACATATTCTATTATAGGCATTGCAGTTTTAATCTCACCTACGCTGGCACAGTGTATCCATACTGCCCCTTCCGGTAGATTCTCCTTTTTTATTAGTAATCTCTCTTTTAAACCTATGTAATATCCTCTTTTTTTATTTAAGATAAACCATATAGGTATAGCTAAAACTAAAACAAAAGCTAACAGAATATCATATATTAATCTTGTAAATCCCATAGTATATATCTATAACTAAAATTTGTTGTAAAGTAAGATGTGAGAACAGCAACGGCAACCATACTGAACATAATAACAAGCTGAAAGAAAACAGCTTCTATAGGGTTTGCTCCTGCAAGTATCATACCGGCTGTAATTCCCGGAATCCAGATAATACCAAGAGTTTTTAGATTATTTAATATTGGGATTAAAGCTGCTCTTATAGAGTTTCTTATCTGTATTCTGAAAGCTTCTTTTAGTGGTGACCCTAAGGCTATAAAATTTTCTATAAGATCTAAATTGTTTTTAACATCATTTTTAAATCTCTCTATAGTTTGACTATAAGCATTTAGAGAGTTACCTATTATCATCCCTCCTATTGGGATGATTTGATTAGATTTTAAACTTAACACTCCAACACTGACCAAAGAGAATATAACTATTGAAGTAGATAAGAATATTGAGAAAAATGCTATTTTATAACCATTGTGTAAAACTGTCCTTGAGTTTGCTGTGTATGTAGCAAACAACACCATAACAAATAGAATACATAAAAGTTCAAATATATTGGAAAGTTTTAGGACATATATAAGTATGTATCCAAGTAGAATAAGTTGGATAAATGCCCTTACACTACTTGTTAATACATCTTTCTCTAATCCTACCTTTTCTCTATAGAGAATGTAAATAGATATAGCTATAAGGACATAAGAGAGTAAAAATTTATACTCCATTAAATTGCTTTAGAAAATCTCCTTTCTTTTTTATTTCTAAGGTATACATCAAAAGTAGAAGCTATATTTCTTATAAGCAATCTGCCCATTGGTGTTACATCTACTCTATCTGGATATAAAACTAAAAGTCCGTCATCCTCCATCTCTTTTAGTTTTTCTAACTCATATCTAAAATATCTATCAAAGTTTATATTAAATCTATCTTCAACTTCTGATTTTACTAATCTAAAATGACACATTAACTTCATTATAATATCTCTTCTAATTATATCATCTTCGTTTAAATAAACCCCTCTCTCTATTGGTAAATTTCCAGCTTCTAATGTTTCATAGTAATCTCTGAGGACTTTGTAGTTTTGAACATATCCGTCATAGAGCATACTTATAGATGTGGCTCCAAATCCAAAAAGCTCAGCATCTGCCTTTGTTGTATATCCTTGGAAATTTCTATGAAGTGTCCTTTCTCTTTGAGCTATAGCAAGTTCATCGTTTGGTTTTGCAAAATGATCCATCCCTATAAATACATATCCGGCTTTTGTAAGTTTTTCTATTGTCATCTGAAGTATCCTTAACTTTTCTTCAGCCACAGGTAATGTTTTTTCATCTATATTTCTCTGTAATCTTTTTAACCAAGGAACATAGGCAAAGTTAAATACAGCTATTCTATCGGGATTTAACTTTATAGTTTTTTCTATTGTATCTGTAAAAGTTTCTAAAGTTTGATATGGAAGTCCATATATAAGATCTATATTTACACTTTCAAACCCGGCTTCCCTAATCCAGTTCATAACATCAAATATCATCTTTTGTGGTTGTATTCTATTTACCGCTTCCTGAACTTTATAGTTAAAATCCTGAATACCAAAGCTTACTCTGTTAAATCCTATTTCTCTAAGTAGAAATATTCTATCTCTATCAACGTGTCTTGGGTCTATCTCTATTGATATTTCGGCTTTAGTGTCAAACTCAAACCTCTCTTTTATATTATTAAATAGCTCAATAGTTTGTTCATCACTTAGATAGTTAGGAGTTCCACCACCCCAGTGTAATTGAACTACTTTCCTGTTTTTTGTATCTATCAATGTTTTATATATATCCATCTCTTTGTATATATGTTGTAAGTAAGGTTCAACTACTTCTTTCCTCCTTGTTATAATCACATTACAGCCACAGAAATAACAAGCATTTTCACAGAAAGGTATATGAAAGTATAGGGATAGTGGAGTTTTTCTTTCATTTGACTGAACAATTTTTTTAATATATTCAGCTTTGTCTATCTCACTACTAAACTCTGTAGCCGGAGGATAACTGGTATATCTTGGTGCCGGTTTATCGTACTTTTCTATTAACTCTCTATTAAATGTTACTTCTTGGGATAGTTGTTCCATTTTTAACTCCTAGCTTTAAAATTCTGATATAATTTACTATATATCTGTAACTATTACAAGTTAATGATAAAACTCATTTTAAAAGGATTTTTATAGTTAAAAATAGTTATTGAATATTCTTAATATGGAGGAAAAAAGATGAAAGAGCCAAAGAAGGAAACTTTAGAGAAGATGATAAACTTTGCGAATACATTTGCAGAAAAATCCGGAACAGTTCCAAATCCAAATGAAGAAGTGAGAATGGCTGTTATTCAAGGCCTTGCATCTCACGTTGATGAACTTGGAAAACCTCTATGTCCATGTAATTTCTATCCGAATAAAGAAGAAGAAGTAAAAAGAAGAAGATGGATATGTGCTTGTGATGAGATGCAGATATTTAAATACTGCCACTGTCTTTTATTCGTTACTCCAGAAGGTTTACCTATAACAGAGTATCTACCCCAATGGCATGAAGGAAGAAAAATATACGGCTTAGTGAAAGACCCTACTCCGGATAAAGGAAGATCTTTATCTAAAGTTGAAAATATAATAGAGAACCTTAAAGAGCATGTAAAAGAGCAGGGTTTAGATATCCCTGAGGAAGAGATAGTAGAGTTTGCTCAAAAAACTGCAAAGAAAAGGTGAATCTTAATCTTCATTTGATGAATATTTTGGTTTTGAGCTTCTTTATTTTAAAAGTGATTGCAAATTTTGGAGTTACACAATCAAAATATACCGACCTTCTTATAAAGCCAAGAGCAAAGGTAAAAACAGAATAGAAGTTATTTTATAAAGGAGGGCTTTTTACCCTCCTTATCTTGATTAATATAATCTTTTTCTCTGAGAGTTGGTTATTGTTGTTGCCAAGGCTATATCTCTTGGAAACTCTGTTCCTCTGGAAGTTGTCTGTATCTCAAGCTTCTCTGTTCCAAAGAAAGATTTTATTATCTCTAATGCAGTCTGAATATCAAAATCTTTACATGAGAATATATCTATTGAGAAATATCCCTTTTCAGGAAAAGTGTGTATACTGATATGACTTTCCGCTATTATTACAAATCCGGAAACTCCCCAATCTTCCGGTTTTTCTCCACCATCGTATTTAAACACATAGGGAGGCATAATCTTTGTCATACCTATCTGAGCTGGAAGATTATCCAAAAACTCAGTTATAGCTTCTACACTTGCAAGTGTCTCAAAAGAACCTTCGTAACCATCAACCATTAAATGAGGTCCAAATCCTATCAACTCTGGTTTTCCTCCTTTCAAATAAATTTTGTGGTATAAAAATATATTAAATTTTCTTTGATGTAAATATATTGTTGCACAAAAAAAGTGCAATTTAAAGTTTAAACTTTGAAAAGTCAAGGTTAAAAATATGATTTTTTGTAGTGTTAATAAATACTAACTCGCATATGTTATTTAACATAATTAACCAATAGGAGTTTAGTTAATGAAAGAACATTTGATAGAACCAAAGTTAACTATAGAACTTGCCCATCAGTGTGTAAAATGCTCTGCCTGTCGTCAAGTCTGTCCTACTTACAGTGTAGTTAAAGAAGAGAGGTCTTCCCCAAGAGGAAGACTAGCATTAGCTGAAGCTGTTGTTGATGGAGTTTTACCTTTAACAGAAGATATAGCAGCTCAGTGGAATCAATGTGCAATGTGTAGAAGATGTGAGTGGATATGTCCTAATGAAGTTGAGTATAAAGAGATTATGTTTAGAGCCAGGAATATGGCAAAAGATAAATCAAAGAAAGATTACTTTAAAAATGTAGTTTTTAAGGGGCTTTCTATGATGGGAAATCCTCTAACGAAGATAGGTATGAAATTTGCCCCTACATTACTTGAAGCTTACGGAAAAGTTTTTGGAAAAGATGTTCCGGAGTATAACTCAGTTTTTATAGATGTAGGTATACCAAAGTATGCTAAACTTATGCCAAAACCTTCTGCAAAACCTTTTGGACTGAGAGGTAAAGAGATAAAACCTAAAGAAAAAGCTAAAGGAAGACTTTTATTCTTTACAGGTTGTATGATAGATGCTTTTCACGGAAAAACCGGAGAAAGTGTTTTAAAACTTATGGAAAAAGCAGGTTATGAGGTAGTTGTTCCTAAAGATATAAGATGTTGTGGAGCACCACATCTTTATAGTGGCGAGATAGATGCCTTTAACAGTCTTATGACCCACAATAAAAAGGAGATAGATAAATACCAATTTGATTATATAGTTGTAGCTTGTCCAACCTGTGGTGGAGCTTTAAAAGAAGAGTATAAGTATCCTGTAAAAGATTTTGCAGAAATTTTAAGAGAGGAAGGTTATATAACATTTAGAGGTAATGGAGAGAAGGTTTCTTTCCACTTTCCTTGTCACTCTTATACCGCTATGAAGACAGACCCAAATGTTTTCAGAGATGTGTTAAAAAATGTAGATAATGCTACTTATGTAGAAGGTGAAGAAGCCATGATGTGCTGTGGATTTGCCGGGTATTTTTCTGTAGCCAACTATGAAGTAGCTTCTGAACTTCAAAAGAGGAAAATTGATGATTTGAGAAAAACAGAAGCTACATATGTTTTAAGTGATTGTCCCGGCTGTGTTTTAAATATTGCAGATGGAATGTATAAACATGGACACTATAAAGAAGTAAAAGTTATGCACCTTGCAGAGTATCTTGCAGAAAGAGTTGTAGAGGGTGAAAGTGATGAAGATAATAAGTAGAAAACCTGAAAAAGTTTTATATAGATGTAGAGTTTGTGGTTACGTTTATGACTCTCTAAAAGGAGACCCAGTAAGGGGGATATCTCCCGGCGTTTGTTTTATAGATCTACCGGATAACTGGAGATGTCCAATCTGTAAATACACAAAAAAAGAGTTTAGAGAAATAAAATTATGATATGATTTATATCATAAATAATGGAGGTATCTATTATGTCAGCTTCGGCAGAAGCCTATCATCTTTTAAACAAAGCGATATATCATTATGAAAATGAAAACTACGAGATGGCTATAACTTTACTGGATGAAGCTATTTTACTTAATCCGGAGCTTGCAGATCTGTATTACTGGAGAGGAAAAGTTGCTACCCATGACCTAAACCAAGAGAGTCTTGATGTTGCTATTACACTTTTTTCAGAAGCATTAAGATTAAAACCAGATTATGCAGAAGCCCATTTTGAGAGAGGTAAAGTCTACATACAAAAGGGAGAATTTAAGCAAGCGAAAGAGGACCTTGAAGAAGCAATAAAGCTAAACCCTAACATAAAAGAAGCTTACTCTCTTCTTGCCCAGATAGAACTTATTGAAGGAAATGATGAAAAAGCTATGGAATATCTGAACAAAGTATCTGCGAAAGAGGGAGATGATAGATATTACTACTCTCTTGGAAAGATACTTTACAACGCTGGAAAGTATCAGCAGGCAATAGAGCAGTTTAATAAAACTATTGAAAAAAATAAATATTTTGTAGATGCTTATGTTTACAAAGCCCACTCGTTGGCACATCTTGGACTTTATGAAGAAGCTATAGAAAACCTTAAAAAAGCTGTGATATTAGTTCCAGAAGAGATAACATACTTTTTGGATATATCTAAATATTACTTTGAACTTGGAAAATTAAAAGCAAAAGAGGGAGATAGTATAAAAGCTTCTGAATACTTTGTAAAAGGACTTCAGATAGATTATAATCTAAAACTTGAGCCAGAGTATATAAAAGTTATAGAGGATGCTATCAGAAAACTATTTGATAAGAAAGATTATAAAAGAGGTTTGGAACTTTTAGATCAGCTTGAACTTTTAGTTAAAGAACCTGAATACATTAACATGAAAGAGGATATTGAGAAATTAAAGAAAGAAATTATGAAAAAACTTCCTTTGAAAGAGAAAATAACAAAGTTTATAATGGATATTTATACAAAATAACGGAGGTTTTAGTTGTTAGATATAAATCTTATAAGAGAGAATCCGGAGTACGTAAGAGAGAGGTTAGCAACAAGGTCTTCTGAATATATAAAACTTATAGATGAGATTTTAGAGATAGATAAAAGGAGAAGGGAGATTATAAAAGAAGTTGAAAGTTTAAGGGCTGAAAGAAATGAGAAATCAAAACTTTTTCCTATTTACAAAAAAGAAGGGAAAGACGTTTCAGAAATTCAGCATAGAGTTAAGCAGATAGGTGAAGAGATATCATCTTTAGAGAAAACTTTAGATGAAATAGAAAATGAGTTTAATCGTATACTTTTAACTATACCAAATCTTCCCGCAAAAGATGTACCAATAGGAAAAGATGAAAATGATAATGTCGAGATAAGGAGATGGGGAAAGCCCAGGGAGTTTAACTTTACACCTTTACCACATTATGAGATAGGAGAAAAACTTGGAATACTTGATTTTGACAGAGGTTCAAAGTTATCAGGATCTAGATTTACAGTTATGTATAAAGAAGCTGCAAGATTAGAGAGAGCTTTAATAAACTTTATGCTTGATATACATACAAAACAGCATGGATACACAGAAGTTTGGAGTCCGGTTTTAGTAAAACCGGAGATACTTCAGGGGACAGGACAACTCCCAAAATTCAAGGAAGACCTCTATAAAATAGAAGATGAAGATTTATACCTTATACCTACAGCAGAGGTAACACTTACAAATTTACATGCAGATGAAATTTTATCAGAAGACCAACTACCACTTTACTATACTGCTTACACACCCTGTTTCAGAAAAGAAGCTGGTTCTCACGGTAAAGATGTGAGGGGAATACTCCGTCAACATCAGTTTGACAAAGTAGAACTTGTAAAAATTGTAAAGCCAGAAGATTCATACAATGAACTTGAAAAGCTGGTAAATGAGGCAGAAAAGATACTTCAGCTTCTGGAGATACCTTACAGAGTAGTTCTCCTCTGTACAGGAGATATGGGATTTTCTGCGGCAAAGACTTATGATATAGAAGTCTGGATACCTTCACAAGGCAGATACAGAGAAATATCATCTTGTTCAAATACAGAAGACTTCCAAGCAAGGAGAGCCAAGATAAGGTATAAAGATAAAAACGGTAAAAATCACTATGTCCATACATTGAATGGATCCGGTTTAGCAGTAGGAAGGACTCTTATAGCAATAATGGAAAACTATCAAAATCCAGATGGAACATTCAATATTCCAGAGATTTTGAAAAAATACCTATGAGCTTACTTATACTCAACCGGAAGGTTGGATTTTTTCCATTCTATTATGCCACCTTTGAGATTGTATACTTGCTTAAAGCCGTTTTGCTCTAAAAACCTTGAAGCTACTGCGCTTCTGTTTCCACTTCTGCAGTAAACAAGTATCTTTTTATCTTTAAATTTTTCAAGTTCTTTTATAGACTGAGGTAAAACCTGAACCGGAATCAGTATAGACCCCGGGATATGTCCATCATCTTTGTATTCCGTAGGAGTCCTAACATCAAGGATTACCACATCTTTTTCTTTATTTATTAGGTTGTAAAAATCTTGTACAGACAGATTTTCAAAGGCGAAAGACAGATTAACGGTGATAAATAACAGAACTGCTATAACTTTTTTCATAATTTTAACCTCATAGATTTATCAGTATATTCTAATATATACTAACCTCTAAAGACCTGTCAAGAATTTTGATAAATCTTGCCACAGCCTTCTGATGACCTTTTCCTATTAAAACTATGATTTTATAATCAGGATACTCTTTTTTTATCTTTACTATTTTGTAAGCCATTCCTATATCCCAAGCCTTTTGAATATCAGAAAATGTTTTTTCATTTTTTATTTTATGTTCTTCGAGAGATTCTTTTATAAACTGAATTTCTGACGGTAGATAATCAAATTTACCCTCTGGCAGATAGGGACTTTTTATATTTTCTAACCCCCTCTCTCTTATATCTTTAAGCAGTTCTGTTGGTATATTTAAAGCTATTATCTTTATCTTGTTTTCCCTTGCAAATCTAATTATATCTCTATAAAACTCAAAGTTATAACCCCATCTCTTTTTATACTCTGTTTTTTCTATCAATTTTTCCTCTGATAATTCCCCATTTATATAATCATCTAAATACTGTTGAAAAGGTTGTTGGAACATCTCCATTGCTATTATAACTTTTTCCGTTTTTGATAAGTCCTTTATAACTTCAAGTTGTTTCTTATGGTCGTATATATCTGTATGATTTTCGCCTACTATTATAATATCTGGATTTTTGTAAGTTCCCCAGATTGTTAAAACTCCTACCAAAAATAGTATTAATGGATTTATCCAAACTTTAGCCATATAAACCTCTTTATTGCAAATCTATTAAAAAATGATAACATATATAACGTTTTAAAATTACCAAAAAGGTGTAATAATGGAAGAAAATTTAACACCTATGATAGCTCAGTATAATGCCATAAAAAATCAGTATAAAGATTATCTTTTACTATACAGACTTGGTGATTTTTATGAGTTGTTTTATGAGGATGCTATTATAGGTGCAAGGGAGTTAAATATAGTTTTAACGAAGAAGAGAATATCTAAAGATAAAGATATTCCTATGTGTGGCATTCCTTACCATTCAAGTGAAAGTTATATAGCTAAACTTGTTTCGAAAGGATATAAAGTTGCAATATGTGAACAACTTGAAGATGCATCTCAAGCAAAGGGAATAGTTAAGAGAGATGTTATAAGAGTGATAACCCCCGGAACATACTTTGATAATGAAAAACTTAAAACTGGAGTTGTTTCTATTGTTAAGAAAGGTGAAAGTTTCTCTACCTCTTATATAAACCTATCTACCGGAGAGTTTTACTGTAGTATATTTAGCCAAGAGAGTTTAATCAGTTTTTTAAATAAATTCCTTCCCAGGGAAGTTATAGTTGAGAAAGGAAAAGATTTTTCTTTTATAAAACAGCATTTTAAAAATATATTTTTAACTGAACTTGATAAACAGTTTTTTGAAGACAGTAAAATAGATATCCTTTTAAATCACTTTAGTTTAGCTCATTACAGAGCCTTTGGTATAGACCAAAAAGATGAGTTTGCTTTAAAGTCTGCCTCTGTAGTTCTTCACTATGTAAAAATAACCCAAAAAAATTTCTTGCCTTTTATATCTCCTCCAAAGCTATACAAGGAAGATATATATATGAGATTAGACCAGAATGCCATAAAACATCTTGAAATTATAAACAGTGAAGGTGGAACATCCCTTTTCTCTCTAATAGATAGAACGCTTACAGGGATGGGCAGAAGAAAACTAAAATTTTTACTACTTCATCCTTTAAAAGATAAAAAAGATATAGACAAAAGACTCGAAGCTGTAGAGGAGTTATATAGAAACCATGAAATCAGAAATGAGATAAGAGATATTTTAAAAGATATTTTTGATATTGAAAGATTAGTATCAAAGATAACATCCAATACTCTCACACCAAGGGATATGGTATCTCTAAAACATTCTTTAAAAAACGCTTCAAAACTTAAAAATTTCAAGTCTAAAATTAGATCTCAGTTTCTTTTAGAAATAATCGAAAATATAAACAATCATGCAGAACTTATAGACTTACTTGAAAGATATCTTGAAGAAAATCCTCCTATTCACTTTAAAGAAGGTGGTCTGATTAAAGATGGAGTTGATAATTATCTTGACGAACTAAGAAAGATAAAAGAGAAGGCTCAGGAGTGGATACTTAACTATCAAGAGGAAGAAAGAAAAAGAACTGGAATAAGTAGCTTAAAAATAGGTTATAACAAAGTTATGGGTTACTATATAGAAGTTACCAAACCAAATCTCAAATTTGTTCCTTCTAATTACCGAAGGAGACAGACTTTGTCAAATGCTGAGAGATTTATAACTACGGAACTTCAGGAGTTTGAGGAAAAGGTTTTATCTGCAGATGAAAAGATAAAAAATTTAGAGTATGAGATATTTAGTAAAGTCAGAGAGGAAGTTATAAAACAGTCTCCTTTTATTGAAGAGACGGCAAGGTGGATAGCTTTTTTAGATGCTATCGTTTCTCTTGCTCAGGTTTCCGTCGAAAAAGGTTGGAAGGAACCAGAGATTACGGAAGGTTACGATATGTATTTAGAGGAAGCTGTCCATCCAGTAGTAGCAAATAACTATCCAGATTTTGTCCCAAACTCTGTGAAATTTGATAAAGATAAATTTCTCCATATAATAACTGGACCGAACATGTCAGGAAAAAGTACATTTATAAGACAGGTAGGACTTATAGTATTACTTGCCCATGTAGGATGTTTTATCCCAGCCTCTTCCGGTGTAATACCTATAACAGATGCTATCTACACAAGGATAGGGTCAGGAGATAATCTATCAAAAGGACTGTCAACTTTTATGGTAGAGATGCTTGAAGTAGCAAACATACTTAACAATGCAACAGAGAGAAGTTTGATAATCCTTGACGAAGTAGGAAGAGGAACAAGTACCTATGATGGTATCTCTATTGCTTGGTCCTTATGTGAGAAAATAGCAAAAGATATAAAGGCTAAAACTTTATTTTCTACCCATTACCATGAGTTAACAGAGATAGAAAAAGATATTAAGGGAGTTGTAAACTACTTTATGGCTGTTGTAGAAGAAGAAGATGGTATAAGATTTTTATATAAGATTTTGGAAGGAAAGTCAGATAAAAGTTACGGTATCCATGTAGCAAAGCTTGCAGGTCTACCTCAAGATGTTATAGATAGAGCTAACCAGATACTAATTAAACTCGAAAGTGATAAAAAGCATGAGAATTATGATTACAATCAGAATATTCTTGAAAAGATGTTACCAAAGGAACATTATTCAGAATCAGATGAAATTATCAAAATGTTAGAGGATTTAGATATTGCAAACTTAACACCATTACAGGCTTTAATAATACTTAATGATATTAAAAACAGCTTAAAAATTAAAAAAACTCTTGACAAATAATGATACAATAGTGTAAATTTAGATTTACTAATTTATTTAAGGAGGGACAGACTATGACTAAGTCTGAGCTTGTTTCAAAGACTGCCGAGAAGGCAGGAATCACTAAAGCAGCAGCAGAGAGAGCAGTTAACGCTGCTATCGAAGCTGTTGTTGAAGCTCTCTCAAAAGGTGAGAGAGTTGCTATTCCAGGACTTGGAGTTTTCAACGTAAGACAGAGAAAAGCGAGAAAAGGTAGAAATCCAAGGACTGGTAAAGAAATCACTATCCCAGCAAGAAAGGTTATATCATTCTCTGCTGCAAAATCTCTAAAAGAGAAGGTGAAGTAATCTTTATAAAGGGGGACATTCTACCCCCCTTTTTTTTATACCGAGAAGGAGACAAAAATTAGGTTAGATAGATTCCTTTCTAATCAGGGATTTGGAAGTAGAGCTCAAGTTCATCAACTTATAAAGCAAGGTTTTGTAAAAGTTAATAATGAAACCATAAAAGACCCTTCTTTTAAAATAAACCCTTTAAAAGATAAGGTTTCTCTTGATGAAGAAGAGATACACTTTCAGGAAAATTATTACTTTATGTTAAATAAACCAGCTGGATATATAACGGCCACATTTGATGAGAATGAACCTACTGTTTTAGATTTTTTTATGGATTTTCCATTAGTAAAAAAACTTTTCCCTATAGGTAGATTAGATAGAGATACAGAGGGGCTTCTTATAATAACAACTGATGGTCAGTTGGCTCACCGTTTAGCCCATCCTAAATGGAATATTGAGAAGGAGTATTTTGCTATTGTAGAATGTGATGTATCTAATATAGATTTTTCTCAATTTGAGAAGAGAGGATTATTCTTAAAGAAAGACAAATACACTACAAAACCTTTTAAAGTAAATGTCTTTAAAACCTCTCCAGAAAAATCTGAAATTTTCATTACAGTATCAGAAGGAAAGTATCATATTGTAAAGAAGATAATGGAAGAACTTAAACATCCGGTTTTATACCTAAAGAGAGTTCGGATAGGTACTTTAAGATTAGATGAAACATTAGAATCCGGTGAATATAGGGAATTGACAGAAGAAGAGACAAGGAGTTTAAAAAATTTGGTTAAGCTGTGAAGAAAACTTTATCATTTTCTCTATTTGATACTGGAGAAACGATACTTGGAGCTTTGATCTTTTCAACATTTTTCCCACTTTATATAACAAAATATATTGATCCTAAAATATACAGTTATACATACAGTTTTGCATTTTTAGTATCTTTTCTATTTGCACTACAGTTTGGTAAAATAGCAGATAGATACGCTTTAAGAAAGCATTTTTTTATAACTTTTGTCTTGATAACAACTATACTCTGTTTTTCTCTGTTTTTTACTGTTAATTTTCCTATTTTATCATTATTTATATTTGTTCTTATGGCAGTATCCCATCAACAGAGTTTTGTTTTCTATAACTCATTACTTCTTGATTTTCAAAATAAAGGATTAACTTCAGGATTAGGTGTAAGTTTTGGCTATGTAGGTTCCGCTGTTGCTCTTGTATTTCTAGCTGATAAGCTTTCTATTCCATGGGTTTATGTTGTAGTAGCTTTTTTATTTTTAATTTTATCTCTACCATCTATGATTTTTTTAGAAAATCCAAAGATTTCAACATCTGTTTCTCTAAAAGAGATCTTTAAAGATAAAAAATTTCTTTTAACAATACTATCTATACTATCTCTCACAGAAGTTGCAAATACTCTCATTGCAATTATGGGAATATATTTAAAGAGAGTTTTTGGATTTGAGGATATTTTCATCTATAAAGTTATAGGATTGTCTGCTACAGCTGGAATATTAGGTGGAGTATTTTGGGGATTTTTATTAGACAGATTTTCTGCTACCAAAACTTTTCCAATAGGATTTTTTCTGTGGAGCATAGTTTTACTTTCTTTACCTTTTATTAATTCTAAAACAGTCCTTCTATTTGGATTTTTTGCTGGATTTTCTCTATCCCATCTTTGGACTGTTTCGAGAGTTTACATAATATCTGAATTTCCAACTGAGGAAATATCTACCAGAATGTCATTTTTATCTCTTACAGAGAGAATAGCAGCTACTACCGGCTTATTTATCTGGGGAAGTTTACTGTATTTTACTAAAGATAACTACATAGTTTCAGCAGTTTCTATGTCTATTTTTCCGGTAATTGGATTTTTTATATATCTTCTTTCAAAGAAGGTTACTTAACATATATATCTCCCTTTGTTGGAAAGAAGCTCGAACAGTATGGACAGGTAAATATATGATGTCCAGGGAATATCATCTTTACTTTTACTTCTTTTGTTTCTCCTTTTCCTATATTTTCTACCATAACATCATATGGGGGCATAATATAGAAACAGTGTCCATAATATTTTTGACTTTTATCTTCTCCTATTCCTTCATCAACAGATGTTATTCTAAATAAAACAACTTTTCCCTTTGGAACTTCTATAACATTTGGTCTGTATCCATTTTTAGATACCTGTATATCAATAATTATATCCGGTTTTTCTTCTGTTTTTGTGCAAGAAAGGATAAAAATCACGAACAAGCTAACAATCAAGCTTAATCTTCTCATAAAGAGCTATCACCTCTTTTTCTAAATCTTCTAAGCTTTTAGTGTTGTATATAACATAATCTGCATACTTCAGTTTTTCCTCTATATCCATCTGTGCGTTTATTCTACTTAAAGCTTCCTCTTGCGTGTATCCTTTTTTTATTAATCTCTCTAACTGTAAGTCTTTAGAAGCGTAAACTAAAATAATTTTATCATATTTTTTATATGACCCTGTTTCTATCATAAGTGGTACTGACACTATAACTATAGCATTTTGGTCTTTCTGACCTATATCCTCTACCCATTTCTCTATAAATTTGTTAACTTCCGGATGTATTAGATTTTCAAGGAGTTTCCTTTTTGAGCTATCTTTAAATACTATATGAGCTAACTTTTTTCTATCTATTTCTCCATATTCGTCAAAAACCTCTTCTGAAAATAGATTCTTTATCTTCCTTTTTATACTTTCATCTTTATAGAGATTGTGAACTACCTTATCTGCATCAATAACATAGCATCCTAATTTTTTAAATATCTCCTCAACGGTACTTTTTCCAGTAGCTATTCCCCCTGTAAGTCCTATAACTTTCATTTCGCCATCTCTTTTATGTATATATCCATTTTGTTGTATGGCATCTCTATTTTTTCTCCCCTCAACCTTTTTAGTATTCTCTTCCTTAATTCACTTTCAACATAAAAACTTGCATCGTAATCTTTTGCAAAAAGATATAGGGTAAAATTAAGTGAGCTACTTCCGAAACCTGGTATAAATCTTAAAACTACCGGTTGGTCTTTTGCAACTTTTTCTCCATCTTCTTCTATAAATTTATTTACTTCTTCCATAACTACTTTTTCAAACTTATCAATGTCTGTTTCATAGGATACATTTATCTGTATAGCTACCCTGTAAGTTTCTACAGGTTTTGCTCTGTTTACAATGATACTTTGGGCTAACTTTTCATTAGGGACTATAATAAGGTCATTTGAGAGAGTTTTAATGGTCGTTGTTCTCCAGTTTATATCCATAACATATCCTTTTTTGTTGTCATCAAGCTCTATGAAATCTCCTACATCAATTCTCTTCTCCATAAGAATGTATACACCTGAGAATATATTTGAAAGTGTATCCTTTAAAGCAAGACCAACTGCAAGTCCACCTATACCCAGAGTTGTTATTAAAGGTGTAATAGATACACCTAAATGGGATAGTAATACTAGAAAACCTGTTATGTATATCAAAACTTCAACTATTATAAATGTTAAGCTTGAACCAGCTGTTGGTAAATTTTTATCTTCTATAAATTTTTTGAGAGTTGCTTTCGTTATGTTAGCAATAAATATAGTTATAGAAAGAATCAGCATAAAGTTTATTGTTTTAACTATAAAGGACTTATGGTTTTCAAGGGTGTGGGAAAACTCTAAGGTTATGTGTAGAGATAGTATAAATATCCAAAATATAGATGGTAGTCTTATCTGTTTTAAAATTATATCTTCCAATTCATTTTTAGTTTTTCTTGTTATAAAGGATATAAACTTAAATGTTAAAAGTCTCAAGATATAAAGTATAAAAAACGACAAAATAAATATTAGAAAAGTCTTTAAATGGTAGTAATTTAAATACTCAACCATAGAATACTTACCGTCATCGTCAACCTACTAGACAGAGTTTAGCGGGCTTAAGGCGTGAGATTTTTCTCACCTGACCCTGTAATAGTTTAATAGTAAAACCTACTACCTTACCCAACTTACTATTCTGCAGATTACTTAAGTTTCTGCAGAATTCGTATTTATTTTTTATATGAGTTTCAATACATTTTGCTATCATTAAGCTTTGCAAGCTTTGTAATGTTATATATACGTATATGTATGTATATATGATATAGTATTAAATGATAAAAAGTCAATGGTGATAACCTCTGAAATTTTTTAATACTAATGTCCCCGGGCGGATTCGAACCGCCGACCTCCAGATTAGGAATCTAGTGCTCTATCCTACTGAGCTACGGGGACTTTTTAGTTTTCTGGAAGAAGTATAACTTCTGTGTAGTTATCTTCTCTGAAGTGGTTTTTAAGAAAGTCTTCCACTTCTTCTTTTTTTACAGATTTAACCATATCTATAAATTTTAATTCATAATCTAAATTTCCAACAACTGATAGTGCATAACCTATTCTCTCTGCTTCTTCACTTACCTCTTCTCTTTCAAATATCTCTCTGTTTATAATTCTCTTTTTGGACTCCTCAAATAGATTTTCAGGAATACCTTCCTTCCTAAATTTATTGAGTATATCAAAAACTTTTTCTTTTGCAATCTCTCTTTTATTTATATCAGTTGTTATGTATATTAAAAACTGTCCTGTCCCAATATGTGGTATATAGCCTCCAGTAATACCTTGAACTATTCCAGTTTCTTTTAACTGCTGATACATTATTGAACTTTTTCCGCCAAACAGGATATCTTCAAGAACCATAAGAGCTATAGCTTTTTTATCTCTTATTGATGGAGCTTGCCAACCTACAACAGAGTAGGCTCTTGTAACTTGGGGTTTCTTTAATGTCTTAGATATCACTTCTCTCTGGGGGTCTTCAAGAGGAACTGGTGGAGGATGATAATCTTGACCTTTTACTGTCCCAAAAGTTTCTTCTACTGCTTTCTCTACCTCTTTTTTATTTACATTTCCAACTATAACTATTGTTGCAACTGAAGGTGTATAATGACTAAAGAAGTAATTTCTAACAAGTTCTCCAGTGAAGTTCTGTATTGTATCTTTAAAACCTATTATAGGATATTTATAATTTGATTTCTTATAAGCAAGCTCATTATACGTATCCCAGAGTAGACTTTTTGGATCATCTAAATGTCTGTTTAACTCCTCCAAAACTATAGGTTTTTCTTTCTCTACCATCTTATCTGAAAGTGTAGGAGCTGTTGTCATATAGTATAGATATTTTAATGCATCCTGCCAAAAAACACTTGCTATCTCTATGTAATAGAATGTGTAATCAAAACTTGTTGCTGCATTTATCATTCCACCTTTTTTCTCAACTTCAAACTCTATCTCTCCTGGAGCTGTATACTTTGTGCCGTTAAACAACATATGTTCTAAAAAGTGAGAGATACCTCTTTCGTTATCCTTTTCATATATAGACCCTATACTAAACCAAACTTGGACTGATACAGTTTGAGTATCATCTCTCTCTTTTACTACTAATGTATATCCATTTTTTAGTTTTTTGACATACAACTCCTCTGCCTGTGCAATGTTAGCAATCATTACTACGCTCCATAAAATGTATAAAAGTTTTTTAACCATATCTCTATTTTACCAAATCTAAATCTATTTTTTTACTATCTTCATCAACATTTACTATCTTTACTCTTATTTTATCTCCAAGTCTGTATCTTAATTTATCAGATTTAAAGCAGTGGTTAGTTTCATCATACTTCATATCTTTCGGAAAAGATGCTACTGGAATAAGACCTTCTATAATATACCTCTCTATCTCAACAAACAATCCAAAAGGCATAACACCGGTAATTATACCATCAAACTCTTCTCCCACCTTATCTTTTAGTATTCTTAATTTTAGTATATCGAGGGCATCTCTCTCTGCATCGTCTGCTATTCTTTCAGTAGAAGAGCATTGCTGGGCTATAATCTCTAATTTTTTAGGCAACTCTTCTAAATCTTTTTTTGTAAATTTCTTCTTGATGGCTTTTTTAAGTAATCTATGAACCCATACATCTGCATATCTCCTTATAGGTGATGTAAAGTGTGTATAACACTCTGAAGCAAGTCCAAAATGTCCTATATTCTCCGGTGAGTATTTTGCCTGTTTCATTGTCCTTAATGCTAAAAATCTAACTAACGACTCTTCCTGGGTACCAACAGCCATATTTATAAGTTTTTGTATAAATTTAGATGTTATCTCTCCTTTTGGATATTCCACTTTATAACCTAATCCTGCCAATATATCTATAAATGCTTCTACTTTTTCAGGTTTTGGATTTTCATGGATACGGTATATAAACGGATAACCATTTTTTTCCATGTGCTTTGCTACTGTTTCATTTGCTATTATCATAAACTCTTCTATTATTCTATGGGTAAGATGCCTCTCATATGGAACTACATCGTATGGGTCTCCGGTTTCCGTAAAGAGTATTTTTGACTCTGGCATATCAAAGTCAATACTACCTCTCTCTTCTTTTGCTTTCATAAGTATATTTGCAAGCTCTTCCATATGTTTAAGAGGTTCTACCAACCCAGGAAATTTTTCTATAAGCTCAGGTTGTCCTAATATTATTCCAAGGGCTTGGTCGTATGTAAGTTTAGCTTTACTCTCTATAACACTTTCGTATATATCATACTCAACCACATTCCCATGTTTATCTATAAGCATCTCACAAGTGAATGCATATTTTCTCTCAAATGGTCTAAGACTACATAGGTCTGCAGCAAGTCTTTCCGGAAGCATATGTAATGCTCTTTCTGGAAGATAGTAAGTATTTCCTCTTTCAAAAGCTTCTTTATCTATAGCTGAACCTTCTTTAACATAATGAGAAACATCTGCTATGTGGACAAAAAGTCTGTATTTATCTCCTTCTTTTTCTATAGCAACTGCATCATCGTGGTCTCTGGCACTTTCTGGGTCTATTGTAAAACATATCTGTTTTGTTAAATCTCTTCTGTTTTTTGTTATTTTAACTGCTTTAGGAAGTTTTTCTGCTTCTTCTAATGCCTCTTTTGAGTGTTCTAATGGTAAGTTATACTTTCTTGCTATAATTTCTGCTACTGTTTGTGTATTTTTAACTTTTCCAAGAGATTTTATAATTTTTCCTTTAGCTTCTATACCTTTTGCCGGATACTGAGTAATTTCAACAACTACATAATCTTCAATCTCATACTTTTTAGCTTCTTTTTTATTTACATATATCTTGTGAGGTATAACAAAATCCAGTAGATGGACAAAGTATCTATCTTTCTCTTTTTTTAGTTTTCCTACTGCTGTTTTTACCTTCCTCTCTAAAACTTTTACTATTTTGGCTTCTTTTTTACCTCTGTATAACTTCTCCTGAGCTAAAACTATGTCTCCATCAAATAGATAGTCCATCTCCGGTGGAGGTATAAATAAATCAGGCTCTCCATCTTCTCTTATTAAAAATCCAAATCCACTTTCATGGGCTTCTACTTTTCCTTTTATATAGTTTTCTTCTTTTTCTTTTGGTATAGTGTATTTTCCTTTGTAAAATTTTACTATTCCCTTTTTCTGTAATTTTTTAAGTATCTTTTTTAGCTCTTTTTTTTGATTTTTCTCTAACTTTAATCCTTTTAAAATCGTATTAAAGAATACATTTTGTTTCTTTTTTTTGATAAATTCTATAACCTTTTCTTCCGTTAACTCCACTTTTATACCTCTACTTTATTTACAACTTCAATAATCTTCTCAACTAAATTCTCTTTTAGAAGTTGTTTTTACCTTCATATCTATACTTTCGTGTGTGAATCTATAACTTCTTTTAAAATCTCTATTGATAAATCTATATCCTGTTTTGAGATTATCAATGGTGGAACAAATCTTAATGTATTACTTCCAGCAGTTCCTATTATTAATCCTCTTTTCAGACATTCTTCCATAACTTTTTTTGCAGGTATAGATTCTGGTAAGTCAAGTCCAACCATAAGTCCTAATCCCTTTGGTAAGTAGCCAGTTTCTTTCAGTCTTTCTTTTAGATATTTACCTTTTTCTTCCACATTTTCTAAAAATCCTTCTGATAGTATCTCTTCTAAAACTACTTTTGCTGCTGTTGTAGATAAGTAATTTCCTCCAAAAGTTGAAGCATGGGTTCCAGGTGTAAATGATTTTGCTACTTCACTTTTTGCAATTATTGCACCTATTGGCACTCCTCCACCTAAGCCTTTTGCTAAAGAGAATATATTAGGTTGTATACTATAATGTTGAAAGGCAAATAGTTTTCCAGTTCTTCCTATACCTGTTTGAACTTCATCTACGCAGAAAAGTATTCCTTTCTCTTGACATAAGTTGTGAAGCTGATTTATAAACTCTCTATCTGCAGGATTTACTCCACCTTCCCCCTGGACCATCTCTATTAAGATAGCTGCTGTTTTATCATTTATTAATTTTTTTACAGAATCAATATCGTTAAACTTTGCATACCTAAATCCTTCAACTAATGGTTCAAAACCTTTGTGATACTTTGGTTGAGCTGTAGCTGTTAGTGCTGCTAAGGTCCTACCATGAAAACTTCCTTCAAAAGTTATTATCTCGTATCTGTTTTCTCCTTTATCGTGAAAATATTTTCTAACTAACTTTATCAATGCCTCATTTGCCTCTGCTCCACTATTACAGAAAAATACTTTACCGTCTTTTATAGAGTTTTCAACTAAAATCTTAGCCACTTCCTCCTGGGGCTCTATTTTAAACAGATTTGATACATGAATTATCTTAGAAGCTTGCTGACATATAGCTTGTGTTAACTTGGGATGGTTGTACCCAAGGCAGTTTACAGCTATTCCAGATAACATATCAATGTATTTTTTACCATCTCTATCATAAAGATAACAGCCATCTCCTCTTTCAAAGTAATAATCAAACCTTCCGTAATTTTCCATTAAATAACTCATATATCCTCCTTTTTAAAAACAGCTACATGTATAAGCCCTAAAAATCTCTTTGAGTAGTAGTAGGTTTTAAATCCATTTTTACTAAAAAACTCTAAAAGTTCTCCTTCTGTCATACTGTTTTTTATTGATTCTACAAAGTAATCCCACTCTTCTTTTGAAAATATAATTTTCCCAAAAGGTCTAAATATTTTATCTGCAAAGGTTATCATAAAAGAGTATAAGAGCCTACTGTTTGGTTTTGCTATCTCAACTATAGATATATATCCATCTTTAACTAATACTCTCTTTGATTCAGATAAAATTTCGTTAGCTGGTAGATGTCTAAACACCAGAGAGAAAAAGATATTATTGACAGAATTATCTTTAATTGGTATGTTTAAAGCATCAGCTTTTAAGAGTAAAAACTTCTTTACTCCATGGTTTTCAAGCTTCATTTTAGCAGTTTTTAGCATATTTAAAGATAGGTCTATACCTATCAGATTCGATTCTTTTGATAATCTGTATAGTTTTAATAAAATTTCTCCGGTTCCAGTTCCTATATCTACAACATATTTCCCTATAGGTGTGTTATTTATAGCTTCTAACTGCCAACTGTTTATCCTATTAAAAGTTACAAGATTTAAAAATCTATCATAGGCTCTATGAACAGAATCAAAAATGCTTTCTGCTATACTTTTTTCCATTTGCTCCCTACAGGTGTGTCTTCTATAACTATACCTTTTTCCTGTAATTTATCTCTTATATAGTCAGCTATACTATACTGTTTTTCTTTTCTTGCTTTATCTCTTACATCAAGTAATATCTGAATTATATCTTCGTTTAACTCTTCTTCTTTCTTCTCTACTTTCATCTCTTCTGTTTTTACACAAGGTTGTAAGCTGTCAAATAAACCGAATATATCTCTACAAAGGTTGTGTATTGCCTCTGATGCTTCTTTGTAAGATTCAAGAGCTTTTTTTGAAATACCACCATTCTTTATAGCTCTATCCTTTAAGATATTCATCTCTCTTACAAGTCCAAATAAAGATGCTAATGCCTCCGGTGTGTTAAAGTCATCACTCATTGCACTGTAAAATCCACTTTGGGCTTTCTGTATCTGCTGGTATAAATCTCCTTCAAAGTTCTCATCTATTGGAAGTTTTGATAGTATCTCATACTCTTGTATAGCATTTTTTAATCTCTCGTATGCTTTTTTGGTTTCTTCCATCTTTTCCCATGAAAAATCAAGGGGACTTCTGTAATGGACAGATAAAACTAAAAGTCTTAGGATATCTGGTTCGTATTTTGAGTAAATCTCTTTCATTGTTATGTAGTTTCCAAGAGATTTTGACATCTTCTGGCCATTTACTGTAACAAGCCCATTGTGTACCCAGTATCTTGCAAAAGGTTTTCCTGTCAATGCTTCTGCTTGGGCTATCTCATTCTCATGATGTGGAAATGTTAAATCTAATCCTCCGCCGTGAATATCTATTGTTTCACCTAAATGTTTAAATATCATTGCACAGCATTCTGTATGCCAACCAGGTCTTCCTTTCCCCCATGGTGAATCCCAGTAAGGTTCTCCTGCTTTTGAAGCTTTCCAGAGAGCAAAATCAAGTGGGTCTTTCTTCTTTTCTCCAGGTTCTATTCTTGCACCGACTAAAAGTTCATCAACACTTCTCTTTGATAATTTACCGTAATCTTTGAATTTCCTTACAGAAAAGTATACATCTCCATCAACTTCGTAAGCAAAACCTTTATCTATTAAATCCTGTATAAATTTTATAATATCTGGAATATGTGTCGTAACTCTTGGCTCTATATCTGCCGGTTCTATTCTAAATTTTTCAGCATCATCAAAATACTCTTTTATATATCTGTCAGAGACAACCGAGAAAGGAACACACTCATTTTTAGCTCTGTTTATTATTTTATCATCAACATCTGTAAAGTTTCTAACAAATATAACACGATATCCAAGATATCTTAGATATCTCCTTATTACATCAAATACTATTAGACTTCTACCATGTCCTACATGGTTATAATCATAAACAGTGACACCACAGGTGTATATCTTTACCTCACCGGGCTTTATGGGTGCAAAATCCTCTTTTTTCCCAGAAAGTGTATTATATATCTTCAAACTCATACTAAGACCCTCTTGACTTTAATTTATCAAAAATTTTACCATATCAGCTATAGTTTTCGTTTCTCTTTTTTGATATAAGCCAATAAACTATTCCAAGTATCAAAATAACAATACCAAAACTTAATATCTCTAAAGCTTTTTTTTCATCACCAAGAGATAATGATGCTATAAGTAGCTTTCTTATCATAGCTGCAAGGGCTATACCTATAAATGCATATAGAGCAAATCCTCCGCCTCTGAAATGTTTTATCTCTTCATTCATAAGCTCCCCAACAGCCCAAAGAATAAGTAAGCTACCTAAAGTTGATACTATGGCTTCCTCAAAAGGTACTATATTGAATAAGAGTTTGTAGATATCATAGAAAAAAAGACCAACAACAAAGACTGCAACGATTACTAAGGCTGACAGAATAGCTAAGTCTATAAAATCTGCGAACTTTCTGGCAAAGCTAAACAGTTTCTTTTCTAATGAAGACCTAGCAGCATATTTTGAAAGCTCCTCTTCTCTGTAAGCCATTGTAAGTATATCAAGATTTATATCAAGTAACTTTCCTACGGAAGCCACATATATATTCCTCTCTTTTCTATCCTCTATCTCTATATCAATTTTCTCAATGATAAATCTTCTAACAAAATTAAAGCTAGCATTTACATAGTGGGTAGGAAGCCCTATATAGACATGAACTTGTCCAATTCTGTTTAGTTTTAAAAAATACTCAATTCCATAATTTCCACTAAACAGGTCTAAAAACCATTCTTTTAATTTTTCTTTATGTCTATTTAATATCTCTTCATTTTTAAAATATTTTTTAGCTTCCGCAAATTTGAATATGTACTTGTAGAATCTATCTAGGAACTCTGTTTGATACTTTTCCATAATTGGTTTTAATTTAACTATTCTTTCGATATCAACTTCTTCAAACTCATAATCTTTTTTTAGCTGTTCTATATTCTCTATCATTTAACACACCTTCAAGTATTTGTAAATAAGTATACTTAGGAATTTTTGATATGTAAAGAATACATATTTGGAAAAGATTTAAAAGAATATTGGATATGGTAGGAGTTTACCCGGTGATGGGTAAACTCCGAAAATAATTATTTATTTATAAGTTCCTCCACATCTTCTACGATTTTTTCAACTGGTAGATATATACCTAACCACTCTTCAACTTGATTTCCATTTTTATCTATAATTATTGTTCTAACCGGAGTATGGGTTATCATTTTATGTTCCATCTTATGATGATGGTGTCCTCCATGATCCATTTCCATCACTTTTTCTTTAACTTCTATTTCATAAGCATCCCAGGCTTTCTTTAAATCTTTTGGGCTACCTGTTAAGAATACAAAGTCATCAAGGTTTCTTATGGTTTTATACTCTTTTAAAACTTTCGGAGTATCTTTTGGATCCACTGTGATAAAAACTATTTGGTATTTACCTTTATAACCTTTTTCATTTAGTTTTTCACTAATCTGTTTTAAAGCTGCAGTAACAGTAGGACATACATGTTGGCAGTGGGTAAATCCAAAGTAAAGTATAACCACTTTTCCTTTAAAGTCTGATAACTTTGTTGGTTTTCCTTCTTCATTTACTAAGTTTTCAACTTCTACTACTGGCTTTGGAAACCCTTTTGTGCTCCCCTGTAAAGCAAATGAACCTGAAAAGATTAAAAGTGGCAAGATTAGTAAGATGATAAACTTTTTCATCTTTTCGACCTCCAACATTGATTTATATTTATTAATTTTAGTTAAAAGTAATGTTAAAATCAAACAAAAATTTAACATACAGAGAATATAGCTATTTAAAAATGCTAAAATATATTTTGAGAGAATTTTATAAGAGGTAAAACAAAGTATGGAAGATAGATTAAGTAAAATTAGAAACTTTTCTATAATAGCCCATGTTGACCATGGAAAATCTACGTTAGCAGATAGATTGATAGAGTTTACTGGAGCTCTTGAGAAGAGAGAAATGAAAGAACAACTCCTTGATACACTTGATATAGAGAGAGAAAGGGGGATAACCATAAAACTTCAAGCTGTAAGACTGAAGTATAAAGATTACACTCTTCATCTTATAGACACACCGGGACATGTAGATTTTGGATATGAGGTTTCAAGGTCATTAGCTGCCTGTGAAGGTGCTTTACTTTTAATAGATGCTACACAAGGTATAGAAGCTCAAACGATAGCAACATTCTGGCAAGCTCTAAATCTTAACCTTGAAATTATTCCGGTTATAAATAAGATAGACCTTCCCTCTGCAGATGTTGATAGGATAAAGAGACAGATAGAAGAGGTTTTAGGACTTGACCCGGAAGGAGCAATTTTAGCTTCCGGAAAAGCCGGAATAGGTA
This sequence comes from Hydrogenothermaceae bacterium, assembly GCA_041287495.1. GTDB lineage: Bacteria > Aquificota > Aquificia > Aquificales > Hydrogenothermaceae > JAOABC01. The sequence continues at coordinate 69,522 of JBEULE010000034.1, forward strand.
TAGAGGATATTTTGGAAGCCATAGTAAATAGAATACCACCTCCAAAAGGAGATGAAAAGGCTCCGTTAAAAGCCCTTATATTTGACTCTTACTATGATCCTTATAGAGGAGCTGTTGCCTTTGTTAGAATTGTTGATGGAGAGGTAAAGGTAGGGACAAAAATCAGACTTATGTCAACGGGAAAAGAGTTTGAGGTTACAGAGGTTGGAGCTCAAACTCCAAAGATGGAGAGGTTAGAATACTTAAAAGCCGGTGATGTTGGATATATAGCTGCAACAATAAAAGATGTGAGAGATATAAGAGTTGGAGATACAATTACAGATGCAAAAAGACCTGCAAAAGAGCCTATAGAAGGTTTTAGACCTGCAAAACCTATGGTATATGCTGGACTTTATCCAACCGGTTCTACAACTTTTGAAGATATGAGGGATGCTTTAGAGAGATACTCGATAAACGATGCGGCAATTACTTACGAAGTAGAATCTTCACCGGCTTTGGGGATGGGATTTAGATGTGGGTTCTTGGGACTTTTACACCTTGAGATAGTTCAGGAAAGATTAGAGAGGGAGTACAACATAGAGCTTATAACTACAGCTCCAAATGTTATATACAAAGTTATAACAACAAAAGGTGAGGAGATAGAGATAAGGAATCCTTCCCAACTTCCAAATCCTACATATATAGACAAAATCTTAGAGCCGTATATAGAGGCAAGTATAATCACTCCAAGTGAGTATGTAGGTGCTATAATGCAACTTGTCCAGGACAAAAGAGGTTTACAGAAAGGATTTGAATACTTAGATCAAAAAACGGTTTTACTTAGATATGATATACCTTTAGGAGAGGTTCTCTTTGATTTCCATGATAAACTAAAAACAGCAACAAAAGGGTATGCCTCCTTTGATTATGAGTTTATCGGTTATAGAGAAGGAGACCTTGTTAAGATGGATATCCTTATAAATGATGAACCAGTTGATGCCCTTTCATTTATAGTCCATAGAGATAAAGCCTATAGAGTAGGAAGAACCTTAGTTGATAAAATGAAGGAAGTTATACCACGGCAACTTTTTGAAGTAAAAATACAGGCTGCTATTGGGTCAAAAGTTATAGCATCTGCAAGGATAGCACCTCTTAGAAGAGATGTTTTGGCAAAGTGTTATGGTGGAGATATTACAAGAAAGAAGAAACTTTTAGAGAAACAGAAAGAAGGTAAGAAGAGGATGAAACAGTTTGGGAAAGTAGAGCTTCCACAGGAAGCATTTTTAAGTATATTGAAGGCTGATTAAGATGATAGATAGTGTTAAATTCGTAAAGCTTTTGAAAGAGAGGAGATACTCCGGAGAGGAGTTGGCAAAGATATTTGATGTATCAAGGACAGCTGTTTGGAAAAAGATAAATAAACTTAAAGAAGAAGGATACGATATTGATATCTCAAAAGATGGTTATTATATAACCTCCTCTCCTGATAAACTTCTTCCGGAGGAAGTTAAACAATTACTAAAAACAAAATTTATAGGTTATAACTACATATACTTTGATAAGATAGACTCTACAAATAAATATCTAAAATCTGATGATTTTCCTGATGGGACGGTAGTTGTAGCAGAAACTCAAACAGCAGGTAAAGGTAGAAAAGGCAGAAAATGGATATCTACTTACGGTAAAGGTCTCTACTTTTCTATTATTCTAAAACCACGGTTAGAGGTGTATTACACTTCTAAGCTTAGCTTACTTTTCCTATGGTCTGTATTTGAAACTTTGAAAAATTATACTGGTAACTGTGATTTAAAGATAAAATGGCCTAACGATATATACCTAAATAACAAAAAATTAGCTGGATTTTTGATAGATACATCCATAGAGAATAATGAAGTTGTGAAAATTATTGTAGGAATAGGAATAAATGTTAATAATGATATTGAAGATTTCAACGATTTAGATATAGCAACATCTCTAAAAGTTGAGTGTGGTAGCACTTTTGATAGAAAGAAGCTTTTAGCTGATATCCTTCATCATATAGAAAAAAATTATTACAACTTCTTAGATACGAAATTTTTTGATGCTAAAAAAGTAGAAGGAAATCTCCTTTGGCTTAGGGAGATAGTTAAGATAGTTGAAAATGACAATATTATACTTGAGGGATTAATTGAAGGTTTAAATGATGATGGAGCTTTGATTTTAAAGACAAAAGATAAGGTAGAACTTATCTATGTAGGGGAGCTTTCTGTAAGGGTTTGACCTTCAGCCATCTCTATAGCTTTCATCATAGCTTTTGCTTTGTTAACAGTTTCCTCATACTCTTTTTCCGGAACAGAATCTGCTACAATACCTGCTCCGGCTTGGACATAAACTGTGTTATTTACTATAATAGCTGTTCTTATTGCTATTGCTGTATCTAAATTACCATCAAAACTTATATAACCAACTGCTCCAGCGTATATATTTCTCTTCTCTGGTTCAAGTTCAGAAATTATCTGCATAGCTCTTACTTTTGGAGCTCCACTTACTGTACCAACTGGAAATACAGACTTTAAAACATCTATTGGGTGAAGCCCCTCTCTTAGTTCTCCAGATACATCAGAAACTATATGCATAACATGTGAGTAGTTTTCAACATACATAAATTTATCAACCTTTACAGTCCCAGCTTTTGATACTTTACCAACATCATTTCTCGCAAGGTCAACAAGCATCAGATGTTCTGCTTTCTCTTTTGCATCTTGGAGTAAATCTTCTTTTAACTTCCTGTCTTCTTCTTCTGTTTTTCCCCGTGGTCTTGTTCCAGCTATCGGTTTGGTTAATATCTTTCCATCTTTAACTGTCACAAGTATCTCAGGAGAAGAGCCTACAACCTTTATATCTTTAAAATCAAGGTAAAACAGATAAGGAGAAGGATTGATATATCTTATAGTTCTGTATACATTTAAAGGTTCTGTGTTTAGTCTTCTGTAAAATCTCTGAGATAAAACAACCTGTATTATATCTCCGTCTTCTATATATCTTTTTGATTTAACTACAGCATTCAAAAAATCTTCTTTTGTAAAGTTTGATTTCCAACCAGAGGGCTCTTTTGATATATCCTTTAATGGAATCCTATCAATTTCTATCTCTCTGTTTAATCTTTCTTCTATATTATCTATCTTTTTTACAGCAGTGTAAAAAGCTTCTTCCGGATTATTCTCTACAAATGCTGAGACTATAATCTTTATGCTATTTTTTAGATTATCAAAGGCTATAACTTCATCACTTAAAAAGAAATATATATCAGGAATACCAAGGTTGTCAGGATTTTTATCTCCCACTGGCTCGTAAAAATTGATAACATCATAACCTATATAACCTACATATCCTCCCCAGAAAGGAGGTAAATTACCATCCTTAAATGGTTTTATACCTGTTAAAAGTTTTTTTAGTTCTCCTATTGGGTCTTTTGTTATTCTGTAATCTATCTTCCCTCTATTGTAAATTTCAAAGTATTCACCTTTTGTCCTGATATAAAAATTTTCAGAGGAACCTATAAATGAGTATCTTCCCTTTTGGTCTGCCTTTTCAACACTCTCTAATATAAAGTTAAATCTGTCAGGTTGAGCTATCTTCAAAAATACAGATAAAGGTGTATCTATATCAAGAAGTATCTCTTTATATACTGGAATAACATTATAATCTTTTGCAATTTCCTTAAACTGCTGAATGTCTAAGTTCAGATTCATTCTATAACTCCATGATTTTCCCGATGAAGTTCTCTCTGTTTAATATTTCTAATCCATCATAGTCAGTCAAATCTAATCTGATAGGTGTTATTGACACATAACCGTTTCTAATAGCTGTGTAATCTGTCCCCGGTTGACACTCTTCTGTAAGCTCTTCTTCACCGCCTATCCAGTAATACTCTTCTTTTGAAGGTGAAAGATACTTTACTATCTCCTCCTTGTAAGCACTTCTACCTTGTTTTGTTAGAAGATAGCCTTTTATATTCTCTTTTGGTATAGTTGGAATATTTACATTTAAAAATGTCCCCTTAGGTAAATTGTAAAGCTCAACTGCTTTTATAATAGGGATAGACAGCTCTGCAACGGTTTTAAAATCTGGATTTTTTGCCGAAGCTACTGAGAGGGCTATAGAAGGTATTCCAAAGAGACAGCCTTCCCTTGCTGCTCCTACTGTCCCTGAGTAGAAAACATCATTCCCTATATTTGGTCCTGTATTAATTCCAGATACTAAAATATCAGGTTTTTTACCTTCAAGAATTATATTTACCCCAAGATGGACACAATCAGCCGGAGTTCCATCAACTATATAATAGAAATCTTCCGAAAGCTTTTGGATTTTTAAAGGTCTTGTAAATGTTAAAGAGTGACTTGTTCCAGACATATTCCTATCCGGAGTTACCGTTATAACCTTAAAACCTTCCTCAACTAATTTTTCCCTTATAGCATGGACACCTGTTGATTGATAACCGTCATCGTTTGTTAGTAATACTGTAAGTTTCATAATCTCTCCTTATTTAATCTATAATCTATATCGGAGCGACCCGATTCGAACGGGCGACCTCTGGCCCCCCATGCCAGTGCGCTACCACCTGCGCCACGCTCCGTTAAATTACTTACCATTTATCTTCTTTTTAAGGATTTTACCAACTTTAAAAGATATACCAAACCTCTCTGGAATCAATTTTTCTTCTTTTGTTTTAGGATTTCTTCCAATCTTTGGTTTTCTCTTTTTAACTATGAAACTTCCAAAACCGGATATCATCACTTTCTTACCTTCATATAGGTTATTACCGAGATATTTGCTGATTATATCAAAAGTTTCGTTAACTATATTGGCTATATCTTTCTTGTCAAGTTTTACATCCACATTTTCAGCTACCCAGTTAATTATGTCTATTCTCTTCATCTTTTACCTCTTTTATGTAGTATTTTTTATCTCTCTCATCTGCTAATGTGTTATTCTTACTCCAATAAACCATCAGACCTACTATAGCTAAAGCTGCAACACCGAATATTACTACTGTAAGGATAAGTTCAAAGGTTTCATTCATAATCCTTCCTCTATATAAATATTTTTATATTTTACATAATTTTCAGCAGATTTTTCCAGTAAGGATAACTCCTCTTCTGTTAACTTCCTTACAAATTTAGCTGGTACACCAGCCCATAGAGATTGAGGTTCAATTATCTTTCCAGGTGTAACCAAAGCCCCAGCACCTACTATAGACTGTTTCCCTACAACTACACCATCCATAACTGTGGAAGACATTCCTATAAGGCAGTAATCTTCTATGGTACATGCGTGTATCATAACATTGTGTCCTATGGTTACATTACTTCCTATAACTGTAGGGTATCTCTTATGATCAACATGTATGATAGTCCCATCCTGTATATTCGTCCTGTCTCCTATTCTTATGAAGTTAACATCTCCTCTTATAACCACGTTATACCATATACTACAATCTTGTCCTATCTCCACATCCCCTATTATGATTGCATTTTCCGCTACAAAAGCTGAAGGATGTATTTTTGGATACTTTCCTTTAAACGGTTTAATTATTGCCATCAAACTCCTCCAATACATCTCTCTATAGCTTCTTCATATGTGTATGGTGAACGTTTGGGTAGATCATCTTTTGATATTTTTATTCCCATTTCAAAAGATGTTCTAAAATTACAGCAAGATAAATTATACAGGCTTTTAAATCAGACCTACCCATATCCTCAATCTCCTCAAGTAGATTATCCCATTCAACTAGCTAGTAAGCCTTTTCCTTTAGAAGTTGAAGATTTATCTCTATCCACGCCGGATAGCCTTTATCGTATAGCTGTTTTAACTCTTCTTTCAAGATAACTTTTGTGTTCATTCTTTTCTCCTTGCCTTTTTCAAAAATTTAACTCCTATCACAAAATAGGCAAGTGTAAATACTATCATTATTAGAGCCGGAACTAAGATATCAAACATCTACTCTCCGGAGTATGTAGCTTTTCCTGTAGCAGTTTCCCAGAGCGTTATCCTTACTACTTTTATATCTTCTTCAAGATTTGCCTCTTTAAGTTTCTTTACCAAAAAGTCATAAAAATACTTTGCTAAAGCTTCTGCTGTAGGACAGAAATCAACCTCTGTTATCTTAAAACATCCAAATAATCTCTTAAACTCCGGATATATAGGGTCGTTTATATCTATAATAAAAGAATGGTCAAAAACGTTATCAACTAAATCTTTTAACGCTGACTTTATATGATAAAAATCTACAACCACATCTTGCTCGTTTAAGGTATCAGAGCCTACCGTAACCTCTAAAACATAACTATGTCCGTGTAAATTCACACATTTATTCTCTATCTGAACTCCCTCTGATAATTTTGCAGATTTTCCTTCCCTTAAATTCTGTTTCCAAACTCTGTGTCCAGCTTCAAATCTAAATATCTTAGTTATTTCGTATTTCATTTTTTCCTCCTAAAACTCTATTTCTGATGCTTCAAATACCGGTCCTTCATAACAAACTCTAACATAGTTATCACTCTTTATATCCTTAACAACACAGCCTATACATATTCCTATCCCGCAAGCCATCTTAGTCTCTAAAGATAGAAAACATGGAACATTCATCTGTTTTGCTATCTTTGTTACAGCTTTCATCATAGGTGTTGGACCACATACAGCCAAAGCTGAACCTGGATTTTCTTCTATTATAGATGCTAAGTCCTGAGTGATAAATCCTTTTTTTCCAAAGCTTCCATCATCCGTATAATACACAACATCAAAATTGTTATCTTTTATCCATTCCATCATAGATAGGTCTTCTCTACTCCTTGCTCCGTAGAGTGTTATAAATTTTTTACCTTTATTCCTCAAGTCTTTCATCAGCAGTGAAAGTCCGGCAAATCCAATACCACCACCAAGAAGTATATATGAATCATAATCCTCTGGAAAAAGTTTTTTCCCAAGAGGTCCTAAAAGATATATGTACTCTCCGGATTTTTTTTCCGTTAGGATTTTGGTCCCTCTTCCGTGGAGGTCATAGTATACTAAAATCTCATCACCTATAACATCTGCAATAGCAAAAGCTCTTCTTAAAAGAGGATCAAAACTATTTTCAGTAGTTGGTTTTACCATAACAAATTGTGCTGGTTTTGAATGTTTTGCTATTTCCGGAGCCTCTAACCTCATTAACCAAGTTTTACCTGATATAAATCTGTTTTCTAGAATTTTTGCCTTTATATCAACTATCACTTGTTTTCCTCATAGAATTTTATTATTTGTTCTACGTGTCCTTTTGCTTTTACATTTTTCCAATGCTTTTTTATAGTTCCATCCGGAGCTATTATGTATGTGCTTCTTATAACTCCCATTGTTTTTTTACCATACATATTTTTTTCACCGTAGGCATCGTAAGCTTTTAGGACTTCTAAGTTCTGGTCTGATGCAAGTATAAAGTTAAGGTTATACTTTTCCTTAAACTTTTTATGACTTTCTATACTATCAGGGCTAACTCCAACTACTATAGCAAAGTCCTTTAATCTGTTTAAGTTATCCCTGAAATCACAGGCTTCCGTAGTGCATCCCGGAGTATCATCCTTTGGATAGAAGTATAAGATAATATCCCTATCTTTTCCTAAAAAATCTTTTAGACAGAATGTAAACTCCTGTCTTTTCTCATCTATTGCCGGCAAACAAAAATCTTTTGCTTTCATGACAAACCTCCTATTTATACCTTTTTAACAGTTCATCCTGTATTTCTGAAATATCTACCTCTGCATCTACCAATGCTACCACAATATGGAAAAGTAGGTCAGAAACTTCCATTATTATCTCTTCTTTATCTCTGTTCTTCAAAGCTATAACTGTTTCAATAGCCTCTTCTCCAACCTTTTGGATAATTCTATCACTTCCCTTTTTGAAAAGGGATGCTATATATGAGTTTTCCGGCATACTTTTCTTTCTTTTAACTGCAAGGTTATAAAGACTGTATAGTATCTCAAATCCATCTGGTTTTCGGGATTCATCTGACAAAAGATTTCTGTAAAAACAGCTTACTGCACCTGTATGACAGGCAGGACCCTCTTCTATCACTGTATATATCAAACTATCCTCATCACAATCAACCTTTATATTCACTATCTTCTGTCTATTTCCGGAAGTTTCTCCTTTCTTCCATAGAGATTTTCTAGAACGGGAGTAATAAGTAGCATAACCTGACCTTAATGTCTCTTCTATAGCTTCTTTGTTTGCATATGCCTGCATAAGGATTTTTCCGGTATGGAAACTTTGAGTAATAACCGGAATTAAACCATTCTCATCAAATTTTAAATCATAAATCCGTATCATATCCGTCTCCATTTTTTTTGCTATATGGTATTATAATAATTTTACATCAAAGCTGAAAGATTTGTTAGTTTTGATTAAAAAAGTTAGGAGGTAAACTTATTATGAAAAATAGATTTTTAATGATTGTGGTAGTTGCTTTTACTTTATTTATAGTATCTTGTTCAAAAGTGATAAATACTACCTATACCAATTTAAATAAAAACAGTGTATATGTTGTTTTACCTTTTGAGAATTTTACGGAGACACCTATGGCAGGTTTGAGAGTAGCTTCTATTGCTGAAGGTGTTGCAACGGCTAAAGGTTATAGAGTCAAGAATGGTATCTATGAGAGGGAAAATAAAGAGTATAGTAAGCAAGAGATTGATGCTCTTATAGACAAGTTAAAAGATTCTCAGATAGATTATGTTATAACTGGTTCAGTAAATGAGTATAGATATAAAACAGGTATAGATGGAGAACCTGCTGTAAGTATCACTCTTAAAATATACGACTTGAAAAATGGTAAGACGGTTTTAACTAATGTTGGTTCAATGACAGGTTGGTCCAACGAGTCAATAGGTACTGTGGCTCAAAAGTTGATAAATAAGTTAATACCATAGGTATGAATCTAGATTTAAAGAACACTTACAAAGAACTAAACTTAAAGTTTATAGTTGCTGAGATAATATTATTTATCCTTATAGTTTATCTGATAGGATACTTTTTGAACAGAAGTGATCCACTATTTTTTAATTCTAAGGTGAATTTTCTTATACATCTTTTACCTATCTCTATTCTGACACTTTTTTATGGTATATTTGCAGGATTTTTATATTTCATAGCTTTTAGTGGGTTGACAATGTTAACATACGATAAAGTGAACTATGAGTATCTCTCGTATTTATTTTTATTTTTACTGGTATTCTCTGAATTTTGGTTTTACTGGGATAAAAGAATAAAAGAAGCCGAGGAAAAATTTAAATATACAGATAGTAAATTAAGGGACACGGCGAGAACTTTACTATTAACTAAGTTATCCCATGATATGTTAGAAAGATTTTATATAGTTAAGCCGGTGAGTTTGAGAAAAGTTATTTTTGATTTAAGGAAGGAGATTTTAGAACATGAGATAAGTAGAGAAGAGGTATTAGAGAAGTTATTTTCAATAATAACATCTAATTTCTCTGTAGAAAAAGGTGCTATATTTGAAGTAAATAAAAACTTTGATTTAAAGTTTATGGCTGGAAATACAGATATTAAAGAACCTAACAGAAGCGATCCTCTTATTGATTCTGCTATGTCAAAGAAAATGTTAACTTATATATCTGAATTTGCAGAAAAAAATCAGACTATCTTGCTGTTATTCCTATCTTGGAAAATGGTGTTGTAAAATACCTATTAACCATAGAACAAATGCCTTTTTTAAGTTTTAACATAGATAATCTATTGTCTATAAACTTAATATTAGACTATGTTATCTTAAGTATTGAAGATATTTTAAACATAAAAAGTATATATCAGAAATTTAAAGAATTTGATATAGACTTTATAAAGGAGCTAAATAGGATGTTTATCCTTAATAATAAATTTGGCGTTAATTCAACGGTTGTATATATCTATATTAAAGATTTAGATGAAACTGTGTATGAAATTATAGCTTCAAGTATTAGAGGACTTGATGTTTCTACAAAACTAGATTTTAGAACTTATAATTTTCAAGGCATAGCTATATTACTGCCTTTTACTGATGTTTACGGTGCTAATCTGTTTATTAAAAGAATAATGAATGTTATTGTTGAAAAGTACTCAACTGAGTATGCTAAAAAAAATATAAGATATAAAATTTATAAAATAAATCAACCTGAAAAGTTACTATTAGAATTTTATACTTTTGAGGGTTTTTGATGGAACCTAAAAGGTTATACACTTCTATATTTTTAGAGATAATTTCTTTTGGATTTATTTTTAATTTAGACAGTGTAGAAAAAACTATTTTTATGCTTTTACTTCATTCAATTGCTTTATTTTTAATTTTGTTAGTATTGTCAAGTTTTATTCCAGAAAAATTTAGAAAAGATAGAAAGAGATTTGTTTTTATAATTTTTACTATTACATTTCCTACTTTACAAATTGGATACATAACAGTTTTTATTTTAGTTTTCTACATACTTAAATATCAAAAGAAAGTTGAAGAAACACCAAATAAATTTTTCAATGTAGAGGATGTTCTTTTTGAAGATATTGAGTTTAACAGCAGAAAGTTTGGGGAAGGTGCATTGATTAATGCAGGCAGATCAGAAAATGTCCCAAGGGAGTTAAAGGAAAAGGTTATTCTATCAATTTCTGAGATAAAAAATCCGGTCAGTATGGCTATAATTAAAGAAAATTTAAGTAGTAAGTTTGATGAAGTTAGACTCTATGCTTTTAGCGTTATCTCAAAAATGGAGAAAGAACTTAACGAAAAGATACACTCTATAAAAAAAAAATTAAAAGATGAAAATTTAAAAGATGAAGAAAAAGTAAAGCTTTATTATAGTCTTGCTTCTGTGTATTACGATTTAGTTTACTTTAATATAGTAGATGAAGAGTTTAAGAATTTGATGATTGAAGAAGCTTTACATTATGCTAAAAAATCTTTAGATATTCAGGAAAATCCTGATGCTATTTTAATTATAGCAAAAATCTATATGAGAAAGGGAATGTTAAAAGAAGCCTCTGAGGAATTTGAAAAGTTATTTAAATTTAAGAATATATCACCTTTAAAGTATATTCCATATCTTGCAGAAGTCTATTATAAGTTTGGTTTGTATAAAGAAGTGAAAAACCTCTTTAGAACTGTACCGGAACTAGAAGTTGTAATAAACCCAAATATACATTTTGTAATAAAACTTTGGAAAAAAAATCATGGAAGTATTAATAGATAAATCAAAAAAAATAGATGTCCTGCTTATAGCAGAAGGAACATATCCTTACATAAGAGGTGGAGTATCTACATGGATACATGAACTTGTTACAGGTATAGAAGAAATCAACTTTGGTGTTGTATTTTTGGGAAGCCGAAGGGAAGACTATACAGAGATAAAATATAAATTTCCGGAAAATTTGGTTTATTTACTTGTTACATACCTTTTTGATGAAACAGAAAAGCCAAAACCTGAAGAAATAGAAGGTGATAGAAAGGTTTTTGAATATATAGAACAATTACATAAATGGTTTAAATCTGAAGAGATGCCTGAGCTTCCAAATGAATTAAAAAAATTAGATTTTTACACAGATTTTGTTAAATACTCCGATTTTCTATATAGTAAAAGAGCTTGGGATTTTATCACAAATATGTATGTCAAGTATGCTCTGGATGTATCTTTTATAGATTACTTTTGGACCATAAGAAATATACATGCACCTATATGGGTTATATCTAATGTTGCAAAGAGAGTTAAAGAGTTTGATATTGTCCATAGTCCTTCTACTGGATATGCAGGATTTTTAGCCTCTCTGCTAAAAAATCATCATAATAAACCATTTATTTTAACTGAACACGGTATTTACACAAAAGAAAGAAAGATAGATATTATAAATGCAGATTGGTTAAAAGATAAAAGGTTAATTTTCCAAAGAGAGGCAGGAGAGATAGATCATATTAGAAATATATGGATAAGATTCTTCTTTAGCATAGGTAAATTTATATATAACAGTGCAGATAGAATAATATCTCTGTTTAACGATGCTAAAGAAGTTCAGATAGCTTACGGTGCAGACCCATCTAAATGTATTGTTATTCCTAACGGAGTTGATATAGATGGACTTCTTCCTTTGGTAGAAAAAAGACCAGACCCATATCCAAAGGTTGTAGGATTACTTGGAAGAGTTGTTCCTATTAAAGATATTAAGACATTTATAAAGGCAATGAGAATAACAGTTGATAAAGTTCCTGAAGCCCAAGGATGGATAATAGGACCTACAGATGAAGATCCTGAATACTATGAGGAGTGTAGAAATTTAGTAGAGGCTTTAGAGTTACAAGATAAAGTTTTATTTTTGGGATTTCAAAATATAAAGGAGATTCTACCTAAGATAAGTTTATTAACACTAACATCTATAAGTGAAGGTATGCCTTTGGTTGTTTTAGAAGGGTTTGCTGCTGGACTTCCATGTGTGACTACAGATGTAGGCTCTTGCAGACAACTTATATACGGTGGACTAAATGAAGAAGATATTAAGATTGGTAAAGCCGGAGAAGTAGTCCCTATAGCAAATCCACAGAAATTAGCTGAAAGTTATATAAAGCTACTTACAGATGAAAACTTATGGAAAGAATACCAGAAAAATGGCTTAGAAAGAGTAAAGAGGTTTTATACAAAAAAAATGTTTTTAGACAATTATAGATTGATATACAAAGAGGCAAGAGATGGCAGGAATATCATTTGAACTTCGTAAAGTTTTAAGAGAAAAAACAATCTCTGCCATATTCAAAGCTTTTGGATACTCTTTTGCTTTAAGCTCCGGCCCATATGTTATAACCATACTCTCTCTTATAATCTCTTATTTTTTATCCTACGACATAATAAAACAGAAATTAGTGTTAACTCAATTTCAAGTTAGTATAACGTATCTTGTAGCTTTTAGTTTAATATACACTGGATTTTCACAGCTTTTCTTTACAAGGTATGTAGCAGACAGATTTTTTGAAAAGGATTATTTTAAAATATTACCTAACTTTATTGGTATCCTTGTTTTAAACATGGGGCCAGCATTTTTTGTTTCTCTTTTATTTGGTTTAATCTTTATAAGTAAATATACTGGTATACTTTATACTTTATTTTTTTCTCTGACTTTTACAATCCTAGTTGGTATATGGATAATAAATATCATCCTTACAGGTTTAAAAAGTTATAAGTATATACTGTTTTCTTTCTTTATAGCTTACTTAATTTTTATTGTAGCCTCTTATTTTTTAGCATCCTTTGGATTAAATGGACTGATGTTTTCTTTCTTTTTAGGTCAATCTGTACTGTTTTTACTTTTGCTACTTTATTTTATTTATCTCAACTACTCAGAAAAGATAGTAGAGTTTGATTTTTTAAATAGAAACAGAATATTTGTATCTCTTATATTTACAGGTTTTTTCTATAATCTTGCATTATGGACAGATAAATTTGTCTTCTGGTTTAACGAATCTACATCTACTCCTGTAATAGGACCTATAATAAGGTACTCTATAGTTTATGATATTCCGATTTTTCTTGCTTATCTTGCTATATCACCAGGTATGGCAGCTTTCTTTTTAAAACTTGAAGCTGAATTCGCATCTTATTACGAGAGATATTACGATGCTGTTAGAAAGGGTTTAATTCTTCAAAAGATATACGAATATGGGGATGAGATGATAGAAGCTGCAAGAGCAGCAATTTTAGATACCATCAGAATACAGGGAATATTTAATATAGTTATAATAATCTTTGATAAATTTATATTTGATATATTTAAAATACCTCTTATATATCTTCCACTTTTTCACATTATGCTCTTAGGAACTTACCTTCAGCTTATACTGTTATCATTATTTGCTTTATTTTTCTACTTTGACAGAAGAAAAGAGTCGTTAATACTTTCTATAACATTTTTTTCGTTAAATCTATTTTTTAGTGTAGTTACTGTTATATTGGGACCTTACTTTTATGGTTACGGTTTTGTTCTTTCTATATTTTTAACCGTGATTATATCTATATTAATGTTAAGGAGGTTTTTATATGAGATTCATTATCATACTTTTATGCTTAGGTAGTTTTTTAATAGCAAAAGCAGAAGACTTGTCTGTTGGGTTTATTTATAAAAAGGATATTCCAGAGGAAGCGTTCTATCTGTATGACTGGTTAATTGTTGATCCAGATAATTTTAAATTAGAAAGTTTAAAGGAGAAATTTTATATAAAGAAGAGAAAAGCAAAATTAATAGCTTATGTAAGTATAGGAGAATTGGAACCTTACAGAGACTACTATAAAAAAGCTGATAAAAGCTGGATTATAGGTGAAAATAAAGGCTGGAAATCTAAAATAGCAGATTTAAGAAAGGATGAGTATATTCAGTTTTTAATCAATGAAGTTTTTGAAAAACATAAAAATTATAATGGTTTTTTCTTAGATACAATGGATAGTTATCAGATGGTTTTAAAAGATGAAGCTGAAAAAAAGAAGTATGAGGAAGGTTTAGTTAAACTTGTAAATATCTTAAGACAGAAATATCCAGATAAAATTATTCTTGCAAACAGACCTTTTGAGATTATCGATAAGATAAAAGATAAAATTGATGGATTTGTTGCAGAAAGTCTTTTCTATGGACTTGAAATTGGTAAAGAGATTAGATATAAAAAAATGAAGGAAGAAGATACAAAATGGCTTTTGGATAAACTTAACTATGTAAAATCCTTAGGAGTAAAAGTTATAGTTATCGACTATGTTGATCCAAGAGATAGAAAATTACAGAAAGAAGTTGCAAAGATGATATATCAAAGAGGATTTATACCTTATGTTACAGATAAACATTTAAATAGTTTAGGAGTTAGTATATACCAGCTTATTCCAAGAAAGGTTTTGCTGATATATGATGATAAAGTGTTTAAAGACCCTATATATTCTAATGTACATAGACTTGTTCAACCATGGGTTGAATATTACGGTTATGTTCCTGTTATAAAATCTGCAGGGCAAGTTATAGACGAAGATAGATTTAAAGACATTATGGTTGATGAGTATGCTGGTATTGTTGTAGATGTTTCTGAAGGAAGGTCTTCTGATTTCAGGAAATGGATAATAGATAAAAAAAGGGAAGGTTTGAAAATATTTTTTGTTAACAGAATTCCCTACACAGATGATGAATTCTTAAAAGAGTTTGGAATTACAAAAGAAGGGGATTTAAAGTTATTTGATAGATATAAATTGGTTAAATCTGACTTTAATTTTTTTGAAACAGAACCAAGATTTGAAGAGATACCGATTTTAAATGTTGAAAAAGCTAAATACTCTATAGAATTTGTAGATGAAAAAGATAAAAAATTTGTTCCATTTGCAATAACAGAGTGGGGAGGATACGGATTAGAAGGTGCTTTTTTACTTAACTTAGATAAAGATAGTTTGTTTGTTATAAATCCTTTAGAGGTTTTTAAAAAAGTTTTTGACCCAAAATTTCCTATTCCGGACGTAACAACTGAAAATGGTAGAAGAATTCTTACAGCCCATATAGACGGTGATGGTTTTTTTGGTGTTGCTGATTTTAATCCATCTAAGAATCTGGGGGAAATTATAAGAGATGAGATACTTAAAAAATATAGAATACCTCACACAATTTCTATAATAGAAGGGGAAATAGCTCCTTATGGACTCTATCCGGAGAAATCTTCTTTTTTAGAATCTGTTGCAAAATCTATATTTCAGCTAAGTAATGTAGAGCCTGCAAGTCATTCATTTTCACATCCATTTAAGTGGCAACTTATCGAAAAAGCTGTCTCAGATAATAAAAATATAAATGAAGGTTATAACCTTAATATAAAGAATTACACTTTTGACCTAAAGAGAGAAATCGTAGGTTCTATTGAATATATAAATAGAAATCTTTTACCTAAAGATAAGACTGTGAAGGCTTTTCTATGGACAGGAGATTGTATTCCTTCTAAAAATGCTTTAAAGCTTACCTATGAAGCCGGTGTCTACAATGTAAACGGTGGGAACACATGGATAAACGAAAAAGAGCCTTTTTACAGTCTTATTTCTCCAATGGGATTTGATAGAGACGGATATTTTCAGGTGTATTCTGCAGTTCAAAATGAAAATGTCTATACTGATCTATGGAGAGATTACTTTGGATATATAAGAGTTATAGACACTTTTAAAATGACAGAAAAACCTGTAAGATTGAAGCCTATATCAATATACTATCACTTTTACAGTGGGCAAAAATTAGCCTCTTTAAAAGCATTAAAAGAGGTTTATAACTATGTTATGAAACAAAATACAAATCCTATATTCTTATCAGAGTATGCTCAAAGAGTTTTAGAATTTAGAAATATGGCTATAGGTGAGGATATAAGAGATGATAAAATAGTGATAAGGTCTGAAGGAAATTTGAAGACAGTCAGATTAGACATTAAAGATATATATCCAGATATCATTAAAAGTAAAGGAGTTGCCGGATTTTCTGTTATAAATAACTCAATATATTTTAATCTTGATAACTCCGGAGATTATAAAATTATATTTTCAAATTCTGTTCCAAATTTTTATCTTAAAGACTCAAACGGTCAAATTACAGAAATGAGGCAAATTGACCGAAAAGTTTTTATAAAGCTAAAGTCATATGTTCCATTAGAATTTTCATTTTATGATAAAGACTGTAAAACTTCTATTAAACCGACAGGATATCAAATAGAGAAAGATGGAGAAAATATTACAATAATTATATACAAAGAAGAGGAAGAAACTTATGTGGAAGCCGACTGTTCAAGGTAAATTTGTCTCTAACGGTGAGATATTTTTATTTAGTTTTATTGTAATTTTAATAATGATTCTACTTTTTCCGAAAGGAAAACTGGAAGAGCTCGTTTTAGAGTATAAAGATTCTAATGTGGAGCTTGCAAATGTGTACCTTGAAAATTTAGTGAGAATAAATCCTGATCCACAGTTAAAGCTTCTTTTAGCTCAAAGGTATTTTGAGATAGGTAACTATAAAAGGTCAGAAGAGATTTTGGAGGAACTTGAAAAATCAGGTTTAAAATCAGAAGTAGCATTTATACGATATCAAAGGTTAAAATTTTTATACTTCTTATCGAAAGAGCAGAATCAAAAGTTAGCCTATTACAAAAAGATGGAGAACCTATTAACAGATATTTATCAGAATGAGCAAAGGTTAGATATATTAGAAAAAGTTTATAAAGAGAGTGTTTCTATGAATATGCCATACTTAAGTTTAAAAGTTGCAGAGAAGATAAGTAAGTTAAAATCAAATAAAGATTTAAAATGGTTAGAAATTGTATATCAGAAATCTTTACAGGTAAGTGATTATAAAACAGCTATGGAATATCTATCTATACTGGAAGAATTAGATAAAGAAAATTACAGACATTGGCTTACAGAACATTATAAACTGTCATTATCAACCAAAGATTACAAAGCTGCACTAAAAGATGCTATAAAGATAATAAACTTATATTCAGATGAAAATATAAAGAAAGATATAGTTTTTCTCTTATCTAAAGATGAATATCCAGACAAAACTGTTAATCAACTTTCAGAACTTTATCCATCTCAAAGAATATTTTTACTTGAATCTTTGGCAGAAGTATATAAAATCAAAAAAGAGTATAATAGGGCTTACACTCTATATATCCAGTTGTTTAACTCTTCTAAAAATTTTGAAGAACGTAAAAAACTATTTATAGAGATAGTAAATCTTTTCTTAGCAAAAAGAGATTACAGTAATGTAAAACAGTTTATATCTAAATATTATAGAGAGTTTATAAAGGATAAAGAAATTGCAAAGTTTATACTGAAATCTGCATTGGCTACCGGAGATCCAACTTTTGCTTATAAGATAGCATTAGACATAAAAGAGGAGTTAAGATGAGGAAATTATTTTATGGCAGTTTATCTATCTTTATATCTGGATATGTAGATATACATGCAGAAGATGGCTATTTACTTTATGAAATGATTAAGTCAAAGGAACCTAAAAAAATAGAACATACAAAAAAAATCGATAATATAAGAGATGAAGAGCTTTTAAAACTTTTATTAATAACTTTCTTAGGAAATAAAGATTTAGAAAATGGGTACATAATAGCAAAAGAGGGAGTAGAGCTTTTTCCTAAGAATCCATACTGGTGGGAGTGGTATGGGAAAACAGCTTTATGGACTAAACGTTTTGAAGAGTCTTTAGCAGCTTATCAGCAACTATATAAATTAAACCCTACAAAAGATAATTTAAAAAATCTCTTTAATATGGCATTAGCTTCAAACAGATTTGATTTAGCATCACAGCTTATAGTAGAAAATAGAGAACTTTTCAATGAAATGAAAAGTTTAAAAGATATGATATATATTTTTACTCAAAGTGGAAATATAGAGGAACTTATAAAGCTTCTTAATCAGAAATTCTTAGAAGAGAAAAATCCGGAATATCTATCTAATTTAGCATTTATAAACTATGATTACGGTCAGATTGAAAATGCTATCAAAAATTTAGAGGAACTCTCAAAATACAGACCTCTAACTGTACCTGAGATACTTCTCTACTCAACCTCTCTGTATGCTTTAAAAAATTTCTCCAAATCTTATGAAATTTTGAAGTCTAATTTAAAATATGTGGAGAGTTTAAAACCGAAGAATAATGAGGAAGAAAAGCAACTGATAGAATATTATCAAGCTCTTTCAGATTTAGGTTGGTTTGTTAGAGATTTTGATGTTTCAATATATGCAAGTAAAAAGTTGTTAGACCTAAATCAAGCAAGACTTATAGATTATATAAGATTGTATGTATATTACTATAATAAGAAAGATTATCGTTTTTCCCTTTTGTACGCAAAAGAAGGTTATGAAAAGTTTAAAGATTTTTATCTTCTAACGGGATACATAGAATCTTTATACAGGTTAAATGAACAGAGGGAGATATATAAAGTTATGTCAAGTTTGGATATAAAAGATATATACAAAAATCCATACCTTCTATCGATATACATAAGGTCCATTTATAAAGCAGAGGGAAAAGAAAAGGCAGTCCAGTTTCTTGCTAAAGCATTAAATGAATACTTCTCAAGGGATTTATTATCAGAAGCTATATTTTTCTCTATAGAAACATCAGATCAGGAATTTGCTAATTACCTATTGAATAGATTTAAAACATACGAAGATATCATTCCAAAACAGTTTATAGCCCTTTATATGTTTTTACAGAACTCTCAAAAAGCTTTGGAGCTTAGTTACAAAATAAAAAAGGAAAATGATGAAGATTTACTATTTTATGCAGATATACTATACACTTATGGAAAAATAGAAGAAGCAGAAAAGATAAGATACGAAATTTATAAAAAATTATCTAATGACCCTTCTGTTTATCAAAATCCACAAAAACTAGAAACCTTTTTAAAGGTAGGTATTGACTATCTTCCGGCAGCAGAAATTGAAAGATTACTTAAAGTTGCTAAAAACATAATAGACCCAACTGTTTTTGAAGATATTTACTTATCTTATCTTTTGAAGATGGCAGAGTATCAAAAAGTTGAATATCTGATAACTAAATATAAAAAAGTTTTAAGACCTTGGATGTATCTAAATATTGCCCTTTGGGAAGATGATAGATTTTGGCAGGATGAACTTTTAAGTAAGTACTCTGATATCCTTCCTATTAGGGATAGAGTAGAAGCTTTTAGAAGAACAGGACAGATAAATAAAGCAGGATACTACGGTTATAAAGGTCTGGAAGAAAACAGAGAAGACTATTTGTTATATAAACAGTTTAGAGATTTAGCTACTACATATTACTCAAAGATTGATAATACTGTATTGTATACAAACTGGGATAAGGTTTCTTCAGTAAACGATAACTTTCTCATAAGATATTATTTTACAAAAGGTTTTTATGTCAATTATCAATTAATTAGTTATTTTGGGGTTAATAGTAATAACTCCATATACAGGGATTTGGAAAATCTCAGTTATAACTTGTTTAAAATAGGGAAGTTGTTTGATGATGGATACATTGAGGTAGGAATTTCTTATCTAAACGGTATAAAAAACAATACAGGTATTACTTTTAAATATAGACATTATTTGAGTAATCAAACAGATATAGAGATTTCAGGTGGTATAAAACAGCTCTCTTATGAAAGTTTATATATGTTTTTTGGAGGAATGAAGGATTATGTAAATCTGTCTTTATCTCACAGTTTGACAAACAGAGCTTTTATTTTTGGTTCTTTAAATAAAGATTTTTATAAATCTCAAGATAACAAAAGTATAGGAGATAGTTTTAGTATATACGGAGAATCTTCCTATAAATTGAGGATAGGATATCCAGATTACACATTCCGTATATATCTACAAAATAGCAATTTTAATGAGAAAAATACAGATAAAGGAGTTATAAACAAAATATCATCTCAACCTAATCCAGATGTTTTACCTCAAAGTTATAGCTTAATAGGAGCTGGATTTTTATTTGGATTTGACAACAGAGATAACTATGTGAGAGTTTTAAGACCATTTTTCAGTAGTGATATTACTTTTAATAGTAAAACTGGCTTAGGTTATGGGTTTTCTGCTGGACTTGGGGGAACCATCTTTCGTCAGGATAACTTATCTTCTGGATTTAGGTATATAAAAGACTTTAAAGGAACAACTACATCTTTTTGGGAATATTTCTTAAAATATCTACTATTCTTTTAGGTTTATATACTTTAAGTTTGCCTTATTTACTTCTATAATATCTCTACAGAAAATTTTAAAGATCTGGTAGAGGTGAATGCAGATAGATTTTGTAGATATACTAATAATAGCTGGAATATTTTTTGTAGTTGTGTATTATGCATTTTTAAGATATAAAGAAGAGAAAAAGAAACAGGAATTGCAACTAATTCCTACCTTAGAAGCTTACAAAGAAAAGTTTCTAAGGGAAAAAGAAGACTATATAAATAGATCTAAAATCTACCAAGAAAAACTTAATCACCTAAAGCAAGAGTTAAATGATTTAAAAAATAAAATAAAAGAATACCCATGGACAGAGTCCCAAATTAAATATTTAAAACAGATGAAGGGCTCTGAGTTTGAGTATTTTTTTAACACAGTTTTTCAGATGCTTGGTTTTGAAGTTATAGATCCGCAGTACTATAGGGAGTTCCATATAGACATTATACTAAAATTGGAAGATGGTGAAAGAAAAGAGTATATAATAGTAGATTATGTAGATTTTACAGAAGTAAAGAAGTTAGATGAAGATTATCTAAAAGAACTTAATAAAGGTAAAGAAAAATATCAGATATCAAAAGTTTGGATAATAACAAACTCATATTTAGAAGAAAATATGATGAAAAAGATTTTCCAGTATGACTTTAATCTTATAGATACAGATTTTATTACAAAATTTATACCATCTTTAAATTTTTTCTATGAATATGAAGATATTAAATCTAAGTTTCATGCAACGGAGATACTTTATAAAGAGATGTTTGACGAAGTTATAAGGAGAGACCACTGGTTAGAAGAGGTGGAGCAAAAGTTAATTGAAGCTGTTGAGAAAAGAAATAAATTATAACAGAAAGAAAGATTAAAAGAGGTGTAAAATGATAGCTGTAAGAAAACCTGCAGTAGCAAATCTATTCTATCCTGCAGAAAGTAAAAAACTCCGTTTGATGATAGAATACTACTTAAATGAAGCTCCTATTTTTGGTTATAAACCGGAAGGTTTAATATCCCCCCATGCAGGATATGTATATTCCGGAAAAACTGCTGCAGTTTCATACAAACAGCTTCTAAATTTGGATAAAGGTAAACATTACACATTTTTATTAATCGGACCTTCTCACTATGTCTATATGAATGGTATATCTTTTGGTTATTATGATTACTGGTTAACACCTTTTGGAGAAGTTAAAGTAAACAAGGAAAAGATATTACAGTTTGCCAAGGATAACCCCCATTTTCCTATAACCTTAAATACAGTTCCCCATCAAAAAGAACATTCATTAGAAGTTCAGGTTCCATTTTTACAGGTAGTTATGGAAGATTTTGATATAATTCCTCTGGTTTACGGAGATATAGACCCGATATATATTAAGAGATTGATGGAGTATTTTAAAGACGAAAATACTATAGTAATAATAAGTTCAGATTTAAGTCATTACTATCCGGATAACGTAGCAAGACAGCTTGATGAAAATTGTCATTTAGCTGTAGAAAAGTTAGATGTTAGATACCTTGAAAGATGTGAGGCCTGCGGTAAGATAGGTATGGAAGGTATGATACTTTATGCAAAAGACCACAACCTTAAAGCAAAACTTTTAGATTATAAAACTTCCGGAGATACATCCGGAGATTACTCTGCGGTGGTGGGATATGGAAGTTATATCTTCTATAAGTAAAGAAGAAGGTGAATTTCTTTTAAAACTTGCAAGATACTCTATAGAGTACTATTTAAGCACAGGAAAAACTCCGATTATTCGGCCAGAAGATATACCATACGAAAATCTTAAAAAGTTAGGTGCTTCCTTTGTCACTTTAGAAACTAAACAAGGAAGTTTAAGGGGATGTATAGGGTCTATTATACCTCACAGACCTCTGTATGAAGATGTCATATATAACTCAATCTCTTCTGCTGTTTCTGATCCAAGATTTTATCCTGTATCTATAGATGAGCTTAATAATATAAAAATTAAAGTTTCTGTCCTAACTTATCCCCAGTCTTTACCTTATGATAGTTGGATAGACCTTCTAAATAAGATAGAACCTTTTAGGGATGGTGTGATAATAAAGTATGGTAACCGTTCAGCAACTTTTCTACCGGATGTGTGGGAAGACCTTCCAGATAAGGAAAGTTTTTTCTCTCATCTATGTTTAAAAGCTGGACTACCATCCGACTGTTATAAAAGATATAAATTAGAAGTATTTACTTATAGAACTATATCGTTTAGCGAATAATTACTTCCAAACTCCTGCTATCTCTGTATTACACTTTGGACATCTTCCATCTATAAGATGATTCTTAACATACTGTCCTACATATCCACTTCTTTCAATAACTTTAAAATTACAGTTTGGGCAGTATGTTGATTCTCTGTCTTCATCTATAATATTTCCTACATATATGTAGTTAAGTCCTTCTTCTTTGCCTATCTCATAAGCTTCTTTGAGTTTTCCAAGTGGGGTAGGTGGTTTATCTAACATTTTATATGTTGGGAAAAATCTGGATATATGCCAAGGTATATTTTTATCTATGGAAGCTATAAATCTGGCTATATCTCTTAACTCTTCTTTTGAATCATTTTCTCCTGGTATTATCAGGGTAGTAATCTCTATCCATATACCTTGTTTATAAGTGTACTCTATCGATTCTAAAACCGGTTTCAACCTTGCACCACATATCTCTCTATAAAATCTATCTGTAAATGCTTTTAAATCTATATTAGCAGCGTCAAGGTATGGTTTTATTGTATCAATAGCTTCTTTGGTTTCATATCCACTACTTACAAAAACTGTTTTTACACCATACTGTTTTGCTAATTTAAAGGTATCATAGGCATACTCAAAAACTACAACAGGTTCGTTGTATGTAAAAGCAATTGATGGTATCTTTCTTGTTCTTGCTATATTTACTATTGTCTGTGGAAGTAGATCTATTCCGAAAACTTCAAAGTTATGTTCCTGTGGATACTGAGATATCTCAAAATTCTGACAAAACTGACAGCTAAAATTACAACCAACGGTTCCAACTGAAAATATCTCTGTTCCAGGTAGAAAGTGAAAAAGTGGTTTCTTTTCTATTGGGTCAATATTGTAGGCAGCTGCAAGTCCATAAACTGTTAGATATAGATTACCATCTTCATTTTTTCTAATTCCACACTTTCCATACTCCCCTTCTCCTAATACACATCTCTGAGAACAGGCCTTACATAAAACCTTATTATCTTTTCTTTTTTCAGATAACCACGCTAAAGCTTTCAACTTTTAAACTCCATTTACTTTTAAAATTAAATATATGTAAAATTTTTTACTCTTCATCAACAGTTAACTTCCAGCCTTTTTTATTTGTTGTGTAGAAGTTTTTACCCATAAATAGAGTGTATTGAACTTTTGAAGGTGATAGTTTACTCTTCTTATAATGTTTCATTATAACTCTTCCAACTACAAGGTCATGGTCATAAAACTTTATTATATCTTCCAAAACACACTCATATATCAGGAGAGATTGGGTTATTACAGATGATTTTATAGCCGTGCCTTTTATCCTTTCTAAATTAACTAAGTTCCACTTGTTTACTTCATTTCCATGAGTTTTTCCTACTATATGTATATCTTTCGCATATTTTATTGGCAAAAAATTTATACTGAAATCCTTTACTTCTTCAATAATTTTCCTACTATAGTTTTCGTTATAACAGGAAAATCCGTAAATAAATGGGTCTTTACTTAAAAGCATATGGTGCGATACAGCAAATGGATTATCTCCAACACAAACAATGGACACAGGTCTTGGTAAATAACCTAATGTATACTGTCCTTCTTCAAGAGTTTTAAAACCTTCTAACATCACTTAAACCTTTCAACATACTTTTTTATATCAAACTTCCTCTCTAAACCTTTATCATTCATATACCTGACTTTTCCGAAGATTTTTCTCTCTTGCCAGGGTCTGTCGTGTGTTCCAAAGCACCAAGATATTCCGGCATAACCGTTTGGGTCTCTACCATCAAGTTCATACTTATCATTTAGATAACACGCTATATCAAAAGCTTCCTTAGGGTGGTTTGTCCATTCTATCAATCTCTTTGCCCAGTACATTCTCATATAGTTATGCATCTTCCCAGTTTTTAATAACTCCTTCTGTGCTGCATTCCAGTATGGATCTTCTGTTTTTCCGTTTTCAAGTTCTTCGATACTGTATATTTTAGGTCTTGTATCCTTAGTATGTTCTTCTAATGTATCTTTTGCCCATTTTGGAATACCTTCATATTGGTTATACATTGGATTGTAAAAACAGAAGTTTCTAGCAAGTTCTCGCCATACTATAAGCTCGTTGAAAAAAGATTTAACATTTTCATCATCAATTTTATAGTTTCTTAAAACTTCTTTAACTATTTTAACGGGAGATATCTGTCCAAAATGTAGATACGGACTTAAGTTTGATTGATAGTCTACTGTTGGGTCTGACCTTAAATCTTTGTATTTATGTAATTTTTCTTCTATAAAAACTTTTAACAACTTTTCTGCTTCATTATATCCACCTATAAACATCTCAGAAGGTTTAACAGATTTATCTATATTAAGCTGGTTTATGTAATCATCTACACTATCCAGATTCCAACTTTCAAAATCAAAATTATCTGATTTTACTTTAGGTGGATCTATATCTATATTCTCTAAAAATTTATCCATAAGGTTATATATCTTAGGTCTTATTGTCATTGCATAAGGTTCTTGTTTATTTGAAACTAACCTAACTGGAACAATTACATCAGATTCAACTTCAAAAACTGTAACATCAGATATTTCAGCTATATACTGACGCCACATTCTTTGAGTCTTTAGATAGTTTGTATCTGTTATAACTACAGATGCCTCTTCTAAAAATCTTTTGCAACCTTCTGTGTATTTACCTCTATTTATAATAAACTTTATACCTAAGTCTCTAAACTTATCTCTTAACTTTAAAATTCCTTCTATCATAAATTTGTAATATCTAAGATTTGAGTGTTTATAACTGTCAGTTATATTAAAAACTACTATGACTGGTTTATTTAGCTTATTTGCAACTTTTATTGCAAAGTATAAGGCATAGTTATAATCTATCCTTTGAGAGCTTTCCATACAGTATAAAACATATTTTCCTGACGTATGAACATCTTTAAAGTTTAACTTAAAAACTCTTTTTTCCATACTTTTAGACCTTTATATTTTTATTCTTGTTAAATTTTATCAAATTAGATATAAGAGAGGAATATCCATCATAAACAAAGTTAAAAAAAACGGTTATGAAATGAATAAAACAAACTTTCTTAAATCTACAGTATCTGTTAGCTTTATATATGAAATTAAATGTAGGAGGTAAGTAAAATGAATCTACCAGAACCTTTCAGATTTATGAGGATAGGATGGTGGGTGGTTCATATTATTGGTATAGCGGTTGTGTTTTACCTTGGAACTATCTTCGGTAAGTGATTAATCTGTCCGGGGGATATGATTTCCCCCTATTTTTAATCTATGTATCTTTGGTATAAGTTGCTACATATAATATCTGTCATAGGATGGATAAGTTCCACATTAAGCTTAGGTTTATATATTATGTATAAAACTTTTATACTAAAAGATATGGACCAGAATGTAGAGAGAGGTTTTTATAGATTTTTAACTTATTTTGAAATTCTATTTTTCTTTTTGGTCTTAATTTTTGGTTTTTTGATGTTTAAAGAAGCAGGCTATACGTTGGATCAAAAGTGGATAAAGTATAAGATTTTTTTAGCTTTAACTGTTTTTTTACCTTTAGAAGTTGTAAACGGAGTTTTAGTGTTTAAATTTATGAATAATGAAAAGTGGTATATAATTTACGATAAATTTGTTTTGTATATATCACCGGTTTTGGTATTAGCTGGTGTTTTAATTTTGTACTTTGCTGTTTTTAAAATAACTTAAAGAGGTGTTAAAGATGCGGGCATTTATTGTTGAAGATGAGTATATTTCAAGGGAAAGATTAAAGAGGATACTTAATAAACTGGATGTTAAGGTGGAGAATGAAGCTGAAAACAAAGAGGAAGCCATAGAAAAACTTAAATTTGTAAATCCGGATGTTGTTTTTCTTGATGTAAAACTTCCAGATGGGACTGGCCTTGAAGTAGCCTCTTATATAATATCAAACTTCGAAAATCCGCCATACATCGTGTTTGTTACTGCATACGGAGAGTATGCTTTGGAAGCTTTTAAGGTAAACTCAATAGACTATGTTTTAAAGCCTTATAAGGAAGAGGATATAAGTAAAGTGTTGGAAAAAATTAACAATTTTGAAAACAAAAAGGCTGCTATAACCAATATGTTACCTTTGGTATCAAAAACGGAAGATATCCTTATACCGGTGAAATATCTAAGTAAATATATACTTTTAAAGCCGTCGGATATTTATTACATTAAAGCTGAACTTTCGGAGACGATTATAAGGACAAAAGACCATGAATACTTATCTAACAAGAGACTTTACGAGTTTGAACAAATTTTAGCTAATAAGGGTTTTTTCCGTGTTCATAAAAGTTTCATAGTTAATCTATCAAAGATAAAAGAGATGAAAGTTGTGGAGCAAAGTAAATTTTTAATCTCTTTTGATGGAATTCCTGATACAATAAAAACAAGTAGAGATGGTGCAAGACTTTTAAGGGAGTTCTTAGATGTATAGGCCAAAGGTAGTTATAAGTAGATGTATAAATATAGCATCTGTTAGATATAATGGAGGGATCGTTGTAGATGAGTTTGCAAAAAGGCTAGGACAGTTTGTTGATTATGTAGATATCTGTCCGGAAGTTGACATAGGTATGCCCGTTCCAAGACCTTCAGTTTTGCTTGCAAGATTTCCTGATAAGATAAAGATGATAGAGCCAATATCAAAGATAGATTACACAGAAAAGATTGAAGATTACTCTAAAAGGGTAATGGAATCTTTTAAAGATATAGATGGATTTTTACTTAAATCCAAATCACCAAGTTGTGGAGTAGGTGATACAAAACTTTACAAAGAAGATTTAGTTCACTCTATTGGAAAAACAGACGGAATATTTGCAAGATTTGCAAAAACATACTTTCCTTATCTTCCAGTAGAAGATGAAGGAAGGCTCCACGATATCTGGATAAAGAGAGATTTTCTTACAAAGATTTTTAGATTTGCAGAAGCAAGAAATGCATTTCCTAAAATAAATTCTATAAATGAACTTATAAAATTCCATCAAAATAACAAATACTTACTTATGCTTTACTCACCATCTAAACAGAAGAAACTCGGACAGATAATAGCAAATTGGGATAAAATAGGTCTTGAGGAAACTGTTAATCAGTATAGAGATTTATTCTACCAATCTCTTTTAAAGAGACCGGGACTAAAATCTCATATAAATGTTTTACAGCATATATACGGACATTTTTCTGAATTTTTAAAGCCTTCTGAGAAAAGACATATACATAACCTTTTAAACAGAGCTTTAAACGGTAGTATTGATATAAAAGCAGTTGTGGAGTATATCAAAGGTTTTGTGTTTAGATTTGATGATGAATATCTTAAAAATCAGACATATCTATTCCCCTACCCTCAAGAACTTGATTAACACTTTTTAACAAACTTAAAAAAGATTTTATTCAAATAAATTTTAGTGTGTTTATTAATTCTTTGTTGAACCTTAATATTTAGTTTTAAAATCTTAACTAGGAGTATCTAATATGAAAACCTTAAATTTAGGTGTTATCGTTTTTAAAGATATAAAAGAAGGTTTCTGTTTTGAAAGTTTAGGGTACTTTGATACTCAATTAACATTTTTCTCAAATGGAGAATACTATTTAGAAATAATCTACTATTTTGGTGAAGAAAATAAGAAATTAACATTAAAAGGTAAGAGTATATCAAGGGTTGTTTTAAATGTGGATAAATTTGTTATCACAAAAGTAGAAAGTGATAATCCCGTAAATCTTGTAGTTAACAACATAAAAGACTACTTTTTTGATTTATTATCAGAAAATTAAGGGAGTGCTTATGTTAGATTATGTTGTTGTTGGAGGTGGTATAGGAGGTGTTGTAACTTTCTCTTTACTTAAGAAGTTAGGTAAGAATGTTTTATTGTTTGAGAAACTTAACTATCTTGGAGGTTGTGCCGGAACATTTCAGAGAGATTCTAACTTCTACAATGTAGGAGCTACTACTCTTGTAGGATTAGAAGGTAATTTTCCGTTAGCAGTGTTGATGAGAATTTTAGATAAGAAGGATATTCCGGTAAAAAAATCAGACCCATCTATAAAAGTATATATAAAAGACAAGGTTATAAACAGATACAGAGATAGAGACAGAGCTTTTGATGAGGTAAATAAAAATTTTTATAATCATAAAAATAAAAAACTTTGGCAGGAGATATATAAAACTGCAGATAGAAATTGGAACAGCATTTACAAACTTCTACCATATAAAGGCTTAACCTTAAAAAGTTTACCTATCTATATGAAAAATCTATCTTATTTAATCTCTTCTCTTAAATATACAGTTTTACCTGCAAAAGATGTAATTCATAATATAGCTGGAGATTTATCGGAGGATTATATAAGATTTTTGAATTCTCAGATACTTATGACTACCCAGGGCTATTATGATGAAGTAAGTTTTTCTGTTGCAACCATGGGATTAACATATCCTAATCTTGATAACTATTATGTTATAGGCGGAATGGGAAGAATATTTGATATTTTAACAGAAGGTTTAGATGGAATCCATTTAAAGGAGAAAGTAATAAAAATCAAAAAGGTAAAAGATATCTTTGAAATAACAACGAATAAAGGCGTTTACTACTCAAAGAGGGTGATACTAAACTCTACGATCTGGAATTTTTGTGATATTTTAGATGGTTTCAGTAATTTGTGTTATTATCTGAGAAAAAGATATCTCAAAATGTGGGGCTCTCTAACATTGTACTTTACAGTTAAGGATCCATATAATCTGTTAAACCATCATCACTATCAGATATTACATGATGAAAATCCCTATACAGGTAGCTATTCTTTCTTTGTATCTGTTTCAGATAGAGAAGATATGTTGATTTCTCAGAAAGGTTATAAAAGTATTACAATATCAACCCACTGTAAAATAGACTTATGGGAAAATATTAGTGGTTATCTTTATGAAGAAAAAAAAGAAAAAGCGAAGGATTTTATTTTGGATATACTTTACAAACATATTCCAGTTTTTAAAATATTAGAGAAAAGTGATGTATTTGTAGGAACTCCAAAAACTTTTGAGAGATACACTGGAAGATATAGAGGTTCTGTTGGAGGTGTACCTTTGATTAGAGAATACTTTCCTTTCTTTTATCCAAAAGGATTTGCACCAATTGAGAATCTCTATATCGTAGGGGATACTGTTTTCCCTGGACAAGGTTGGCCAGGGGTAGTTTTAGGTGTATTTAATCTTTTAATGTCGATAGAAGAGGATTTCAATGAATTACTACATTTCTATATCAAGTAGAGATTGGTTTTTAGTTTTCTCCTTTGGTCTAGCTTTTGGAGGTTTCTTAGGTGTTTTTGTATCTTTACTACTGGGATTAGAAAACTCTCTTATAGATGGATTTTTAACTGGAGTTATATTTGGATTTTTTATATTTATATTCTCATATCTGTTTATAAATCTTTCTAACAGATATCTACTTAAAGTTCTTCCACAAAAATTATGGACACCTTTCAGTTTATTTGTATCTTTTCTTGCTGGGACTTTTGGATCTATAGTTTCTTACGAGGTTGTTCGTTATTTAAACCTTGTAACAATAAACATATCACACATCTCTATATTATTAGGTACATCAATCATTGGATTTTTGACATCTCTTATAGGTTATCTTCTGTATATGGTTGTCTCTTTAAGAAAAAAGGAGTTAGACCTTGAAAAATCTATAATTGAAACAAAGTTAAAAGCATTGGAATATCAGATAAATCCACATTATCTATTTAACTCCCTCAATGTTATAGCTGAACTTATTCACATAGATAAAAATAAAGCAGAAGAAGCATTAATTAAACTTTCTAAATTTTTGAGAGATATAATAGAGGAAGATAGCTGGATAACAGTAGAAAAAGAACTTAATATAGTAAAAAATTTTCTCTTTATACAGACAATGAGATTTCCCGGTATATCTATCCATATGGATATAGATAACGAAACATTACACTATCTTCTACCAAAACTATCAATACAGATTCTTGTAGAAAATGCTATAAAACACGGAGTTAAATCAAAGGGAAATATATGGATAAGTCTAAGAAAAGATAAAGATTTTTTGATTATAGAGGTCATAGATGATGGTAAAGAGTTTAAAGGTATAGAAGAAGGGGTTGGATTGAAAAATCTTAAAAATAGGCTTTCTATTTTTGGTGGCAATCTCTCTTATTTTAGAGATAATAAAAAAACAGTTTTTATCATAAAATTACCAGTAAAAAATATGATATAATAATATATGAATTTTCATGATACTAACCTCCGTATCCCCCTAACATTTAGGGGGATTTTTTTATCTCAAAAATAGCAATATCTGGATATGCACTTATTCTTATTGGTGGTCCACCAGTTCCAACACCTCTACTTACAAAAACATAACCATTACCTAATTTTACCAGTCCGGCATCTGTGATAAATATCTTCCTAAGTATGTACCTTACTGGGAATAAAACACCTCCATGTGTATGTCCCGATAAAGCTAAATCAAACTTATTTTTATATCTTTCATCTATCTTAGGTTGATGTTTTAAAAATATGATGAATTTACTTCTATCAACTTTATTCAAAAGGTCTAAATCATATACCTTTCTATTTACTCCAAACCTCTTTGCCTCTTCATCATCAACTCCCACTAATACTATGTTATCCGGTAAGTAAAAAATATCATCTCTCAAAAGTTTAAATCCGGCTTTTTCTGTAAATTCTATAGCTTGATTTACATCTGCATAATACTCATGATTTCCCAAAATGGCAAATTTTCCCAAAGGTGGATTTATCTTTTGAAGAAGTTGAATATAGGAAAGTTTATATTTTAAATTTCCATCAACTAAATCTCCAGTGGATATCACTATATCAGGTTTTTCTCTGTAGTATATATCCAATACCATCTTTATCTTGTCCTCTCTCATAACCTGATTAAGATGCAGATCAGATATCTGCATAATTTTTATATTTCTATCAATTTTTTCAGAAGGAATTGTAAATCTGTAAATCTTTAAATTCAATGTTTCAAGATATCCGTAAGCTGTTGCGGATAAACTAAGTAAAAGTATAACTATAAATGCTTTTCTATCAGATATTGAAGGAATAGGATTATTTCCGGTTATCCTATGTATAACCCTTAAAGCTATATTGTAAACATCTACTAAAAGGAAAAATATGAAAAAAAGTGTAACAAAACCCATCCATAAGAGAATAGAAAAAGATAATAAAAAATTATCATATCCGTATTTGTCATAGATTTTGTATAGAATGGGAGAAAGTGTCAAGAGAAAAGCCAGAAGATAGATAGTCTTACCTTTAATATTAAAACTATCATTCATCTTTTTAAAAAAATATAAATTTATCAGTAAATAAATACTTAAAAATACAAAAACAAACATCTTCACCTCAAAATTTACAAATTTCAGCCGATAATAATAACATGATAAACTATTTATATTAAATTAAAAATTTGGGTGTTTGTATGATAGGAAAGATTGTTTGGGAATCATTTTCAATACTGCTTCTTCTCTATGGACTTTATCTTACATATATCTTTATATGGTTTAGTATGTACAGAATAGGTATTATGGATTTAGGAAGTTCTAAATTAGTTGCTGCAGTTATAACTCTATCTATACTTGCCTTCTCTTCTGTTAAATGGTTTATTAAGAAACATAGACAACTGAAAAAGCAAGAGGGTTAGATGTTTTTTGAGATAAACGAAAATACCTATATTTTGGTTGAAAATATATCAGCTGTATCATTACAAAAGGAAAACGGTAAATTTTACTGGTTATTCTATACAAACCATCCTTCACCAATAAAGTCTATGTATTTTGAAACAAAGGAAGAAGCTATAGTTTGGTTTAGAAATCTGAAATACGATTTTTACAGGAAGAAAAATGAGAACGAATTATAGCTATTTAAAATTTTCCACAATACTTTTAACCATTATATCTTTTAAATCCTGAATATCTATATTTATACCTTCCTCTTTTAGAGAAGTGGCTTTATATCCTTCAAGTCCACATGGATTAATGATGTTGAACTTTTCCAGATTTACATCATGATTTATAGCTACTCCGTGTAGTGAATATCCATTTTTATATCTAAATCCTAAAAAACCTAATTTTCTGTTATCTATATAAAATCCAGGAATTTTTGGTAGATATGTTATCCTACTATCTAACTGCTTTAAAGGTTTATAAAAAGAGTCTATCACTTTTCTGTAAAAAATCCTTGGAGATTTAACTTCAAAAACAAAGTAAAATATCTGTTGCCCAGGAGTATGGAAAACTATTGACCCTCCTCTATCTGTTTTAACAGTTTCTACCGGAAAATCTCTCTTTTCATTATAACCGATAGTATAAACATCGTAATGTTGGCAAAGTATTAAATAATTTTTTCTGTTTTCTAATGCAGTGCTATAGATTTCATTCATAAATTTTATAGCTTGTTGGTATTTAATCAGACCTATGTCTAAAATTTCAAATCTATCCATTTTTATAATAATAAAACACTGTTTTAAAATTTAAATTTTAGGTATAAAATATTATACTGTAAAAATAACCGTTAAGAGGTAATAGAATGGGATTTTTAGCAGAGTATAGAAAACATGTAGAAGAGAGGGCAAAGCTAGGAATACCACCTTTGCCTTTAAATGCTAAGCAGGTAGCTGCTGTTGTTGAGCTTTTAAAGGAAATTCCAATACTTGAAGAAGATTTTTTAATGGATTTATTCATGAACAGAGTTAGTCCTGGAGTAGATGAAGGAGCTTATGTTAAAGCCGCATTTTTAAATGATATAGTCCAAGGGAAAGCTCATTCTCCAGTAATCTCTCCTAAAAAAGCTGTCCAGATACTTGGAACTATGCTTGGGGGATATAATGTTAAACCTCTTATTGATGCTTTATCTCACAAAGACCCGGAAGTTGCTCAAGAGGCAGCAAATGCACTTAAAAATACACTTTTAGTTTATGATGCTTTCAATGATATAGTGGAGCTTTCAAAAACAAATCCTTATGCTAAACAAGTTTTAGAGTCATGGGCAAATGCCGAATGGTTTTTAAATAGAGAACCTTTACCAGAAAAGGTTACTGCCATAGTATTTAAGGTTCCGGGGGAAACAAACACCGATGACCTCTCTCCTGCAACGGAAGCTTCTACAAGAAGTGATATACCTTTACATGCTTTAAGTATGCTAAAAGCAAAAATGCCTGATGCAATAGAGAAGATAAATGAGTTAAAAAAATCCGGATATCCAGTTGCTTTTGTAGGTGATGTAGTTGGAACAGGTTCAAGTAGAAAATCTGCTGCAAACTCTCTCATATGGCATATAGGAAGAGATATTCCTTATGTTCCCAACAAGAGAACTGGTGGAATTGTTATAGGTGGAATAATCGCTCCAATCTTTTTCAATACACTTGAAGATTCTGGGGCTTTACCTATAGAAGCTGACGTAACGAAACTTGAGACAGGTGATATTATAGAGATATACCCTTACGAAGGGAAGATAGTTAAAAACGGTGAAGTTGTATCTGAATTTACTTTAAAACCAAATACATTACCAGACGAAGTCAGAGCTGGAGGAAGAATACCTTTAATAATAGGTAGAGGTTTGACAAGAAAAGCAAGGGAAGTTTTAGGTTTACCAGAAGAAAATATCTTTATAAGACCACAACAACCACCGGAAAAAGAAGGTGTAGGTTACACTCTTGCACAAAAGATAGTTGGAAAAGCTTGTGGTATGCCAGGAGTGAGACCTGGTATGTATGTTGAACCACAGGTTTTAACTGTTGGATCTCAAGATACAACTGGACCTATGACAAGGGATGAGATAATAGAACTTGCAGCTCTTGGATTTGGTTGTGATTTTGTACTACAGAGTTTCTGTCATACAGCAGCTTATCCAAAGCCTGCAGATATAAAACTTCATCACACTTTACCTCCATTTATAATAAGTAGAGGTGGTGTATCATTAAGACCGGGAGATGGTATTATACACTCTTGGCTTAACAGAATGGTTTTACCTGATACAGTTGGAACAGGAGGAGATAGCCATACAAGATTTCCAATAGGTATATCCTTCCCTGCTGGATCTGGTTTGGTAGCTTTTGCAGCTGTTACCGGAACCATGCCTCTTGTTATGCCAGAGTCTGTATTGGTAAGATTTAAAGGAGAGATACAACCTGGAATTACTATAAGAGACCTTGTAAATGCAATACCTTACTATGCTATAAAACAGGGATTACTTACAGTTGAGAAGAAAGGTAAGAAAAATGTATTTGCCGGAAGGATACTTGAAATAGAAGGATTACCTTATCTTAAAGTTGAGCAGGCTTTTGAGTTTGCAGATGCCTCTGCTGAAAGAAGTGCTGCTGCCTGTACAGTAAGACTTGATAAAGAACCTGTTATAGAGTATATAGAGTCAAATATAAAACTTATAGAAGCTATGATTGAAGCAGGATATCAAGATGCAAGAACATTACAGAGAAGAGCAGATAAAATGAAAGCTTGGCTTGACAATCCAGTATTACTTGAACCGGATGAAAATGCAGAATATGCAGCAGTTATAGAGATAGATCTAAACGAAATAAAAGAGCCTATAGTTGCATGTCCTAACGATCCGGATGATGTTGCAACTCTATCAGAAGTTCTCGCTGATGAAAGAAGACCTAAGAAGATAGATGAAGTTTTTGTAGGTAGCTGTATGACAAATATAGGACACTACAGAGCTCTTGGTGAAGTTCTCAGAGGAGAAGGACAAGTTCCTACAAGACTTTGGATAGTTCCACCTACAAAGATGGACGAGAGACAGCTAAGAGAGGAAGGGTATTATGCTATATACGGAGAAGCCGGAGCAAGAACTGAAGTTCCGGGATGTAGCTTGTGTATGGGTAATCAAGCAAGGGTAAGAGATGGTGCAGTGGTGTTTTCTACTTCTACGAGAAACTTTGACAACAGAATGGGTAAAGATGCGAAAGTTTATCTTGGTTCTGCAGAGCTTGCAGCTGTCTGTGCCATACTTGGAAGACTTCCTACCGTTGAGGAATATATGAGCATTGTTCCTAAGAAACTTGCCGGAAAAGAAGATGAAATTTACAAATACCTAAACTTCCATCAAGTTGGTAAAGATGAGCTTATATATTTAACAATATAACAGTATCATACTCCCTCTGTC
This sequence comes from Hydrogenothermaceae bacterium, assembly GCA_041287495.1. Lineage (GTDB taxonomy): Bacteria > Aquificota > Aquificia > Aquificales > Hydrogenothermaceae > JAOABC01. The sequence continues at coordinate 105,687 of JBEULE010000034.1, forward strand.
GGGGGGAGATTTCATTATATTCTATATATGCTTGGCTATTTCATCTAACAGGGTAAGTAATACTTTCTTAACACTCTCTTTATCTGTGGCCACTAAAGGGAGAACTTTTACATCATCTCCAAGGTCTAAAGCTGTCCTTATATCTTCCGGACTCCAAGCACCTTTTAAATCCTGTTTATTACAACCAACCACAAAAGGAGCCGGGTATCTTGCCTCAAAGTAGTTGATTATTCTTCTTGCTTCGTGGAATGTTGCCGGATCGGTGCTGTCAACTAAAACAACCAATCCTACCATACCTTTACCCAATACATCCCACATAAAATCAAACCTTGACTGTCCCGGAGTTCCAAAAAGGTATAGTGTGTATTCATCATCTATCTTTATCCTTCCAAAATCCATAGCAACTGTTGTGTAGTCTTTCTTTTCTTTTTCCCCTGCCTTTGTTGTTTTTGCTTCAGTTTTTACTGTCTCTATCTCACTTATGGTGTTTATAAACTGAGTTTTACCTGCTGCATATGGTCCCGAAGTAACTATCTTTATCTTTTTCTCTGCCATTTTACAGATCCTTTATCTTGGATATTATTTTATTTAAAAGTGATTTTGTCAACTCAAAACCTATCTTCCTTTCTTTTTTCTTCTCCCTCTGTATAATACCACTGGCTAAAAATCCGTATAACGCTCTTTTAACTATCAGATCGTTTATTTTAGACATAGAAATAATATCCGTAACTTTATTTTTACCATCTATTAGATGTAGTATCTTTTTCTCATAGTCAGTTAAAAAAGCCTTTTTAGCGGTCTCTTCCCAATTTTCCGATTTTTCAAAAACAAGGTTAAGGTCAGATATCTTTCTTTCAACCTCTTCCGGAGTTAGCTGTCTAGAAAGATACATAATTAGCTTTTCTATTGGAATCTGCGGATTGATATCCGGTGAGTATCTTATAAATCCGGGAGTAAAAGAAAATTTCCCTTCTTTTACATTTAAAAAATGTGGAAGTCTCGCTACAAGGATATTATACATCTCATCTTTTGATACATTCTCTTTTTTTAATACAGCCTCAAAATCCACATCGAGATAAACATAAAATACCTTTTGAACTTCCCTTATATAAACAATATCCCCATTTTTAAAATAAACCGCAAAATTTTTACCATCTCTCTCTATTACTAAAATTCCATCTTTTTTATCTTTCCTCAAAACCTGGAATATATCAACAAAATTAAATATCCTTAAATCTCCGGCTATAGCCATACTTTACTCCAATTCACTCTCTAATTTCTTTACAGCCCTCTGTATTTCCATTAAAAGTAATCCTAATCTAGCTTCTGTAGGTGCCAAAACACCAAGGACAGCAATATCCTTAACACCGGTAAATATAACATATCCTGTTGAACCTTTTATGTATAACTGTTCAAGCTGGCCTTTATTAAGTTCTGCTGTAACTCTTTCTCCTAATGATAGAATAGCAGCACCCATTGCTGCAACACGATCCTCATCAACTCCGGCAGGTAAAACAGAAGCTATAGCTAAACCATCAACACTTACCAAAACAGCACCTTCTGCTCCTGCATCTCTAACAAGATTTTCGAGAACATCGTAATACTTAACAGCCATATCTATCCTCCGATTTTATAAATTTATAAGCAGAGACTTTACATTCTCGACAAATTCATTTCTACGTTTCTCAACAGTAATCTCTTCGGCTAAAACCTGTATAAACTTTAAAATTTCAAATTTTGTAATGTTCCTTGTTTTAAAATACTCTTCTCTCTTCTTTTTAAAAAGGAACATTCCAAATGGACCTATATTTTTGATAAACTCACTTCTTATTTTATTGAATATCTCTTCTGTATTTATAAGATTTTCTTCTGAAACTTCTTCTCTCTTTGAAATAATTTCTTCTAATGATGGACTTTCTAAAGTATCTTCTTTAGCTGATACAGGTTGATCTTCTGCTTTTGTTAGTAATATCTCCTCTAAAGATGGGGATTCATAAGAGTTTTCTTCTTTTTTGGTAGACAATATATCTTCAAGAGGTGGCTGATTTAACTCTTCTTTCTGTTCTTCTTGCTTAAATGAAAGAGCCTTTTCTAATTCGCTAACGCTTCCTTCTATAAGAAAATCTTCCGGATAATCTTGTTTAAAAGCTTTTTCTCCAAGTGGTATAATTTCTTTTTTAACCTCTATAGCTTCTTCTGTTTGAGGGGTTTGAACTTTTTGAAGATATATTTCTTTTAATTGGTCTTTATATTTTTTTATCTCTTTTGCTAAATCAGAACCTACTATCTTTAACATAGAAAAATTTGGCTTTCCAATATTGATCATACCTATGGAAAGCTCCTCATTTACATAATAAACGAAAAGTGAGCAATCTTTACCTTCTGAAAATAGAAACTCTTCTTTGAAGTTTGGTAGTATCTCATTTAGTTCAAGTGATTTTCTAATGAGTCTACCAAAAGATAAACGAAGTTTTTCAGATTTTGAAGAAGTCCTAGAAATAATCTCCGTATCTTTTATAAATATACCTATATAGTATAGGTTAACATCTTTGTAAGCCTTGTTTATAAGGTTAAGGACTTCCTCAGGTAATTCCATATATTCATCCCCTTAGAGTTCTCCTTTCTCAAGTTTTTCCATTATTGTTCTCATGCTTATTCTCATTCTTTCAAATGAATCTGCTAATTCTTCTAACTCATCTCCAGTTTTCTCTACTTTTATTTCATAATCAAGATTTCCCATACTAACTTCATTCATACCCTTAGAAACTTCTCTTAATTTACTTATCACAATCTTTTCTACAAATATTCTTATACCAAATACAGGAATCAAAAACATTATTTGGGATACAACTATTGAAATTAATGCTTTTCTAAGTATATCCGGGTCCGAAGAAAAAAGAACAAACACAATGGCTCCCACAAATATAGCTCCTATGAAAGACCCTCCAAGAACTATTAAGAAAATTTTATTTAGTACAGATCCTCTTTTATCTACCATATTCCTCGCCTCCATTTTTTAGTCTTTTTTAATCTTTCGGTTTAGCTATTGTAAATTTTAAAAATGTCAAAATCAAGCCTGAAACGATAATTATATTCATCATATTAAGTCCGGAGGAGATTTTATGGAAAGTGTCAAATTTTTCTTTCATATTTTTTGCAGCTTCTATATGATTCTCTTGGATTAAACTGTAATACTCAAGTATAAACGATTTGGCAGTTGGATATATGGCTCTATCAAGAGCCATCCCTATGATAACAAACAGTCCAACCAATATAAGAAAAAGCTTTAATTTTTTTATAGCTTCTTTATCTAAGTAACTATAAATACCTATAAGTGTGTAAATTAAAATTCCACTGATCCACTGCATCTTAAAGTAATAAGGAAATATCAGATTCATAATAGAACCGGCTAACTTACTATCCAGATTTGAAAACAAAACTGGCCCTACAAAGAAGGTAAAGAAAACCATCCCCCCAAAAAGGAGGGATAATATCATATAAGTCAATCCTAAAATATATTTATCCCACAATCTCCAATCCGCTAAAGAAAAATGGAATTTCATATGCTGCTGACTCTGTAGAATCTGATCCGTGTACTGCGTTTTCTCCTATGTTACTACCATAGAGCTTTCTCAATGTGCCTTCTTCTGCTTTTGAAGGGTCGGTAGCTCCCATTATCTGTCTGACTCTTGAAATTGCATTCTCACCTTCTAAAACCATTGCAACTATAGGTCCGGAAGACATAAACTCACAAAGTTCGTTATAAAAAGGTCTATCTTTATGAACTATGTAAAATCTTCCGGCTTCTTCTTTTGAAAGTTTCACTTTTTTTAATGCAACGATTTTAAAACCTTCATCTTCAAATCTTGAGATTATCTTTCCTGCTACGTTTTTCTTAACGGCATCTGGTTTTATTAGAACTAAGGTTCTTTCCACGGAAAACCTCCTTGTTTGATTTTCCTCTATTATAGCATAGAGGAATGTTTGTGTGTTAAAATTTTTTTCAAAATTCAAAAGGGAGGCATCATAATGGCTAAAATTTTTGGATCAGTTGAAGAATTAAACAGTTCTATTGAAGATGTTGTTAAGATTAGTAATGGTAAAGTTCAGATTTTAGATGAATCAAAACTAAGAAACGAAGTTATAGATGATCTTGTTTACACGGCTGTGTTTTCTGATGATTACTCTTTAAAAGAGGAAGTTAAATATTTAATAAGAGAGATTGCAAATGAGTTTGGAGCTGTTGCTTCATCTATACATGATTTATATATGGCTATGGGAAGAGGAGAGACAAAGAATTTTACAACTCCTGCTGTTAATATAAGAGGAATGACTTATGATATAGCAAGGAGGATGTTTAAAGTTGCAATGAAGAATGATATAGGAGCATTTATCTTTGAGATAGCAAAGTCTGAGATAGAATACACATACCAAAGACCATCAGAGTATGCTGCCTGTGTTCTTGCTGCTGCGATAAAAGAAGGATATAGAGGACCGGTATTTATACAGGGAGACCACTTTCAGTTTTCTGCAAAAAAATATTTTGAAAATCCGGAGAAGGAACTTAACTCTATAAAGGAGCTTACAAAAGAGGCTGTAGATGCCGGATTTTACAACATAGATATAGACCCTTCCACTCTCGTTGATTACTCACAACCTACTTTAAAACAACAGCAGTATCACAACTATCTAAACACCGCTAAGATGACAGATTTTATAAGGGAGATACAGCCGCAAGGTATAGATATATCTGTCGGGGCTGAGATAGGACATATAGGTGGTAAAAACTCAACTGTGGAAGAGTTTGAGGCATTCATGGAAGGATATCTTGAGACTTTAACAAAAAAGCCAGGAATATCAAAAATCTCAGTTCAAACTGGAACAGAGCACGGTGGAATACCACTTCCCGATGGAACAGTTGCAAAAGTAAAACTTGATTTTGAGGTTTTAAGAAGTATTGGTGAAGTTGCAAGGAAAAAGTATGGACTTTCAGGAACAGTCCAACATGGAGCATCAACCTTACCTGAAGAATTTTTTGATAAATTCCCTCAAAATAACTGCTCTGAGATACATCTGGCAACTGGCTTTCAAAATATTATGTTTGATTTAGCTCCGGAAAGTTTTAAGGAGGAGATATACAGGTTTATAGAGGAGAACTTTAAAGATGAGTGGAAAGAAGGAATGACAAGGGAGCAGTTTTTATACAAATCAAGAAAGAGAGGTTTAGGACCTTTCAAATATCAATGGTGGACTTTAGAGAATAAAGAGGAAATTTTAGACGCCATAGAGAAAAAGTTTGAGTTTCTATTTGAAAAACTCAATGTTTTCGGAACAAAAGAATATACGGATAAATACATAAAACTTATAAAGATGCCTTATGTAAAAGGCTCTACAAAAGACGTTAAACAGAAAGCAAAAGATATAAAACTTGAAGCAGGAGCAGATTAATTGAGTCTTGATAAACAGATAAAAGCTATAAAAGAGATACACTCTGAGTTTAAAAAAGCCGGTGTTAAACACCGGCCTATTATCGTAGGAAAGTTTGCCTTGACTCTATACACCCAAGGAATGTATCCGGCAAATATTATCTCTCTCCTATATCCTGACTTACCTCTACTTGAAAAAATTCTTACAGAACTTGGTTATAAAAAGTTTGCAGATTTATGGATAAGAGATGATATAAACGTAGAGGTAAGTAAAGACTTTTATCTGTTAACCGGAACCATAAATCAGATAGAAGTAGATAGAGAGGAAATCCTCAATGTTATATCTATTGAAGATCTTATAGTTGATATGATGAAATTCTGTGTAGAGGGTGATGAGATTGTTTGCGAGCTTGTTAAAATGATTATCAGATCATACTACCAGTTTATAGATTTTCATTATCTTTATCAGAGGATTACAGATAAAAGAATGATTCCATTTATAAAAGAGTATAAAAAATCAGCAGAGGGAGTGAAATGAAGAAGTTAGGAATGGATTTAAACAGCTTTATTTTAGATCAAGAGAGAAAATTTCCAAATGCAACAGGCTCACTATCAAGAGCTCTGGTAGCAATAGAGTCTGCTACCAAGGTAATAGCTTCCCACATTAGAATGGCAGGGCTTGTAGATATACTTGGGAAAGCCGAAAAAACAAACATTCAAGGTGAAGATGTCCAAAAGTTAGATGAACTTGCTAACAATTTACTGATTGAGTATTTATCTTCAAGTGGTGAATTTTTTGCCCTCGTATCAGAAGAACTTGACGAACCTATATTTCCACCAGAAGGTAAAGATGCAAAGTATATTATAGCTTTTGACCCTCTTGATGGTTCTTCTAACATTGATGTTAATGTAAGTATAGGGACTATATTCTCAATACACAGAAGAATAAATTCAGATATCTCTGACTTTTTACAAGAAGGATACAAACAGGTTGCAGCTGGATATGTAGTTTATGGTTCTTCAACAATGTTTGTCCTTTCTACCGGCAGTGGAGTTAATGGTTTTACATTAGACCCTTCTGTTGGTATGTTTTTACTGTCCCATCCGGATATAAAAGTTCCGGAAAAAGGGAAGATATACTCTTTTAATGAATCAAATATAAAAAAATGGGAGCCCCAATCGCTTGTAAGTTATGTTGAAGCACTGAAAGAAGAAGGTTACACTTCAAGATACATAGGCTCAATGGTTGCAGATGTCCACAGGACATTGATAAAAGGAGGTGTATTTGCTTATCCGGCAGATACAAAAAATAAAAATGGTAAATTGAGACTACTCTATGAAGCTTCTCCTATGGCATTTTTGATAACTCAGGCAGGTGGTATGGCAACTACAGGTAGAGAAGATATTTTAAATGTAAAACCAACTGATATACACCAGAGAGTTCCTGTTTTTCTTGGAAGTAAAAAGGAGATTCAGCAACTTCTATCCTTTATAAAAAATGGATAAATATGTGGTTATTGCAATAGGTGGCTCCATAGGAGCCATCTTAAGGTTTTTAACCGGTGTTTATAGTGAAGAATTTTTCGGAAAATATCTACCTTATGGAACATTAATAGTAAATGTAGTTGGTTCTTTTATACTCTCTTTCTTTATGATACTTTTTCTAAAAAAGTTATCATTAGACCCTCTTTGGAAACTTTTTGTAGCTGTTGGTTTTTGTGGTAGTTTTACTACTTTTTCTTCTGTAACATACGAAACTTTGGTAATGTTTATAGAAGGAGAGTACTTGAAGGCAATTTTAAATGTGTCTCTAAACTTTTTCTTATCTTTTCTGTCTGCAATCTTTGGTATGCTTCTTGCAAGATTATTAGTCTGATGAAAAAGATATTTCGTCAAATCAAAAAACCTAATTATAATCATACATAAAAAAGTGAAAAATTTTTATTTTATTTGATATTGTTAATAAAATTTTAAAAGGTGTAATTTGTATTTAGGAGTTGAGTATCTAAAAAGTAATCTATTTATAACTTCAATTATGGATAGTAATTTAAGAGTTATACAACTTTCTCAATATACATACGAAGGCTTGCTACACCTTTTAGAACATACAGATATATCTGTGATAGGTTTTAATTATGACTTTAATGTAAAGTTTGGATCAAGTTTATCAAATCGGATAGTTAAAGATATGTCTTCAAAGCTATATAAATATTTTGACTATAAAACTGTAGAAAGTAGAGATGATAGTTATGAAAAAGCTATAGTTTACTCTGATGTAGAGGAACTTTTTAAAAAAGTTATAAGAAAAGAGCTGATTGACGAGGACACTCCTGAGGGTTTGGAGCAGAGGATTTACAACTTACCGAAAACCGGAATAAAACTCAACAGAAATTGGATATCAAAAGATAGGAAAATTGCTATAAAACAGTTAAACGCAGTGATTCTTTCATTTGCAGCATACAGTTATGGTGTTAGAAGTTTTGATTATATTGCAGATGAAAATTCTTTTTATATCCTTCCTAAATATAGATATATTCCAAAAGCAAAGAGAGGGTAGGAAGAACTCTCTGGAAATTCTACTTAAACAGTTTAAAATGTATGTAATATCCTATTAAGCCTATATACTCTCTTATAGCTTTTGTAGAGTCCTGAAGAACATTCATTTTAGGAAAGTAGCTGTAAACTGTATATTTTTTATCCATTTTAAAATCTGTTGGATAGGGGATAACATCAAGTCCGGCTTCTTTGAATGTTAAAACAGACCTTGGCATATGGTAAGCTGAAGTGACAAGTACAATTTTTTTAAAACCTTTTTGCTGACATATCTTTTTAGTGAAGTAGGCATTTCCCAATGTGTCTCTGCTGTAAACATCTGTAAATATCTTTGATTTATCAACACCGAGCTCTATTAATACATTTTTCATAACTTCTGACTCTGGAAGATTTGTTATAGCAGAGCCTCCGGACAAGATAATTGGAACGTTTAACCTTTTCTGTAAAACAAAGCCTGCAAGAAGTCTTTTTAGAGAGTCTTCGGATAACACTCCGGTGTTATAACTCCCACCTCCCAAGACAATGATAACATCTCCCTGAACTTCTCTCATCTTTGGATACCTTTCTTCAAGGGGTAAGAGAAGGAAATCTTTAACGGGTTCAATTGATATAAGATATATAACTGATGCTGAAGCGATAGATATTATGGCTATTAATCTGTCTTTCTTTCTTAAGATAAAGATACTTACAAGTAAAACTATAAAAATCCCCGGTGGTAGTATGAAAAAAGTTATCAGTTTTTTTAAGAAAAACATGCAACTATTATAACCAATTTTTTAAATCTTTATAGATTTTAAAATTCCCTTTGCGTAATTGTATCCTATTTTAATAGCCTCTTCTTTTTTCCATGTAGCAAAGAGAGGCACCTTTATAAGTTCTGGAGGTTGAATAAATAGATTACATAATGGTTTTCTTGATTCTATGTTTGACTTGATAGCAAGATAGAAACTTCTCATTCCTATGGAGATAAAGTTATTAAAATCTTTTTCTTCCGGTAAAAAAGGGTTTACCTCAACGCCTATTATATAATCCACTTTATTTATGAGAGGCTCTACCGGAAGGTTGTTCATCACACCACCATCTATATAGTGGAACTCATCTATTTTTACCGGCTTAAACAATACAGGAAGAGAGCAGGAAGCTTTAACTATCTTTTTAATATCTCCCCGGTTCTTATATTCAATAGAGGCAGTGTTTAAATTTGTTATAGTTACATAAAACTCTTTTGGAAGCTGTGAAATATCTTTATAGTGAATATACTTTTCTAAAAATTTATCCATAGAGTCTATAGAAAAAAAGGCTTTTTTTGAAAAAGAAGGTTTGACATACTTTTTGAAATCTGTTTTAATAGCTAACTCTTCCATATCTAAAGGAGAATAGCCTGCACAGTAGAAAAGTCCAATTATAGACCCGGCACTTACACCTGATACAACAGAAGGTTTTATTCCGTATTCTTCAAGAGCTTTTAAAACTCCTATATGTGCAAGTCCTCTGACTGCTCCTCCGGATAAGACTATTCCAAATCTCAAACTACTCCCACTCTATAGTAGCTGGAGGTTTAGAAGATATATCATAAACAACTCTATTTACACCTTTAACTTCGTTTATTATCCTTCTCATCATCTTATCTAATAAATCATATGGAAGTCTTGCCCAGTCTGCTGTCATTCCGTCTGTGCTTTCCACAGCTCTTATGGCTATAACTTTCTCATAAGTCCTATAATCTCCCATAACTCCAACGGTTTGTATAGGAAGTAAAACTGCAAAAGACTGCCAAAGCTCTCTGTAAAGACCTGCATTTTTTATCTCTTCAAGGACTATTGCATCTGCTTCTCTTAGGATGTTTAAATCCTGCTCGTTAACTTCACCTATAACCCTTATTGCAAGTCCTGGACCTGGAAATGGTTGTCTATATATAATTTCTTCAGGAAGTCCAAGTTCTTTACCAAGTTCTCTGACTTCATCTTTAAAAAGCTCTCTCAAAGGCTCTATAAGTTTAAGGTTCATTCTCTCTGGTAATCCACCTACATTGTGGTGAGTCTTTATAACTGCAGATGGTCCTTTTACCGATATACTCTCTATAACATCCGGATACAAAGTTCCCTGGACGAGAAACTCAACATCTTTTAATTTTCTTGCCTCTTCCTCAAATACTTCTATAAAGAGATTTCCTATTATTTTTCTCTTTTGTTCCGGGTCCGTAACACCTTTTAATGCGTTTAAAAATCTATCTTTTGCATTAACTACTATAAGGTTTATATGAAAGTTATCTCTAAAAGTTTTTTCTACCTGTTCTCTTTCCCCTTTTCTAAGTAGTCCATTATCAACAAATATACATGTAAGGTTGTCTCCTATGGCATTATGGACTAAAACTGCTGCAACAGATGAATCAACTCCTCCGGATAAAGCACAGATAGCTTTTTTATTACCAACAATCTCCCTTATTCTTATCTGCTCTTGCATAAGGAAGTTGCCCATAGTCCAGTCTTGTTTACAACCAGCTATATTCACTGCAAAGTTTTTAAGAATCTCCTTACCAAGTGGTGTATGGGTAACTTCTGGATGAAACTGAACTCCCCATATCTTTTTTTCTCTATTTCTTATTGCTGCAAATGGAGCATTAAATGTCCTTGCTATTACTTCAAAACCTTCTGGTAGTTTTATAACTTTATCTGCGTGGCTCATCCATACATGCATGTATTTTGGCAAATCCTTAAACAGGTCTTCTCTATCTAAAATTTCTATCTCTGCCTTTCCGTATTCATGCTTATCAGATTTAACTACTTCACCACCAAAATGGTAAGAGATAAGTTGAAGCCCATAACATATACCTAAAATAGGAAGTCCTAAATCGAATATTCTCTCATCAGGTCTTGGAGCATCTGGTTCGTAAACAGATGCCGGACCTCCGGAGAATATTATACCTTTTGGATTGTGTCTCTTTATCTCTTCTATGGAAGTATTAAAAGGTAGTATCTCACTGTATATATGTAGTTCTCTTATCCTTCTTGCTATAAGCTGTGTATACTGAGATCCAAAATCAAGAATGACTATCCCTTGATGCAACTTTATCACTCCTAAAAATTAAGAATTTTCAATATTATAACATACTATCTACTTCCATAGTTTATCTTTGTACTTTTCTTTAAGTTCTAACTCGTATAAGAATAGATATTTTAGGAAAGTATAGAAGAAAGAAGACATAGCTACTAAAAAACCTCTGTATCCGTCAAGAAAACCAAACTTTAAAAAGTAATTTTTAAAAAACATCATAAATGGACTTAAAAGGAGTTTATAGAATTTAAATTTTTTTCTATTTTTATGGTAACTTTCAGCCATTGTTTTTGCATAATCAACCGTTTTTATATATTGGTGATAAAGATTTCTGTATGAGTAATGGTATAAATCCCCTTTTAATCTAGCTACTTTTACATTCTTATCTAAAAAAACTGGACTTTCGTGAAGGTCTCCTTCAAATCTCAAAACACCTTTCCTAAAAAGTCTTAATCTCCACTCCGGATACCATGTATGTTTTAAAAACTTTCCTAAATAATAGGTCCTTCTTGGAATTTCATAGACTTTACACTTTGGATTTAGAAGTTCCTGCTTTATACTTAATTTTAACTCTTGGCTTACCTCTTCATCTGCATCCATCATTAATATCCAGTCATAGGAAGATTTTTCTATTCCAAAGTTCCTCTGATTTGCAAAGCTATCCAACTGTCTAAAATAGACTTTTGCTCCTAAAGATGTTGCAATATCTACGGTTCTGTCTGTAGAACCACTATCTATAACTATAATTTCATCTGCTAAGTCTTTTAGACTTTTTATTGCTCTTTCTATATTTAGCTCTTCATTTTTTGTTAATATAATAGCGGAAATCTTTTCCAAAGTTTTAGTACTCCCAAAAATTTAACAGATTATTATACTAATCCTCAAATTTGTAGTAGACTTTCCTTGATTTTACAGAGATAAACCTGTCTTCCATTGGAATGTATCCAGTTAATTTGTTTCCTAAGCAAGCTCCGGTATCTATACCATAACAGTTATTGTTTATGTATGGCTCATCATAAACAACATGTCCGTAAATTATCTTTGGGGAGTTTTCTGATACTTTTCTATATTTTGTCCAATCTATCCTTTCCGGAAAACCTTTTTCTGTATATCTTCCAGTAGTTTGTCCGTATAAGACAAAACTTTTTACCTGTTTATCTGTCCTACCTATATACTCATCTTTTATTCCAGCATGGGCAACTACAACATTAGAGTTGATAATTATGTATAGAGGCATCTCTTCATAAAACCTTAAAACTTCTTCTCTTAACTTTTCCTGTAAGTTTTTATTTAAAGCCAAAAACTGACTAACCGTTTTTTGCATACCGTGTGATATATTTACATCTGAACCTTTTAACCATCTGTAAAATTTATCAAGATGATTACTTTTTACTTCGTAATATCTACCTTTTTTGTATAAATCTATACATAACTGTAATGTTTCTATACTATAATCTCCTCTGTCTATTGTATCTCCGACAGATATTATTAAACTATCTCTTCCATAGATTTCATCTACTATCTTTAGTAGCTCTCTAAACTCTTCAAAGCAGCCGTGAATATCTCCAACTACAATGTAGGGTTTATCTGTATCAATATTTAAAAATCTATCCATACTAATAGTTTAGTCCCTCGTAAACTTTATCTATGTTGTATCTCATCATATCAATGTATGTTGGATTTTCTCCCTGTGAATCGAGGAATACGACCTTTACCTGTGTTTTTGATACTATTAAATCTATTACTTTCTTGTTATAAAACTGTTTTGAGGTAAATATGGTTTTTACATTGTTTAGCTTTATCTTTTGGATCACTTCAAATATATGTTTTGGTGTTGGTTCTCTTCCGTGTCCCATCTCAATCTCTGTAAGGTATATAAGTTTAAATCTGTTGACAAAGTATGGAAATTCGTAGTGATATGATACAAAATTTTTGTTTTTCAGTTTTGATAACTTCTCATTACCATAACTTATTAAGTTATCTATCTTCTGACTGAACTTTTGATAGTTTTTTAGATAGAAATCTCTATTTACTGGGTCTTTCTTTGAGAGGTAGTCTGTTATAAACTTTGCTATAACTTTTGCATTCATAGGGTCAAGCCAGAGTGCCGGGTGAATCTCATCAGGATGGTCTTCTTCTCTTAGTAAAACTAAACCTTTTAAGGAACTTACTTTTAATGCTTTATCTTTAGGTATATTTTTAACTATGCCTGTTATGTTTGGCTCTCCGGAACCAATATAGATAAAAAGGTCACTTTCTGATACCTTCTTTATATCGGAAGTTTTATATTCATATATGTGAAAGTTTATATTTGGAGGTATTATATAGTAAACTTCAACTTTGTCTTTTGATATTTCTTTAACAATGTCGGCAAGAGGTTTCACGGTAGTAGCTATCTTTATCTGTCCGTATGAATGTAAAACTATCGTTAAAAGTAATATAAACGATATAAAAAATCTCATCTTTCTCACCTCGATTAAATTTTTTCTTTAATAATTTTACCTTTAAAACAAAAAAAATTTTATGAGTAAATGTTTGTAAATGATATAATTATACTTTCAAAAATTTTAACGGAGGTAAATATGGGCGTAAAAATTGATATTAACAGAATTGCGAGAGATCAGTTTATACTGGTAGATAACACCCCTTATAAAGTAGTCAGTTATGAACACGTTAAACCCGGAAAAGGTCAGGCTTTTGTTAGAGTTAGAGCTAAAAATATGAGAACAGGAAACGTTACAGAGTTTACATTTAAATCTTCAGACTCTATAGAACTTGCAGATTTTGAGCAAAGGTTTATGAACTACTCTTATTCAGATGGTTCATACTACTACTTCTTAGACACAAACACCTATGAAACTTTTGCTGTTCCAGCTGAAAACATGGAACATGAGGCTCAATTTTTAAAAGAAGGTATGCAGGTAGTAGTTTTCCTTGATAGAGGAAACCCTATTGGTATAGAACTACCTAAACATGAAGTTTACGAAGTTATAGAAACAGAGCCAGGTTTCAAAGGGGATACAGCTACAAACACACTAAAACCTGCTAAAATAGAAACTGGAGCAACAATACAAGTCCCCCTATTTATAAATGTTGGTGATAAAATAAAAGTAGATACAGAAAAGGGAACATACATAGAGAGAGTTAATAAATAATTTTCTCCCGTAAGGGAGTGGAGGTTTAAATATGGATAAAGATTTTATCTTTGAACTTATAGAGAGAGTAAAAGACTCTAAAATAGAAGAGATTGAATTATTTACATCGGAAGGTAAAATTGTTATAAAACAGTATCATGGACCAAAAGAGGTCCAGATATCACAGCCTCAGATTCAACCTATTGTAAGCAACCCTCAACCTGTTAACATAGAGACGATAACAGAGAGTCCTTCTAAAAAAGAGAAAAATTACCATGTAATAAAATCTCCTCTTGTGGGAACATTTTACAGAGCACCTTCTCCTGGAGCACCTCCTTTTGTTGAAGAAGGTGATACTGTATCAAAGGGACAAGTTTTATGTATTATAGAAGCCCTAAAAGTTATGAACGAAATTGAAAGTGATGTAGATGGTAAAGTAGTAAAAATACTTGTTGAAAATGGACAACCTGTTGAATATGGACAAGAACTTTTCTATATAGAGGTTTAGAAGATGTTTCATAACATTCTAATAACCGGAGGAGCCGGATTTATAGGGTCAAACCTTGCATTAAAACTTCAAAAAGATTATCCGGACGCAAAGATACTTATCCTTGATGACTTTTCAAGTGCGAACTTTAAAAATTTAAAAGGTTTTAAAGGTGTAGTTTTATCCTGTGATGTTTCCACAGATGAGATATTCTTTAAATTAGAAGACTTTAAACCAGATATCATATTCCACCTTGCCTCAATAACAGATACAACTGTAACAGACCAAGAGTTTATGATGAGAAAGAATGTTGATGGTTTTAGGAATATATTACAGTTAGCTTATGATGAAGAATGTCCAGTAGTTTATGCCTCTTCTGCTTCAGTTTATGGAAATGTGAAAGAATCTGTTCCTTTAAAGGAAGACAGAGAGAAATCACCTGAGAATGTCTATGCATTTTCAAAGTATATAATGGATAATATAGCAATGGAGTTTTCGGAGAAATCAGGTATAAAGGTTGTCGGAGTTAGATATTTTAATGTTTATGGACCAAGGGAAGCCCATAAAGGAAAGTTTGCTAGTATGATATACCAGCTTTATCTACAGATGAAAAACGGACAAAAACCAAGGATATTTAAGTGGGGGCAGCAAAAGAGAGATTTTGTTTATGTTAAAGATGCTGTAGAAGCTACAATAATAGCCGCAAAAGCACCAAAAAGCACAGTTTACAATGTTGGAAGTGGACAGGCAACATCGTTTAACGAAGTAATACAACTTCTAAATCAAGCCTTAGGGACAGACTATGAACCGGAATATTTTGACTGTCCATACGATTTTTACCAAGAGTTTACACAGGCAGATATGACAAAAATTAAAGAAGAGTTAGGGTTTGTCCCTAAATATAGTATCCAGAGAGGAATTAAAGAGTATGTAGATATACTTGAAGGAAGGATAAATGAGTAAAAAAGTTGTTAAAGTAAAAGTTCCAGCTACAACTGCCAATTTAGGAGCAGGATTTGATACATTTGGACTTGCTCTAACACTTTATAATGAATTTATAGTTGAAGAAGCAGATGGGATTTTTATTGAAACATACCCTAAATCTGAATTCTTAGAAAACCCAGATAACAATCTATATATACAGGTAGTTAAATATCTCTGTGAAAGGGAAAGTAAGACATTTCATGGTGCAAAACTTAAACAGATATCAAATATTCCAGTTGCAAGAGGGCTTGGAAGTAGTGCCTCGGCAATAGTTGCTGGAATACTGACAGGTTATGTAGTCCATAAAAGAGAGTTAACAGACGAAGAATTTTTTGAAGTTGCATACAGATTTGAACCTCATCCTGACAATTTACTTCCTGCTTGGAAAGGTGGATTTATCACAGCATTAAAAACAGATAAAAAAACATACTATCAGAAGGTAGATTTTCCAGAAGATATAAAAGCCATTGTTGTTATCCCAGATTTTGAACTTTCTACAGAAAAAGCAAGGTCTGTTTTACCTTCATCTATTCCATACAGAGATGCAATATTCAATCTCCAAAGGGCAACCCTTTTTATTACCGCAATCCAAAATAGAAGATATGACCTACTTAAAGTCTGTATGGAAGATAGGTTACACCAACCATACAGAAAAACACTTATACCGGGATTTGATAAAGTTATAAAGAATGCCGTCGATAATGGAGCCTTGGGAGCATCTTTAAGTGGAGCTGGAAGCACTATGCTGGCATTGGCAACAGATAACTTTGAAACAATAGGAAAATCTATGGTAGAAGCTTTCAAGGAAGTAGGTGTAAATGCAGAGTATAAAGTTTTAGATATAGATAGAGAAGGTGCAAAAGTAGAAATTAAAGATAAGGAGAGTTAAAATGTCAGAAAATATTACAAAGCCAAGAGTTGTTTTTCTAAAAACACCAGACCCAAAAAATTTAACAGATTGGATTATAGAAGGTATATCTAAATCTATCTCTGCAAATGGATTTGATATCAAAATAGTTGATTTATCAGACCCAAATACAATATCAGAAAAAGTTAATGAGATAATAGAGTTTAAACCTCTCTTTACATTTGATACTAACTTAGATGGTATGATATTCGGTGAAAGGGAAAATCAGAAATTACCTCTGTGTGATATTATCGGCAATATCCATATAACTTGGTTTATAGATGACCCTATGATACATTTTTCAAAATTAAAACCTGTCCTTAACTCTAATCAGGTGTTGTATATAACTATAGATGTTGAACATAATCAGTGGATAGCTTCTGCTGGAAAGAATGTTGCAATAGTTCCTCCAGGAGTTAACCCTTCTAAAATACCACCTTCTATGAATAAAGATTTTGAAGTAGCATTTGTAGGACCTATAACGGATCCGAATATAATTGAAAGCAACTGGAGAGAGAGATTTGATGATGCTCTCTTTGGGTTTGCCGTTGAACTTGGAAGACTTATATACAGAAATCCGGACATGTCTGTAAGATTCGCAAGTGGGTATCTTTTATCTCAACTTGCCCCGGATTTTCAAAACGCTCTCTTAAATTTCCAGAGGGAGAATGAAGAGGAATTTATGAACTTACTAACAGAGATAGGGCTCTATGCTATGAGTTTAAGAAGATGGAACATACTGACGGCAATTGAAAATTTTGAGGTAAATATCTTAGGACCAGTAGCTGGAGAAGTCCCAGAAAATGTGGTAATCCATGAAGATATAACTTTACAAAAAGATATTGTAGAATTTCTCGCAAGGACAAAAATCTCTCTACTAAGTCAACCTCCATTTATACCTACAGCTCTTGGATTTACAGTTTTTGACAGTGTAGCCTGCGGAACTTTAACAATGGTTGAGGAGAGACTTTCCTCAAAATCTTTCTTTACACCGGATAGGGAGATTATCACCTACCATCCGATAGATGCTATTGAGATAGAAGGTAAAATAGCTTACTATCTTGAGGACAATCCATCAGAAAGGGAAGAAATAGCAAAGGCAGGAAGAGAAAGAGTTTTAAGAGAGCATACAATATACGGCAGAGGAGAAATTATAGCTAACATAATGAAAGATATAATAAGACAGTCCCTAACTGAAGAACAAAAACAAGAAGGAGAACAAGCTTGAGAAGGGCATTAATATCTGTTTCTGATAAAACAGGAGTTTTAGATTTTGCAAAATCTTTAAAGGAAGTTGGATATGAGATAGTATCATCTTCCGGAACTGCAAAGTATCTCAGGGAAAATGGTATAGAAGTTGTTGAAGTTTCTCACATTACAGGTTTTCCAGAGATTCTTGACGGAAGAGTTAAAACACTCCATCCTAACATACACGGTGGACTTTTAGCATTGAGAGATAATCCAGAACATATTAAACAGCTTCAAGAGAATAATATTACACCCATAGATATTGTAGCAATTAATTTATATCCTTTTGAGCAGACTTTTAAAAAAGGTGCAGATATAGATGAGATTGTCGAGAATATAGATATAGGTGGTCCAGCTATGGTTAGGGCTTCTGCAAAAAATTACAGATTTGTAGCAGTTATAACAGACCCTTCAGACTACCAGAAAGTTATACAAGAACTAAAAGAGAAAGGAGAAATTTCATTAGAAACTAAAAAATATCTATCTGTTAAAGCTTTTAGGTATACAGCATTCTATGATGGTATGGTCTCTAATGTCCTAGCAGAGAAGTTTGAGATAAAAGAAGATTTTCCTATCCAGCTATCTATACCACTTAGAAAACACTCTACTTTAAGATACGGAGAAAACCCTCATCAGAAAGGTGCTCTATACATAAATCCTCTTGAAGATCACGGATTTTCTTTTTCAAATTGGCAGATTTTACAAGGTAAAGAGATGTCTTTTAATAACTACCTTGACACAGACAATGCATTAAATCTGATAAAAGAGTTTGAAGAACCTACCTGTGTGATAGTAAAACATAACAATCCTTGCGGTGTTGCAACCTCAGATAACATAGAAGATGCATATGAAAAAGCATTAAAGACAGACCCAAAATCTGCTTTTGGAGGTATTGTAGCTGTAAATAGAGAGATAGATATAAACCTTGCTAAGAGATTAACAGAGATATTCCTTGAAGTTGTAGCTGCACCATCTTTTACGCAAGAAGCTTTAAATATTTTAAACTCAAAGAAAAATCTGAGAGTTGTTAAGGTAAATAACTTTGATAAAGAAGTAATAGGAAGAGATTTAAGGAGAATTTCTGGTGGTGTATTGATACAGGACAGAGACAGACAGCTTTTTAAAGAGTTAAAAGTGGTTACAAAAACTAAACCTACAGAAAAACAGCTTGAAGATATGACCTTTGCCTATAAGGTGGTGAAACATCTTAAATCTAATGCTGTTGTTATAGTAAAGGATAAAATGACATTAGGTATAGGACCGGGACAGACCTCTAGAGTTGATAGTTTAGAAACAGCAGTTAAAAAAGCAAAAGAATTTGGTTTTGACCTTGAAGGTAGTGTTGTTGCCTCCGAAGCTTTCTTTCCATTTAGAGATAGTATAGATTTTGCTTCAAAATATGGAATAAAAGCTGTAATACAACCTGGTGGTTCAATTAGAGACCAGGAAGTTATAGATGCCTGTGATGAGTACGGAATAGCGATGATATTTACTGGAATGAGACATTTTAAACATTAAGGAGATTAGATGATAATACTTGACGGTAGAATCTTAGCTGGAAAGATAAAAGAGGAGATAAAGAGAGAGATAGAAGTTTTTGTTTCAAAAGGATACAGACCTCCAACTTTGTCTGTTATACTTGTAGGTGATAACCCTGCAAGTCAGATTTATGTAAACAAGAAGATAAAAGACTGTCAGGAAGTAGGTATAAACTCAAAACCTTTTTTCTTACCTAAAGATATAACACAACTTGAATTAGAAGAGTTAATAGGTTCTTTAAATGGAGATGATGAAGTTGATGGCATATTAGTTCAGCTTCCTCTTCCATCCCATATAAACACTTTGGAAGTTATAGAGTGTATAAACCCTAAAAAGGATGTTGATGGATTTCATCCGGAAAATGTTGGAAAACTTGCAACAGGAAGAGATGATGGAATTCTTCCATGTACCCCTTATGGTATTATGAGGTTACTTCAAGAGTATAACATAGATACTTTCGGAAAAGA
Organism: Hydrogenothermaceae bacterium; assembly: GCA_041287495.1. Classification (GTDB taxonomy): domain Bacteria; phylum Aquificota; class Aquificia; order Aquificales; family Hydrogenothermaceae; genus JAOABC01. The sequence continues at coordinate 125,486 of JBEULE010000034.1, forward strand.
TGTTGTAGTTGTCGGTGCAAGTAATATAGTAGGTAAACCTATGGCTTTACTATTTTTAAAAGATGAGAAATCTACAGTAACAATATGTCATAAAAACACAAAAGATTTAAAAAGCCACACTTCCAGAGCAGACATTCTTGTAGTTGCAACAGGTGTGCCCCATCTTATAAAAGCCGATATGGTTAAAGAAGGTGCAGTAGTGATAGATGTAGGTATAAACAGAGTTAATGGTAAGATAGTTGGAGATGTTGATTTTGAAAACGTAAAAGAGAAGGTATCAGCAATAACTCCTGTTCCAGGTGGAGTAGGTCCTATGACAGTTGCTATGCTACTTCAAAATACATTTAATATATACAAAAGGAAATTTACTTCTTCGGTCTAAAAGTTTTTACCTTTGAAGGGTCTGTATCTATAAATGCACCCTCTATAAGGTCAATGCAGTAAGGTATAGCCGGAAAAACAGCATCAAGACATAACTTAATAGATTGAGGTTTACCAGGAAGATTTACTATAAGACAGCTTCCTCTTATACCTGCTGTCTGCCTTGAAAGTATGGCTGTTGGCACCTGTTGCAGTGATACCTGTCTCATTAACTCTCCAAATCCCGGCATCATCTTTCCACAGACTGCCTCAGTAGCCTCCGGAGTAACATCTCTTTTAGCCGGTCCTGTTCCTCCTGTTGTGAGGATTAAACTACAACCTTTATTATCAACCATATCTATTAATGTCTCTTTAATAAGGTCTAACTCATCTGGAATTATTCTATAATCAACATCAAAAGGTGTAATCAAAACATCATTTAAATAATCAATAATGGCTTTACCGCTTATATCTTCATAAACCCCCTTACTTGCCCTGTCAGATATAGTTAAAACACCTATTATAGCTTTCTCCATTTTTACCTCATCTTTTAAAGATAAATCTACACTTTTTATTTTCGTAATCTCTCTCTACCCACTGGATACCTTTAACGCCTTCCTCAAGACCTTTTACAAATGCTTCTATAAATCCCCAGCCACACCAACATACACAGTGTTCAACAGGTCTAAGATTCCTAGGTTTTAATACTCCCTCATAGAATACACAGTTACATATATAAGCCTCATTTTGGTTCCTCTCAATTTTGTATGCAAAGCCAAAAGTATTTAAACTTTTTTCTAATAAACTTTCCCATTCTTCCTTAGGATGGTTCTGCATAAGGACTTTTGCCACCTCTCTTCCAAGCTGTCTGATTATAGCATATCCACCTTTCTGCCCAAACACGTTTTGAACTTCGTCGGCAAAAGCAAAAACTATATCTCTTCCAGAGCCGTTTTCAGAAGCCTTTTTTGAAACCTCATTAAGTATTTGATTGACTGCTTTCTCTCCCCTTCTATGATAGTCATACTATTAATCTCCCAAAATGTTTTTTCAATGTAATAATATTGCAAATTAAAATTAATTGAAAAAATGATTTAAATCATATATTAGGAATCTTGATTATTACCGTAATTCTTCCACATCTTATACATTCCTATTACAAATATAATAAGGACTGTTAACCACACTAAAAATAAAGCTACATATCCGGATTTTGCTATTATCCATTCCATTTTCAATCCACCGAATCTAATGAAAACAGTTATAGATTATAATAATAATAAAATATATTGCAAACTTTTTCAAATAAAAAATCCCCCTTATTGATAGGGGGAATTAGGTATTTATAGGTATTTTAAGTTTTTACTGTAAAGGTAAAGTTTTCTCCTTCTGCATCTATAAGGACAGTATCACCTTCTCTTATCTCTCTTCTGAGTATCTTTTCAGAGAGAGGTGTTTCTATGTACTTTTGAACTGCTCTTCTCAATGGTCTTGCTCCGTAAACTGGATCGTATCCAAGTTTTACAAGTAGTTCTTTTGTATTCTCTGTAAGTTCTACCTTTATGTTTCTCTCGTAAAGTCTTTTGTTTAGAGAGTTTATCATCAAGTCTATTATCTGTTTTATTTCCTTCTTAAATAGAGGTTTAAATACTATTATCTCATCTATCCTGTTTAGGAACTCCGGTCTAAAGTAATGTTTAACTTCTTCTAAAACTTTATCTTTCGCCTTATTAAACTCTCTCTCTATCACATCTTCCGAAGCATCAAAAGGTATACTTATAAGGTATTGGCTACCTATATTGGAAGTCATTATTATTATTGTGTTTCTGAAATTAACAGTTCTTCCCTGTGAGTCTGTAAGTCTTCCATCATCTAAAACTTGTAAGAATAGGTCAAACACTCTTGGGTGAGCTTTCTCTATCTCATCAAGAAGTATAACTGAGTATGGTCTTCTTCTTACTGCTTCTGTAAGTTTTCCACCTTCTTCATAACCTACATATCCAGGAGGTGCTCCTATAAGTTTTGCAACAGAGTGTTCTTCTTTAAATTCAGACATATCAAGTCTTATTAGTGCATCTTCATCATCAAATAGAAGCTCTGCCAATGTTTTTGCAAGTTCTGTTTTACCTACACCTGTAGGACCGAGGAACATAAATGAGGCAAGTGGTTTTCTTGGGTCTGAAAGTCCAGCTCTTGCTCTTCTTATAGCTTCTGCTACAAGTTTAACTGCATGTTCTTGGTCTATAAGTCTCTTATGCATCTCTTCTTCAAGATGTAGTAATCTTTCCATCTCTTCTTCTTTCATCTTAGATATAGGAATACCTGTCCATTCTGATATAACCTCTGCAACATCATCTCCGGTAACAACTGTAGACTGGGCAACCTTTTGCTGTAGTTCTTTTATCTGTTTTTCTATTTGAACTCTCTTAATTTTATACTCTGCTTCTTTCTCGTAATCTCCTCTCTCTGCTGCTGCTTCTATCTGTTTGTCTACATCTTCAAGCTGTTTCTCAAGTTCCGTAAGTTTTAACTTATCGTTAGAAGATTTGCTTAAAATATCTTTAAGCTGTTTCTCTATGTTTGCTTTCTCTATCTTTAGTTTTGCCTCTTTTTCGTAATCTCCATCAAGAGAAGCTTTTTCTATTTGTTCATCTAAAGATTTTATTTTTCTTTCAATTTCTATTACTTCTGGTGGTGAATATACCAGTTTAAGTTTCTTCCTTGCACAAGCTTGGTCTAACGCATCTATAGCTTTATCAGGAAGTTTTCTTGCAGGTATGTATCTGTGGGTTAATTTTGCTGCTGCAACTATAGCAGAGTCATCTATCTTGACACTGTGATGTTTTTCAAGTCTTGGCCTGAGAGCTTTTAGTATCTCTATAGTTGTTTCCACATCTGGCTCATCTACGAAAACAGGTTGAAATCTTCTCTCTAAGGCAGGGTCTTTTTCTATATACTTTCTGTATTCATCAAGGGTTGTTGCACCTATTACTCTTATCTCTCCCCTTGCTAAAGCAGGTTTTAGAAGTTGTCCTGCATCTGATGACCCTTCACCTTTACCTGCTCCTACTATGGTATGAAGCTCATCTATAAAGAGTATTATGTTAGGATCTGCTTTTAAACCATCTATAAGTTCCTTCATTCTCTCTTCAAATTCGCCTCTATATTTTGTTCCGGCTACCAAAGCTCCTAAATCTAAAGATAACACTTTTTTGTTTTGAAGGTCTTCAGGAACTTCTTTATTTACAATCTTTTGGGCAAGCCCCTCTACAATAGCTGTTTTACCTACTCCTGCTTCTCCTATCAACACTGGGTTATTTTTTGTTCTTCTAAGTAATATCTCTATAACCTGTTGTATTTCTCTTTCTCTTCCTATTACAGGGTCTAACTTTCCTTCTTTTGCAAGTTTTGTTAAGTCAGTAGTAAACTTTTCAAGGGCTGGCTTTTCTTCTTGTTCCATCTCCTGTCTTATCTTTTTATCTTCCATCTGTTTTCCTCCTTTTTTATCAAAATTTAAAATCTCCTCTAAAATTTTACCTGCTACTGTATCTGTTGCGTTTATTAAAGCTGTTGCTATATCAACAATAGCTACAACAGAAGAGCCGTTATTTATGGCTATCTTCTCCGCATTTTCCATAACTTTTATAAATTTTGATGAATAAACTTTTGAAGTATGGGATCCGGTTAAACTGCTTATTATCTTTTCTTCAAATCTATCTTTTGAAAATCCAAGTTCTTCAATTTGTTTTAGTAGTGAAGAGTTTTCTATCACTTTGTATAAGAAGTTTAGCAGACTTATATCACCAGATAAAAATCTATCAACTGTTTGAGAGTCTGCAATCTGGGAAAGTTGAGACTTTATAGAACTTATCTGAGATTCAAGTTGTTTCTCATACAAGTTTAACCTTTCAAGTTCTAATCTACTACCACCAAATAGAAATCCTTCCGAAGAGTATCTTCTTATTCTGTCCTTCTCCGCTTTAACATCCCGGAGTTCTTTATAGATGTTTAACGTTTGACTTCTTACTTCATTAAGCTGACTCTGTAGATTTTTAAGGTAATTTACATAATCATTAACAGCTTTGTCTATTTGTGAGTAGATATCATTTAAATAAGATTGAATATTTTCTTCTAATGATTTTTTGTCTATTCCCCTCTTTTCTAAAATTTTGATAAGTGGAGAGTCATCCCTCTGTATCAAAGCAAGCAACAAATGGTCTGTGTCAACCAATGGGTCGTTATTTCTTCTTGCAATACTCTTTGCCGTTTCTAAAATCTCCCTACTTTTTTTGTCAAGTAAGTTTTCGCTGAACATTCAGATACCTCCTTTTTTTCTTCTTAAATTTACTATTATTGGTTACTTTTGTCAATTAAAAAATCTTCCGGTTTTATGTTTTCAAGGATTTCTTTAAATTTACTTAGATCCTCATCTGTTATATACTGCTCTTTTGAAACTTGTTGTGCCAGAGTTTCTTTTTCTTCTATTTGTGGAGAGTTTTCAGAATTTTTTGCCTGATTTACGATATCATCAAGGTTAACCTTTTTAACTATCTCTTCATTTAGGTAGATAGGAGCGTTAAATCTCAAAGCTAAGTTTATTGCATCACTTGGTCTTGCATCTATAAATATCTCATTACCGTTTTGCTCTATTATAACATTTGCTATATATGTATTATTAACTATATCTATAATTTCGACAGCTTTTACAGAACCTCCTAAAGCTTCTATTGTGTTTTTAAATAAATCGTAAGTCAAAGGTCTTGGAGGTTGAAAGCCACTTTGATTTATAACTATACCCTCTGCCTCTGCAACTCCTATCCATATAGGGTAAATCTCTTTCTCATTTTCTATGTTTGAAAGTAAGAGTATAGGAGAACCAGTTATATTATCTATAGCTATTGATTTAACAACTACCTGTATCATCTTCATCACCTCTATAAAATTATTTTATAATAATTTACTAAAATTAAATAAAAAGTCAATAGAAAATTACACTTCCAGACGACCAACCGTTAAACTTTAACTATTATTGAAAGTTAACTGTTTTTAAAATATAATTTTGACACAATGATAAAGCAGAAACCTTATATGAATGAAGATTTAGTTTTTGAAAGGATAATACATAAAGTAGAGCCAAAGTATGATAACTACACTTTTAAATCACAAGAAATAAATAGATTTCTTCAAAATGAAGGTATAAAACTATACTCACACCAAGTCCAAGCATTAAAATCACTTTTAGAAGAAAATAAAAATGTAGTTATAACAACTCCTACAGCTTCTGGAAAATCTTTGATATATATATTAACAATCCTTGAAAAGATAAGTTTAGATCCAAATTCAAAGGCTATTCTTCTTTTTCCACTTACAGCCCTTGCAAACGACCAATATGAAAAAATCAGTTCATTCATAAAAAAATCTTTAATAAAAGCAACAGTTTCTGTATATACCGGAAACACAGACGAAGAAGAGAGGAGAAATATAAGAAATAATCCACCAAATATCCTAATAACAACTCCGGATATGCTAAGTATTGGAATACTTCCAAATCATAAAGTATGGGAAAAATTCTTTGATGGTTTAAATACAGTAGTTATTGATGAGCTTCACTCATACAGGGGAGTTTTAGGCTCCCATGTTGCTAATGTTATAAGAAGATTAAAAAGAGTAGCATCATTTTATAATGATGAGAAAGTTCAATTTATACTAAATTCAGCTACTATAAAAAATCCAGTAAAGTTTGCCCAAAAGTTTATAGATGATGAAGTTATAGAGGTATCAGAATCAGGAGCAGGTTCACCTCCAAAAATTTTAAGAGTGTATAAGACTTTATCAAAGGATAAAATTGCAAAGATTATATTAGAGTTTTTAAAAAAGGATATCTCTACTATTGTCTTTTTAGACAGCAGAAAAGAAGTTGAACTTTTTCATATAAAGTTGAAAAATTATCTTGAAGAAGAACATTTAGAAAAATATATAAGCCTTATAACACCTTACAGGTCAGGATACACAAATACAGAGAGAAGAGAGATAGAAAAGAAACTTTTGAAAGGGGAATATAAAGTTGTTATATCAACAAGTGCGTTGGAGATGGGAATTGATATAGGATCAATAGATGCCTGTGTTTTAATAGGTTTTCCTGGAACACTTTCTGCTATGTGGCAAAGATTTGGAAGAGCTGGAAGGAGAGGTAGTACAGCTTATAACATCTTTATTCCTAAAAAAGATATACTTGATCAATATTTTCTAAATAACCCAGAAGAACTGTTAAATAAAGAAGTTGAGGAGCCTGTTATAAATCCTCAAAATCCATATATTCTAAAAAAACATCTAATAGCTATGGCTAATGAAAAACCAATAGATTTATCGGAGATTAAAAATAGTGATGAGAAGTACTTTTTGAGGGAGCTTATCCTTGAAGGGGAACTTATTTTTAAGGATTTAAAAGTATATCCAAAAAAGAAGATAACATTTAGCCTAAGATCAACATCAGACCAATTTAATATCATTAATGAAGAAAGTATGGAAACAGTTGGATATCTCAGTGGTGATATTGTTATCTACGAAGCCCACGAAAATGCAATCTATATTCATAATGGTAGACATTACTTTGTTAATAGTGTTGATTTTGAAGGTAAACAGATTTTTGTAAAACCTGAAAAAGTTAATTACTTTACAGACCCACTGAAAGATACAGAAACAGAGATACTCACTATACAAAAAAGTAAAAAGATAAAAGATGTAGAACTTTTTTATGGAGATATAAATGTAAGAACAAGGGTAATAGGTTATTCTAAAAGGGATATAAAATCATCAGAAAGAATTAGAGATATATTCTTCCCAGAAGAAAATATATACGAGAGACACTTTAAAACAAAATCTCTATGGTTTGTATTACCTGAAGATTATGAGGATAAAGTAAAAAGTCAAATACTATCTGAAAAGATGAAAGACTTTATAAACTTCTTGTTGCAAAATCTAATGATAGATGATTTTACTATAAACCAGATAAAAGATCTATTTGCTGATAAAAGTTTTAGTATATATAGGTTTAAAACTTTACTTGAAGATAACACATCTTTTATGAAAAATATTAAAGGTAAAGAAAAACATAAGGATTTAGAAGGTTTTAGGAACTCATTAAGTAAAATACAGGATGTATTTACAGGAAGTCTCCATGGAGCAGAACATTCTATGATAGGTATATTTCCTATAATTGCTATGAATGACAGATGGGATATAGGAGGAATGTCAACAAACTTTCACTATCAGACAGAGAAACCGACGATTTTCATATATGATGGATATGAAGGAGGAATAGGATACAGTGAGGTTGGTTTTGAAAGATTTGATGAACTTGTAGATATTGCATATAAAAATGTCTCTAACTGTAAATGTTTAAATGGTTGTCCTTCCTGTATTCTATCTCCAAAGTGTGGAAATGCAAACGAATTTTTAGATAAAGCAGGAACAAAAGTCCTACTTAGACTTTTAAGAGAAAACTTTACTTCTTGACAGGTTGATTACTTTCCGGAATATCACTGATAACCGTTTTTGATTTTGCTATCTGATTACTCAAAAAAGCAAGAACTAAAACCAAAATCATAAATATTCCACCGAGCCAGTATGTTATTTTAGTCAGTATTGTTGCAGCAGATGTCCCAAGTATTGCCTTTGCTGCTCCAGAACCAAATACAGCCCCTATTTCAGCACCTTTTGTTTTCTGCATAAGTATTAAAAGTATAAGTAAAACAGATATAATTACCAATATAACACTTAAAAATCCAAATAGAAACTCCATCTAAACCTCCAAACATTCTGTAATGATTTTATAGAATTTTTCCGGATTTAAACTTGCAGTTCCTACCAGAAAACCTTCTATATCTCTCTCTTTTATAAGTTCTCTTGCATTGTTCTCGTTAACACTTCCACCATAAAGAATCCGTGTATTTTTGTCGTTTCCTTTTGAGATATTACTTAAAAGTTCTCTTATAAATTTATGGACTTCTTGAGCCTGCTGTGGTGTTGCATTAACTCCGGTTCCTATAGCCCATACAGGCTCATAAGCTATATCAACAAGATAAACATCTCTCTCTATCCCAGATAAAGCACTTCTAATCTGTCTTTCTACAACTGATAAAGTTTTTCCCAACTCTCTTTCTTCTAAGGTTTCACCAACACATATTATAGGTCTAATACCGTGTTTTAATGCAGAAAAAACCTTTTTGTTTATAACCTCATCTTTTTCACCGAAAATATGTCTTCTCTCTGAATGTCCCAAAATAACATACTCAACATTTAACTCTTTTAACATAAGTGGAGATATCTCTCCTGTAAAAGCTCCCTTTTCCTCAAAATGCATATTTTGAGCACCTATCTTTATATCTGTTCCATTTAAAGATAGTCCAACAGATTCCAAAGCTGTATAAGGTGGAGCTATCATAACTTCTATGTTTGATATAGGTTCTTTGAAAAGTTCCCTAAATATGTTTATATATTCCAAAGCTTCCTTGTTTGTTTTGTTCATCTTCCAGTTTGCGGCTATAAGGTAGGCCATCAATGTCTCCTTATCTCCTTTGATAAAATATTTCCATCACTATCAAGTTCATAAACAATTGGCACACCAGTATCAAGCTCAACCTTAACTATCTGTTCTGGAGTAAGTTTTTCAAGGTACATTATAATCGATCTTAAAGAATTTCCATGGGCTACAACCAAAACATCATTACCTTCGTAAATATCTCCTAAAATAGCTCTTTCCAAGAAAGGAATAGTCCTTGCAGCTGTATCTTTTAAAGATTCCCCTTCTGGAGGAGCTATGTCATAGCTTCTTCTCCACAGATGGACTATCTCTTCACCATATTTTTGTCTTGCTCTGTCTTTGTTCAATCCCTGTAAAGCTCCATAATGTCTCTCATTTAAAGCTTGGTCTTTTATAACAGGTATCTGAATACCTATAACTTCTAAAATTATCTTTAATGTTTCTTGGGCTCTTGTAAGGGCAGATGTATAGGCAACCTTAAACCTTATGTCTTTTAAAAGTTCTCCGGCTTTGAAAGCTTCTTCTTTACCTTTTTCTGTAAGTGGTACATCAACCCAACCTGTAAATCTATTCTGTAGATTCCAAAAAGATTGTCCATGTCTAACAAGAACAAGCTTTGGCATACTATACTCCTTGGTTTTTATAAATATTTTATCACATTGCTTTTTATGTTTAAATTACATATAATTTTTGGATGGAGAAAAAAGTTAGAAAGATAAGATGGGCTTTTTTTGATGTTGATGGTGTTTTAACAGATGGAAAAATTATACTTGATGGAAATGGTAACGAAATTAAAAACTTTAACGTTAAAGATGGTATAGGTATATATATGCTTCGGCTTGCTGATATAAAAACCGGAATTATAAGCGGTAGAAACTCTAAGGCTGTAGAGAAAAGAGCTCAAGAGTTAAAGATAGATATAGTTATACAGGGTTCATATGATAAACTTAAGGATTATAAGAAATTGAAAGAAGAATATAATTTTAGTGATGAAGAAGTTATGTTTATGGGAGATGATATTGTTGACCTTCCTATACTTACAAAAGTAGGTTTTGCCGTTACTGTACCTAATGCTCCTCAAGAAGTTAAAGAGATTTGTCATTATATAACAAAATCAAGAGGCGGTTTTGGTGCTGTCAGAGAGGTATGTGATCTTATTTTAAAGATACAGGGTAAATATCAGGAAATAATAGGAAGTTATCTTAAAATATGAGTGATAGAGAACGTTGGAATAAAAAATATTCAGAGGGATTCTCGACAGAAAAAGACCCTTCAGAGATAGTTATAAAATACTACAACCTTTCAAAGGTAGGTAATGCTTTAGATATAGCAGCTGGACTTGGAAGAAATAGCCTATTTTTAGCAGAAAAAGGTTTTATAGTGGATGCAATAGATGTATCAGATTTTGCGATAGAAAAATTAAAACATCTACATCCTAATATAAATCCTATACATGCTGATTTAAAATCATACAGACCAAAAGCCCAAAGTTATGAATTAATAATAAATATAAATTTTTTGGAAAGAAGCCTCTTCCCATATATAATAGAAGCCTTAAAACCGGAAGGAGTAGTTATATTTGAAACATTCTTAGAAGGCTCTGTTTCAAAAACAAACAGAGATTTTCTTTTAAGGTCTAATGAACTTTTACATAGTTTTTTAAAACTTAACATCATTTACTATGAGGAAAAAGATGTTTATACCTCTAAAGGTGAACATGCAAAAAAAGCTTACCTGGTAGCTCAAAAGAGATGTTAAGTAAAGATATAAAGTTAATCTTATCTCTATCGGTTCCAGCAGCTATCAGTAATTTCTTTGATATGATTCAGGTTCTTATTGATATGATAATGCTTGGAAGAGTTTCAGCTGAAGCTGTTGCTGCTGCCGGATTATCTATGCAGTTTCTCGGTTTTCTGTATGCTGTTATGGCTTTTTTCAGTATTGGAACTTCTGCAGTTATATCAAGACTTGTAGGTGCAAAACAGATAGATGAAGTTGGAACTGTTATTTTTTCTTCTTCTGTTTTGGCTTTTTTAATCTCTATTCCTTTTACATTAGTAGGATTATTTTCTCCGGAATATCTCTTTAAGTTTATGGGAGCCTCTGAAACTGTTATTCAAAACGGTGTTATATATTACAGCATAATATCAATTACCATTCCGGTTATCTTCATAGAGATGGTAATATACACATCATTCAATGCAATCGGAGATACAAAGACACCTTTAAAGATCGTCCTGATAGCAAACATCATTAATACCATTCTTGACTACCTTCTCATATTCGGTAAGTTTGGATTTCCACAACTTGGTATAAAAGGTGCTGCAATAGCCACAGCTTTAAGTTATTTTATAAGTTTTTTCATCTATGTATATGCCATTAATAAAAAAGTCAGAATAGTACCAAAATTTGATATATATCAGATTAAAAGGATTCTTAAAGTTAGTATTCCTGCCGGTATAGAAAGGACATTTATTTATTTTTCCTTCTTGGTATTTGTCAAGATAATAGCAGATTTTGGAACATATACATTGGCAGGATATCAGGTAGGACTTAGGATAGAGGGACTTGCATTTATGCCGGGATTTGGATTTACGATAGCCGCAATGACATTAGTAGGTCAAAGTCTTGGTGCAAAGGACAAAGAAAGAGCAGAAGAACTTGCTTGGGAAACGGCAAAGGTTGCATCTGTTTTTATGGGTATAATGGGAATATTTATGATAACTATTCCTGAGTATATAGCTATGATTTTCACAGATAACAAAGAAGTTATAAAAGAAGCTTCAACATATCTAAGAGTAGTAGGATTAACACAGATACCTCTTGCTATAAGTTTTGTTTTAAGTGGAAGTTTAAGAGGGGCAGGTGCAACAAATATAACAATGTTAGTAAATAGTTTATCTCTATGGCTTTTCAGAATTATTCCAGCTTACTTACTTTCAAAGATATTTAAAGATGTAATTTGGGTATATTACGCAATGTTTTTAGAAACTTATGCTAAAGCTTTGATTTTATACATTATTTTCAAAAAAGGTAAGTGGAAAGAAAAAGAGATTTAAATGAAGTTATTTTTTTCATCTTAAAACCTAAAAATTTATTGTTGCATTACTAAATCAAAAATCTAAATTTATTATTACTATGAAAATTTTAATTTATGGTTCATCCGGATTTGTAGGTAGGTATGTTGTTGAGGCTTTAAAAGATAACACCCTTATTCTGCCTATGAGAGATAGAGAAAAAGCAGAAAATCTCTTTAAAGATTATGAAAATATCCATATAACCCATTTAGATAGATATAAACCGGGAATATCCATAGAAATGGAAAAACCTGACATTGTTATAAACCTTGTAGGAATTCTAAAAGAAGACCCTGATAGAGATACAACTTTTGAGAAAGTTCATTTTGAATTTTCAAAACAGCTTATAGATTCTTCCTTAAAATCCAATGTAAAAAAATTTATACAGATGTCAGCTTTAGGAGCTGATATAAACTCAAAAAGTAGATATCTCAAAACAAAGGCAATGGCAGAGCAGTATCTTATAAATTCTGGTTTAGACTACATAATTTTTAGACCTTCTATAATAATGGGAAGAGAGCAAAAACTTTTTCAAGACTTAAGGAAGTATGCAAAGATATCTCCATTTTTTTTTGCTCCTATAGATGCTAAAGTCCAGCCTGTTCATATACTTGATGTTGCAGAGAGTTTTAAAAAGGTATCCTTGGAAGATATAAGAAATGAGATTTTTGAATTTTGTGGTGATAGAGTAATTACATTTAAGGAGTTGTTTGAGTTTGCTTTACTTTATATAGACACAAGCAGACCTGTTATAGGAGTGCCAAAGAAGTTCTTTTTACCTTTAATTCCTTTTTTTAGTTTACTTCCTGAACCTATAATGACATTAGATCAGTACTATATGCTTGAAAAAGATAATGTATGTAGTAAAAATTTTAGAGGAGTTAAAGATCTGTTAGGTAAAGTTAGAGATGCTTTTAATATTTAAAGGCTACATAAATCTGAAAGTTCTATCTTCTCTGTTTTAATATCTCCTACAAGTAAGTTTTTAAGTGTTTCAAATGAAGAAGATTCGTCTGTTATAAATATATGTCTTATACTGTTTTCTTTAAGATTTATACCGGTTTCTCTGATAAAGTCAATAATTGCATCGGAAGAGTCTACCACATTTATATACGGATATAATTTTTTTATTATATTTTTCAAAACCGGATAATGAGTACAACCAAGTATAAGTGTATCTATATCTTTATCAACAACATCATCAAGATATTTCTTAATAATAGCTTCTGTTATCTCCCCTTCTACCCAACCTTCCTCAACTAATGGAACTAAAAGAGGACATGCTTTCTGAAAAACTTCAACTTCTGGATTTAAACTCTTTATAGCATCTACATAAGAACCACTTCTTACAGTTGCAGTTGTCCCTATTACACCTACTTTATTATTCTTTGTTGTCTTTACAGCAGATAGTGATCCCGGTAAAACAACCCCAACAACTGGGATAGGTAAAATTTTCTTTAAAACATCGTATGCATAAGAAGAAGCAGTATTACAGGCTATAACGAGAGCATCTATGTTGTAGTTATGGTATAGATAACTTCCACACTCAACAGAGTATCTTATTATAGTTTCTTTTGATTTGTTTCCGTAAGGAACTCTTGCGGTATCTCCAAGATAGTATATATCAGCCTCCGGAAAACTATCTGCTATAGATTTAAATACCGTAAGTCCACCTATTCCAGAGTCAAATACACCTATAGCCATTACACACCTTGAAGCTCTAATTTTGGTGCGTCAGACCAAAGCCATTCAAGTTTGTAGTAATCTCTTATCTCTGGAAGGAATATATTTACTATTACATCACCATAATCTATAGCTATCCATCTTCCTTCATTGTAACCTTCAAGGTGATGTGGTATAACACCTTCCTTTTTTAACTCTTCAATTATAAAATCACAGATAGCTCTCGTATGAACCGCAGCAGACCCAGACATTATAATCATATAGTCTGCAATAGGTGAAATTTTACCTATCTCAAGAACTACAATATCTTCTGCCTTTTTCTCTGTAGCTTTACCAATTATCTTCTCTGTTAGCTCTCTTGCTTCCATATCACCTCTTTTATTCAAATATATTAATTTTCTTTAAAAAGTTATCTACTTTACTTCCTTTTTCAATATCTTTTAACTTAGGAATATAAGGAGAGTTTGGAAACGCTTTTGGAAACAGTGCTATTATCTCTTTAGCTTTATCTCTTGATTTTTCTATTCTGTCTTTCAACACTTGAAGATGATCTTCTAAAACCTTCTTTCTATTTATAAGTACATTTTTCTTCTCTGGATCTTTCTCCATAGATATCTGTTTTTCAAGGTCTTTTATCTGTTTTTTGTAATTTTCTACCTCAGAGTAATACTGAAAATCGACCCTCATAAGGTTATAAGCGAGTTTATAAGCCACATAATCCGCTTCTACATAGTTTTTATACTTGTCATAAACTTCAGAGTAATAGACGGAAGCTGAGTAAGGTTTTCCGTAATCTTCGTAGGTTTGGGCTATATAGAGAGTGTGTTTTGCCTTTATCTCATTTGCTTTCTTTATTATTTCCTTTGCTGCTCCTACAAACTTACTGTTAGGATAGCTATCAATAATCTCCTGAGCTTTCTCTTCAGCTTTTTTCACGTAGGTTAAATCTCTTTTGTAATCTGGAGACACCATCATATAAGACATGGCAAGTTTATACAGAGCTTCCGGTATTTTATCAGAAGTTGGATAAAGCATTATAAACTCTTCAAACTCAGCAATGGCATCTATATACTCTTCTCTGTTGTAATATGAATCTGCCAATGCAAATCTAGCTTCCAATATCTGCTGTGTAGTTAAACCTTCTGACTTGAAGATAGCTTTTTTTAGCTCTTCTTTTGCCTTTTTGTAATCACCCTTTTGATATAGCTCAAAACCTTTGGTGTAAGTTGTCTGCCCTTCAAATATAGCTTCCTTTTTAGAACTACAGGATACCAATATTATCAACACTGATATAAAAAATACCTTTCTCATTTTACCTTTTCAACCTCAAATTTATCTTGATGTTTATTATTATAACTTAGTTCCACTTCTTCAAGAAGGTTTATTTCTTCAAGTAGTTTTTTTACAGATTTCTGCATTTTAGAAGGTACTGATAGTTTCACTTTTGTAAAAGGTTTAAGTTTGTTTAATGTTTTTTCTATCTCAAATAGTAGTATATCCTCTGATTTAACATAACCCTTTCCATTACATACACAGCAAGACTCTGAAAGCTGTTTAACTATACTTTCTTCAACCTTTTTCCTTGAAAGTTCAAGAAGTCCAAGCTGAGTTAATCCTTTTATCTTTACAGGTCTTTTATCCTTCTTAAATTCATTTTTTAGAAACTCTATAAGCTGTTCTCTGTGTTCCTGCTCTATCATATCTATGAAATCTATAACTATTATTCCGGCAAGGTCTCTTAATCTTATCTGTCTGACTATCTCTTTTGCAGCTTCTATATTAATCTTAAATGCCGTCTCTTCTAAATTTTTCTGTTTATGACAGCTTCCACTGTTTACATCTATAACAACGAGAGCCTCTGTCTCTTCTATAACTAAATAGGATCCATTTTTAAGATAAACATAAGGAGATAGTATCTTTGATATTAATTTATCTATGGAATATTCAAAGTAAAGGGACTCTTTTCTCTTCCTATACGGAGTTATCTTTATGTTTGCTTTTGGGAAGTTTTTATTTATAAACTGTTTTATATCTTTTAGAAGTTGTATTTTGTCTGATATTATCTCGGTAAATTCTGCTGCGTAATCTCTTATAATTGAAAAAGCTTTAAACGGCTCTTCGTAGAGTATTGCTGGAGCCTTCTTATTTTCTGCATCTTTCAGTATAGAGTACCATAAACTTTTTAGAAATTGAAAATCTGAAAGTATATCTTCTCCTGTTGCTTTTTTTGCAGATGTTCTTATTATAACTCCGTAGTTTTCCGGATTGTAGTCTTTTAGGAGTTTTATCACTTTTTCCTTTAGTAAATCTCTTTCTTCTTTGTCTTCAAGTTTTGAGGATATAGAAATCTTTCCTTTGTTTTGAGGTAGTAGTACCAGGTATTTACCAGGCACAGTCACTTTTGAAGAAAGTTTTGCACCTTTTGTACTAACAGGAGACCTCTTTACCTGTACTATCACAGAGGAACCTTTTTTAAGATTTTCAACCTCAGTGGGACAGACATCTTTAAGCGGTAAGAATGCTTCTCTCTCTTCCCCGATATCTACAAAGAATGCTTCCATGGCACTACTGTAACTTTTTATCTTGCCTTTGTATATATTACCGGCTTGTTTTGATAACTCTAAATCTTCAAGTTTTAACTCAACAGGATTATCATCTTCCAATATCAGATATATATTACTCTTTAAACCTGTTGTTATAATAAGCTTCCTTTCCATTGTAATAATATATCATAAAACTAAAAATCAAAAGGTAAAGTGAAGGTTATCTCTCCACTTCTTGACTTATTCTCATACTGTTTTATAACAAAAGATGTTCTCTCTGTAAGTTTAAATCCTGCTTCATACCATCCTAAGTTGTTATAACTTTGGTAGTTTGATAGAGGTTTAGAAAGAGCTATATATATTCTCCTTGTTAGATATTTCTGTAAATAGATACTTAGAACTATACCTTGAACCGGCGAGTATGAAGGTATTATGTTTACGTTGATACCTGTACCAAAAAGTCCCTTCTCTTCCTCTTCAAATTTAGATGGAATAAGCATCTCTCCTATTTTTCCTAAAACTGTAAATATACCAGAAGATGTAAGTTGCTCAGGAGACTTTTTAAATAGTAGAAGTGCAAGTATCTCCTCTTTTGATTTTGGAGGTGTAGAGAAAAAGTCGTATCTCAGGTTGTTTGAAGGTCCAGATACATTTATAAAGATATTTGTTCCAGAAATAAAAGTAGAGAGTCTACCGTTTACATATATACTGTTGTTAGTTATCTTTATATTCATAAAATCTAAGTTATATACATTTTTCATTAAAACTACTTTACCGTAAGTTATACTTAACTTACCATTTAAGATAGGTTTTTCAACTGTTCCTGTTATAGTTATATTTCCATCTAAGTAGGCTTTACCCCAAGACCCTTCCAAAAATATCGGTGATAATGTAGATACATTAATATTAAGTTTTATATTCTTTAATATTTCTGGTTTTTCTTCCGAAGGTCCATGATTCTCAAGAATATCTGGCTCAACTTTCGCTCTTCCAGTTATTTGAGATACCCCATCTATCTGGATATTTTTTTTCATAGAGTTTATATTTATATTGCTGTTTAATATTCCCGTAAAGATATTTTCGTACCTTATCGGTAGATTTTCAGATTTAACATTAAAAGAAGCTTTACTAAAATCAAGGTCTGAAGTTCCGTTTATCATAGCATAAGCATCGCCAAAGGAAGATTTAGTTTTACCTTTAATATTCACTATAATATTTTCTCCTGTTTTTATATTGAAATCTTCAAGAAGTATAGTGTTTTGAGTGTATGGACTCCTCAATCTTAAATCGTTTCCTAAAACTACAAGATTATAATCTTTTGTAAAATTTTGAATTTTACCATTAAAACTAAAAACAAATCTTAAATTACCGTCAAGATTTACAAACTGGAGAAATTCAGATAGATATTTTCTGTCAATATTCCCGTTTACTAAAATTTTAAGACTGTTATCTTTGAATGAATAAACAGCTTCCTCTACTTTCCCAGAAAATATACCACTGTATGCTGTTTTTTCTACATATAC
This sequence comes from Hydrogenothermaceae bacterium, assembly GCA_041287495.1. Lineage (GTDB taxonomy): Bacteria > Aquificota > Aquificia > Aquificales > Hydrogenothermaceae > JAOABC01. Next base: position 143,214 of record JBEULE010000034.1, read on the forward strand.
TCTGTTTTTATCAAAGTTAACTAAAAGTTGTGGAGACTTTACAAGAGTGTAACTTTTTTCAGCTACAGATAAGTTATCAAATTTTAAAGAACCTTTGATAGAATTCTCTGTATTTTTATTATACTCTGCCTGTAAGTAGATACCACTTATATTTATAGAAATTCCATCTAATTTGTAGCTGAAAGGAGAGCCTGTAAAATCTAATTTATAAACTTGCCCATCTGAAGATTTTACAAAACCGCTCATATCCATAACAGTTTTTTCAACTGAGAGTTTTCCCCTCATTTGAAGGTTGTCTAACTTACCAGAGATGTTATAACTAAAAGAAACTGGGATAGTTTTATTTTCTGTCTTTATATCTATATCTGTCAAAAATTTTCCAACTAAAGTTTTGTTATCTATATCAAAATTACCATCAGCTGAAAAAACACCTTGGACCTGTGATACTTTGAAAGAACTTTTTAATGAGTATTTAACATCACTGTTTAAAACTGAAACTTTTATTCCAAGATTTTCAAGGATATTGTTATCTGCTGTTAATCTTTCACCTCTCCCTTCAATATGTAAATTTTTCTGTTTGTCTGATATATTTCCATTTATGGATAAAGTTATAGGCTCTTTAAAATTAAGTGGATAGATTTTTGTATCAGTCAGATTAAGTGATACGTTAAAGTTATCACCTAACACTTTTATACTTACATCTCCGGATGTTTGATAAGGTTTAAGGTCTTTTATAAAAGGAAGTTCCCTTAACAGGAAACTTTCCACCGGTTTTAATTTGAAGTTATCTGCCTTTAAAGATATATCTGTAATTGATTTATCCAAATCTATATTAACTTTTGATAAGAGAGTATTATCAGGTAGATTTGAGTTTATCTGTATTGTTTTACTCTTGTAGTTAAATGTGTAAATGAGATCTGTAAAATTTATATCCTGATACCTGAAGGTTTTTGCGGTCCCGGAGAGATTAACATTAATATCTTCTAATTTTCCGGATATTTTACCTGTGCCGGATATTAATCCATCAATATCTAACTTTTTAATCTGTGGTATTGAATACAGTTTTAAAGTAGATAGAAAGATATCTAAATCTAAGTAAGGGTCTGTTGACAGCTTATCTATCTTACCGGATAGATTAATATTCAAAGCTTGCCCATTTATCAATGATCTTAAATTAACCGTATCACCGGCATAATCAAATTGGGACTGAATATCTAAATTTTTAAAATCAAGAACAGAAAACCTTTTTAAATAGGCAGACCCTTTGGCAACTTTCTTATCAACATCCACTGTAGCCTTTACAACAGCTTCACCGTCTAAATTTAAATCAGGCAAAAACTCTCTAAAATCAGCTATATTTACAGGTGAGGTGGAAAAATTTAAAATATTATCTTTAAAGCTAAACTCTCCCTTTAAAATCTGTGAAGAAACAGATCCTTCCAGTTTAAAAGATTTCTCTCTTTTACCTTTAAATGAAACTGAAATATCTCTTACATTTTTCTTAGACAAAACAATGTTATCTGATAAATTTAATTTACCGTTTATCTTGAAGTTATCAAAATTTTTACCGTCAATCTCTAAGTCTGATGTAGCAAGTTTAGATATAAATTTATCTTTTTCATAGAGTATGTTCTTTATATCAGATTTTAGATGAAGGTAAAGCTTCTCAGCTGGAGCATAACTAAATTTATATACAGAAGACAGACTTTCAATATCTACATTATTTTGAGATAGATCTCGTATATTAAACTTTCCGCTTAAATCTACAGATTTATCTTCATTTATAGTCCCATCATCTACATATATGGACATATTTTCATAAAAAGCTATTAAATCTTGAATGTTAATTCTGCTTGGAAGTATCTTTAATTTTGTGTTTTTGGTATTTCCTTCAATTTTGTATGTATCTAACTTATATCTAATTTCAGAAGAGAGATTTTTAACCATTATCATATTTTTTCTGTTGTATATACCCTTTGCCTTTACTGTTAAATCTGTATCCTCTCCTATATTTTTGATAATAAGATTTAAGTTATTTGATTCTGTTTTAATGTAGTTTGTAAATAAGTAAAGTTGAAGTAGTCCTTCTATCTTTTTTGAAGGTGGTGCCTTTAAATCACTTATATACACCCCTTGAAAAGTATCTATATTTAATTTTGCAAGGTAATCTGTTGTAAATATCTTTTCAGGATAAAATTCTGCATAAACTTTTGAGATTTTAAAATCAAAATCTTTTGATTTAACTTCTATAAAGTTACATCTAAAACCTCTACCTTCAAACTTACAGTCATCTACTACATCAATACCGTAATTTTTCAGAAAAATTTTGTAGTTTGAAATCAGATATATAAAGACTAAAGTAAGAAGTGAGAAAAAGATAAATACAGAGATAGAAGACACAATGATGTTTGAAAAAATCCGAAATTTTCTACTTTTACTTATCTTTCTATATTTTATCCGGAGTATCCTGAACCATCTTTTCATTTTAAGTTGTATATTCTGCGTTGATCTCTACATACTTATAACCTAAATCACAAGTATAGAAAGTCCAGTCTTCTTCTCCTCTTGAAAGGTATAGGTCTATAATAACTTCCTTATTTTCTTTAAGATATTCAATAGCTTTCTGTCTGTCATAACTAACAGGAGCACCGTTGTATATTAGAAAATCCCCTATGTAGAGTTTGACCTTTGAAAAATCTATATCTATATGAAGCTGTCCAACAGCTGAAAGTATCCTTCCCCAGTTTGGGTCATTTCCAAACATGGCTGTCTTAAAGAGATTTGACTTTGCAATAGCTTCACCTACTTTTTTTGCTTCTTCCTTTGACAGAGCTTGATTTACATTTATCTGTATTAATTTTGTTGCACCTTCTCCATCTTTCACTATCATTTTAGCAAGTTCAAGTGATACTTCGTATATCTTTTTTGCAAAGTATATTTTATTAGATTGGTCTATCTTTACACCGGACTCTCCTGTTGCTACAACTAAAAAACTGTCGTTTGTGCTTTCACATCCATCTACAGATATTGAATTAAAGGTTCTGTCTGCTACTAACTTCACTGTCTGTTCTAACAGCTGTTTATCTATCTCTACGTCTGTAAATATATAGGCAAGCATAGTTGCCATATTTGGATGTATCATTCCTGCACCTTTTGCTATACCTTTAACTGTAAATGTCTTATCGTCTATAACACCGATTGTTTGATAGTATTTGTAGAATGCGTCTGTTGTTGATATTGCTCTACTTGCAAGTTCTAAATCAAAGTCAGTAAGGTTATTTACTGCCTCATTTATACCTTTTTCTACTTTATCCATAGGAAGTTGAACACCTATAACTCCTGTGGAAAAAACCATAACCTCTTCTTTCTCTATGCCTAATCTTTGAGCTACAATCTCAGCCATTCTTTCTGCATTTTTATATCCTTCTTCTCCGGTTGCTGCATTTGCATTTCCACTGTTTACCACTATTGCCGATATCCTCTGTTGAATGTTTGATATTAACCTATTGTATATAACTGGGGCTGCTGCTAAAGAGTTTTGGGTAAAAACGGCACCATAAACAGAAGGGTTAAACTTTAAAACCAGTATATCGTAATCTCCAGAAGGTTTTATTCCTGCTTTTGCAACTCCCATTTTAATATTCATTGACTACCTCACTTATAAGTTTTTCTTTCCAGTTTTTAAGATTTTTAGACCTTAAAGAGAAGTAACTTGCATCGTAAATCTTTTGAGAGCTTACATTTATAAAATCTTTTACAGTGTAATCTCTTACAGTTTCTCTCTTTTCTCTCTCTGTGGAAAGTGTTTTGGAAAGATTTTCAACAACAACAGAAAATAGATTATTGTTTTTTAAGGATTTCTTTATCCTTCTTTCACCTCTTGCTCCTTCAAAATAACTATCCTCCTCTATCCATGTATTCATAGGAATAGAAAGGTCTGATATAAATGTAAGTCCATCTTCAAAAGGTGTAAATATAACTTTAAATCTAACTTTATCCCATAACTCCTTAAATTTTAACTCATCAATAACACTTACAACCTCTTCACCAAATAGTATAAGGTTTTCTATCTCTCCTTTATCTATCCTGTCTATAACAGAAGTTAAAACTTCTAAATCATTCCAAAATCTGTTGATTAAACCAAAACAGTTTGGCTGTGGCGGAACTAACATAATTTTACATCCTTTATCCTCTTCTAACTCCCTTAAAGTTTTCCCAAACTCATATGCATCCTCTCCAAAGAAGTAAGATGAGTATATAATTAGTGAGTCTGGATTTACATTCTCTCTAACATACTCTATTATCTGTTTTCCGCTTATTTTTACTGTATTAGGATATAATTTTTTAATTCTATCAGGATTTTCTCCTATGAAAGTTATTCCGTTAGGTAGGTAGTAAGTTAAAACTGGGACTGTATCTGTAATATCATCACCTATCACATATATATCCTTAAATTCTTTGATTTTTTCAAATTCAAAAACTTCATAATCTTTCCTATAACCATCAAATAGTGGAAGAATTGTTAAAGTTATGTCTGATGTAAATATGGCATTACTTTTTTCTTTTATGTCTGAAAGAACATCTAATGTGGAAGAAGATAGATAACCTGATAAAACGATGGCTGTTTTTGGACTTTCTAAAAGCTGTTTTAAAGTTTGAACTGCTTTTTCTATTGAGATATTTTCACCTTTAAGTTTTATGTTGTTTAATCTGTTTGTGTTAAAACAGTCATAACCGAGATACACTTTAGCACAACTTTCAAGTTCTGCTGTACTTCTTATCCTATATACTTTTTTATCATCGTGGTTAACTACAACCGGACAGTTTAAGCTACAAAATCCACAGTGTGTGTATGTTTCTTTTAAAAGCCACGGTCTTGCATTAAATTTAAATGGTTTAAAGAGTATAGCTCCAACTGGACATATATCAACACACAATCCACACATCTCACAATTTGATGTATCCATCGGCTTTGTAACCGGAGCTATTAAAGTTTCAAAAGCCCTTTCAAGTTGAAATAATGAGTGAGATTTATTGATGTTATCACATACAGAAACACATTTTATACACAACACACATCTGTTTGATACATACTCTAAATAATCACTTTCCCAATCTTCTTCAGGTCTTATTTTTTCAAAAGGAGTAATAGGTAAAACTGAGTTTTGGGGTCCCCAGTAAGTTCCCCAGTTTTGTAAATCACACTCTCCTGCTTTATCACATATAGGACAGTCAAGGGGATGTCTTGTAAAAAGCATCTCTAATATAAACTTTCTGTCATTCTTAACCTGTTCATTCTCTGTTTCTATCTCCATACCATCATACACATAATTACCACAGGCTATAATAGACCTCTTCATTTTAACATCATATACAAGGCATATCCTACAACCACCAAATATAGGTAATTTCTCATGATAACAGAAGGTAGGAATGAGTTTATTTAGTTTTTTTGCAGCTTCAAGTATTGTAGTTCCTTTAGGTACCTCTATCTCTTCTCCATCTATTTTAACTTTGACATACTCCATTTATAACTCCTTAAATCGAAGTTTAAAAATTTTATCATAATCATTTTTTCTTTAACCTGTGTTGAAACTTTTCTGTTGCCTTTAAAAGTCTGTTAGATAAATCCGGAGTTAATGTCATAGATTGATTTATAGATTTAAATGTTTGAGGAAGTTTCTCAAAGTTTATAAGGGTTAACTCTCTTATCTCTTTAAGGGTAGGTAGTTTCTTAACCAGTCTTCCATTTTCTATGTAGAGATTTAGCATCTTTATACCATCTTCCACAGTTTCGTCAAAATGTGTAATTATATCTTTATATATCTTTCCCTGTCTGTAAATTCTGTAAAACTGCTTTTTGTAAGGTACTGTCATCTTCTTTCTACTTAGTTTCATAGCTGGTTTACCATCATACTCAACAAGTTTATAGGCACAGTCAAGGTATGGAAGGTCTGCACTTGTTACAAGTTCAGTTCCAACACCAAATCCATTTATAGGAGCGTTCTTGTCCATAAGTTCTTTTATCTTATACTCGTTTATTCCACCACTTACAAAGATAATAGCATCTTTAAATCCATTTTCATCAAGGATTTTTCTTACTTCCTTTGAGAGATGTAAAATATCTCCACTGTCAAGTCTGACTCCCTTTATTCTTATACCAAGTTTTTTTGCCACTTTAACTGCATTCTTTACACCGTTAATTGTGTCGTAGGTGTCTACAAGAAAGATTGTGTTTTCCGGATAAACAGAAGCAAAATTTTCAAAGGCTTCTTCTTCGCTATCATGTGCCATTATAAAGGAATGTGCCATAGTCCCGTATATAGGTATGTCGTAAACTTTGCCTGCAAGGACATTTGAAGTTCCAGAAAATCCAGCTATATAGCTACTTCTTGCCGCAATCATTCCTGCATCTGTTCCATGGGCTCTTCTTAAACCAAAATCTATCAACATTGTATTTTTAGCAACAGAGTAACATCTTAGGGCTTTTGTGGCTACAAGTATTGATATCTGCATAACGTTAATCAAAAATGTCTCTACTATCTGGGCTTCTATGATCGGAGCTTCAACTTGAATGATAGGTTCATTGGCAAAAACTATCTCTCCTTCATCTACAGCGTAAAGATTACCACTAAATCTGAAATATCTCAGATAATCGAGAAAATCATCTTTAAACTTTCCGGTTTTATGTAAAAAATCTATATCATCTTCTGTAAATTTTATATTCAGAAGGTAATCTATAAGTAGTTCAACTCCGGCGTTTAAAAAGTAATTACGATTTTTTGTAGGTCTGATAAAAAAATTAAAAACAGCATTACCATTGATATTCTTTTCGAAATAAACCTGAGCCATAGTAAGCTCGTAAAGGTCTGTTAGAAGGGACATATTGTATCTATTTACAAATCTATCCATTTAAACCACTTTGACCTCTCTATGATGTTTAAAAATTTTATCCACTTATTACAAATTTTAAAATTTCTTTAAAATTTATTCAACTTTACCAGATAGATAGTTCGCCAAGAAATCTGATAAAGATGTTATACTGCCAGCTCCTAAGGTTATTATAACATCTCCTTTTTTTACTACACCAGTTAGAAACTTTTTAGCTTCCTCTAAATCTTCTACATAGAAAACATTATCCCTTTTTTCATTTATCTTGTCTACCAAAATTTTTCCGGAAATTCCCTCTACAGCTGGCTCTCCAGCTGAGTATATTTCTGTGATTAAAACTATATCTGGTTTATCAAAAGAGTTTGCAAAATCTTCAAACAGAGAAGCTACCCTTGAATATCTGTGGGGCTGGAATACAGCAATTACTCTTCTGTTTGGGTAGTAATCTCTTACAGCAGATAATGTTGCTTTTAACTCTGTTGGATGGTGTGCATAGTCATCTATAACTGTTACATCTCCACTATATTTAATCTCAAACCTTCTACTTGCGTTTTTGAAGTTTTCTAATGACTCTTTTATTACACAGAAAGGAATACCAAGCTCAAGACATACAGATATAGAGGCAAGTGCATTATAAACATTATGTTTCCCAGGAATAGATAGATGTATATCTGAATACCCTTCAACTTTGAATCTATACCTACCATCTACTAACTCTATATCTGTTACTCTCACATTAGCTTCCTCTGAAAGACCAAACTTTATTACCTTTCTATCTATGGAAGGAAGTATAGATTTAGCATTTTCATCATCTATGTTAACTGCAACAGCCCCATAAAATGGAACTTTATTTGCAAAGGTTATAAAAGCATTCTTTATATCATCTAAATCTCTGTAAAATCCTAAATGCTCCAAATCTATATTGTTTATAGTTACTATCGTTGGTGTAAGTTTTAAAAAAGAGCCATCACTTTCATCAGATTCAGCTACCAAAAACTCCCCTCTTCCTAACTTTGCATTACTTCCAAATACAGATAGTTTACCACCTATAACAACAGTAGGGTCAAGTCCTGCTTTACCTAATATTGTCCCTATCATTGATGTTGTTGTTGTTTTTCCGTGGCTTCCTGCAACTGCTATACCGTATTTAAATCTCATCAACTCTGCAAGCATTTCCCCCCTTGGTATTATAGGTATGTTAAGTTTTTTTGCTTTCAATATCTCTGGATTATCCATCTTAACGGCAGAAGAGTAAACAACTAAATCTACATCTTTTATATTTTCTTCACTGTGTCCTATGTAAATCTTGGCTCCTAACTCTCTCAATCTCTGGGTAGCTTGGCTTTCCTTTATATCGGAGCCTGAAATTGTATAACCTTGATTAAGTAGAAGCTCTGCTATTCCATTCATTCCAGAACCACCAATTCCAACAAAATGTATCTTCCTAACTTTTCCTCTAAACATCTTCTCTCCTTAGATATTTTTTTGCTACTTCTATGTCGTCAAAAGGTAAAATTTTATCTTTTATAATTTGATATGTTTCGTGTCCTTTACCGGCAATAACTACAATATCTCCGTCCTTTGCTATTTCTATACCAGATTTTATTGCTTCCTCTCTGTCCAGAATAACAAAAACATCAGTTTTATCTTCAATTCCTTTTAGTATATCGTTTATTATATCCATAGGTTCTTCATATCTGGGATTATCAGAAGTTATAATAACTATATCTGATAAACTTTTTACTATCTTCCCCATTATAGGTCTTTTGGATTTATCTCTGTTACCTCCGGCTCCAAAAATTGTTAATACTCTACCTTTTTTAATCTGATTTACAGAATTTAGGAGTTTTTCCAGTCCATCAGGAGTATGGGCATAGTCAACTATAACAGTTTTACCATTTTCTGATAAAACTTCAAACCTACCTTTTACAGGTTTTATAAATTTTGTTTTTTCTATCAGAAAATCTATATCAAAGTTATCTATCAGAAGATAAGAGATAGATGCAGCTAGGTTGTAGATGTTAAAATCTCCTAATAAGTTTGTATAAACCTTCCTTTTCTTTCCCTGGTACATAAAACTAAACGATGTTTTATACAATGATAGATTGATATCTTCTATTTTGAAGTCTTGTGAGGTTTTTCCGTAAGATATCATATTAAAGCTATCTTTAAATTTCTCGTATATCTTTTTGCCATATTCATCATCATAATTTACCGAGGCTTTTGGATTTTTGTTAAAATCAAGAATTTGATAGAAGAGTTTTTCCTTTGCCTTAAAATACTCTTCTATACTTTTGTGATAGTCAAGATGGTCTTGGGTTAGGTTTGTAAATATTCCGCCGTCAAATACAGTTGAGTAAACTCTATATTGGTCTAACGCATGAGATGAAATTTCTGCGACTACTACATCTACTCCTTTTTCTTTGAATATCTTTAATGTTTTAAACCAGTTAATAGGGTCTGGTGTTGTATGTCCAGAAGAGATAATCTCATCTCCTACTTTGTAGTTTATAGTTCCTATAACTCCTACTTTGTATCCTGCAAATTCGTAAAACTGTGCAAGTATATTTGATACGGAAGTCTTTCCGTTTGTTCCAGTTATACCTATAACCTTTATATCCTTTGAAGGCTCATCAAAAAACCTGTTTGCTGATAAAGAGAGACTTTTCCTTGTGTTTTCAGATAGTATAATGGCTTTATTAGGATATTTTTTAACTAAAAAATCAGATAACTCTCTATCTTGGACTACAACTCCAGAAGCTCCCTTTTCTAAAACCTCTTTTATAAAGTTATGGCTATCTATGTTTGTTCCCTTTATTGCAAAGAATAGACTACCTTCTTTTATATTTTTAGAGTTATCCGATATATCTGATATATCCATATCTTGGCCACTTAAAATAACACCGTCAACTATAACATCTTTCACTTTTTTCAAATTAAACCTCTAACATCTTTTGAATGGTTAATTTTACACTTTCACCTAATGCTGTTAAGTTATATCCACCTTCTAACATAAATAAAAACGGTACATCTGCAGATTTCAGAATATTTTCTACTATAACTCCTATGCCTTCTGTTGAAACATCAAGATATGTTAGAGGGTCATCTTTATGAAGGTCATACCCAGCTGAAACGAGAATTATATCCGGGTTAAATTTAGCTACAAGTTTAGGAAGAATATCTGAGTATATATCTATATATGTATCATCGGAAGTTCCGGCAGGTAGAGGTATGTTGTAAGTGTATCCGTATCCTCTTCCTGTTCCTTTCTCTTCTTTTGAGCCTGTCCCAGGATAGAATGGATACTGGTGAGTAGAAAAGTAGAAAACAGTGTCATCTTCATAGAATGCTTTTTGAGTACCATTTCCGTGATGGGCATCAAAATCAACTATAAAAACCTTTTCATATCCTTGCTTTTGGGCATATCTTGCCGCTACTGCAATGTTGTTAAATATGCAAAATCCCATTGCTTTTGAATACTCTGCATGATGCCCCGGAGGTCTTATAGCACAGAAAACCCTCTCAACCTCTCCTTTCTTTATTCTGTCTATAGCTTCCAATCCAGCTCCAACAGCCGTAATAGCAGCATCGTATGAAAACTCTCCTACATGAGTGTCAGGGTCTAAGTATCCTCCTCCGGCAGAGCAAAAATCCATTATCTCCTGTGGATAGTATTGGTCATGAACCATAGATATCTCTTTAACTGTAGCTCTTCTTGGTGGAATTAAAATCAATTTGTCCTTTAAATCCTGTATAAATGTGTTTATAGAAATCAACCTCTCTGGAGATTCAGGATGACTTTTACCTGTATCATGTTTTAAAAAGATATCGTCATATATATATCCTACCTTCCTCATAGTTAAACCTTCCGGAAAATTCATGATAAAATTTTACCAAAAATTAACCTTGGAGTTGTAGATTGGATAATTTTGTGAAAATCCAGCATCCTTTGATCAACACATTCATCTTTAAGCTGAGAAATAAAGAAACTACACCGGAAGTTTTTAGAAAAACATTGTCAAACATTGGAAAAATTCTTCTATTTGAAGCTTTAAAAGATGAAGAAACGATTATAAAAATTGTTAGGACACCCTTAGAAGAAATAGTTTATCCTACTTTAATAGAAGAAAACTTTGTTATAGTGGCAATACTCAGAGCTGGACTTCCAATGTTAGAAGGTTGTGTTGAAGTTCTACCTCTGGCAAAATCCGGCTTCCTCGGAATAAAAAGAGATGAAGAGACCCTTCAAAGCACAATTTACTACAAGAGGATTCCTGATTTAACAGATAAAACTGTTATAGTAGTTGACCCAATGATTGCAACAGGAGGCTCTATGTACTTAGCATTAGAATATATAAAGTCAAAAAATCCAAAAAAGATAAAATCTCTACATGTTATAGCATCTCCTGAGGGAATAGAAAATCTCAAAAGATTTAAAGATGTGAAATTTTTCATTGGAGAAATAGATAGAGGTTTAAATGATAGAGGATACATAGTTCCCGGTATAGGAGATGCTGGAGACAGAGCTTTTAACACAGAGGATTAATGGAAGAGCTAAAACTTATAATATCCGGAATTCTCTTAGGTGTTGCAGCTGCAATATCACCTGGTCCAATTCTTACACTTATCGTTTCGGAAACTCTAAAGTATGGTAAAAAAGAAGGTATAGCCGTAGGAATATCTCCTTTATTTACAGATATACCAATATTTCTTGTATCTTATTTTCTTATATATAAACATAGCAAAAATTTTCAAAATATCGTCGAGATTTTTTACTTGTTAGGAGGTGTTTTACTAATATATCTTGGGTATAAGAATATAAAATACCATTACAGACAGTTTGAAAGAGTCTCTACAAAAAGGGGAGTTTTACCTGCATTTTTGGAAGGATTTTTAGTTAATCTATTTAACCCATATACATATCTTTTCTGGTTTTTAATAGCGGTAAACTTTTACTCAGAAAATTTCCCTGAAACTTTATCATTTTTTATATCATTTTTCATTGCATTTATATCTGTAAAAGTATCTATAGTTTTATTTGTAGATAGCTCTAAGAGATTTATAAAAAGCAGTATTTACAACTTTTTAATAAAATCTGTGGGATTTATATTGGTACTACTTGGTATCAGACTTATTTTTAACTTTCTCTCCAAATATCTCATCTCGATATAGTTTATAGTTTAAAATATTTAGTAGTAATTTCAAGCAGAAGGTGAAGATGGGTATTTTTAAACCAACAGATTTTACTATTGGAATTATAGGTGGTGGACAACTTGCAAAGATGACAGGCATTGCAGCAAGGAAGTTAGGTTTAAATGTAGTAGTTTTAGACCCATCCTCAGATGCTCCAGCTTCAATGATATCTAATCAGATAGTAGCAAAGGTAGATAACCCACAAGGACTAAAAAAGATAAATGATATATCCGATGTTATAACTTACGAAATAGAACATATAGATACAGAAAGTTTAAGATTACACCTTAATACAGATAAAGTTTTTCCTTCTATAGAGATTCTTGAGATTATTCAGGACAAGTATAAACAGAGGAGGTTTTTCAGAGGTAAAGGTATTCCTGTTCCAAACTTTTGGAAAGTTGATGATATATCTAAAATAGAACTTTTTATACCTTGTGTTCAAAAGTTAAAGATTGGTGGGTATGATGGCAGAGGTGTTGTAATAATAAAGAGCAGGGAAGATCTAGAGAAGGTTATTAATGCACCTTCTTATATTGAGGAGTATGTAGAAGTTCAGCAAGAGCTTGGTATAATTGTGGCAAGAGATAGAAAAGGTAATATAAAGGTATATCCGGTTTCTCAGATGTTTTTTAATCCAGAGGGAAATCTACTTGATTACCTAAAAGTACCAGCTGATATAGATGAGGATATTTCTAAAGAAGCCCAAGATATAGCAATATCTGCCGTTGAAGCTTTAAATGGAATAGGTGTTTTTGGTGTTGAGCTGTTTTTGGATACAAAAGGTAGAATACTTCTAAATGAGGTCGCTCCAAGGACCCATAACTCTGGACATTACACAATAGAAGCCTGTGAGACAAGTCAATTTGAGCAGCTTGTGAGAATACTTGCCGGACTCCCTATGGGTTCTACATATCAGTATATTCCGGCTATTACCATAAACCTTTTGGGGGAACCGGGATACAGAGGAAAACCTATCTATGAAAATTTAGATAAAGTTATGGAGATTGACGGCGTTTATGTCCATATATACGGAAAAAAAACTACATTCCCACTTAGAAAGATGGGACATATTACAATCATTGACTTTAACAGAGAAAGATTACTTCAAAAGATGACAAAAGTTAAAACTTTACTAAAAGTTAAAGGAGAGATAAAGGATGATAGCAATAATAATGGGTAGTGATTCTGATCTTCCAGTTATGAGTAAAGCAGCGGAGATTTTAGATAAATTTGAAGTTAATTACCATCTGACGATAGTATCTGCCCACAGGACACCAGATAGAATGTATAAATTTGCAAAAGAAGCAGAAGAAAAGGGTATAAAGGTTATAATAGCTGGAGCTGGAGGAGCTGCACATCTTCCTGGAATGGTAGCATCACTTACACATCTTCCGGTAATAGGAGTTCCCATAAAAACATCTTCTCTCAATGGACTTGACTCTCTCTTATCAATAGTTCAGATGCCAGCAGGTATTCCAGTTGCAACCGTTGCAATAAATAATGCAGAGAATGCTGCACTCTTAGCACTTTCTATCCTTGCCACTTTTGATGAAAAAATAGCAAAAAAGCTAAAAGAGTATAAAGAAGGTCTTAAAAATATGGTTGAATCTAAAGCTAAAAAACTTGAAGATATTGGATATATGGAGTATATATCCCAGTTTCTCTCAAAATGACAAAAAAAGGTATTTTTTTATCAGTTTTATCTGGTTTATTCTTAGGAATATCATTACCTAACTTTTTTATACCATTTGGTTTTTTGATAGGCTTTTATATACTTTTTAAATTTATAGTAGATTATCCTTTAAAGAAAGTTATTTTTTACAGTTTTATAACTGGGCTAACTTTTTCTGTTATATCTTTTTACTGGATAATATATGCTGTATCTTACTATGGAGGTATAAATCTTTTTCTGTCTTCAATACTATTTATTTTATTTACCTTTAGTTACTCAGCATGGGTCTTTATATCTTTTTCTGTCATCGTTAAACTTTTATATAACAGATATGGTTTAAATGCTATCTTTACGGCTCCATTTGTATGGGTTTTTCTTGAATTTTCAAGGGAGTTTTTTCCTTTTAACGGTTTTCCTTGGAATTTAGTAGGTTATATGCTCTCTTATATTAATCCTATTGCACAGATAACAGCATTTTTCAGTGTTTATGGACTATCTTTTCTGGTATTACTTTTAAGTGTGGTTTTCTTCTTAATGTTTAGGGTAAAAGAGAAAAAGTTAATAATTTTAGCTATTTTGACAATTTTAATTTTCATCATCATCTTTATATACGGTCAATTTAGGATAGATAACTATAGAGATAGTGGTAAATCTGTAAAAGTTGCAGTCATACAGGCAAACATAGATGAATCTTTAAAGCTAAATCCAACTCAAGAGACTAATATAAAGATAATAGATATATACACTGATTTAATAAAGCAGTCTTTGAAGGATAATCCGGATTTTGTTGTTCTTCCAGAGTCAGCTATTCCTATATATCCATATATTGATACCCCTCTCAGAGATTACTTTTTTCATAAGATAAAAGACATAAATGTTCCAATAATAACAGGATTTGACAATGTTCTACTTACTCCAAATATGGATATAGATAAGATTTATAATTCTGTATTTATATTAGATGAAAATCATACATATGTAGATTATTACAATAAAATAAAATTAGTTCCATTTGGAGAATATGCACCTTTTAAAAATAAGATTCTAGAAAATATATTTACATACCTTCAAGGTATAGATTTTACAAAAGGTAAAGAACAAAAAATCTTAACTTACAGAGATTTAAAAGTAGTCCCTTTAATATGTTTTGAGTCAATATTTCCGGATTTTGTATCTGATTTTGTAAATAAAGGTGGCAATGTTATAGTTAATGTGACAAACGATGGTTGGTTTGGAAAAACTTCTGCACCTTATCAGCATTTTGAGATGGCAAGGATAAGGTCTATAGAAACAGGTAGATATTTGATTAGAGCGGCAAACACCGGAATATCAGCAGTTATAAATCCGGTAGGAGTTATCAAAGGATATCTTCCGTTAAAAGAAGAAGGTTTTATAGTTCAAACTGTTTATCTATATGATGAAAAGACATTTTTCACAGCTTACAAAACATATATTTACTTTATTTTTATTCTGATATTCTTATCTTTAATAACATACTTTGAGTTAAAATATAGGAAAGAAAAGGTAGAGGTAAAAAGTGATAGATAGAGAGATTATTGAAAAAGGATTAAGAGAGTATTTAGATTCAGATGTAAAGTTTATTTTAGAAGTAGGTGGTTATATACTTGATGGAGGAGGAAAGAGAGTTCGTCCTACACTGGTTTTAACATTTGCAAAAGTGATAAGTGGGGAAATTCCGGAAAATGCCTATCCACTTGCATACGCTATGGAGTATCTACATACAGCATCACTTTTACATGATGATGTAGTTGATGGGTCTCTAACAAGGAGAGGAAAACCTACTGCAAATAGAGTTTTTGGAAACGATGCTTGTGTTTTGACAGGAGATTACATGTATGCCTTAGCTTTATATCTTTTTTCAATATACGGCAACATAGATATGATAAGAAATGTAAGTAATGCTGTTAAAAAGATGGCAGAGGGACAACTTCTTGAACTAAAAAAGATAGGAGATTTAAACACAACTGTTGAAGATTATTTTAAGATAATAAAAGGAAAAACAGCTGTGCTATTTGGAAGTTGTTGTTATGTAGGTGCTTCAACAGTTAGTGATGACATACAGATAAAGGAGAAAAGTTATAGGTTTGGATTAAACATAGGACTTGCATTTCAGATTGTCGATGATATTCTAGATTATGTAGGTTCTGTGGACAAAGTAGGTAAAACTACTTTAAACGATTTAAGGGAAGGAAAACTTACATATCCATTGTTAGTTATATTAGATAAAATAACAGCAGAAGAGAGGGATTTGATTAATAGAGTGATAAAAGACAAAAGTCCACCGGAAGAAGATTTATTGAGAGTTAAAAATATTGTTTTGAAATACCGTGGAATTGATATAGCTGTAAAGAAAGCAAGAGAGCTTGTAGAAATTGCAAAAGATAGTATAAAAGATTTTCCGGATACTTTGGAGAAAGGCAAACTTCTACAACTTGCAGATTATATCATAAACAGAGAATTATAATTTTCAGTATCCCATAACTCTCTTTTAACCAAGCCATTAGAATACTATGTAAATTTAATTGAGGCTGAATTTTTTAATGATGTGTCTAAAATGATATAGGCGTCTACAAATATGAGGTTTAGTCTAAAATTGGAAAAATAGGCTGTGATATAATTTTTCAGATTAGGATATTAATTAAATTAACAGGAGAGTTTGGAAGATGTATAGAACGATGTTAAAATCAAAAGTTCATAGAATAAAAATCACTGGAGCAGACCTTCATTATGAAGGAAGCTTAACCCTTGACGAAGCAATAATGGAAGCTGCTAATTTAGTACCTTTTGAAAAAATAGAAGTTTACAATATTAACAACGGACAGAGATTTTCCACTTATGTTATACCAGGAATAAGGTATGGCGGAGAGTGTATATTAAACGGAGCAGCTGCAAGATTGGGACATTACGGTGATATCATAATAATAGCATCCTATGCCCATGTAGAAGACAAAGAACTAAAAAACTATAAAATAGACCTTGTTTATATAGATGAAAATACAAATTCGATAAAGGAACATAAAAGAGTTGATATTTCAGGCTCTAAAGTTTCTATTATAGAAGACGAAATATAATTTTGAATTCCTTTTCTCAAAAGGTGAGTTATGTATGTTATCCTTGTAGCTTTAAGCTTAGTGTTTTTGGCTTCCTGCTCAACTACTGTAAAAGATGTGAAAAAAAGTTCACATTATTACAATAAAAATAACCAAACTCAAAACATTAAATCTACTCAAAAATCTATATCAAATTCTATCAGTAATAGTATCTCTACTCCCACAAATACAGATGTAAATTCCTATGACAGCTCTCAGATTATAAAGTTTATAAATTATCAACTAAGTCATGAAGAGAAAGATTTTCTTATAAAAGAAGCCTACTCTCTCAATATTAATATTCCAGAAGATGAAGATATAGAGTATTTTGTGAATTACTACACTACAACAAAAAAGTATTTTACAGAAAATGCCTTTAACAGAGCCAACTACTTCTTACCTATGGTAAAGAGAGTTTTTAGAGAAGAGGGGCTTCCGGAGGAACTTGCCTATCTTGCCGTTGTAGAAAGTGGTTTTAATCCTTATGCTACTTCTCCTTCAAATGCAGCGGGCATATGGCAGTTTATACCTTCTACCGGAAAAAGATTTGGTTTAAGGATAGATGAGTATATAGATGAAAGGAGAGACCCTTATAAATCAACTGTTGCAGCAGCTAAATATCTGAAAAGTTTATATAATATGTTTGGAAGTTGGGAACTTGCTATAGCCGGATATAACTGTGGAGAAAAGTGTATCCAAAAAAGGGCAGAAGCCACTGGAAGTTATAAATTTTCAGACATAAAGTATGCACTTCCAAAGGAAACTATGGAGTATGTCCCAAGATTTTTCGCTGTTTTACTGATTGCCCAAAATCCTGCAAAATATGGCATAAACATAAACTCTAACCTGTATGATGTTTTAACTTTACAGGTAGATAGAGAGATAAATATTGAAGATTACGCGTCTGAAAACAAGATAGATTTAGACATACTTAAATTTTATAACGCCCATCTCAAAAGAGGAATAGCCTTTGAGGGTGTAAATATAAACATTCCAAATTTAGACACAACCTTTAACAAAAGGTATATATACCTTCCACCTGCACCTGTAAAAACTGCTAACACAAAACAGTCAAAGCCGGAACCTACTAAAAGAGAGGATAATATAATCCTTTCTCTGATAGATAAAGAAGAGTCAAAAAAAGAGGAAAAGTTAGAGATAGTGAAAACTGCTACAAAAAGCCGTCTTTATAAGGTTGAAAAAGGAGATACACTTTACAGTATTGCAAAAAAATTTGGAACAACGGTTGAATCTATAAAAAGATTGAATAAATTGGAAAGCGAAAGTATATCACCGGGAGATATTTTGATAGTAGGAGAGTAATGATAGAGAGAAGAAAAACAAGAGCTGTATATATAGGAAATGTTAAGATAGGAGATAGTGCTCCAATAGTAGTCCAATCTATGACAGACACGAAAACCCATAATGTTGAAGCTACTTTAAATCAGATAAATAGACTTTATGAAGCCGGATGTGAGATTGTCAGAGTTGCTGTCCCAAGAGAAGAGGATGCCCTTGCCCTTAAAGATATAGTTAAAAATTCACCTATACCTGTTATTGCCGATATACACTTTTCTCCAAGGATAGCATTTTTGGCATTAGATAGTGGTATACACGGAATAAGACTTAATCCTGGAAATATAAACGATGAAGGAAAGATAAGAGAGATATTACAGGAATGTAAAAAGAAGAATATAACAGTTAGACTTGGAGTAAATTCCGGCTCGTTGGAAAAAAGATTGCTAGACAAATATGGCTATCCTTCTGCTGAGGCCCTTGCAGAAAGTGCTCTAAACTGGTCAGAATTTTTTGAAAAGGTAGGCTTCACAAACTTTAAAGTCTCTATCAAAGGTTCAGATGTATTACAGAACGTGGAAGCAAACAGAATATTTGCATCAAAGACAGATATACCTCTTCATATAGGAATAACAGAAGCAGGACCTTCAGGAAAAGGTAGCATAAAATCTGCTGTTGGTATTGGGATACTTCTATATATGGGAATAGGAGATACTGTTAGGGTGTCATTAACTGCTCCCCCTGAGGAGGAGGTAAAAGTAGCTTACGATATACTTGCCTCCTTAGGATTGAGAAGAAGAGGTATAGAGATAATATCCTGTCCTACATGTGGAAGAATAGAGGTTGATCTACCAAAGGTAGTAAAAGAGGTTGAAGAAAAATTAAGAGATGTAAAACTACCTATAAAAGTTGCAATAATGGGTTGTGTTGTAAATGCGATAGGGGAAGCTAAAGAGGCAGACATAGGACTTGCCTGTGGATATAAATCTGCAATTCTCTTTAAAGGGGGGAATCCTATCAAAAGAGTCAGTGAGAATGAGATGATAGATGAACTTCTAAAAGAGATTAAACAGATGGAAGGAAGGATTGAATAGAGATTTTTTGATATACATCTGTGCTCTTTTTGATAACTGTGGCTATCTAACACTTAAAAAAGATAGAAGAACAGGCTCTATATATCCATACATAAAAATAAGGATAAAATCTGGAGATATTCTATCAAAAGCAAAAGACAGCTTTGGTGGTTCCATAATAAATGGTAATCTTATTTTAACCTATAGAAAGGCCAAGCTATTTTTAGATATAATAAAAGATTATTCATATATTCATAAAGACAAAATCCAGATAATAAATAAACTTTATGAAACTAAATTTTCAGGAAAATTTGAAAAAGAGAGAAAAGAGAAGATATACAGAGAGTTTAAGGAGTTAGAGAAAGATGGAAGAGGTAAAAGAGTTTAATATAAAAGGTATAGCAACAGATGTAACTACTTATGAATGGGAAGAAGATGATGTTATAAATAAAGCTCCTATAACTGTTTGCAAAGTTTCAAAGAGGAGAGGTGGATTTACACTATATATGAAAGGCTTAACACAGGATTATGAATGGTATTTTTCAAAAGGGCTTACAATAATATCCGTTATACAAAACGGCAAAGTATTAAAGATAGAACATGAAGATGGAACATACTGGGTAGAACTTCAATTTAATCCGGAATTTTACGACTTTATAAAAGAGTTTATCACGGAGGAGTAGATTTGGAAAAAGCTATTGAAAAAGCTCAGATACTTTTAGAGGCACTTCCTTATATATCTACATTCAGAGGAAAAACCTTTGTTATTAAGTATGGTGGAAATGCAATGGATAAAGCCGATTTAAGAGATGCTTTTGCTCAGGATATAGTCATGCTTAAGTTTATAGGTATAAATCCAGTCATTGTCCATGGAGGTGGCCCACAGATAGGTAGTTATCTGAAAAAGATGGGTTTAGAGTCTAAATTCATAGGTGGATTAAGGGTTACAGACAAAGAAACTATGGATATAGTTGAGATGGTTTTAGGTGGACTTGTAAATAAATCTATAGTTCAACTTATTAATAAAGTAGGAGAAGGACACGTAAGAGCTGTTGGTATTACTGGAAAAGATGCAAATCTTATAAAAGCAAAAAAGTTAGATGCAGAAGAGTATTTTAAAAGTATGGGAGAGTTTAGACCTTCTGAACTTCTTGACCTTGGACATGTTGGAGAGGTTGTAAAGGTTAATCCGGAGATAATAAACTTTTTAGATAGTGGAGGATTTATCCCTGTTATAGCACCGATAGGTTATGATGATGAAGGAAATGCATACAACATAAATGCAGACTTTGTGGCTTCGGCTGTAGCATCTGCTTTAAAAGCAGAAAAAGTTATATTTCTCACAGATATAGAGGGATTGAAAGATGGAGAAGGAAAAACCGTTTCTTCAATAGATGTTTCTACGATAAATAAACTCATAAAAGAAGGTGTTATAAAAGGTGGAATGATACCTAAGATGAAAGCCTGTATAGAAGCTGTTGAAAATGGAGTTAAAAAGGCTCATATAATTGACGGAAGATTACCACACTGTGTTTTACTTGAGATATTCACAAAGGAAGGCGTAGGAACAGAGGTTTCTCTTTAAGGAGTTTTAGATAGATACTCCTTTATGATATTTAAGCTACTACTTGTTCCTATCCTCTCTGCTCCGGAGTTTATCATATCCATAAATGTTTTTAAATCTCTTATACCTCCGGAGGCTTTAACTTTTATTTTGTTCTGTGAAACCTCTTTTAAGAGTTTTATATCATTAACAGTTGCACCAGAGGTGTTAAACCCAGTACTTGTCTTTACAAACTCAACCCCATAATCTATTAACATTTTAACTGCTAAAATCTTCTCCTCATCTGTTAAAAACCCAGTTTCTATGATAACTTTTCTAACAACATCCTCTGTCTGTGATGTAATCTCTTTAAGCTCTCTCTTTATATAATCGTAATCCTTACTTTTGAAGGCTGTTATATTCCAAACTATATCCAGCTCTGTAGCACCATCTTCAATAGATTTTAGAGCTTCTTTAACTTTTATATCAGTTTTATTTAATCCAAAAGGAAACCCTACAACACTACATACTTTAACAGAAGACTGTTTTATTATCTCATAAGCAAAATTCACAAAAGCCGGATTTACACATACAGAAGCAAATTTATACTCAACAGCTAATTTACATCCCTCTTCTATATCTTTATATGTTAATTCAGGTTTTAATATAGAGTGGTCTATATATTTAGTTATGTTTGAATACAAATCCATACCAGATGTAGTCATCTCTTTCTTCCTCTGACATACTGTCTATTTTTACTGTTTGGAGATTATTTTTTTCTGCCATTTTTAAAATCTTTTCTTTTTCTTCATCTTTAAATATTCCACTTATAAGCCAGTATTTTTTAAACTTCTTTGCCAGAATATCAAAGGTATTTCTGAATATATCCATCTGTAAATTTGATAATAGTATATCGTATTGAGGAATGTTGTTATTTATATCTGAGACAAAACAGTTTACATTAACTTCATTTTCCCAAGCGTTTATCTTACATTCTTCAACTGCTCTTGGGTCTATATCGAAGGCATCAACAGATTTTGCACCAACCTTCTTTGAGGCTATTGCAAGTATTCCTGTTCCTGTCCCCACATCTAAAACTGTATCTTCGAAAGTTATATAATCAGGTATAAATTTAAGTAGTAATCTCGTTGTTGGATGAAGTCCTGTTCCAAAAGCCATAGCAACCTTTATCTTTATAGGTATAAAATCTTTACCTTCATAAATCTCCCATTCTGGAATAATGATAAACTTTCCTATATGTATAGGTTTAAAGTTTTCTTTCCATTTTTCTTCCCAGTCCTCCTCTTTTATATCTTCTATCTTTTTTATGGCTCCACCACCTATATCTTCAAAGATTTCCTCTATCATCTGCTTTATACTTTCAAACTCATTATCTTGACTATAAATTGCAAAATCTACATTTTGGTTGTCTCTACTTAATATTTCAAAACCGTATCCATTTAACTCTACTACAAATATCTCAAACAGATTTTCTGGAATTTGACATATAAGCTTTTTCATTCTTCATTTTTCCCTTTTTTATATTTTTCATAGATGTAATCTTCTATCTTCATAATCTGTATTTGTGGTATCTTTACTAAAGCATTTTTCTGGACTTCTGTATCATCAGAGAATCTTCTTCTTATCTCTTCCTGTATATATTCAAGTAGTTGTTCTATCTGGTTTTGAAGTTCCATCATCTGTGATCTCATTCTTAAGATAGCATCTACCCCTGCAAGATTAACTCCAAGTTCCCTTGTTAAAAAAAGTATAAACTCAAGCTTTTCCAAATCCTCTTCAGAGTAAAGTCTCGTTCTACCTTCTGTCCTTGAAGGGACTAAAAGTCCTTCTTTTTCATATAACCTCAATGTCTGCGGATGTATTTTATACATTCTTGATACAGCACCTATCATATATACCGGTTCTTTCTTCTTATCACTTTTCTTATTCATCCAACATCACCTCTTACTCAGGTTTTTCAAATCTTGTTTGTATTTTTTGATCTTCTTTAAGTTTTGATAGACATTTTTTAGCATCTTTTGAAAGTTCATCTTCAGAAGGTATTACCACATTTGTGATAACTATGAAATCTCCAAATCCAGATGTTTTTAGTCTTGGCATACCTTTTCCAGGTATTCTTATTAAGTCTCCCGGTTGAGTTCCAGGTTTTATCTTAACTTTTTCTGCTTTTCCACTTATATGTGGAACTTCTATCTCAGTTCCTGATATTGCTTCCCATACAGATAAGTTAACTTTTATGTATAAATTATCTCCTTTTCTTTCAAATAAATAGTGAGGTTGGACATTTATTATTATCCATAAATCTCCCGGAACACCTCCAAATCTCCCACTGTGTCCTTTTCCTGGAATCCTTAATTTTGAGCCGTTATCTACTCCAGGAGGTATTCTGACTTTTACTTCCTCTTTTCTTATAACTAATCCTCTTCCGGCACAAACATCACATGGTTCTCTTAACACTCCCTCTCCTTTACAGGTAGGACAGGTTTGAGACATCCTTATAAAGCCAAGATTTTGGTATATCTCTCCCTTACCTCCACAGGTAGGACAAACTCTCTTACTACTTCCAGCTTTTATACCAGTTCCACCACAGGCATCACAGATTACATACCTTGGAACTTCTGTTGTAATTGTTTTTCCATTGTAAGCATCTTCTAATGATATAGTTATGGTTTGATAAAGGTCAGTTCCATCTTCTCTTTTATATGAAGTTCTTTTGCTTTCTCTTTGACTTTTTCTTCCACTACCAAAGATGTCGAATATATCTTCAAATAAATCATCTAAATCTATTCTCTGACCACCAAAACCTGAGAAATCTCTGAATCCACCAAAATCAGATCCAACTGAACCACTTAATCCAGCATGACCAAACTGGTCATAGATTTTCCTTTTCTCCGGATCTGATAGAACTTGATAAGCTTCGCTTATCTCTTTAAATTTTTCCTCTGCTTCTTTATTGTTAGGGTTAAGGTCAGGGTGATACTGTCTGGCAAGCTTTCTATAAGCCTTCTTTATCTCATCCTGTGTAGCATTCCTGCTTACACCTAAAACTTCATAATAATCTCTCTTTCCGGCCATGCACTTCACCTTTTTTAGTTTTTTACTTTATACTAATATAAAACTTTAGTATATTATTGTCAAGTTTTTTATAAGAAATAGTTTAAAGATTCCTCTTAGCTATGCAAAATTTTGCACATTTAACTAAATTATGTTAATATATATCTGAATTTTTGGCGGGGTAGCCAAGTGGTAAGGCAGGGGACTGCAAATCCCTTATACGTGGGTTCGATTCCCACCCCCGCCTTTTAATCAAAGAGTTTTTTATATTCTAAAGCTCTGTGTTTTATATCTGAAGCAGTCCATATATCATTTATAACTGCTACCAAATCTGCACCTAACTCTACAAGTTCTTTTGCTCTATCAACCGTTATTCCACCTATAACACATACTGGAATCTTCAACTCTCTCTTAGCTTGAGGTATAATCTCTTTTGGCACTATCCTTGACTTTGGTTTTGTTGGTGATGGATAAAAACTACCAAAAGCTACATAAGAAGCTCCCAATCTTTCCATCTCTTTTGCTCTTTCTATACTTCCATAACAGGACACTCCTACTATCTTACCTTTCATAACTTCCATAACTTTTTCTATATTCTCATCTTCTTCACCTACATGTACTCCATCTGCATCAGATTTTATAGCAAGATTAACTCTATCATTAACTATAAAGTATGCATTATACTGATGACAAAGGTCTCTGAGTTTTACAGCATACTCTAATAAAAACTCATCACTGTTATTTTTATCTCTTAGTTGAACAAACTTTGCACCACCTTCAAGAGCCTGCTTAACCATCTCCAACATTTTTTCATAAGGAGTAAGCTTTTCATCAGTTATCACATAGAGTCCCTTCATCATTTTTTCACCTCAATTTTTTTTAGATATTTTATACCAAAAGTGCTATAGTAAAAACCTGATAAAAAGTTGTTATGTGTTTTAAAAATACTCTTTGACTGGCTGATTAGTATTGTTTAGCTTTATCTATGGCGAAGAAAATATCATCAGAAGGAAGAAAATTTGGCCTTGGTATGATAGTGATAACTCAAAGACCTGCACAAGTTAGTAAAAACTTATAAATTTTGAAAGATATAAAATTTAAGTTAAAAGCTATGATTCAATAAATAAATTTCTGACAAATTCTATACTGATTCATTTTATAACTATATATATTTTTAATAACTTTTTGTAGTTCTTCTTCATCTTTTTCTGGCTTGCGGGATATTATTAAGTTAGCTATATTTTGTTTAATGTTCTTCCAATGATGTATTAGCTCTTCACTATTATCGCAATTGTTTAGCTCCACAAATATAGTATTATGCTTCCTAAATGCAAAAATTTCGGGGTCTATATTATCTCGAAAATATTGTTTAAATCTTAAAGCTATATTAATAAATTCACGAATATCTGAAGCAAAATCTGTAAATTCCATATGCTTACCCTTTTGTTTGCTTTGAGAATTTTCATGTTCAGCTTCTGTAATAAAATTGTCGTTATCACCTAGACCACTAGTTATTTCAGTATTCTCTGGTTCATCGTAATCTTTACTTGGTAGCTTTTCTATCTCAATTGGAACATCAATATTGTTTTTTTTCAATAATCTAAATTTACCACCATAATATACAATCCCATACTGGGCTTTATGTAAAATATCATTATCTATATTTGATATTTCTCTTCCTAATATATTTTTTTTCTCAATACATGGATCTATTAGAAACCCGTATCTCCATTTACCATATATTTTTAAAAAAGATGGAATAAATAGTGAGCTTATAACTTCTATGTACTTACTGTTATTTATAACCCTGTATCTTAAGAAATTATCTAAGTTATGAAGATAATCACTGATAGCACTAAGGTTTTTAGTTATTCTCTTTATTTCTTCAATGAAATCAAACCCATTATGATTTTCAAATTCAAATATCTTCAATGCTAGGTTAAACATATCAAGTTCTTCTGTTGTGTCAGCTCCTTTTGCTTTGATAGCTTTTTCTACTTTTTCCAAAGATGATTCTATATAAGATTTTCTAAAGGATATATCTTCCAAACTATTTATCATGCCTCTTATTGCATCGCCTAAATCATCTTCTTTTTGTTGGCTCATAAAGTCTTCTATTGATTTACAAAAATCATCTTTACTCTCTTTATCCTTAAGACAATGCCACAATTCTATCAATACAAAGACTATTAAAGAATAGGTAGTAAACTTATGTCTTGTCTTTATATAAGGATAATCAAGTATTGATATAACATAGTCATTTATATTTGGTTTTACCATACTAATAATAGGCTTGCTAAAGTTATAACAATATATACCCATTTCTTTCATTAAATTTTTCTGATAGTCTAATATTATCTTATTTATTTCTTTTGCATCCTTTATATCTTTAAAGAATTTGTAGGTGATTACCTTGTAAGAGTCCTCAGAGAACTGCTTGGCATTAAAATCATATAAAATGTCAAATCCATCTCTTTTGGTTTTACCAGAATCTATAATTTTATGAATATCCCATACTGATAACTTACCAGGTGGTTTAGATATAATCTTTATTGAGTTTATACCAGCTTTATTTAGAATGTCTAATACAAGATAGACATCCAAGGCAGCTATTGGTTGAAATAAAAATCTGTGTCCGTATTTTTCCCATATTATGTAAATATTTGGCTTTAAAAACGTTTGTACATCTATGTTACTACCTAATTCACTTTCTATTTTAAATTTTTTGATTATATCCATTAGCAATAATAGTTCATTAGAACCAGATTTTCTCATTTTTTCCTCTCATATATATGATATTTAATCGTATATATTATACATATATGATTCATATTGATAATAACTATCTGGATTGCCATTATTTCATAATATACATTACATTTTATTCGCAAGCAAGAATAAATATTATATGTCTATTAGTTTATTATATCTAATATCCATCGGAAAAAGTTAAATAAATTAATAATTTTCGGCAAATCTAAGTTTCTAAGTATTGACTTTTAAATAAAAGTATATTATATTTATCTACATGAAGTCATTCATTACATTTTTCACAAGTGATGCTAACTTTAATATATATGTGAAGATTTTAAAAAAGGGTTTTGTGCGAAATTTGATTTACTGAGGTTTAAGAGGAGATATACTATGGAAAAGCTTAGTTCAGAAAGGAGGTGGTAAGAAAAAAGATGATTACACTACAATGTAAGTTAGAGCTTAATAGGAAAGATTGGGATATATTAAGAGATTTAATGAGAAGACAATCATCTTGCCTTAGATATGCCTACAATAGATTGTTAGAAGGTAAAACAAGAAAAGAACTTAAAAAAGAATTGCAGTCAATATTTAACATAAACTCAAGATATGTAGACGATGCAATACTTAAAGCCCAAGCTATTATAAATAGATTTAAAGAGCAAAAGAAAAATCCTAAGAAAGTCATATTTGGAAGCAGAAAGTTATTTGAAAAGTTGGCTAAGAAACATCTAAATGGTAAAGATAGAAAAAAGCTGTTAAGTTTATGGCATGAAAAAAGAAAATACTCTTTATACTCAAGAGGGGATAAATCAAAACAAGGTAATCTAAATACAAGAATATTATTAGAAGAACAAGGAACTTACTTAAGAATAAATGTAGGTGAT
>JBEULE010000035.1:0-17348 GCA_041287495.1 Hydrogenothermaceae bacterium
GCAAGAGATGGTAATGCCAGGAGACAATGTGGAGTTAGAAGTAGAGTTAATGGTGCCTGTAGCTATGGAAGAGCAGATGAGATTTGCTATCAGAGAAGGTGGAAAAACTGTAGGTGCTGGTGTCGTTACTAAAATACTTGACTAAAGAGGATAAGATATGAGAGAGATAATTACATTAGCTTGCACAGAGTGTAAGAGAAAAAATTACACTACCACTAAAAATAAGAGGAAACATCCTGATAGATTAGAACTTAAAAAATACTGTAAGTTCTGTAAAAAACACACTCTCCATAGAGAGATTAAGTAATCTTGCATGCGGGGCAGTAGCTCAATTGGCAGAGCAGCGGACTCCAAATCCGCAGGTTGAGGGTTCGAGTCCTTCCTGCCCCGCTTTAGAAGGTGTAGTATGGTAAAGTATATAAATTTTTTAAAAGAAGTTTATGAAGAGTTAAAGAAGGTTGTTTGGCCTTCCAAAGAGCTTGTAAGGACGGCTACGATTGCCGTCGTTATTTTTACACTACTAATTGCAGTTTACCTGTGGGGTTTAGATATACTATTTTCTAAACTGATTACCTTAATTATAGAGAGGTAAAAATTTAATGGCTGAAGAGAGAGAAGTTTTAAATGAAGTAAATACAGATAACTCTCAAGAAGGAGTTAAAGAAGAAAAAAAATGGTATGCTCTTTATACTCAATCTAACCTTGAAATAAAAGCAAAAGAAAACTTTATTAAAAATCTTCAGCTTAATGACCTTTCTTATCTTGTTGATGAAGTTATTGTTCCTGCAGAGGAAAAGGTAGTTATTAAATCTCAGGGAAAAGAGAGGTATAGACTGTCTCTAAAAGGCTTCAATAGAGAGATAGAAGTCCAAGGTAAAAAAGGTATTACAAAATTTGCAATTGAAGATGGATCTGTTAGAGTTATTGAAAGTGTTCAAGGAGATGAGGCTTGTGTTTCTCACAGTCCAATATCAAAACCTGGACAGAAGATAACCTGTAAAGAAAATAAAACTGAAGCCAAGATAGTTTTAGAAAATAAGATATTCCCAGGTTATATACTTATAAAAGCAAAACTTACCGATGACCTTATTGATATTGTTAAAAAAACACCTTTCCTTACAGGTTTTGTTAGTGCCGGAGGTATGCCTGTTCCTCTTAAAGAATCGGATGTTATGAGAGTTTTAGGACAGATACAGAAAGGAGCTCCTAAAGTTAAAAAGTTATTATTTGCTAAAGGTGATAATATAAGAGTTATCCAAGGTCCTTTTATGAACTTTACTGGTGTAGTAGAGGAAGTATTCCCAGATAAAGAAAAACTTACTGCTTTAATTACTATATTTGGAAGAGCAACACCGGTTGAACTTGAATTCTCCCAGGTGGAGAAAATTTAGCTTGCCGGTTCAATCAGGTAATTTTTTAGGCAAGGGAAAATTCAAGGAGGTGTAATTTATGGCTAAGAAAGTGACAGCACAGGTTGAGCTGATGATTCCGGCTCAACAGGCAGCTCCATCACCACCTGTAGGACCAGCTCTTGGTCAGCACGGTGTTAACATTATGGAGTTTGTAAAGAGCTTCAATGCCGCAACGGCAAATATGAAGCCTGGAACCATAGTCCCAGTAGTAATTACCATTTACTCTGATAGGTCATTTACGTTCATCCTTAAAACCCCTCCTGCATCTTATCTTCTCAAAGAGGCAGCTGGAATTAAAACAGGTTCCGGAGATCCAAAGAGAAACAAGGTTGGTAAGATTACTGTTGCACAGCTTAGAGAGATTGCCCAGATGAAACTTAAGGACCTCAATACGGAAGATATCGAGAAAGCTATGAAAATTATAGCAGGAACAGCCAGAAGTATGGGTATAGAAATAGAAGGATACAAGGGGTGATAGAGATGGCAAAAAGAGGAAAGAAATATCTTCAAGCTTTAAAGCTTTTAGATCCAAATAAAGCATACTCTTTGGATGAAGCTATTGCTAAACTCAAGGAAATGGCGAATGTTACTCAGAGAAAGTTTAATGAGACAGTTGAGATTGCTTTTAGACTTGGCGTAGACCCTAAGTATGCTGACCAGATGGTTAGAGGTTCTGTTGTACTACCTAATGGTCTTGGAAAAGAGCAAAAAGTTTTAGTTATAGCTCAGGGAGAGAAGTTAAAAGAAGCAGAAGAGGCAGGTGCAGATTACGCAGGTGGTGAAGAGATTATCAATAAAATAGCTAATGAAAACTGGATAGATTTTGATGTCGTTATTGCTACTCCAGATATGATGCCTAAACTTGCCAAGCTTGGTAAAATCTTAGGTCCAAGAGGTTTGATGCCAAACCCTAAAGTTGGAACTGTTACAAATGATATAAAGAAAGCCGTTACAGAAGCTAAGAAAGGTAGAGTTGAGTTTAAAGTTGATAAAACGGGGAATTTACATCTTCCTGTAGGAAAGATAAATTTTGATAGCGAAAAACTTAAAGAGAACATACTTGCTGTTGTAGATGCAGTTGTTAAGGCAAAACCTGCTGGAGTTAAAGGGCAGTATGTAAAGAATGTTGCTTTAAAAACTACTATGAGCCCTGCTGTTAAATTAGATCTAAAATCTTTAGAAACTAAAGCTGCATAAGAGAGGAGATGAAAGATGACTGAGGTAGTAGAGAGAAAATCGATACAAGAAAAAGCCAAATTTGTTTATGAGTTAAAAGAAAAATTTGAGAAAGCAGGAGTTGTTATAATTCTTGATTATAAAAAGATTGATGCAAACTCGGTAGCTGCTTTTAGAAAAAGCCTGAAAAAAGCCAATGCAGAGATGAAAGTTGTTAAAAATACACTACTTTATAGGGCTTGCTCTGGAACAGAACTTTATGATAAAATAGATATTTTCAAAGGGCAAACTGCTGTAATTTTTGGTTACGGTGATTTAGTAGAACCTGCCAAGTTATTAAAAGAGTTTTTGAAAGATAAAGAAGAAGCTAAAGTAAAAGGTGGATTAGTTGAAGGTGTTTACGCTGATGCTGCTAAAATTGAGTATCTTGCATCACTACCAAGTAAAGAGGTTCTCATTTCTCAACTACTTGCTGTTCTACAGGCACCTATCACTAATCTTGTTAGGGTACTTAATGCTTTACCACAAAAAACAGTTCTAGTTTTAGATGCTATTAGGAAAGAGAAAGAAAAGCAAGGTTAGAAAATTTAAAAATACTTTATAGGAGGTTTTTATAAGATGGCAACACTTACAAGAGAAGAAATTAAAGAAGCAATCAAGGCTATGACAGTCCTTGAACTTGCACAGCTTGTTAAAGATTTAGAGGAAGAGTTTGGAGTTTCTGCTGCTGCTATGGTAGCAGCTGCTGTACCTGCCGCTGGTGGAGTTGCCGCTGCACCTGCTGCTGAGGAGAAAACTGAGTTTGATGTAATCCTTGCAAATCCAGGTGCTAACAAAATAAACGTTATTAAAGTTGTGAGGGAGATTACAGGACTTGGATTAAAAGAAGCTAAGGATCTCGTTGATGGAGCTCCAAAACCAGTTAAAGAAGGAATCTCTAAAGAAGAAGCTGAATCTATCAAGAAAAAATTAGAAGAAGCCGGAGCTACTGTAGAAATAAAGTAATTTGCTAAGAATATATAGAAGTAAAAACTTTTTATACGATTTAAAATAAGGTAGATTACCAAATGTGGTAGTCTACCTTTATTTGTTTTATATCAACTTTCAGTTTTTATAAATCCAAAACAAAGGTGGTGCAAGGATGAGAGTAATAAAAAATCTACAATATAATCCTTTCAGAAAAGTTCTTTCAAGAAGAAGAGAAATAATCCCGCCTCCTGATTTACTTTCAGTTCAAAAAGAATCTTTTGAGAACTTTGTCCAATTTAATACTCATCCACTAAAGAGAGACCCGTCGAAAGGACTTGAAAATCTGCTTAGAACATCTTTTCCTTTTGTAGATCCTAATGAACAATTAGAAATTAGATATATAGGTTATGAGATTGGAGATTGGGAGTGTGGAAAATGTAAAAAATCTCTTCCTGATGATGTTTTAGGAGGACCGGGAGTAAGTTGTCCCCACTGTGGTAGCCCTCTTATATACAAAGAGAAAATAACGGTTGAAGAGTGTAAATATAAGGGATTAACTTATGGTGCACCGCTAAGGGTTTTATTGGAACTTATTGTAAATCAAACAGACCCTAAAACAGGGGAAGTAGTTCCTAAAACTATAAAAAGGCAGAAGATATACTTTGGAGAGATTCCGCTTCTAACAGATTACGCATACTTTATGATTAATGGAAGTGAAAGGGTAATAGTTTCTCAGCTTATAAGATCTTCCGGATTGTTCTTCTCTGCGAAGGAAGAAAAAGCAAAAGATATAATAACAAAGATAAACTATGAAGGAAGTATAATTCCAGAGAAAGGTTCAAGGGTTGAAGTACAGTATGCAACAAATTCTGAGATTTTCTATGCAAAAATAGACAGAAGAAAGATACTTGGAACGACACTTTTAAGGGCTTTTGGTTGTGATACAGCTTACAGTATACTCAAAAATTTCTATGGACAGGTGGAAAGATACAAAGTAGAAGGGTCCTCTTTGGTAGATGAAAAAGGGCTGAATGTAGATATAGATAGTCTTTCAAATAAAGATATATTTGTAACTATTGTTTTTGAAGAAACTTCGGAAAAAGGTCAACCTGTTCCAGTTAGACAGGAGAAGTATGTAACTGTCGATCAACTTGAAAAGTTAATGAGAGATGATAGATTTAAGATTGAAGAAGTTGTTGCTGTAGATCCACAGGTTTCAAATAAATCTCCTTATCAACGGGTTTTAATAGAAACACTTAAAAAAGATGAAGTTAAGATAAACGCCATTTACACATTTAGAGATGCTGCTTTAGTGGATATCTATAAGAAGATGAGACCGACAGACACTGCTGTTCTTGATCCTAAGGCCTTTATGAAGAGAGCAAGGGAATTGTTCGAGAATATGTTCCTTGACTACCAGAAGTATGATTTATCAAAAGTTGGTAGGGTTAAGATAAATGCCAAAGTTCACAATATTCCTAAAACTATAAAACCTATGGACCTTGAAGATTTATATGAAAAGTATCCACCACTTGCCTTGGCAGAAGATATAAAGATTGGAAAAGAGACTTTTAAAGAGAATACAAAGATAGATGATATGTTAATCTCTAAATTGAAAAAGCACAAATTTAAAGAGATTAAGGTAAAAGAATACCTTGATGAAGAAGCAAGGATACTTCAAAAGGCAGACATTATAGCAATAGTTAAGTATCTGTTAGAGTTAAGGTATGGAAAGAAAAGTCTTGATGATATAGCCCATCTTGGTAATAGAAGAGTTAGACCAGTTGGAGAGCTTCTTGAAGTTCAGGCAAGAGCAGGTATTGCTAAAATGCAGAAAGCTTTTAGAGATAGAGTCGCTATGGTTGATGTAGAGGACCCTAACCTAAAACCTAGTGATATTGTGAATCCTAGATATCTAACAACTGCCATTTTAGAATTTTTAAAAGGTGGTCAGCTTTCTCAATTTATGGATCAGACAAATCCTCTATCGGAGTTAACACATAAAAGGAGACTTTCTGCTCTCGGTCCAGGTGGTTTAACAAGGGATAGTGCTAAGTTTGAAGTCAGGGACGTCCATCCTTCTCATTACGGTAGAGTGTGTCCAATAGAGACTCCGGAGGGCCAGAACATAGGACTTATATCTTCCATGACTGTTTATGCTAAGATAAATGAGTTTGGATTTTTAGTATCTCCGTATAGAAAAGTTGAAAATGGTGTTGTTACCGATAAAATAGAGTTTCTCACTGCATATGATGAGGAAAAATATGTTATAGCTCAAGCTAATGCTGAGATAGATGAAAATGGAAAGTTTGTGTCCGATAGAGTCCTTGCAAGAGCTTATGGTGATATTAGACTTGTTGATCCAAAAGAGATCCATTATATGGATGTATCACCTAAACAAGTAGTGTCTGCATCTGCCTCTTTGATACCTTTCTTGGAACATGACGATGCTAACAGGGCTCTTATGGGATCAAATATGCAACGTCAGGCAGTTCCTCTCATAAAAACTGAGTATCCTCTTGTTGGAACCGGAATGGAAGTTAAGATAGCTAAGGACAGCGGTGCCGTTATAGTTGCAAAGAGGGGAGGAACTATAGTTAAAGTTGATGGTAAGTCTATAACTATAAAAGTAAATGAGGACGAGATTAATCCGGATGATCCTCTCGATATAGGTATGGATATATACGAGCTTGTTAAGTTTAAAGGCTCAAACCAAGCAACTTGTATGAATCAGAGACCTCTTGTAAAAGTTGGAGATAAAGTAGAAAAAGGAGCTATAATAGCAGATGGAACGTCTACATATAAAGGAGAGCTTGCTTTAGGCAAGAACGTGCTTGTAGCGTTTATGCCGTGGAGAGGCTATAACTTCGAAGATGCAATTGTTGTATCAGAAAGATTAGTTAAAGATGATGTATTTACCTCTATACATATTGAAGAATTTGAAGTAGAAGCAAGAGAAACAAAACTCGGCTCTGAAGAGATAACAAGACATATTACAGGTGTTCCTGAGAGGATGCTTGCTAACCTTGATGAACATGGTATAGTTAGGGTTGGTGCTTATGTAAAACCTGGAGATATACTTGTTGGAAAAGTTACTCCGAAAGGTGAAACTGCTCAAACTCCAGAAGAAAAACTTCTCTATGCAATATTTGGTGAAAAAGCCAGCGATGTTAAGGACACCTCATTAAGGGTCCCCGTTGGTGTTGAGGGTGTAGTTATAGATGTTCAAGTTTTTGCAAGGAAGAAGAAAAAAGATAAAAAAGACAAAAAAGATAAATACTTAGATACACTTGTCCAGAAAGATATAGAAACTTTAAATAAGGAGTTAGAGAGTAAGAAAAGATTTATCTTAGAGAGAAGAGATTCTCAGCTTAAGGAAATACTTTTAGGTAAGAAAGTATCAAAAGACATAAAAGTTGCAGGAGAAGTTGTTGTATCAAAAGGTGAAGTTATAAATGCGGAAAACTTTGATAAAGCTGTTAAAGTTATAGTTGTAAATCCATCGAACTTCCTATCTGACAAACAGGTCATAAAAGAAGTTGAATCTATCATAGAAAAAGCAAAAACCCAGATAGAATTATGGGAAAACATATATCAAAAGAGGAAAGAGACTATTGAAGAAGGGGCAGACCTAAAGCCAGGAGTAAATGAGCTTGTAAAAGTATACATAGCTCAGAAGAGAAAGATACAGGTTGGTGATAAAATGGCAGGTAGACACGGTAATAAAGGTGTTATATCCGTTGTTCTGCCGGTTGAAGATATGCCTTTCCTTGAAGATGGAACTCCAGTTGATATAGTTTTAAATCCTCTTGGTGTTCCTTCCCGTATGAACGTAGGTCAGATACTTGAAACACACCTTGGACTTGCTGCAAGGAAGCTCGGTAAGATGCTTGGTGAAGAAGTAGAGAAGTTAAGGGACAGAGAAAAGATAACACAAGCTATACTCAAGTATTACTCTATTGCTAACGATGTTAAAGATCCTATGGTTTCAAAGATAAGAGAGAATCATATAAGAGAACTTGAAACATTCCTGAGAGAACTTGATGATGAAAGATTTTATGAGTTTGTAAAAGACCTTATCAAAATAGGTATTCCTATTGAAACAGCTATCTTTGCAAGTGCTACTGAAGAAGATATAAAAAAACTACTTAATGCTGCAGGAATAAAGGATACTGGAAAAGTTAAGCTTATAGACGGAAGGACAGGTGAACCATTTGATATGGAAGTTACAGTTGGATATATGTATATGTTAAAGCTTATTCATATGGTTGATGATAAGATACATGCCCGTTCTACAGGTCCTTACTCTCTCATAACACAGCAACCTCTTGGCGGTAGAGCACAATTTGGAGGTCAGAGATTTGGAGAGATGGAAGTTTGGGCATTGGAAGCTCACGGTGCTGCTTACACACTTAGAGAAATGCTAACCGTTAAATCTGACGATATAGAAGGTAGAAAGAGAGTTTATGAAGCAATTATTAAAGGTAAGCACTACTATGATATCGGTGTTCCAGAGTCCTTCAAAGTTCTAGTTAGAGAGCTCAAGGCTCTTGGCTTAAATGTTGAGTGTTTGGTTGATGGCGAAGCTGTATCCTGTGATTCATCTGAAGACCAGAAAAAAGAATCCCAATTTAAGATTTAATTAATTATTAGCAGCCTTTATGGCTGCTTCCGTTTAACAAAAAAAGGAGGTTTTAAACCTTGGAAGCAGTAGAAAGAAGAGAAGAGATGAGATTTGATGCCATTAGATTATCTTTAGCTTCTCCGGAAATTATAAGAAGTTGGTCAAGGGGTGAGGTAAAGAAGCCTGAGACTTTAAACTACAGAACATTAAAACCTGAGAAAGATGGACTTTTTGATGCAAGAATATTTGGACCTATAAAAGACTATGAATGTCTCTGTGGGAAATACAAAAAGAAAAAATATGAAGGAACTATCTGTGATAGATGTGGTGTTGAGGTAACAAGATCTGATGTAAGGAGAGAGAGGTTTGGTCATATAGAGCTTGCATCTCCGGTAGTCCATATATGGTATCTAAAATCTTCACCTTCTAAGATAGGAGCTCTTTTAGACCTTACTTCAAGAGATATAGAGAGGGTTGTTTATTTTGAGTCATACCTAATAGTTGAACATCCAACTGATGATGAAGAGGAAGAAAATTTCAAAAAAGATCAAAAGTCTCTTCCTTTACTTGAAGGGGGTCTTACTAAATTTGTAAAACTGTATGTTATATCTGAAGAGGAGTTTCAGGAAAACGAGTATAAGTATGCAAACAGTGAAAAATACGAATACGGTATGGGTGCTGAAAAAATAAAGGATATTCTCTCCAGAATAGATATTGAAGTTCTTGTTAAGAAGCTAAAAGAGGAACTACACGGATATGCTGCATCTTTTGATGACCTTACTCCTTCATTTAAAATTTCCTATCCAAAGATATATCATAAAGCAGTTTTAGAAATCGCAAAGAAGTTTGCGGAAGTTGGTATTAAATTTGGTGATGTATACTCTACTGAAAAAGAGATAGATGCAGTTTTAGGACTTGGATACAAAGTTGTTTTAGAACCTGTGGGAGATTATAAATTAGGTCAGATTTTACCTCCAGATTATGAAGTTGAAGAAGGTGTAGAAGTTTTAACCGGACCTGAGGCTCTTGAAAAACTCTACAAAAAATACAGAGAGAAAAGACCGGATATACCTATCTTTGAAGTTGTAAAAGAGTCTGTAAGGAATGTTATCCTTAAGGAAGGTTTAGATTCAAGGCTTAAAAAATTGATAAAAAGACTTAGGCTTGCAGAAGCATTTTTACAATCTGGAAATAAACCTGAATGGATGGTCCTTGAAGTTCTACCTGTAATACCTCCTGATTTGAGGCCTCTTATACCACTTGATGGTGGAAGATTTGCAACTTCTGATTTAAACGACCTATATAGGAGAGTTATTAATAGAAATAACAGATTAAAAAGACTCATAGAACTTGATGCTCCAGAGATAATTATAAGAAACGAAAAAAGGATGCTTCAGGAAGCTGTAGATGCTCTGATAGATAACGGAAGAAGGGGAAGAATAGTTACCCAGAATAACAGACCATTAAAATCCCTCTCAGACTCTTTAAGAGGAAAGCAGGGAAGATTCAGACAAAACCTTCTTGGTAAGAGGGTTGATTATTCCGGACGTTCTGTTATTGTTGTTGGACCTGAACTTCAGATGCACGAGTGTGGTCTTCCGAAACAGATGGCTTTAGAGATGTTTAAACCTTTTGTTTATAGAAGACTTGAAGAAAAAGGTTACGCGACCTCTATAAAAATGGCAAAAAGACTCGTTGAAGAAAAAGTCCCTGAAGTTTGGGAATGTTTAGAAGAAGTGGTAAAACAGCATCCTGTTCTTCTTAACAGAGCACCTACACTCCACAGAATGTCTGTTCAAGCTTTTGAACCAAAACTTGTAGAAGGAAAAGCTATAAAACTACATCCTCTTGTCTGTCCTCCATTTAACGCAGACTTTGACGGAGACCAGATGGCTGTCCATGTTCCTCTATCTGTCGAAGCACAGCTTGAATCTTATATTTTGATGCTTTCAACTCAGAACATACTATCTCCGGCCAATGGTAAACCTGTTACTATGCCTTCTCAGGATATAATCCTTGGAGTTCACTACCTATCTCAAGAGATAGATGGTGCAAAAGGCGAAGGAAAGATTTTCGCTTCTCCGGAGGAAGCTAAACTTGCATATGATCTTGGCAAGATTGATATACACGCCAAGGTAAAAGTGAAAGTAAAAGGAAAGCTTTACAATACAACTGTTGGAAGGGTTATCCTCAATGAGATATTCCCAGAAGGATACAAATTTGTAAACGAAGTTTTAGATAAGAAGAAGATATCAAAGATAATCTCTGAAATTTATGAAATGTTCGGCAATGAGGTTACTGCACAGACGTTGGATAAGATTAAGGAAATTGGTTATAGATATGCTACGAAAGCTGCTGTATCTATTTCTGTATCAGACCTTGTTATACCGAAACAAAAGTCAAAGATATTAGATAAAGCTGTAAAAGAAGCTGAAGTTGTATGGCAACAGTATGTTGATGGTGTTATAACGAGAGGTGAGAGGCACAACAAGATAATTGATATATGGTCTCAGGCTACGAACGAAGTTGCAAAGTATATGTTTAACGAGATAGAGAAACAGGAAAGAATAGAAAACGGTAAGAGATTCCCGGGATACTTTAACCCTGTTTATATGATGGCAGCTTCCGGAGCGAGAGGTAGTAAAGACCAAATAAGACAGCTTGCAGCTATGCGTGGTCTGATGGCAAAACACTCCGGAGAGTTTATAGAAACACCTATCAGGTCTAACTTCAGAGAAGGACTATCGGTAGT
Organism: Hydrogenothermaceae bacterium; assembly: GCA_041287495.1. Taxonomy (GTDB): domain Bacteria; phylum Aquificota; class Aquificia; order Aquificales; family Hydrogenothermaceae; genus JAOABC01. The sequence continues at coordinate 10,934 of JBEULE010000035.1, forward strand.
TGAGTATTTCATATCTACATACGGAGCGAGAAAAGGTCTTGCAGATACAGCTTTAAAAACTGCTGTTGCAGGTTATCTTACAAGAAGATTGGCTGATGTTGCTCAGGATGTTATAATCACAGCAGAAGATTGTGGAACTGTAAAAGGAATTACAGTTGGTCCTATAATAGAAAGTGGTGAGATAATAGTTCCCCTCAGAGACAGAATTATAGGAAGGTATGCTGCTGAGGATATATACGATCCTTACTCAAATGAGCTTATAATAGCAGCAGGGAATGAAATAGACGAAAAGGTGGCTTCAGATATAGAAAAAGCAGGTATAGAGAAGGTTAAGATAAGATCTGCATTAACCTGTGAGATGAAACAGGGAGTGTGTGCTAAATGTTATGGTAGAGACCTTGCACAGAAGAAGCTAGTTGATATAGGGGAAGCTGTTGGAATTATAGCAGCTCAGTCAATAGGTGAACCTGGAACACAGCTCACAATGAGAACATTCCATATAGGTGGTGCAGCAACTGCAAAAGCTGCTCAAACACAACACGTAGCTTCTGAAGCAGGAACAGTTAAATTACTTAATGTAAAAACCGTAAAAGATAAAAACGGTAGAGAACTTATAGTTAATAGAGAGGGTTCTATAAAAATTCTTGATTCAGAAGGTAAAACGTTAGAGAGATTCCCTGTACCTTACGGAGCTGTTCTTTATGTTAAAGATGGTCAAACTGTAAAAGAAGGTGATGTCCTTGCTGAGTGGGAACCTTTCAGTGATCCAATAATTGCAGAGAAAGGTGGAACTGTGGAGTTTAGGGATGTTATACTTGATGTAACACTTAAAGAAGAACTCGATAAAATTACCGGAAAAACAACTTACACTATAACATTCATAAGACCAAAAGATGCACAGCTCCATACACCAAGAATAGTAATAAAAGGAGATGACGGAAAAGAGTATGTGTATGACTTACCTGTCAATACTATTTTATTGATATCTAAAGATCAACTTGAGGAGAGATGGGAAAAATGTTTTGCTTGTTCCGAAGCTGAAAAAACAGATGTTTTCCATAAATTTTTACAACCTAAGCTATCTTTCAAAGTACTTGAGGGTGATATACTTGCTAAGATACCTAAGGAGAAAGCTAAAGTTAGAGATATAGTTGGAGGTCTTCCAAGGGTTGAAGAGTTACTTGAAGGTAGAGAACCTAAAAATAAAGCTATAATATCTGAAATAGACGGTATCGTTAGAATATTTGAAGATGCCAAGGAGATATCTGTTATAAATCCAAAAGAAGGAAAATCTGCTGTATATAAAGTTCCAGAAGATGCTTTTGTCATAGTCAAAAATGGTAACTTTGTGAAAGCAGGTCAGGATTTAGTAGATGATGGTTCTATAAAGGCTGAATTTGATGGAGTTGTTAGACTAAAGAGTGAAGGCTCAAGAATAGTAGTTATAAACAAAGAGACAGGTCAGCAAAGAGATTACAAGATACCTAAGGGTAAATTCATAATTGTAAAAGATAATACAATGATAAGAGCCGGAGACTCGCTTACAGATGGATCTCCAAGTCCCCATGATATTCTAAGGGTTTTAGGTATAGAGGAACTTGCTGCTTTCCTTGTAAAAGAAGCTCAGATAGTTTATAGATTGCAGGGAGTTGAGATTAACGACAAACATTTTGAAATAATTATTAGACAGATACTAAGGAAAGTTAGAATAGTTGACCCTGGTGATAGCAGATATCTACTAAATGAAATAGTAGATAAACTTGATTTAGAAGAGGAGATAGAGAAGGTTTTAGCGGAAGGAGGAAAACCTCCTAAAGCAGAGCCTGTACTTGTAGGTATAACAAAAGCTTCTTTAACTACAAGAAGCTGGATATCGGCTGCCTCTTTCCAAGAAACCACAAGAATACTTGCAGATGCAGCTGTGGAAGGAAAGGTTGATAAACTTTATGGATTAAAAGAAAATGTTATAATAGGTGGCATAATACCTGCAGGAACTGGAGTAGAGCAGTATTCTAAAGTTTCAGCAGTTTTAGAAGAGGAGTTTCAGGAACAAGGTTAAGTGAACTTTGATTATTTAACTATAAGATAAAAGGGGATTTCTTATCCCCTTGATTTATTTCATTTTGTTATTTATAATATCTATTTTAGTTTTATTATGTTGCTAGAATTTTAGGAGGTAAAACTGTGCCGACAATTAATCAGCTTGTTAGAATGGGCAGAGAGAAAATTAAGAAAAAATCGAAGTCTCCTGCTTTGCAAGGTAACCCTCAGAAAAGAGGAGTGTGTGTCCGTGTTTATACAACAACTCCGAAGAAGCCTAACTCAGCTCTGAGGAAAGTTGCAAGGGTTAGGTTATCAAATGGATACGAAGTTACATGTTACATACCTGGTATAGGACATAACCTACAGGAGCACTCTATAGTCCTTGTTAGAGGTGGAAGGGTTAAAGACTTGCCTGGTGTAAGGTATAAGATAGTTCGTGGTGCTTTAGATGCTGCTGGAGTTAAAGATAGAAAGCAGTCAAGATCTAAGTATGGTGCTAAGAAACCTAAACCTGGTCAAGCTGCAGCTACAGGAAAGAAAAAGTAATTTAAAAAGGAGAGGTTGTAAAAATGCCAAGGAAAGGACCTGTTAAACCAAGAGAAATTACTCCTGATCCAATTTATCGTGATGTTTTAGTTCACAAACTTATAAACAAGGTTATGGTTGATGGTAAGAAAAGCAAAGCAGAGAAGATAGTTTATGGTGCAATGAAAATTTTAGCTGAAAAAACTGGAGAAGACCCTTTAGAAGCACTTCATAAAGCAATAGAAAATCTAAAACCTGTTTTGGAAGTTAGACCTAGAAGAGTAGGAGGAGCAACCTATCAGGTTCCTATGGAAGTTCCACCAAGGAGACAGATATCTCTTGCTCTAAGATGGCTTGTTGAAGCTGCAAGAAGTAGAAGTGGAAAAGGTAACTACACAATGTTAGAAAAATTATCAAACGAACTGCTCGATGCTTACCATAACAGAGGAAATGCAATTAAGAAAAAAGAAGACACCCACAGAATGGCAGAAGCAAACAAAGCTTTTGCACATTACAAGTGGTAATTTAAAAATTAGAAGTTGGAGGAAAATAAAAAATGTCAAGGCAGGTGCCAATTGAAAAATTAAGAAATATCGGTATTGTTGCCCATATAGATGCTGGTAAAACAACAACTACAGAAAGAATTCTATTCTATACGGGAAAAACTTACAAAATAGGTGAAGTCCATGAAGGTGCGGCGACAATGGACTGGATGGAACAGGAGAAGGAAAGAGGAATTACGATAACTGCTGCAACCACTGCTGCGTATTGGAAAGGACATCAGCTTAATATCATTGATACTCCTGGACACGTTGATTTTGGTGTTGAAGTTGTTAGATCAATGAAAGCCCTTGACGGTATAATTTTTGTATTTGCATCTGTTGAAGGTGTTCAACCTCAGTCTGAGGCAAACTGGAGATGGGCAGATAGATTTGGTGTTCCAAGGATTGCTTTTGTAAATAAAATGGACAGAGTAGGTGCTAACTTCTTTGGTGTTTATGAAGACATAAAGAAAAAACTCGGTGCAAATCCAGTTCCTATACAGATACCTGTAGGTGCAGAAGATAACTTCGTCGGTGTAGTAGACCTTATGGATATGAAAGCAATTATTTGGGAAGGAGATGAGCTTGGAGCTAAATTCTCTGAAAAAGAAATACCTGCTGATTTAGTTGACCTAGCTCAGGAATGGCGTGAGAAAATGATTGAAGCCATCGTTGAGACTGACGAAGGTTTGATGGAGAAGTATTTTAACGGAGAAGAAATTACTGTTAATGAACTTAAAAAAGCTCTTAGAAAAGCAACAATAGAGAGAAAACTTGTTCCTATGCTCTGTGGAACAGCATTTAAAAATAAAGGTATACAACCTCTGTTAGATGCTGTTATAGATTACTTACCGTCTCCAGTAGATTTACCTCCTGTTAAAGGAACGAATCCAAATACAAATGAAGAAATAGAAAGAAAACCTTCAGATGATGAGCCATTCTGTGCTTTAGCATTTAAAGTTATGGCAGATCCTTATGCTGGACAGTTAACCTACTTTAGGGTTTATTCTGGTTCTATAAAAGCAGGACAAACTGTTATTATATCAAATAAAGGTAAGAAAGAGAGAGTTGGTAGAATACTTAGAATGCATGCAAATCAAAGAGAGGAAATTACCGAAGTTTATGCAGGAGATATAGCAGCGGCAGTAGGACTTGATGCAACAACCGGAGACACTCTCTGTGATGAAAAAGCACCGATAGTTTTAGAGAAGATGGAATTTCCAGAACCAGTTATAGCTATGGCTATAGAGCCAAAAACAAAATCGGATCAAGAGAAACTTTCTCAAGTTTTAAATAAATTTATGAAAGAGGACCCTACATTTAAAGTTTCGGTTGACCCTGAAACAAACCAAACTCTTATACATGGTATGGGAGAGCTTCACTTAGAAATTATAATTGATAGAATGAAGAGAGAATATAAACTTGAAGTTAATGTAGGTAAGCCTCAGGTAGCATACAAAGAAACAATTAAGAAAAAAGCTACTGCAGAAGGTAAATTTATAAGACAGTCTGGTGGTAGAGGTCAGTACGGTCACGTTTGGATAGAGATAGAGCCTAATCCAGATAAAGAGTATGAGTTTGTAGATAAAATTGTTGGCGGTGTTATTCCGAAGGAATTTATACCTGCTGTTGATGAAGGTATAAGAGAAGCTATGAATCAAGGTGTTGTTGCTGGATATCCTGTTATTAATGTAAAAGCTACACTCTTTGATGGGTCATTCCATGAAGTTGACTCTTCAGAGATAGCATTTAAGATTGCCGCTTCTATTGCATTTAGGGATGCTATGAGAAAGGCAGACCCTGTGTTACTTGAACCTATAATGAATGTTGAGGTTGACACTCCAGAAGAGTATATGGGAGATGTTATGGGAGACCTTAACAGAAGAAGGGGAAGAATACTAGGTATGGAGAAAAGAGGAAACACCCAAACTATAAAAGCTGAAGTTCCTCTTGCTGAGATGTTTGGATACGCAACAGACCTAAGATCGTTAACACAGGGTAGAGCTACATTTGTTATGACATTTGCAAGATACGAAGAAGTTCCAAAACATATAGCTGAAGCTGTTGCTGGACAGAAAAATAAATCTAAAGAGTAATTAAAAAGGAGGTAAAGAACATATGGCAAAAGAGAAGTTTGTAAGAGGAAAAGAGCATTTAAACGTGGGAACAATAGGGCACGTTGACCACGGGAAAACAACACTAACAGCAGCAATCACATACGTACAAAGCAAGAAAGGACTTGCCAAATTTGTAGGATATGCAGATATAGACAAAGCACCAGAAGAAAGAGAGAGAGGAATCACAATAAACATTACACACGTAGAATACGAGACAGAGAAGAGACACTACGCACACGTAGACTGTCCAGGGCACGCTGACTACATAAAGAACATGATAACTGGAGCAGCACAGATGGACGGAGCTATACTTGTCGTATCAGCAGCAGACGGACCAATGCCACAGACAAGGGAGCACGTTCTACTTGCAAGACAGGTAAACGTTCCATACATAGTAGTATTTTTAAACAAATGTGATATGGTAGACGACCCAGAGTTAATAGACCTAGTAGAGATGGAAGTAAGGGAGTTACTATCAAAGTATGACTTTCCAGGGGACGAAGTACCAGTAATAAGAGGGTCAGCATTAGGGGCACTAAACGACGATCCAAAATGGGTTGCATCAGTAGAAGAACTACTCAAAGCAATGGACGAATACATACCAACACCACCAAGGGAGACAGACAAACCATTCTTAATGGCTATAGAGGACGTATTTACGATAACAGGAAGAGGAACAGTAGTAACAGGAAGAGTAGAGAGAGGAACATTAAAAGTAGGAGACGAAGTAGAGATAGTAGGGTTATCAGAAGAGAAGAAGAAGACAGTAGTAACAGGAATAGAGATGTTTAGGAAGCAGTTAGACGAAGCTATAGCAGGGGACAACATAGGAGTACTATTAAGGGGAATAACAAAAGACGAAGTAGAGAGAGGACAAGTATTAGCCAAACCAGGGACAATAACACCACATAAGAGATTCAAGGCACAGGTGTATGTATTATCAAAAGAGGAAGGAGGAAGGCATACACCATTTTTCTTAGGATACAGGCCACAGTTTTACATCAGGACAGCGGATATAACAGGTACGGTAGTAGGGTTACCAGAGGGGCAAGAGATGGTAATGCCAGGAGACAATGTGGAGTTAGAAGTAGAGTTAATGGTGCCTGTAGCTATGGAAGAGCAGATGAGATTTGCTATCAGAGAAGGTGGAAAAACTGTAGGTGCTGGTGTCGTTACTAAAATACTTGA
>JBEULE010000036.1:0-95207 GCA_041287495.1 Hydrogenothermaceae bacterium
TATATAAAGAAGGGTGGCTGTAGCCACCCATAAAGATTCATTACTGTTCAATAGGGAGAGATGAGTCGTTACCCCATTCGTCCCAAGAACCAATATAAACTTTAGCCTTAGGATAACCTGCAAGTTTTAACGCTGCATATACAAAAGAACCTCTTCCAAGACCTACGTGACAGTAAGAGATAACTGTTTTATCAGGAGTAATACCTGCTCTTTCAAGCTGTTTCTTTATCTGATCTACTGGTTTAAATATAGGTTTATCAGGTTCTCCATTAGGGTTTCCTGCAACTTTCTTCCATTCAAAGAATTTAGCTCCAGGAATGTGTCCACCTCTTGCAACCTGTATATGTTTTCCAGGAGCTTCAAGAGCGTCTAGAAGAGTTTTACCTGTATACTCTTCAAATCTTCTTGCATCAAGAATTACATAATTAGGATCTTTTGAAGCTTTCAATACTTCATCTTTTGTTGCAAGGATATCTTTTCTAAGTTTTACAGTAAATTTACCTGGTGCTGGTTTTTTAGCTGGACCTGTTTCTACTGGAAGACCTTTTGCTTTCCATGTAGCAAAACCACCGTCTAACATCTGAACATTATCTACACCGTATAAGTATAAGAAAAACCATACTCCTGAAGCATTTGGACCTTTACCGTCATCGTAAGCTATAACATGGGAGTTGTTGCTTATTCCAAGATCGGAGATAAACTTCTCAGCAGTTTTTTCACACATTGGAAGTCCACCACATTTCTTGATATCATTGAGATAATGTAAATCGTGAGCGAAAGCGTTAACTGAACCAGGAATATGTCCTTGAGCAAAAACCTTAGGGTCATCACCATTAACGAATACAGCTTTACCAAGCAAATCTTTTGCCTGATCTACTGATATTAGTAGATCTGCTGCGTTTGCAGAAACTGTAATTAGTCCTGCTGCTGCGAGAGAAGATAGAACCTTCTTCATTCTAAAAACCTCCTATATAGAAATATTGTGTTATCTTATTCCAATAATTTTAGGTTGTCAAACACTAACCAAATCTTATTCAACTTTATAACACCGTTATATTATTTTAAAAGCAAATTCTATGCCAAATCTGAAAAATTTTGGTATTTATTAAAAAAAAATTAACAATATAATTAGCTAATATTAACTAATAAGGATATTCGCAAAATTTTATTTTTCAAAATGAAAAAGTATTTTCAAAATGAAAATATATTTCCTTATCAAACAGATAGAGGGTTAAGGTATAATATTATGTTGTAAAATTTCAAAAAGAGGGCTAAATGGAAGATATTAAAAAAATTCCTATAGAGGAAGAAGTTAAAAGTGCTTATATAGATTATGCTATGTCAGTTATAGCTGGAAGAGCTATTCCGGATGTTAGAGATGGTTTAAAGCCGGTTCAAAGGAGAATTCTTTTCTCAATGTATGAACTTGGATTACTTCCGGGAAAACCTTATAAAAAATCTGCAAGAATAGTAGGAGAAACTTTAGGTAAATTTCACCCTCACGGTGATACCTCTGTATATGATGCACTTGTTAGATTAGCTCAAGATTTTACGATGAGGTATCCTCTCATCGATGGACAAGGTAACTTTGGGTCAGTAGATGGGGACCCACCAGCTGCAATGAGGTACACTGAAGCAAGACTTACTAAACTTGCAGTCGAAATGCTTGAAGACATAGAGAAAAATACTGTTGATATGATGCCAAACTTTGATGCCTCCTTAGAAGAACCAACGGTACTTCCTTCAAAATTTCCAAACCTCATATGTAATGGAACTTCCGGAATAGCAGTAGGACTTGCAACAAGTATTCCACCACACAACTTCAAAGAAGTCGGTGAAGCCCTCAAATACCTTGCTCAGTTTCCAGATGCTACTGAAGAAGAGTTGTGTCAGTTTATAAAAGGTCCGGATTTTCCTACCGGAGGGATAATAACAACACCTCACGATGAAATTATAAACATATATAAATCGGCAAGAGGTTCTATCACAGTAAAAGGAAAAGCAAGGATAGAGAGATTACCCGGCAACCGTCAGAGAATAGTTATATACGAGATACCTTATCAAGTAAATAAAGTTGAGCTTATCAAGAAGATAGCAGAGCTTGTTAGAACCGGGAAAGAAAAAGGAATATCTGACCTAAGAGATGAATCTGACAGAACTGGTATAAGGATAATAGTTGACCTTAAAAGAGATGCAAATCCAGAGAAAGTACTAAAGAGATTATACAAAAGCACACCACTTGAAAAAAATATTCCTATAAACTTAACAGTTTTAGTTGATAAGCAACCTAAAGTTTTAACACTAAAAGAGCTTTTATTAGAGTTTATAAAACATAGAGTTGAGGTAATTACAAGGAGAACTCAGTTTGAGTTAGACAAGGCACAGAGAAGATTACACATTGTAGAAGGATTGTTGAAAGCATTATCTAATCCAGATAAGGTGATTAATATAATCAGGTCATCAAAAGATACAAATCAAGCAAGAGATGAACTTTCTTCAGCGTTTGAGTTATCAAAAACACAGGCAGACGCAATACTTGATATGAGACTTGCCAGATTTACAGCTCTAGAAAGTGAAAAACTTAAAGAAGAAGCCAGACAGCTTGAAAACGATATAAGAAAATACAAACTTATCCTCTCAAATGAAGATGAAAAGATAAAAGTTTTCATAGAAGAGATGGATTATATGCTATCAAAATATGCAGATGAGAGAAAAACCACAATATCAACAGAAAAAGAACTTACATTTAAAGAAGAGTTTTACTTTGGTATAACAAGCTTTGGAAAAATAATAAACATAAAGTATGATGAAAATCTTGAAGATGATTACATACAAAAAATTATAAACAGTTTTGCTTCAAGACTTGAAGAGGGAGAGAAGATCATATCCATACAAAAAGTAGAAGGTTCAAAACCTGTGGCATTTATCACAAAAACCGGAAAAGCATTCTGGAGTCTTGTGATAGATTTACCAAAAGGAGAAGATAAATTAAGTATAGATGAAGAAATTGTTGGATCTGCTTATCAGGGAGAAGGGAAAGAAAACAGAATATTTATACTCACAAAGAAAGGTATAATAAAGAGGATGTTTGATGAAGATATTTTTTATAAATCTCAAGGACATACCATCATGCCACTTTCAGAAGATGACGAAGTAATAACAGCATTTGCAGACCAAGAAGAAACATACATAGGAGTATATACGAAAAATGCTGATTTACTAATATTTGAGAGAAATGAAGTGAGAGTAACCGGAGACAAAGCAAAAGGGGTTGAGTCTATAGACCTTGATGAAGCTGATGAAGTAGCCGGAGCTTTCCTGTTAAACAGTAATCAATACTTCCTTGTTGTTACAGAAGAAGGATATATGAAGTTAGTTCCAAGAGATGAGATACCAATAAAGAAGAGAGGACAGAAAGGTCTTATGATTATTAAACTTAACAAAGGTGATAAAGTTGCATCCGTTATTCCTACTGATATAGGAGATACGGTTATAATCAACACATATAGTGGTAAACTGTTAAAACTTAAAGTAGATACTCAAACCTTTACCATATCAAAAAGAACAGCAACTGGAGAGAGAAAGCTAAACTTTGAAACAGACAGAATATCAAAAGTTTTAAAGGTTTAAAATGACTGTAAGAATTTTACTTATACTTGGAATATTAATAGGCCTGTATGCCATTTTTAATAATATAAGAGGATTAAATCCTTCCGGAATAGATGACCCTGTCCTTGCATTTGGAAAATTTTTAATAGCTCTGTTTCCTGTTATTGCAGGTGTGGTTATAATATACGTAAGTCTTTCCGGACTTTTCTCAAAGAAGGAGAAAAAGAATGAGACAACAGATAAAAAATCTTAAAAATTATCCAATGGAAGAGTTAAACAAGATAAAAGCTTCTTTAAAAGAAAGAGGTATAAAGATATACGACTTTGGAACCGGAGACCCAAGAGAACCAACCCCTGATTTTATCAGGAAAGCCCTTATAGAGTCTGTTTCCGTTATAAGTCAGTATCCATCTGTTGCCGGTAGAAAAGACCTTAGAGACACCATATCAAAATATTTTGAGAGAAGATTTTCTGTTAAGCTAAATCCAGACACTCAGATAATACCATCTGCTGGCTCAAAAGAAGCTATATTTCACTTTCCTTTAGTATTTATTGACTCTGAAAGTGATAAGAAGAGAGTGATTTTCGGGACACCTGCATATCCTGTATATGAGAGAGGAACATTATACGCCGGAGGAATACCAACATCTATAAAACTGAGAGAAGAAGACAGATTTTTACTAAGACTAGATAAAGTTGAAAAATCCATTTTAGAAGAGACAAAGATAGTTTGGATAAACTATCCCCATAACCCTACAGGTGCTATTGCAGACCCTGAGTATCTGAAAGATGTTATAAATATATGTAGAGAGTATAACATAATACTTTGTAGTGATGAATGTTATGTGGAAATTTACTTTGAGGAGAAACCTCACTCTGTATTGGAATTTGGTTTAGAGAATGTAGTAGTTTTTCACTCTCTATCAAAAAGAAGTGGAATGACAGGATACAGAAGTGGATTTATAGCAGGTGATGAAAATATCATATCAACCTACAGAAGAGAGAGAGCTAACTTTGGAGTTGCATCTCCCGACTTTATTCAGATGGCTGCAAAATCCGCATGGGAAGATGACTTACACGTTGAAGAGAGAAACAGAATTTTCAGAGAAAAGAGAGACCTTTTTATAGATTTCTTAGATAGATTAGGTATTGAATACCTACATCCAAAAGCTACGTTCTACATCTGGATTAAATCACCTTCAAATATTCCAGCTAAAGATTATGTAAAAAAACTTCTTGAAAACGGAATTATCGTATCCATAGGAGAAAACTTCTGTAGCAGTCAAGAGATATCAGATGAAAACTGTGAAAGTCAGTATTTTAGAATAGCTTTAGTTCCTACTGTTGATGAATGTAAAGAGGCTATAAAAGTTTGGGAAAAAGTACATAAGGAGATTGTATGTTAAAATTAGTAATAGCATTTATACTGTTTTTATTAGCTTATAAGATTTTTACATTAATTACTTCTCTATTTTTAAGGATACTAAACTTAATAATATTTGTCCTACTCTTTTATTTACTGTTTATCAAATATCCAAACTTTACTCAATCTTTATTATACCGTCTTGGTTTTTGATTATATATTCCTGAGAGTTTCGGTATAATCTGTACTCAGTCCATTTTTTAATTATAAAATCAGGTGTCTCTATCTGGTAAGTGTATATTAGAAATTCATCAAAGTTGGAAGTGTAGTCATATTTAAACCTCTCTGGCTTTTCAGTTAAAAGGACTTTGTATTTACAGTCTTCTTTACTAAAAAGAGATAACTGTTTATAAACAGGATAATCTGTAATTATATAGCATCTATCTTTTACAGCAATAAAAACTACAGGATACTCCCTTGATTTAAAACTGTATATTACAAACTGATTTTTATCGGATTTTGAGATAATAGCAAAAATTACAAAAACTACAGAGACAACTAAAATTTTATAGCTTAATCTGATATTTAAAAATATAGCCATAATAAAAAATAGATAAAACAGAACTACAAAAAATAAGGAAGGTTTAAATCCAGCAAAATAAAACGGAAACTTTTCAAACATATGGACAATATCTAAAAACATCACTCCAAAAGCATCCATGACTTTAACGAGAAAATCAATATTAAACCCAGTGAAGATATTTAAAAATGCAAGTGTGAGATAAGGATACATAGGTAATGTTGCAATTGGAGTAGATAATATAGAGTTAAGAGATACATTACCAAAATGATACATAACAACAGGTGCTGTAAATAAAGTAGCCAGAAAAGATACACCAAGTGTAGATACAAGTATATTTTTATCTTTAAATAAATCAATACCAAAGATGATACTTAAGGCTGCTAAAAAAGATAGCTGAAAAGAGGCAGAAAACAGAGAGTCCGGATAAAATACAAGGTAAACAAACCCAACAAAAAACAGTACATTCAAACTGTTAAATCTAAGGTATTTTATTTTAGAGATAGAGTATAACATTCCCATAAAGCAAGCCCTTATAACAGGAACAGTAAATCCGGTAAAGACAGCATATAAAGGCAAAATTAAAAAGATAAGCATGTTTCTTATATATGTATTTAAAAAAGAAAAAATCATATTTAAACTGAATATAAGTATAGCTATATGAGAGCCGGATATTGCAAGCATATGAGCCAAACCAGATTCAACAAATTTCTGATAATCCTTTCCAGATATTCCTGAACTTTCCCCGAATATAAGTCCTAAACCTAGGTTATAGCTTTGATTATTTAAAGCCCTATAACTGTAATTTTTTATTAAATCCTCTTTGATATCTTTTATATAAATGAAAGGATTAAGAGAGTTATCCACTTTGACAAAACCTTTCTTTGGATAAGCCTTGACTGAACCATCTTCACTTTTAATCTTTCCCAGAAAGGCAACCCTTGAAAATATGAAAATATCTTTATCTTCAGTTGAAACAGTTATAGTTTTACCTACTAAATCCTTTATATCAGAATTTATAACCTTACAACTAAAACTTACCTTATTATCAAACCTATTTGGAACATCTAAAGATAAACACTCAACAAAAACAACATCTCTATTTATATCAACAACAGGTTTAAAAGTAATATACATACCGAACAATGTAGAACCAACTAAAAGAGAAATGTAACCAAGATAATCCTTAAGGATAAGGGACAGGCCGAAGAACACAAGAGGAATAATTAAGTTTATCTCGATATTTATATAGCTATTTAAAATTATCCCAAAAACAAGGCTAAGAAATATGTATAGCCAAGGGTATATCATCTTCTGAAGACTTTGATAATTCCAGGTAAAACTGTCAAAATTATAATTCCATAGATAAAAAGTGAAAAGTTATTTTTTACAATTGGTATATTACCAAAAAAATAACCGGCAAAAACAAAACCTGTTACCCACAGAAATCCACCTAAAATATTGTAAAACATAAATTTTCCTGTGTCCATCTTACCCACTCCGGCAAAAAACGGTACAAAAGTCCTAAAGAAAGGTAAAAATCTTGATAAAACAACCGCTTTACTTCCATACTTTGCAAAAAACTCTTCTGTTTCCTGTATATATTTAGGTTTTATGAGATTTGTATTTTCCAATATCTTCCTACCAAACTTTAAACCTATAAAGTAGTTAACAGTATTACCCAAAACTGAGGCAGTAAATAAAAGAGGATAAACTAATTTTATTTTAATAACTTCAGTAGCAGAGAAGCTACCTATAATAAAAAGTAATGAATCTCCGGGTAAAAAAGGAGTCACTACAAAGCCAGTTTCAGCAAATATTATAAAAAATAAGATAAAGTATATATAACTTCCGTAATTTTGAATTAAAATAGTAAAATATTTATCTATATGTAAAATAAAGTCTAAAATCTCCAAAACTACACTCCATTTTTTGAAAATTATAACATCCCTCTTGACCTAAAGTCAAAATTGTAGTATATTATTTACCTCACAAGAGGATAGGGCCTGTAGCTCAGTTGGTTAGAGCAGACGGCTCATAACCGTCCGGCCGGGGGTTCGAGTCCCTCCAGGCCCACTTTTTAATGTAAAAGTGGAGAGAATATGGATAGTACGACAGTTAAAAACCTTTTAAAACTTCAGGATATAGACCTGGAGATTCAGTCAATTTCAGAAAAGTTACAAACTATACCAACTAATATAGAAAATCTGAAAAAACAAAGAGAAGAAGAGACTTCTCAGGTAGACCAGTTAAAACATAAACTTAAAGAACTTGAATTTACAAAAAAAGAGAAAGAGTTAGATATTCAGGATTTACAGGAAAGAATAAAAAAAGTAGAAAAAGCTTTAGAAAAAGTAAAAACTAACGAAGAGTATAAAAACCTATTAAGAGAAAAAGCCAGAGCAGAAGAGTCTATTATGGAAATAGAAGATGAGATACTTAAACTTATGGAAGATATAGAAAATCTAAAAAATCAATTACCTCAAATAGAGATTGATATAAGCAAAAAAAATCAGGAAATTGAAAATCAGATAAGCCAACTTCAAGAAGAGGAGAAAAATTTAAAACAAAAGTTGGAACAGTTAAAATCTGCAAGGGAAGATTTAATAAAAAATTTAAAACCTCAAGATTATAATCAGTATGAGAATATAAAGAAAAGAGTTAAAAATAAAGTTATAGCCATAGTCCAAGACTCTACCTGTAGCGGTTGCTACATGGTAATACCTCCAAAAATCTTTTTGGAGTTATTGAAAACAGATAAGATGCTTACATGTCCAAACTGTGGCAGATATCTATACTACGAGAAGGTTTAGATGATAGGAATTATAGGCGGAAGTGGTTTATACAACATAGAAGGTATTAAAGTTTTAGAAGAGATAAAGATTGAAACACCTTTTGGAAAACCTTCTGACAATTATATAATTGCTGAGTATAAAAACAGAAAAGTTATTTTTCTATCAAGACACAGCAGAGGCCATAAATTCCCACCTCATCTTATAAATTATAGAGCTAATATATGGGGATTTAGGAAGTTAGGAGTGAATAAAATACTATCCGTATCTGCGGTTGGCGGTATAAATCCTAATCTAAATCCGGGAGATTTTGTTGTTTTAGACAACTTCTTAGACTTTACAAAATCAAGGGTTCAAACTTTTTACGAAGGTATATACTCAAAAGATAGTGATACAAACTATCAAGATGAAATTGATGAATATTTAAATAAAAAAAGAGTAGTTCATATTGATATTACAGAACCTTTCTGTCCTGTATTAAGAGAAGGTTTAATTAGAGCTTGTAAAGAAAATGGATCAAAATTCCACGAAAAAGGTATATATGTGGCAACAGAAGGTCCAAGATTAGAAACAAGAGCAGAGATAAAGATGTTCTCAGATATGGGATTTGATGTTGTAGGAATGACTCTTGTTCCGGAAGTTGTTTTAGCAAGGGAGTTGAAAATGCATTTTTGTGCTATAAGTGTGGTTACGAACTTAGCAGCTGGAATTTCGGAAAATAGATTAACTTCCGATGAAGTTGTTGAGATGATGCATCAGAAGAATGAAGAGATAAAACAGGTTATACTTAGATTTTTAGATACATTACCAGATAAATTTAACTGTAATTGCGAAGAAGTCTTAAAAGGGGCAGCTATTTAACTGCCTTTATTAAATAGCTTTCCTTTATCAACCGGTTTTTTTCCTTTCTCTCATCTTTTCTATATGTACTAATATAGCAGTAATAGCAGCTGGAGTTATACCTTCAAGTCTTGATGCCTGTCCTAAGGTTAAAGGTTTTGCTTTTGTTAATTTCTGAATAGCTTCTTTTGTAAGTCCTGCTACTGTTGAGTAATCAATATCTGTAGGTATTTTTATACTATCTAAATACTTCATCTTCTCATTTAACTTCTTCTCTCTCTCAAAATATCCATCATACTTTACAAGTATCTCAACCTCTTTTTTAACATACTCTTGGGTTGGAGTAGGTAATCCTTCTTCAGATAGTTTCTCTATATCTACTTCCGGTTTTTGTAAGTAGTTAAAGATTGAAATTCTTCTGTCACCTAACTTTAATGTTTCTTCTCTGTATCTACCAAGCCAGTAGTTTATCTCTCTTTCTATCTCTTTGACAAATTTATACTCTTCTTTTGTTAAAGTACCTATGTTGTAAGCTTTTTCATATAGTCTTAATATAGGGTTATCTTGTCTTATATGAAGTCTATATTCTGATCTGGAAGTAAAAAGTCTGTATGGCTCTATAACACCTTTTGTTGTAAGGTCATCTATCATAACTCCTATATAACCTTCATCTCTGTTGATTATAAAAGTTTCTTCTTTACCCAGAGATTTCAAAGCTGCATTTATACCTGCTACTATTCCCTGTCCTGCTGCCTCCTCGTATCCGGTTGTGCCGTTGAAGTTTCCGGCGTGGAATAGTCCTCTAATTTTTTTTGTCTCAAGTGTAGGATAAAGTTCTGTTGGCATAACTATATCATACTCTATAGCATAAGCTGGTTTTAGTAATACTACATTTTCAAGTCCAGGTATTGACCTATACATCTCCCACTGTATCTCTTCAGGAAGGGATGTACTCATTCCGTTAGGATATATACTTATCCCATCTCTTGTTTCCGGCTCAAGCCATATAGTGTGTCTCTCTTTACCTTCAAACTTAACTATTTTGTCTTCTATAGAAGGACAGTATCTGGGTCCTATACCGGTTATTGCTCCTCCGTAGAGAGCTGTCCTATGTAAATTATCTTTTATTATTTGATGAGTTTTTGGTGTTGTATATGTTATATAACATGGAACTTCATCTTCAAAGTTAAACCAGTAGCTTCCTTTTGGTTCAGTCCAGAAAGAAAATTTAGGTGCAGGATTATCTCCTCTTGCTTCTTCAAGTCCGGAAAAATCAATAGTTCTCTTGTCTAATCTTGCAGGAGTTCCTGTTTTAAATCTTGCCATTTCAAAACCGTATCTTTTATAAAATTCCGGAAGTTTTGTTGCCGGTTTCTCCTCCATTCTTCCGGCAGAAAATCTCTTATCTCCTATGTGTATAACACCATTTAAAAATGTTCCAGTTGTTACAACTACAGCATCTATTTTTATCTTTATTCCTTTAGCTGTTATTACTCCCTCTACTTCATTCGAATTTTTCTTTAAAACAATATCTATAACTTCATCTTCTATAACTGTTAAATTTTCAGTATTATGAGTTTTATTTACCATATATTTTCTATATTCTTCTTTATCTGCTTGAGCCCTTGGTGATTGAACTGCTGGACCTTTTCTTGTGTTAAGCATCTTATACTGTATTCCAGTTTTATCTATTGCTTTTCCCATCTCTCCACCAAGAGCATCAATTTCTCTAACAACTATACCTTTTGCAATTCCTCCTATTGCCGGATTACAAGGCATAAGTCCTATCTTTTCTCTATCTAATGTAACTAAAGCAGTCTTAACTCCCATTTTTGCAGATATTAAAGCTGCCTCTATACCAGCATGTCCTCCACCAACAACAACAACTCCAAACTCTATATCATAAACCATACACTTCACCTCTTGTTAAAATTTGAATAGTATAATAATATAGATTAGAAAATTCTATTTTTCAAAGAAAAAAACTATACTGGAAATTAGAGATAAAGAAGGGGATAGTCCCCTCTTTGGTGTTTAGAGAAGTTGTTTTATTGCTTGATCTATTCTGTCTTCTAACTCTTCAACAGCCTTTTTAGCTTCTGGATATTTTGTTCCATCAAGCAAAAGAGAAGGTTTAGTTCTAACTATATAGGTTTTGTTATCTCCCTCATACTGATAAATTGTTATAACTAAGGGAGATAAAACCATGGCGTTTGGGTCATTTGTAAAAATCTTGTAAAGAGTTGCCATACTTGTAACTAAGAAGTTTTGAATATAATCAACTTTAAGTTTTTTGTAATCAGGGAAAAGTTTTATGTTGTTTGCCAATGGTGCTGCTGGGTCTGTAGTCGTAACAAGTATAATCTGGGCTGCTTCAAGATTACCTTTTAAAGCTATCATCACATCTGCTGGATCTCCATCAACTTTGTATATAACTATACCTCTTCCGGAAGGAGATATACTTTCTAATTTTGATTGAGTTTGTTGATTCTCTAGAGATTCTTTTTTAGCCTTAGGTGGTGCATCGTTTCCCATTCCGTAAGAAAAAGAGGATATCAAAGTGGCAGATAAAAGTCCAAGTAGAGCCTTTCTTACCATAAAATTACCTCCTATTTTTTTAGTGTATAGGAATATAAGCATATCCTTGATTTTGCCAATTTACGAGAGCTATGAATGCATTTTCTACAAGCTCTACAAATGGATAGAGAGTTTTAGGATCTATCTTTCTTCCTTTCATACCCTGTTCACACATAATAAATTTAACACCATAGTTCTTTGACAGATAACTAAGTTTTGCTTCTAACTCTTTTTGATTTTCAACTAACAGTTTGTCATCTTTATAAGGTGAGTTGTTCAAATCTTTTATAAAGAATTTATATGCATCTCCATGTATAACCACTACTACTTTAAGTTCTTTGATGTTATTCTTATAATACTCGGCAGAGTTGACAACACCACTTAAAAGGTACATCTTGAATCTATTTATATCTCCGGTTGTAAGGTTAATAACAGCTTTTGGATTATCTTCTGCAAAAGAGAGGTAAGATATAAATAGTATAAAAAATATAACTAACTTTTTCATAATATTACCTCCTTAATTTTTATTCAAAATCTTCTAAGTCTAAATCATTATAAATTTTATAAACATTTGGGTCGTTAAAAACATTGTACATTACAAAATTTCTATATGGAGAATTTTGATTTATATATGTTTTTATCTGATCTAAAGTTTTGCCCTCTTCTTTTAACTTTTTAACAGTTTCCCTAGTATAGTTTAGATATTCATAAGTAAATTTAATAGCTTGAGTATCCATTGGGTCGTTATGTCCACCAAGTGTAATCTTAGGCTTTAAATTTTTAATTTCTTTAAGTACCTTTAGCCAATTTTTTACGGAAGCACCTCTGTCTCCAGCAAAAGGTATCCTATCTACATAAACTAAATCTCCTGCAAAAAGTATATTTTCTCCATTTATAAAAACCACAATATCATTATTGGTATGGGCTGGAGCCATCGGCATTATAGACAGAGTATACTCTCCAACTTTCAACTCGTAGGGAGATATTATCTCTATATCAGCTGGAATTAACTTAACATTTTTATAGATTCCTCCAAATCTTTGGTTTGATACTTCAAGAACCATTTTTGCTTCACCAGACCTGTAAAATTCATTTAGGTTTTTATGGGCTATAACCGTTGCTCCAGCTTCTTTAAATGTAGAAGCACCATACCAGTGATCTGGATGATAATGTGTTATTATAAGATACTTCACCGGAGATTTTTTTATTTTTTGAAGTCCAGATAAAAACTCTCTTGAAAGTTCTGGAGTAGATAAACTATCTATAACAACCCATCCATCTCTTGTAAGGATAGCATAGGCATTAGACATAAATCCCCTATTTTCTACAGATGGCATATCATCTACACCACGAACCATATACATATTTTTATAAAACTGTCTTATCTCCATAGAGAAAGCTATAGAAGTTATAAACAACGTTAAAAAAATAGCAGCTCTCAACATAACAAACACCTCTTTATGTATTAATTAGGTAAAATAGGTGGTTTTCTCACTTCTTTGGGCATACCTCCTGTTAAACTTTTTAGAAATTCTGTTATATAAAATATTTCTTCTTTACCCAATTCTTTTCCAAGTTCCACTTTCCCCATAATCCAGACGGCTTCTTCTAAGGTTTTCACAGACCCATCATGGAAATAAGGAGGTGTCATGGCAACATTCCTAAGAGGAGGTACTTTGAAAACATATCTATCTTCCTCTTTATTTGTAACTGCATATCTACCTTCATCTATACTTTCACTTTTTGTATATTTCCAGTAAGGCTCATATATACCAAATTTCTGGTACATGTTACCACCTAAAAGACTACCGTTATGACATGCTACACAACCTACCTCAATGAAAAGTTTTAATCCTTTCTTTTCTTCTTTTGTTAAAATTTTCGTATTTCCATTAAGAAACTCATCAAACCTTGAAGGTGTAACTAAGGTTCTTTCAAAGGCACCTATTGCTTTTGCAATATTTTCTGCAGTGATAGGTTCTTTATCATCTGGGAAAGCTTTCCGGAAAAGTTCCACATATTGAGGTATGCTTTTAAGTTTTTCTTCTACTTTTTCATTTGAAGGATTTCCAAGGGCTGCAGGTCCTGTTAAAGATTGAAATGCCTGATCTTCTACATCTTTCCTATTCCCAATCCAGTGTTGTACAAACTGACCAGCAGCATTAAGTACAGTTGGAGCATGTCTAGGTTGTAACTTTAGAGCACCCATCTGTTTAGCAGCTGGTGAAGAATAGTAATATTCTATGGCATGACATGTAGAACAACTTATCATATCGTTCACAGATAGTCTACGTTCAAAGAAGAGAAGTCTGCCAAGCTCCACCTTTTGGGGAGTTATTGGATTTCCTTCTGAAGGGAAGCTCTTAGGTAAGGGGGAGAAAAACTGTCTGGCTTTATCTAAAAGTTCTTTATCTGTGTCATTCTTTGAAAAAACACTTCCGGTAAAAACCAACAAAGTAGTAAAAAGTAGAATTTTTCTCATAATAACTCCGTGTTATATAAAATTTTATTTTCCATATTGTTTTTTGACAGTATCTAATTTTCTAACTACAGTAGGTATTAATCTATAACCTTTTTCTTGAAGTTCTGCAACTTTCAAAACACCGGCAGGAACTAGGATTATAAATGGCTGTAAATCTTCTGGTTCAAATCCCAGAGCTTTTACCACATTTTTACATACATAAAATTTTACACCGTAAGACTCACTCAGAGATTTCATACGATCAACAGCTTCTTTAAACTTTTCATAATTTTTCTTAGCAAAAATTGCTGCTTCTCCACCATGACTAACAACAGCGATTTTATACTCTGCCATAGGATAGTATTCTTGATATGCTTTAATGTAGTTAGAAATATAGATTAAGACTATTGGAACTTCTTCTGGAGAATCTAAAGACCAATCGAAAACTGCTTTCATCTTTTCAGGAAAATTTTCAGTATCTACTTCCAGCTTCGGAACGTCTACTGAAGCTGCTAAAGCAGAAGAGTAAAACGACAGTAAAACTTGGAAAATCATAAAAAGTAAAACCTTCTTCATAATAACACCTCCCAAATTCATTTACCAATCCTATCAACTATATTTTTAATCTCTCTATCAAGTTCCCTTAAGGCTTTAATAGCTTCAGCATCAGGATTTACCATATACTTTATGATTGTACTTGGTTTAAACGCTCCTATCACCATTTTTCCATCTTTTTCATATACATAAACCCTTAATGGAAACTGTGAGAGAAGCTGTGGATTATTCTTTAAAACTTTATAACATTCTGAAAGTTTACATATAAGATATAAAGTCATATTTTTCCAAAAATCTTTTACACCTTGTTCCTCAACCCCTTTTGTTATATAAGCAACATGGATAATTTTAAAGTTTGCATTTTCAATTTCTGTTCTTAGGAGTAAATCTACCTCTTCAAAGGTCAAATTTACATACCTTTCATATATATCTGATTTATCCTCACTTTTTTCATCTGCAACAGCTTCAGATAGAGATTTTAAGTTTGTTTGATTTTTAATGCTTTCTCTGGAAATTTTTATACTTTTTTGCAGCTTATCATATCCAGTTTGGAATGAGATATCATTTGTTGTTACACCATAGGATGATATCAAACCAGTAAACATTATTCCCAGAGAAAGCTTTTTCAAATCAAACCCTCCTTCTTAACATTTTCCATCTGTAGAAGGACAGCCACAGGCATAATCTAAAATTTTAACGTTTGACTTTTGAGTTGGATTTACGACTTTAACTCTCTTTATGTAATCTATCGTTATATCATATACAGGTCTTAATTTTTGAACATTTTTCCCAACTCTATGCATATTTCCACCCCAAGCTGCCACAACATAAGTTCTATTTGGATCAAGATCTTTACCATTTACTTTTATATTTGAAAGTCTTTTACCAGTTTCTCCATTGATTTTTATCTCATACTCAATTCCAAGTGTTCTACTCATATCCCCACCTTGTTGATAAAGAGGATTTGAGTTAAATACATTATCAGCAATATCCTCAAGAATATTCTTGATTTGGGCTCCTGTCATCTCGAATTTGTAAACATCTGGATAAGTTATAGCTGTCATACTATAAACATCATCAACTGTTATACTGTCTCCAGGAATTAATGTAGTTCCCCATCTGTATCCTGGATTAAAAACTATTTCACAGTCTGCTTCTTCTTTTATACCTTCCATTATTACTCTATCAAAAGTTGAATAAAATGTATCTCTTTTGTAGAGAATCGTCTGGGTTTTTCCTATTACTTCTGAAAGCTGTTTTTCATAAGGTTTATAGAGTTCATTTACAAGATTCTCAACTTCTTTGTCAGGTTTTATAAAGTTAGAAGCTATAGGGTATAGTTTAAATGCAAAGTTTGTTATCTTCTTGTTTTTAACTTCTAAATCTAGTCTTCCAAGATACTTTCCGTGAGATCCTGATATAACTATAATCGTGTTATCTATGATAACAGGTTTTGGTGCAGGGTCATGGGTGTGTCCAGATAGGATAACATCTATACCTTTTACCATCTTTGCTAAAGCTTGATCAACTGTGAAACCGTCATGGGATAGTAAAACAACTATATCAGCACCTTTATTTCTCACTTCATCAACAAATTTTTGAAGCCTTTCTGCCTGTATTCCAAAAGTCCAACCTTCTGTAAACTCTTTTGGATTTGCTATTGGTGTATATGGGAAAGAGTTTCCGATAACCGCAACTTTTACACCACCAACTTCTCTGATTGTATATGGCTTAAATATAAGATCACCCCACATATTATCTGCAATGTTCTGAGATATAAATTCAGCCTTAAGATGTTTGTTTACAAGTTCTAAAACTCTATCTTTACCAAATGTAAATTCCCAATGTCCTACCATAATATCAATTCCAAGTGCATTCTGGGCTTCAACTATTGCTTGTGCTTTTGTAAATAGAGCTACTGCTGTTCCCTGCCATGTATCTCCAGAGTCCATAAATAAAACTTTATCATTACCTCTTTCAGCTTTTATCTGATCTACGAGAGTTTTTATATGGGCAACACCACCCATCTTACCGTATTTTTTGGCAAGTTCTTCAAAAGCAATATATGTATCAAAGTAAGCTTCTATAGTTCCTGGTTTTATACCATAGTAATCCATAAATGTTTTACCACATATAAACCCAGGAGTTCCCACAAGTTCCTTTGCTGATATTAAAGTGGAAGGTTCTCTCCAATAAAGAGGTTTTAGGTGTGCATGCATATCACATATGTGTAAAAGTGTAACATTACCAACAGGTTTAAATTCAAACAGTTTCTCAGGATTTATATCGTTTAATTTTGCAAAAACATCTTCCATCCTAAGTGATAAACCTGCTATTGCAGCAAGATGAAAAAGTTCCCTTCTATTTATATTCATAGTATTTTCCTCCTATCTAACAAATCCTGGTGCTTCTATAGTTGCTCCATTAGCAAGAGAAGTAATGTAAAGTTCAAGAGCAACCATCTCTTTAGAACCTAAAGGTAAAACTTGCATGCTTGCCTGAGACATACATTGCTGAAATCTCTGTTCTAAAGTTACAACTTTACTCTGTGTCATCCTATAAGCTGGCCAATGAGCTGCTGCCGTAACTCCTTTTATACCATTATACTCAAAGCCAAGAGGATTAAGTTTTTGCATCCTTAAAACCATACCGGCTGCATATTCATGACAAACGGCACAGGAAATATTCCTTTTACCTCTTTTAAGTTCAAATACATACTTTCCATAATCGTAATACTCTTTTACAACAGGATTTGATGATATATCTACGTTAATCTTCTCACCACTTGCAATATACTTTAAATATGTAAGTAATGCTGTGTTTTCTTGACTTTTAAGGTCAAAAGGTTTATCTACACCTTGATTTAACTTTTGACACATCTGTATTCTCTGTTGAAGAGAAATAACTGCATTCACTTTTGGATCATATTTTGGATAAGTTCCTACAGCCTTTTTTAGTTTCTCTTCACTATGACAAGAAGAACATGACTTGTTTGATGTTCCCATAGGTTTATTAAATAATGCACCACCAACATCCTGGGCAAAAACTTCTCCAGGATTTATTCCAGATTTATAGAGTTTTAAGTCCTCTTCTGATATTGCTTGTCCAGCATCTTCAGCAGATATAACTTTTGAAGAAACTGCCAAAGATCCAGCAGCAACAAGAATAAAAAACATTCTTCTATTTTTCTTTTTATCTTTAAACATAACTAACCTCCTAATAAAGGGAAATTTTGAACAATCTCCCTATGAACCAAGGAGAGATTGACAACTAAACTTTTATATCAATAACTTTTTCAGTAACATCTCCTTTGTTATCTTTCCAAACGATTTTCAAAGGAGCGGATTTTGTAGCTTTTATGTAAAAAGATATAAATGGATTTGCACTTACAGACCCAGAAAGTTCCATAGTTGTTATCTTTTCGTCTCCATAAAAAACTTCCACAAGGTTGATATAGTTTGCAGCTATGTATTTACCAGTTTCTTTATCCTTAACAAGTCCTGTATCCATTGGATGCATTATAACAGTTGAGATCTGAATAAGATCATCTTTTTTATAATCTTTTGGGCTTATTTTTACCATAGCACTTCTTGGCATAGTTCTTTCCTCCTAATTTTAAAATTTTTAATGTTTATTTTTTGAATTATCCACAGCCACCAATTGTAACTTTAACAGGTTTTTGAGCTTTTATAAAAGTTCCATCTGCAAGTTCAGCTATAGCTACTACATTCATAGTTTCAGCAAGTCTTATTCTTGTTGATATATATGCTTTTCCGTTAGCAGGAGTAAAGTATACACTCATAGTTCTTGCATTCCAGTTTTTGTCAGCAAGTATGTGTATAGCTTTAACTTGCTCGATAGGAAGCTCTACTTCAACAGTTATAGGAACTACTGCTCCATTCTCTGCTATTTCCGGAGCTACTAACTTAACTTTGTCTGAATCAGAGACAGATTTTCCTTTGGTAATCTCTTTTAGAGCTTCATCGTAAGGTTTTTTAGGTGGAGGACTGTCTACAAGCTCTGCAGCATTAGAATGGAATAAAATAGAACTGCCAAATGTTAAGCCGGCTGTTGCCAAAGCTGTTGTTTTTAAAAATGACCTTCTGTCCATAAATACAAACCTCCTATTTCATAAAGTATTCTGTCATATTCATCTCTTTATAAGCACCTGAGTAAAAATACTCCAATATTTTAATAAAGTCTTTCTCTTCCCAGGCACCAAATACCGATCTTATAAGCTTACCGTTTGGTTCTATAAAATAAAACATAGGTGTTCCTGTAAATCCATACTTTTTACGGATTTCCATCCCTTCTTTACTACATTTTCTAAGTTTAACGGGAATAAAGTTTTTATTGAGAATATCTTCCACTCTTTTGCTATAAAACACTTTAAAATCCATAATATCACAGTAATGGCAAGATGGGGAATATATGTATATAAACAAAATCTTATTCTCTTTTTTAGCTTTATCAAAAGCCTGGTAGTAATCTACCCAGTTTATTTCTGCTCTGGCAGTAGCCGTAACAAGTAAAAACAAGAATAAAATTTTCCTCACTTTTTACTCCTGAGTTAGTAAAAATGCTGTCAATTCACAAACTTCTTGTGCTGTAAGCTGACCTGTAGTTAGTTGAACAGTCATAATCCGATAGTAAGGGACATTTTCTAATTCTTTTGGTAGCAAAACCCTGCCATCTGCTATCTTCTGATATAACCATTCTACGCTTTTAGGATTTCCTCTGTAATCTGGAGCTTTAAAAAGTCCATTTTTATAACCTACTAAACTAGGTCCTATATTTCCACAACCTTTTGCTCCAGCCACACAGTGACAAGCAACACAGTTTCCTTTACTTGTCTCATTAAAAATTTTCTGTCCTTTTTCTGCTAACTTTTTAATACTTTCGCTATCTGATAAATTACAAGAGGATGAGTCTATAGTATAAGTCCTTGGCCCCGGAGGAACATCTTTTAACATAATCTCCTTCGCAGGTGGACTTTCTATTCCTGCTTCTTGAAGTGTCAGAGCAAATGCAGAAACAGATGCAATCATAAACCCACCAGCCAAGGCAATCTTCTTAATTTTTTTCATATTATCCTCCTGTTAAACTTTCTTAAAAATATCTAAGCAACATCCATGCCAAAAGAGTGTAACATAAAAAACCATTAACTTTGATTGTAAAAAGATAGAGACTGTTCCTTTTTGGACAAAAAACTGTTCCAAATAGCACACATTAACCGGATAAATCTGTCCATAATATTTAAACCATTCATTTAAATTAGAGAGTAATAAAAAAGAATTAGTTCTTATAGTAATCCATAGTTTTTCATTTTGGTTCTCAATTGTTTTCTACTTATACCTAACCTCTCTGCTGTTTTTGTTTGATTGAAGTTTTCTTCTTGAAGGATTTTAAGTATTATACTTTTCTCTATCTCAAAAAGATTTAATTTTTCTTTGGATTTTAAATCTATATTAAAAGGTTTATAGTTCTCATTGTTTTGCCACTCTCTTAATCTCCTTGGTAAATGCTCAGGTTTTATAAATTCAGATTGACATAAAACAACAGCTCTCTCAATAACATTTTCAAGTTGTCTTACATTTCCAGGCCAGTCATAGTTGATGAGTATATCCATGGCATCATTATCTATATCAATGATATTTTTATCATTCAAAATACTAAATTTTTCCAAAAATTTCTTAGCAAGGAGAGGTATATCTTCTTTTCTTTCTCTCAAAGGAGGAATCTTTATGTGAATAACATTTATCCTGTAAAACAGGTCTTCTCTAAATTCTTTATTTTCAACCATTTTCTCAAGATTTCTATTGGTAGCAGATATAACTCTACACCTCATAGGTATAGGACTTTTACCACCTATTCTGTAAAACTCTTTTTCTTGTAGAACTCTAAGAAGTTTAGCTTGCATATAAATGGGCATTTCTCCTATCTCATCAAGAAAGAGAGTACCCTCTCCTGCAAGCTCTATTTTACCTATATCTCTCTGATTTGCTCCCGTGTATGAACCTTTTTCATGTCCAAAAAACTCGTTTTCAAAAAGGTCAGAAGGTATAGCAGAACAATTTATAGCAATAAAGGGATTATCTCTCCTTCTTGAAAGCTTATGTATAGCCTTTGCTACAAGCTCTTTCCCAGTTCCACTTTCACCTTCTATGAGGATAGAAGACTCACTTTTACTCACTATAGCTATCTCTTTAAATATCTCCTGCATCTTTTTACTTTTTCCAACTATACCTTCAAACTCTTCAACATCTACAATTTTATTTGATTTATCAATATAAAACTGTATAATTTTTATAAGGTTATCTGTGTCTATAGGTTTTGGTATATAGTGATTTGCTCCCTCTTTTATTGCTTCAACGGCTCCATTTATTGACCCATAAGCCGTTATTATTATATACGGTGTTGTTTTGTCTATTTTTCTAAATTCCTTTAACACATCTAAGCCTGTTCCATCTTCAAGTCTGTAATCACTAAGTATAAGTCCATAATTTTGAGTTTTTATTTTAAAAAAAGCTTCCCTCTTTGTAGAAGCTTTATCAACTTCAAAACCTTCTTTTTCAAGAACAGTTTTGATAATCTTTAAAATGCTCTCTTCATCGTCAATAAGTAATATTCTCATATTTATCACCTCACCGGAATTTCTATAATAAATTTAGTATAATTACCATACTCACTTTCTACTGTTATGTTTCCACCATGGGCGTGAATTATTTTATAAACTATAGAAAGTCCAAGTCCAGTTCCTTTCTGTTTAGTTGTGAAAAATGGCTTAAATATATTTTCTAAATCTTCCTTTCTTATTCCTATTCCGTTATCTTCGACTTCTAACCTTACATAATCTTTATCGTCCTTCCTTACTTTGTATGTTTTTATGGTTATCTTATCGACCTGATTTGTACCTTTCTCTTTTATGGCATCTATAGAGTTTATAACAAGATTGAAAATGGCTTGCTTTATGAGGTTAGGGTCATGTTTAACAGGTTTTAAATTACTATCTAATATTAGAGATAACAAGATATCTTCATCTTCACAATCGTATTTAAGAAGTTCAACAGATTCAAGAACAGTTTGATTTATATCTCTCTCTTCAAATTTTGGATCTAAAAGTTTCGAGAAGTTCAAGAAAGAGATAGTTATCTCGTTTAGTCTACTGGCTTCATCTTTTATTATTCTTCCAAAATCTTTTATAGTTTTATCAGCTGTATTCTGTTTTATGTAGTTTGCTGCATTTGATATAGAGTAGAGAGCATTTTTTATCTCATGGGCAAGTCTTGCACTCATTTCTCCCATGGCAGCCATACAGCTAAGGGTTTCTCTCTCTTTGTGAGCCTCTTCAAGTTTCTTTATAAAATTACTTAAAGATGTAACCATTATAACAAAGCTGTATGAAAGTTGATGGATTTCATCGCCTGAATTCTCTTTAAAAATTTTACACTTTACACAAACTTTTGAAGATTTTTCAGCTATAGACAGTATTGTATTATAAGGATTCTCTGAGAATATCCAACAGTTATCTGTTATATTTTCTATACATCTATATGGTTTTGATTTCTGAATAATATGATGAGTTTTAGGATTAAAACCTTCTGATAGAAGATTTAGTATTCTCTCTTTGAGAGTTAAAAGTGGTGAAACGAGTACTGAAGATATAAAAAATGTTCCAAGAAAAGAAGCTAAAATTATAAAAATAACAACAAAGATTAAAGGTGTTATAACTTTTTCTATATCCTTAATTACTTCTTCTTCTAAAACTTTTTCATCGTAAAAAACTACCACTTTACCAACTGTAAAATTATCTACTTTCAAGGTAAATGAAAATTGAGTTAAATTCTTTTTCAGATTTGAAAAATCTGGATTTTCTAATCCTAAGTATCTTAAATCTGTCCCCCCAACGACAACCCCCTCTTCATTAATAACAAAAACTTCCTTTATAGGTTTTATCTTTTCTAAAAAATTTACAAGTTCATCTATCTTCTCGAGATTGGATGTAATAATACTTTCTTTATAACTTTCTGATAAATTTATTACATTTTCTTTTAAAGTAGTATCTCTTTCCTGAATTAACTTCTTTTTAAAGTTATAGGCAGTTAGAGATATAGATAGAACTAATACTATCAAAATATAAACAGATGTAAGGACTGACATTTTTATCTTAATAGATAAATTTTTCAACTTATTCATCTCACAAACGGAAAAAGCTGAAGTATCTGCTGATAATTTTTTATAATCTCAAACATATTATTCTGAGGTTTTACAAATCCGTTTATACCCATATTCTTAGCGGTTTGACTATCTAATGTAAATAAACTTTTTTCTATACGCTTATAAATTTCAGAATTTATATTTTTTGAAACCATAAAAATATGTCTTGGGAAAGATGGAGATTTTGCTATAACTCTAACTCTATCCTCAAAACCTTGTAAACTTTCCTCTCTAACTCCAGCAACATCTGCAAGCCCAGAAAGAAGAGTTATGATGGCTCCTTTGTCTGTTCCAGCACTCCAGATATTTGGTGTATCTTCTTGAGTTATACCTGCCAAGGTAAGCATATAAAGAGGCATAACACAGTTACTCATACATACGGGACTTCCTAAAACAACCCTTTTACCTTTAACCTGCTGTACTTTATATATATTGCTGTCAGACCTTACTATCAGAACACCGTTTTCTACAGCTTTACCATTTATCTTCATTACAGCAACTGATTCTACATTATACTTTTTCTTAAGCTCAAAAAATACGACTGAACATCCTATAGCCATCTGTGCCTGATTACTTTTAAACATATAAAATAAAGTATCCATATCTTCGACTATCTGAATATTTATTTCTACTCCAGTTTTTTTAGAGATGTAATTAGCTAATATTTTATATTTTCTATACTCTTCAACAGGATTACCATAAGACAGAACAGCTAACTTTAAACTCTCCTTTCCATATGAACAGTTAAATAACAAAACTAAAAAGAATGTCAAAAGTTTTTTCATGTTTAAAATATAATACAAGAAATGTTAAGTTAGCAAACAGTAACTATTTTTTAAATAAACATTACCAAAAACATGCTATAATTTGAATTAAAATAAAAAAATACGAGGCAAAAAATATGGAAGTGTATGGAATTTGCGTAGGAAATACAAGTCCAATTAAAGTAAACTTTTTAGCTAATAAAGTTCTTAAACTAGGACAGTTTGTTTATATAGTTTATGAGGAAGATGGAAAAGAGAAGAGACTCCTTGGTATGGTTGAATCTATAGAGAGATTTAACAGATACATACATGATGGAATATCAGATTTTGAAAACATGGGTATAGTCCTTGATACATCTGAAACAAAAGTTACCGGAAGGATTCAGATTCTCGGTGAAATAAAAGAAAGTAATACAGATATAACTCTTGAAATATTAAAAACACCACCTCCTCCATCTGCAAAAGTAGTAAAACCGGAAAAATCTCTCCTTGAAAAGCTGTTTGGTAAAAAGGGGAATAGTTTTGTAAGAATAGGTAGATTACTATCTGAAGAAGAAGAGATACCAGTTTATATAGATATATCTCAAGTTGTTTTAAGGCATCTTGCTATACTTGCAATAACAGGAGCAGGAAAGTCAAACACTGTATCTGTTTTACTTGACCAGATAGGAAATTTAAACGGAACTGTTGTAGTTTTTGACTTTCATGGTGAGTATATTAACTCGAGATTTGAAAGAGATGGAAAAAATATAGTCAACAAGATAAATCCTATTGTAGACCCAACAACACTTCCAGATAGAGATTTTGCAAATTTAATAGGAATAAAACAGAATGCTACCGTCCAGTTTAGATACTTCAAGAGAGCAATAAAAGATGTTTTTGAAAGTGTTAAAGGAGAAAAAGGAGAGGACTGGAGAAGACATATAGGAACTGGTGAGTTCTTTGAAAGAGTTATAGAATTAATGGAAAGCTGGGTAAATAGTGAAAATTCTCCATTTAAAGGTAAACTAAGAGAGGAATCTTTATACGAAGTTATAAATAAAATAGAAGATACTATGAATGATATAGGACATATACTGAGAGTTGGTGAACGGGATTTACTGTCAAAAATAGAGGAAGGGAAGATAAATGTTTTCAATTTCTCAGAAGTTGATGAAAATATAGCAGATGCAATAGCTTCAAATATACTAAAACATGCACTTGAAGAAAGAAAAAAAGCTGTCAGAGGAGGAAAAATCTTATCTTCAAAATTGAAGAATCCGGTTTTATTTGTAATAGAAGAAGCTCACATACTTGCTGGAGTTAATAAGAATACAGAATCAAAATACTATATGGCAAAGATAGCAAGGGAAGGAAGAAAGTTTGGTATAGGACTGTGTATAGTAACCCAAAGACCAAAAGGTTTAGATAAAGAGATACTTTCTCAAATGAACAACTTGATAATTCTAAAACTTGTTGAACCAGAAGATCAAAAGCATGTCCAAAGTGCAAGTGAATCTCTCTCAAAAGAGTTAATGGATTACTTACCTGCTCTAAACCCGGGAGAAGCTATCATCATAGGTAATATGACAAGGATACCACTACTTATAAAAATAGACAAAGCAAAAGGTAAGGTCCAAGGAAACGATATCCCGGTTGTAGAACTTTGGAGTAGAAATAAAGAGTCAAAGAAAATAACAAGTATAGATGATTTAGAACGTTTATTATGATTTTTAGAGATAGAGAAGAGGCAGGCAAACTTCTTGCAAGAGAACTAAAAAAATTTAATCTTGATAAAGAAAACACTATTATTCTTGCAATACCAAGAGGTGGAGTCCTTGTTGCTTATTTGCTGTAGGTGCTTTTTATCAAGATTTTCATCAAGTTGAAGATTTTGAGCTTATCAAAATCATACAAAAAGCAAGAGAGGAGGGTTTATACTTATAATAAAATTCTATGTTGGAGGTAAGCAATGAAGAGATTAATCATGACTGTTTGTGCTGTTGCTTTAGTAGGCTGTGCATCTCAATCTCAGCAAGCCCAGATTACTCCAGAAAAGCAGGAAAAGATAAAAGAGATAGGAGAAGCGTCAGCTATGAAACTTCTCAAAACATTGAGAGGTGAGCTTTTAGAAGCTATGCAGAAAGAAGGTCCGGTTGGAGCTGTAGAAGTATGTTCTAACAAAGCAATGGTTTTGACAAAGCAGGTTGAAACAGAAACTTCAACCCATATCAAAAGAGCAACTTTCAAATACAGAAATCCTCAGAATGCTCCTGATAAATATGAAGTAGAAGCTTTAACATACTTTGAGGAAACTTTAAAGAAAGATGGGAAACTACCTCCTTACTACATACAGACAGTTAAAGAGAATGGAAAGATAACATACAGATACTACAAACCTCTGAAAGTTGAAGGATTATGTCTAACATGCCACGGAGATAAAAATCTTATGGATAAGCAGTTAGTTGAGAAGATTGAAAAACTTTACCCTCAAGATAAAGCCTACGGATATAAAGAAGGAGATTTTAGAGGAGTAGTTAGAGTTTCTATTGATGCAGAAAAGGTAAGATGATCTACTTTAAAGGGGGCTCAAAGCCCCCTTCATTTATAGAAAATATTTACTCTTCTACTACTTCAGTAACTAATGCACCGGAAGGACACTCATCTGTAACTTCGAGAACTCTTTGAGCGAGATCTCCTTCTATAATAGCACCATCTCCACCAACTTCTGCTTTAACTTGAGCTGTTCCATCTCCGGAATCTTCATAAACTTCCGGAACTTCGTCATAGCAAAGTGCACAAGCTGTGCAGAGATCTTTGTCAACAGATACTTTTACCTTCATAACAAACCTCCTAAAATAAAGATTTTCAATAGTATAAGCCAATTTGGTCAAAATTTCAATTATAACAGTGTTTGAATATATGAATAGGTTAGTAAGATTTAACTATCTAAGATATTGAGTTTTTTATGTTTATAAACCATTAAGATATCTATCATAAAACTCTTTCTTAAACTGTTTAAACCTTCCTTCCTTTATAGAATTTCTTATATCCTCCATAAGTTTTAGATAGAATCTTAAATTATGGATAGTCCCAAGAATATAAGCCGTAATCTCTTCTGCGTTATACAGATGTCTTAAATATCCCCTTGAAAAATTTTTACATGTATAACAATCACAGAGAGGATCAACAGGGCTATCATCAAACTTGTGTTTTGCAGATTTTATATTTAACCTTCCAAAATGTGTAAAGAGAGTTCCATTTCTGCCATTTCGTGTTGGCATAACACAGTCAAACATATCAATACCTCTATCAACACTTTCTATTATGTTTTCTGGAGTTCCAACTCCCATAAGGTATCTGGGTTTATCTTTTGGGAGTATCTCACATACAACATCCGTCATATTATACATATACTCAGTAGGCTCTCCTACAGATAGACCACCTATTGAGTAGCCATCCATATCAACTTCAACAGTCCTAAGGGCACTTTCTTTCCTTAAATCTTCATATACAGAGCCTTGGACTATACCAAATAGAGACTGAGTTTCATTCCTTTTTACTTTTTTTGACCTTTGTAACCATCTTACAGTTCTCTTTAAAGATTCTAAAGCATAATTGTAACTACATGGATACGGAGGACACTCATCAAGGGGCATCATTATATCGCTACCTATAACTTCTTGAATCTCTATAACAAACTCCGGAGTAAAAAAGTGCCATGACCCATCAAGGTGAGATTTAAACTTTACACCTTCTTCTGTGATAATAACCTCTGCTTTATGGTTTCCCTCTTTTTCTTTACCTATAGAAAGTGAAAATACCTGATATCCTCCGCTGTCTGTAAGGATAGGTTTATTCCATCCGGAAAATCTATGTAATCCTCCAAAATGTTTTAAAACTTCTATACCAGGTCTTAAGTAAAGATGATAGGTATTACCAAGTATTATCTGAGCATTGATACTATGAAGGTGTTCCATGGTTATAGCTTTAACCGTTCCTTGTGTACCGACAGGCATAAAGATAGGTGTATCTATCTCACCGTGGGAAGTGTATATTTTCCCAAGCCTTGCATTTCCGTCAGTTTTTAAGAGTTCAAACTTAAACAGTCTTTACTCCCCTA
Organism: Hydrogenothermaceae bacterium; assembly: GCA_041287495.1. Lineage (GTDB taxonomy): Bacteria > Aquificota > Aquificia > Aquificales > Hydrogenothermaceae > JAOABC01. The sequence continues at coordinate 27,861 of JBEULE010000036.1, forward strand.
ATGTGGTCTATCAGATCCTCTTCAGAGTAGAAGATAAACTGGTCTCCTGATTCCATATCTTTTAGCTCTAATTTATCTGAAACAAATATAACAAAATCTGTTTTAAATTTATCTGCAGTTTTCATCATTGATTTCAAACTTCCAGTTTTTAATATAAATTCTGATTTGATTTTAGAATCTCTTAAAAGTTTTGATAACTCTAAACCTTTCGTTATGTAATCACTGTTTATAGGAATAATGGTAAATAAAATATCTTTTTTCTCCGGTTTTGGGATTAAAAGCATAAGCCTTTCTATACCAGCTGCAAATCCAAGAGCTGGTGTAGGTGGTCCACCGAGTTGTTCTACTAAGTTGTCATACCTTCCTCCTGCAGCTACGGTCCCTTGAGCTCCTATTTTATCTGTTATAAACTCAAAAACAGTTTCTGTATAGTAATCAAGTCCTCTAACAAGTCCAGGATTAGTTTTATAATTTACTCCAAGTTTAGATAGAATATTTAAAAGTTCTTCAAATCTGTCTTTTGACTCTTTTGATATATAGTCAGTTATAATAGGGGCTTCTTTCGATATTTCTCTGCAACTTTCAACTTTACAGTCAAGGATACGTAGGGGATTTGTGTCTAATCTCCTTAAACAGGTTTCACACAGTTTATCTCTATACTGTGAAAAATAGTTTTTTAAGGCTTGTGAGTATAGCTTCCGTGAATTAAAATCTCCAAGTGTATTTATTTCTAACCTTGCTTGAATATTTAATGTTTTAAGTATTGTGTCTATCATCTGTATAAGTTCTGCATCTGAATAAACAGAAGAAACTCCAAAAATTTCTGCTCCTATCTGATGAAACTGTCTATATCTTCCAGCTTGAGGTCTTTCATACCTAAACATTGCTCCTTCATAAAACAGCTTATGATAACCACCTTGAGCATATAACCTTTCTTCTATGTATGCCCTAACACAGCTTGCAGTTCCTTCCGGCCTTAAAGCTAATTCTCTTCCTCCTCTGTCCTTAAATGTGTACATCTCTTTTTGCACTATATCTGTCTCTTCTCCTACAGTTCTTTTAAAAAGTGATATATCCTCAACATAAGGAAGTATTATCTCCTTAAAGTTATAAAGATTAAAGATATTTCTAACTACTTCAACTATGTACCTATACTTTTCTGCATTCTCTCCGTATATATCTTGAAAACCTCTTACTTTTTGTATCATTACCCACCACCAACAAATGTCACTATCTCAACTTTATCCCCATCTTTCAATATATAACTCTCATACTCACTTTTAGGTATAACTTCCATACCTACTGCAACAGCATAGTTAGGAGCTTTTATACCTAGATAATCTATCAACTGCTTTATAGTTAGATTATCTGGGACTTCTCTTTTTTCACCGTTTATTATCAAATTCATATTATAACCTCACATACCTATGATATTATAACCTGCATCTACGTATAATATTTCTCCGGTTATTCCACTTGCAAGGTCAGAACATAAAAATAGTGCTGCCTTTCCTACCTCTTCTATTGTTACAGCCCTCTTTAAAGGAGCCCTTTCTGCAGCAACTTTCTGTATGTCCCCAAAATCTGCTATTCCCATAGCAGCAAGAGTTTTTATAGGTCCAGCTGATATACAGTTTACTCTTATACCTTTTTCTCCAAAGTCTCTTGCGAGATATTTAACACTTGCTTCCAAAGCTGCCTTTGCAACTCCCATCACATTATAGTTATAAACTACCTTCTCTGCCCCATAGTAAGATAATGTTAAGAAACTTCCTCCTTCATTCATAATAGGTAAAAATTCCCTTGCAATTGCAGTAAACGAATAAACGCTAATATCCATAGTCTGTAAAAAAGACTGTCTGTCTACCTTGTAATACACATCCTTAAGATACTCTTTATTAGCATAGGCTATTGAATGAACTATGATATCAACAGATCCCCACTTTTCCTTTACAGTATTTACCAGATTCTCTATCTCTTCATCTTTAGAGACATCACATTTAACTACAAGATCAGAGTTAAACTCATTGGCTATTGGTCTAACTCTCTTTTCTATTCTTTCATCAAGGTAGTTAAATCCCAGTATAGCTCCATTTTCATAAAAAACCTTTGCTATACCGTATGCTATACTTTTATCATTTGCTACTCCAAGTATTAATGCTTTTTTACCTTCCAGTAGTTTCATTTTCAACCTCCAAACCATACTCAATTACAGATGAAGCTATTATATACATAAGTCCTAGAGCAATAGCTGTAGCCAAACTCTGTCCCCCAGTTCTAACTATCTCAAGGTTTCTCATATTTTCATCTTCAAATCTTGCTTGAATTTTTTTAATATTTGATTTCACATAATCATAATAGAGATAATTCCCAAACATTCCCAAAATTATAGATACACTTAGATTAGTAAGAGCTACTATAACTTGGTCTGTATTCATAATCTTTTGAACATACTGTAATATTAAACTAAATATCATAAGTCCAAAAGCATGAGGATACATCTTTCTATATCCAAGCCAGAGAAGTCCAAATAAAAAAGCAGCCCAATTCCAACTTATTTTACTATTTGATAGAGACATCTCTTCCCATCTCTGTATATAGTAATCTGCATTTTTACCTACGAATAACCTATATATATCTCTCTCCTCTCTAGTCATTTAGTTCCCATTGTTGCTTTTTCATTTTCATTGTATATAGCTTCCCAACCTGCAGGTGTTTTAAATACTCTTATACATTTAATCTTCCTATTTTCATCAAGTTCAAACCAATGTCTTACTCCAGCAGGTATAACTATAAGCTCTCCGGCTTCTACGTGTATATCTACTATATCTCCATCTATTTTAACAGGAAAAATTCCACTTCCATCAACAACAAATCTAACCTCATCATCTATGTGGTGATGTTCCCTTTTGAACTTTTCCATAAGTCCGTCAAGATTAGGTGTTTTATCAGATAAAATAACAATATCCTCTGTAATATACCCCATCTTTGACTTTAACTCTTCAAGTTCCTGCTTATAAGCTTCTATTATAGTTTTTGAATTTTCTTCATCTATATCGTATTTCTTTCTAACATCTTCACTGAGTCTATCTATTCCCCATCTATCATAGATAACACCATACTGAGCTAAAAACTCTTTTATCTTGTCACTGTCTGTAATAGTTTTACCACTGTTTCTAAAAATAAGTTTTGCCATACTTTCCTCCTTAAAAAATATTCTTGGTCTGTTTAAAAATAATCATATTTTTCATGTATTCAAACATAAACTCAAAAGCTTCTATATGTCTTTTTGCTTCAAACTCATCTCTTCCCCAAGCGTATATACCGTGATTTTTAATCAAAACCGCCGGAACTTCCGGATTTATAGCTTTAACCGTTTCTTCTGCTAACTTTTCTAAATTAAAGTAATTTTCAACTATAGGAATCTCTACAAATGCATCTTCTTTCCATATACCTAAGGCTTTTATCATCTCCATATCTCTTATAGGAACTTTACCATCTTCAAAATATACAGAGGATATAAAATTGTTATTAGGTGTATGGATATGGATAACACATCCTGCATCTGTTTTCTGGTATATTCCAGAGTGGATTTTTACCTCTGCTGATGGCTTCATTCTAGTAGCTTCCACTGGTTTTCCATCTTTATCTACAAACATAACATCTTCAGGAGTTACAGTTCCCTTGTCCTTCCCGGAAGTCGTTACAGCAAAAATTAGAGGTTCTTTGTGCAGTTTATAAGATAGATTACCACTTGTAGCAGGAAACCAACCTCTGTGGTAAAGCTTTACTTTTATATCATTTAAAATATGAACCGCTTTCTGCTTTTCCTCTTGATAAATAGTATAAGACAAAACTTACACCTCAAAAAATTTGATTAAATATATTTTACCATCTTTTGATTACTGTTATAATTTATAGAATGAGTAAGATTGACAAAATTTTTAAGATTTTAAATAAGGAATATCCAAAATGGAATGCTCCGGTCATACAGTTTATGGCTCAAAATGGAGATGACCCTTTTAAAATACTGGTCTCCACTATACTTAGTTTAAGGACAAAAGACGAAGTAACAGCCAAAGCATCTGAAAGACTTTTTAGTGTTGTAAAATCCCCAGAAGATTTAATAAATCTATCAGAAAAAGAGATAGAAAACCTTATATATCCTGTTGGATTTTATAGGAATAAAGCAAAGGTTTTAAAAGAGGTTACAAGAGAGCTAATAGAGAAATATAATGGTAAAGTACCAGATAGTTTAGAAGATTTACTTAAACTTAAAGGTGTAGGTAGGAAGACAGCAAACTTGGTTTTATCTTTAGCATACAAAAAACCGGCAATATGTGTTGATACACATGTCCATAGAATATCAAACAGACTTGGACTTGTAAAAACTAAAGACCCCTACCAAACAGAGCTTGACCTTATGAAAACTATTCCTAAAAAATACTGGCAAGATATAAATAGGCTATTTGTAGCTTTTGGACAGACAATATGTAAACCCATAAAACCCAAATGTGATAAATGTCCAATAAGAGATTACTGTGAGGCTTATAAAAATGGAAATGTTAAATCAGGAAGATAGGAAGATACTTATCATAGGAATACAAGCTTCTCTGATATTACATCTTCTACTTTACATAATCATAAAACTGCTTCCACCTGTTCATTTGAAAAATATAACCTATGAGCCAATAGAGATAGATGTTAATCAAGAGAGTATAAAGGAAAAACCAAAAGAAGTTAAAATATCAAAAAGTTATGTTAAACCTTTGGAAAAAAAACAACAAATAAAAACTTCAAAAGGTATAGAAAATAGCGATAAATTAAAGGATTACTCCGATAGTAAAACAGTAGTATCTGAAAGTAAAACTACCGAAAAACCTAAAAAAGAAAGTCTGAACTTAGATGAAAGTAATCTAGCTCTATTAAATAAGATAAAATCAGGACAGGTAGAAAATAAAGAGTTTGTAGAAAGTGATACATCTTTTGGAGAGCCTCTATCAAAGATTGATAATCAAGCTCAAGGTGATGCTCTTTCAAGGAAAGTTATATACAGACCAAATCCTGTTAAAGCCAAAACAGATATAGTTCAGCCATCAATAAAAGCGAAAATTTTTATATCTCCCTCTGGAGAAGTTGTAAAAGTTCAGCTTTTAACCCTAACATCAGACCCGAACCTAAACCAAGAAGTAGTAGATTATCTATATAAATGGAGATTTAATCCAATAAAAGAAAACAAAACCCAGTATGCAGTCATAACTTTATATTTTGGAAAGTAGCTAAGTATAACTTTTTTAATATTAAGCATTTATTGAGTTTTTTATATTTTTTTCTTTGAAAATCCTTTTTTCTACAACTTCAATGATCCTATCAGATATACTTTGAGTATCTAATCCTAAATCCCTCTCTAACAGCTCAATTTTTCCATGCTCTACAAATTTATCTGGAATACCAAATCTTATTACTCTATTATAATAACCATTATCAATTACAAACTCAGCAACAGCTGAACCAAAACCACCATTTAAAACTCCATCTTCCATAGTAACCACAAATTCATATTCAGATAAAAGTTTTCTTAATAAAGTTTCATCCATAGGTTTTATAAATCTTGCATTTACAATAGATGGGTTATATCCTCTTGTTTTTAGAACTTTTTTAACTTCAAAGGCCCTCTGAACATACTTTCCAACTGCAAGTATAACTATATCTCTACCTTCTTCAAGAACTTCCCAAGAACCTATAGGTATAGTATTAAAACCTTCTGTTTTAACACCAACTCCAGAGCCTCTTGGATATCTTATAGCAAATGTTTTTCCACTGTTTAAAGCTGTGTATAGTAAATCTCTTAACTCCTGTTCATCTTTAGGAGATGCTATAACGATGCTAGGAACAGCTCTTAAAAAGGCTATATCAAATACACCGTGGTGAGTAGGTCCATCATCTCCAACTAATCCTCCCCTATCTATTGCAAATACCACAGGTAACTCTTGAAGTGCTATATCATGTATTACCTGATCGTAAGCTCTCTGTAAGAAGGTTGAGTAGTAAGCCGCTACCGGTTTAAATCCCTCTAACGCAAGACCACCGGCAAAGGTTGCAGCATGTTGCTCTGCTATACCTACATCAAAAAATCTATTTGGAAATCTCTTTGCAAACTCCGCTAATCCAGACCCTTCCTTCATTGCAGGTGTGATAGCTACTATCTTTTCATCTTTTTCTGCAAGTTCTACTAAGGCATCCCCAAAGACCTTACTATAAGTAGGTATAGATGAAGTCTTATTAAATATACCTGAAATTTTATCAAAAGGAGATACACCATGAAAAACTACCGGATTAGCTTCTGCAAATTTATAACCTTTTCCTTTTTGAGTTATGATATGAAGTAAAATTGGACCTCTCATAAGTTTTATATTTTCAAGAGTCTCTTCAAGAGACATTAGATTGTGTCCATCTATAGGTCCTACATATGTAAAACCAAGTTCCTCAAATATTAACCCAGGTGCAAATAGACCTTTTGTATATTCTTCTATCTTTCTTAGTATCTTTACAGCTTTTTTACCAAATATTTTACTGATAGCTTCTTTTAGTTTCTGTCTTGGTTTCTGAAAAGTCTGTTTAGTTATTATCTTGTTAAAGTATGTGTAAATAGCTCCAACATTTGGAGAGATAGACATCTGATTATCGTTTAGAATAACTATAAATTTTGATGGATCAAGCCAACCGGCATTATTTAGCCCTTCAAAAGCTTCGCCGGCAGTCATAGCACCATCGCCAATAACGGCAATAGTGTATCCATCATCACCCTTTAAATCTTTTCCTACTCTAAATCCTAAGGCAGCAGATATGGAAGTACTACTATGTCCTGTCCCAAAGTGGTCATATTTACTCTCTTTTATCTTTGAAAATCCGGAAATACCTTTATACTGTCTTAATGTTCTAAACTCTTCTTTTCTTCCTGTCAATATCTTATATGTATAAGTCTGATGTCCTACATCCCAAACTATCTTATCCCTCTCAGGGTCAAAAGCCATAAGAATAGCTATTGTCAATTCGACTGTTCCAAGTGAAGGTCCGATATGTCCACCATTAATTGATGTAACATCTATGATGTAGTTACGTATATCTTCACACAGAAGATTAAGCTCATCTTTTGATAGTTTTTTTAGATCTTTATAATCCTTAATCTTGTTTAGTATGTTAAAGTCTTTCATATTCAACTCCTTTTGTTTATACAAAATATATTCTAAAAACTTTAAAAGTGTATGTAAAATATATCCAAAATTTGTAAAATCAAAGTTTATTTAGTATAACATATAGGGGGGGGTTGTTTATTAAGAAAAAATATTTTATAATTTACAAAAACTTAACGAGGTTAAAAAATGAATAAGTTATTGATATTAACATTATTTTTAATTTCAACGCTGACAGTAAAGCTATCTTTTGGAAAAGAGTTTTTAATTCAGGAAGAACTAAGTAAAGATGTGGAAATCTCACTGAATAAGTCTGAAGATGTTAAGAAGTTAGAAAACTATCTAAAAACTATATCAGAGAAAGACAAGTGGTTAGAAAAGGAAAAAGAGAGTTTTATTAGTAAAAACAGAAAAATTATAGAAAAATCAATCGAAAATGGGAAAAAATACATACCTCTAATCATATCTATACTTGTAAAACACAACCTACCTATGGACCTTGCTTTTATTCCTGCAATAGAAAGTCATTACATCAATGGTTTAAAATCTCCAAAAGGGGCTGCAGGAATATGGCAGTTTATGCCTCAAACAGCAAGAAACTTTGGTTTAGTAGTAAATAATTATGTTGATGAAAGACTTGACCCTATAAAATCTACCCAAGCAGCAGTAAAATATCTTAAGCATCTATACGGTATATTTGGAGATTGGAATCTTGTATTGGCAAGTTATAATGCCGGTCATAGTAAAGTTATAACTAAGGTAAGTTATCACGGTAGCAGCTTTTCAGATGTAAGAAAATATCTACCTAAGCAAACCCAAGACTACTTAGTTAAATTTCTAGCTTTCTTGGAAGAAGGTAAAAAACTGTTAAACAAAAACGGTATATCAATGGAACCTGATATAGAGGTGATTGAAGTCAGTGGTAAATATGATTTAAAAACTATAGCAAAGCTTACATATATTCCTGAGCAAAAGTTAAAAGAGTTAAACAAACATTTTATAAAAGGTATTATTCCTGAAGATGGGAATATTTATAATCTGTATGTCCCCTCAGGTTATGGAAAGTTAGTTAAGGCGTTATTAGACAGTTAGTAGATGAAAATTTTCGTTGGAAATAGTTCTTATCCGGAGTATTTTACATTAAAATCTTCGAGAAAAGCTTTTTTTATAACAGATACAGAGAAAAAAGCCCAAGAATGTTTTAACAATTTTAGAGCTTATAAAGATTATTTAAAATTAGATATACCAGTTTTATACTTCCCATCTGAGCAGAATATACTCGATATAAAAAGTCAGATAGATAGAAATCATGCTTATTTACATATAATCAACTCTGAGAAATTTATAGTAGTTTTATCAAAGGAAGGACTTGACACGGAAGTTTTACCTAAAGATAAGTTCCTTGAAAGAGTTTTAAATATAAAAGTATCACAAGATTTAAACAGGGATATCTTTTTACAAAAGTTATATGAATCTGGATATATAAAAGTTGATAAGGTTGAATACGAGGGAGAGTTTTCGGTAAGAGGTGGATTTATAACAATAAACATTCCATACATAGGGATTGTTGAGATTGATCTATGGGGAGACACTGTTGAGAATATATTTTTAAGGTCTAAAATCTCTACAAGAAAAAGATTAGAAAACATCTGTATACAGCCTCTGTATGATAAACCTGTAGAATCACAGGAATCTCTGAAACTTATGGATACACCTACCATAAAGTTTAAAGAATTAATAGTTGGAGATATATACTTATACGATATATATGAAGAGATTTACGAAGATGGAATCTGCTTTTACTCATTAGGACAAAGTGCTTACAATCAGAAAGATATTTCTCAAGACTATCAGATAATAAAACTTCCTATAAACAGGAGATTAGTTCTACCGCAACAGAAGGTAGCATTTATCCCTGAATTTAAGTCAAAAATTGACTTTGAATTTGAACCTCTTGAAGTGGGAGATTACGTTATCCATGAAGATTTTGGAATAGGAATATATAAAGGGGTAGAAACAAGAGAGATTAAAGGTAAAATCTACGATTTTATGATTTTAGAGTACGCAGATAATGAAAAGGTTTTAGTCTCTTATCTACATTTTGATAAGATTCATAAATATAAGACAGATGGTAATATAAAGATAGATAAAATAGGTGCACCTACCTGGAGAAACTTAAAGAAAAAAGTAAAGGAATCACTAAAAAATATAGCAAAACAACTCATAAATCTTTATACAGAAAGAAAATCTATAAAAAGAAAACCTCTTTCCGTAGATAATGAGATAACAAGAGCTATTGAAGAAAGTTTTAAGTTTGCAGAAACTCAGGATCAACTTAAAGCCATAGAAGATATAAAGAGAGATTTTCAAAAAGATACACCAATAGATAGACTAATCTGCGGAGATGTTGGTTTTGGTAAAACAGAAGTTGCAATAAGAGCTACATCAATAGCTGTTTCAAATGGTTATCAAGTAGCAGTAATAGTTCCAACCACAATTCTATCCTATCAACATTACAAAAAATTTAAGGAAAGATTGAGTCATGTTGGTATAGAAGTAGAGAATTTATCTAGATTAAAAACAAAATCTAAACAAAAGGAAGTTTTAGAAAGGCTAAAAGATGGAAAGATAGATGTAATAATAGGAACCCATAGATTACTTCAAGATGATGTAAAATTTAAAAATCTAGGACTTCTAATTATAGATGAGGAACATCGTTTTGGTGTTAAGGCTAAGGAAAGACTAAGAGAGTTGAAAAAAGAGGTAGATACAATTTACATTTCTGCAACACCTATACCGAGGACTTTAAATATGGTTATATCAAAATTAAAAGATATATCTGTGATAAACACTCCTCCAGAAGGTAGAATAGAAGTAAAAACCTTAATATCTCCCTTTGATGAAACTATTATAAAAAGAGCAATAGACTTAGAATTGAAGAGGGATGGTCAAGTATTTTTCCTACACAACAGAATACAAACTATAAAGGAAAGAGTAGATTATCTCAAAAATTTGTTTCCTCAATGTAGTATAGATTTTATACACGGAAAGATGAAGCCAAAAGAGATAGAGGAAAAGATAATTAAATTTTTAGAAAAAAAAATAGATATACTTGTTAGTACATCCATAATAGAAACAGGAATAGATATACCAACGGCAAATACATTAATTGTAGAAAGAGCAGACAGCTTTGGATTAACCCAGCTTTATCATATAAGGGGAAGAGTAGGAAGAGCAGATAAACAGGCATACTGTTATCTCCTTGTACCAGAAACAATGACTGAAGAAGCTAAGGAAAGAATCAGAGTTTTATCCAAACTTACAAGACCAGGGTCCGGGCTAAAAGTATCCATTGAAGACCTTAGGATAAGAGGACCGGGAAACATTCTCGGTGTAGAACAAAGTGGATTTATAAAAGCCATAGGAATGGATATGTATATAAAACTATTTAAAGAAGCTATACAAGAAAAACCAGAAGAAAACTTAGTTGATATAGATATAGATATAGATGCGTATATACCTCAAGATTTTATACAAGACCCTATGGAAAGGCTTAATATTACTATGGCTTTATCAAAACTACAAACTACCCAAGAAATTGAGAGTTTCAGAGAGTATCTTCAGGAGTTTTATGGAGATATTCCTATTCTGTTAAATAGATTTATAAACATAAAGAAAATAGAAAAGTTAGCTTCACAGGTAGGTATAAAAAGGATAGAAATAAAATCAAGAGTGTTAAAACTCAGTTTTGAAGATATAGATCCAAATTTACTCATGGAGATAATAAAAGAGTTAGAACCTTTATCAGTTACTTCTAACTCTGTTTCATTTTTGGTAGATATAGATAAACTGGATACTTTTATAAAAGATTTTGAAAATCTACTTAAAAAGGTTAAAATAGATATTAACTAAACTAAAAGGATAGGCTGTGTATAACCTAACTATAGATGAGGCAGTATTTTCTGTTGTTGATTTAGAAACAACAGGTCTAAATCCTAAAAGTAGTCAGATTATAGAGATAGCTGCCCTAAGGGTTGAAGGCTGGACAATAACAGATAAATTTACTACTCTCGTAAAACCTTCGTACGATTTTATACCTCCAAACATAACAAAACTAACGGGAATAACAAACGCTATGGTTATAGATAAACCAAAGATAGACGAAGTTTTTCCGGAATTTTTAGATTTTATAGAAGGAACAATACTTGTAGCTCATAATGCAAGTTTTGATGTCTCTTTCTTAAAAGAAGTCCACAGGCAGCTTTACAGTAGAGAGTTAACAATTCATTATGTCTGCACCCAGAATATAGCAAAACGTCTTTTTCCAGATTTAAACAGTAAATCTTTATCAAATGTAGCCAGTTTTTTAAGGGTTAACTATACACAGAAACATAGGGCTATGTCAGATGCTTTAGTTACTTTTCATATTTTTAGAAAAATGGTAGATTATTTACAAGATTTAAAGATAAATAAAGTTTTGGACCTTGTAAAGATAACAAATGGAAAAACATTGTCACATTCAAAAAAAAGGAGAAGATATGTTTAAAATTGGAATTATTGGAATAGGTAATATGGGCCAAGCAATCTTAGAAGGGTTAATAAAAAGGACTGTAATAAAAAATACTGATATTATTATCTATGATTTAGATAAAGAAAAAGTTAAAGACATAGTTGAAAAATACGAAGTAGCATCAGCTTCAGATGTTGGATATCTCGTAAATCTATCAGAAATAGTATTTATAGCAGTAAAACCAAAAGATTTTGAAAGCGCTATTAAATCAGCTTTAAACTATTTTAATGAAGATAAAACTGTTATATCAGTTATGGCTGGAGTATCTGTAAACAAGATAAAATCATTAATAAAAAATTCTAAAATTGTTAGAACTATGCCAAACACACCAGCTCTAATAGGTGAAGGTGTTATAGGTGTATATTTTGACTTTGGAGAAGAAAAATTAAAAAAAGAGATTTTTGAATTATTATCTTCACTTGGTGAAGTTATAGAGATAAAAGAAGAATTAATGGATTCTATAACCGGTCTTTCTGGAAGTGGTCCGGCTTATGTGTTTACATTCATAGATGCACTTGCAATGGCGGGAGTAAAAATGGGATTTTCTTACCAAGATGCCTTAAAAATAGCTACACAGACTGTTTTAGGTTCAGCAAAACTACTTAAAGAGACAGGGCAGCATCCGGCAGTTTTAAGGGATAAGGTAACATCTCCAGCCGGAACAACAATTTACGGACTTCATAAACTCGAGGAGAAAGGCTTTAAAGATGCTATTATATCTGCCGTAGAAGAAGCAACAAAAAGAAGTAAAGAGCTCTCAAACTAACCTTGAAGTTATGTAATTTATAACCATTATACCCTTTGGTGTGAGACTAAATTTTCCCTCATTTATCTCTCCATAACCTTCCATAACAAAGGTGTAAAGCATCTCTTTATCACTTATTAAATCAATATCTATACCTTCTTTTAGTCTAAGTCCAAGGAAAATTTTCTCTTCTCTAATTTTCTCCTCATTTAAAAATTCTCTATTTATAACAGGCTTTAAACCTTTTTCTATCATCTGTATATACTGATTTATATTTTTTGTATTTCCAAATCTTTCATTATTTACAAAAGACCAAGCAGACACACCTACACCAAGAAACTCCACATGGGTCCAGTAAAATAAGTTATGTTTACAAAAAAATCCATCTTTTGCCCAATTAGAAAGTTCATACCTTTCAAAACCTCTATCTTCAAGAAAAGTATCTATTAACTCAAACATCTGACATAACAACTCATCTTCAGGTAAGCTTATCTCTCCTCTGTTAACTAAAACCCCTAGTGGAGTTTCTTCGTAAGCAGTCAGCATATAAGCTGATATATGTTTTATAGGTAAATCTGTGTAAATCTGCAAATCCCTCTCTAAATCTCCAATAGATTGCCCAGGAATACCGTATATAAGGTCAAGATTTATATTTTCTATTCCGGCATTATATACATTTTCTAATGATTTTAAAGTATCTATAGCTGTATGGTCTCTTCCTAAAGTTTTTAAATTTTTAATTAAAAAAGATTGATTTCCAATACTTATACGGTTAACTCCAAACTCTCTTAAAGTTTTAAAATCCTTGAGAGAGTAGTTGTTAGGATTTGATTCAACCGTAATCTCTAAGTCAGAGGAAGTTTTAAAAAACTTAGTTATAAACTCAATAATCTTACCTAAAAGATTAGGATTTAAAGTTGTAGGAGTTCCTCCTCCAAAATATAGTGTCTCTATGTTGTAATCTAAATCAGAGTATAACTCAAGTTCCCTTAATAAAGCATTTAAATATCTTCTCTTTATATCTTCATCAAAAGAGATAAAAGATGTAAAATCACAATAGGGACATTTTAAACCACAGAAAGGTATATGTATATAAATTCCTTTAATCATCTAAATATTGTATAATATTTCATCTCTTGATGGGGAGTGAAAATGGATAATAAAGAGAGTGCTGTTAAAGGCTATCAGATTGCAATGGACAAACTCAGCCAGATAGATTTAGGCGCTATTATTATGTTAATCGTTCTCATAATTTTAATGATAGTTGCAGTTTTATCTATAAATTACTTTTCCAAAAGATTTAGAGAGAAGTATAAATATATAGAATTTGAGAAGTTTTCAAAAGAGAAAGAACTTTCTGAAAAGCAGTATAAAATACTCTGGGATTACTCTTTAAAACTCGGTAGAGATCCTTTCTTAGCTCTTGAATTCAAATCTCCATTTGAAAAAGTTATAGACATATACATAAAAGAAAATCCAAATTTTGATGAAGAGTTAATAAAAGATATGAGAAAAAAACTTGGGTTTGACCATATCCCATATTTTGTCCCACTTACCACAACAAAGGATATAGATTTATTTCAAGGTGGTATTCTAAGGATAGGGGAAAACAGAATAATAAAAGTAGCCCTTTATGACAAAGATGAGAGATATATGTATTGGATTGTTACAGATGATATAAATGGATTACCTGTAACTTCCGGAGATACAGTAAAAATTAACTTTGTCAGGAAGGGAGATGCAGCATATATAATAGAGGTTCCTGTAGAGGAAATATCAAATGATAATGGCAAAATTATAATAAAAGCTCCACATACATTTGAGCTTATAAGAGTTCAGAGGAGAGAGTATCCAAGGGTTGAAACAGATTTAGACTGTATAATAGGAAAAGAGGTAGAAGAAAAAACAGTGTGGTTAGAGGGTAAAATTATAGATATAAGTCTATCCGGAGCAAGGGTATGTATACCTCCGGAGAAAAAGTCAATTTTAAATTTAAAGACAGGAGACCAAATCTACCTACAGTTCGATATACTAAACGAATCTATATTTCAAAAGTCAGAGGTTGTTAATATCTATGAGAAGCAGAAAACTTTATGTTATGGCTTAAGATTTATAGATACAAAAGAAAGTGTCCAGAGAATTATATTTGATTATGTTAAAAGACAGCAACAGGCACTTGCAAAACTTTACAATAAACAGTCTTGATTTTAATAAAAGTTAGTCTATACTAATTAGTTATTTTTTACTGGAGGATATAAAATGGATTTAGAAAAAATCAAAGAGAAACTACTTGAGAAAAGACAACAGATACTCTCTTCTTTAGAGGAAGCATCAAAGACTGATATAAACGAAAAAACCGGAGTAGAAGATTCTGCAGATACAGTAACAAGCGAACTCAGTAGAGAAACCCATTACAGATTAACCCAGGTAGACCTCGAAACTCTATATTTAATAGATTTAGCTTTGAGAAAAATAGAAAACGGAACTTACGGTATATGTGAAGAATGTGGTGCAGTTATAGGTGAAAAGAGATTAGAGGCTATCCCTTGGGTAAGATTATGTATAGATTGTAGCCAAAACGAAGAGATTGTAAGGACATTCCAACAGAGAAGTGAAGAGGAGATGCTCTATAACATCTTGCCTCCTACAATAGCTGAAGAGGAAGAAACTAAAAATCAACAAACAGAATAAGGGGTTTTAGTGAAGTTATACTACTATTTTATAGTATCTGTATTTATAGTTATCTTAGATCTGTTAACCAAAAGGTTAGCTGAAACTTATCTATCAGATAAAGTCTTAGAAGTGATTCCTGGATTTTTTAATCTTGTTCTTGTATGGAATAACGGTGCAGCTTTTGGTATACTGGCAGATACTCCGGAAACTATAAGGAGATTAATTTTAGTTGGTTCATCAACAATAGCAGCTATTATAACTACCGTCTATGTTTTAAAAAAACATAATACATTATCTATGTTAGAGATAATAGCTCTTTCTCTCATAGCCGGAGGGGCAATCGGAAATCTTTACGATAGACTATTTTTAGGCTCTGTTAGAGATTTTCTTGACTTTTATATATCAACCTATCACTGGCCGGCTTTTAATATTGCAGATGCTTCTATATCAGTAGGAATTGTCTTATTTTTATTTATAGAACTTTTTTACAAAAATAAGGGTAAGGTATAAAATATTATTATTATAAGTCAGTTTTGGAGGAAAAATTGATAAACTTTTTGATAAAAAAGATATTTGGCACAAAAAACGATAGAGAAATTAAGAAACTAAGAGAATTTGTAAATAAGATAAACAAACTTGAACCGGAACTTGATACTCTATCAAATAAAGAACTTATAAACGAAAGTCTAAAGTTAAAAGAGAAGATACAGACTGATAACCATATATCAACAGCTATAACCGAAGGAGAGATAACAGAGGAGGTAATAAGGGGATTTGCCATAGCAAGAGAAGCAGCAAAGAGAACCCTTGGACTTAGACCTTTTGATGTTCAGTTAATTGGTGCTTTGGCTCTCCACAGAGGAATGATAGCAGAGATGAAGACTGGAGAAGGAAAAACACTGGTTGCAGCTATTGCAACTTATATTAATGCATTAACTGGAAAAGGAGTTCATGTTGTTACGGTAAATGATTATCTTGCCAAAAGAGATGCCCTACAGATGGGAAGTTTGTATAAATTCCTTGGACTTTCTGTAGGAGTAATAAATACAAACTCTGTATCTTATCTGATAGAATGGGCAAATGAAGAAGCTTTTAAAAAAGCTGTGGAACTTGACAAAAGAGTTTGGGAAAAAGGATATTTTGGTGAGCTTCTTCCTCCAGAAAAACTTGATGTAGAAGCCAAAAAAGATTTCTTCACCGTTGTACAAGAATGTGAGAGAAGAATGTCATACGAAGCTGATATAACCTACGGAACAAACAATGAGTTTGGTTTTGACTATTTAAGAGATAATATGGTATTTTCAAAAGACCAGATAGTTCAAATCAAAGGGCACCACTTTGCCATAGTTGATGAAGTTGACTCTATTCTTATAGATGAAGCTAGGACACCTTTGATAATTTCAGGGCCTTCTGGAGAAGATGTTTCTATATACTATGCAACCGATGGATTTGTAAAAACACTTATTAAAGATGAAGATTACATAGTAGACGAGAAGAATAAAACAGCTGTTTTAACAGAAAAAGGTGTAGAAAAGGCAGAGAAATACTTCTCAATAGAAAACTTATATGACCCTAAAAATGTAAATCTACTACATGCTATAAATCAATCTCTAAGAGCAAATACACTTTTCCACAGAGACAGAGAGTATGTAGTGAAAGATGGAGAAGTTATCATAGTAGATGAATTTACTGGAAGACTTATGCCGGGAAGAAGGTGGTCTGATGGCCTCCATCAGGCAATAGAGGCAAAAGAAGGTGTTAAAATACAAGCAGAAAACCAAACCCTTGCAACCATCACATTCCAAAACTACTTTAGAATGTACAAAAAACTTTCTGGAATGACAGGAACAGCTGAAACAGAATCTCTTGAGTTTAAAGAGATATATAATCTTGATGTCCTCGTTATACCTACAAATAAACCGGTTATAAGAAAAGATTATCCGGATTTAGTCTATAAAACCAAAAAAGAGAAATTTAATCAGGTAGTAGAAGAAATAGAGAGATTACACAGAGAGGGAAGACCGGTATTAGTAGGAACGGTGTCTGTTGAAACTTCTGAATTCTTATCTGGATTACTTAAAAAGAGAGGAATACCCCACAATGTTTTAAATGCAAAGAACCACGAAAGGGAAGCTGAAATAATAGCACAGGCAGGAAGGATAGGAGCTGTAACAATATCTACAAATATGGCAGGGAGAGGAACTGATATACTACTTGGGGGAAATCCGGAATTTTTAGCCAAAGAGTTGCTTAAGAAAAAAGGTTTAACTCCAGAAGAAGCAACTGAAGAAGAATATGCTAAAGCATTAAAAGAAGCACAAAAAATAACCTTAGAAGAGAAGCAGAAAGTTATCCAACTTGGAGGACTTGCAGTTATAGGAACAGAGAGACACGAAAGCAGAAGGATAGACAACCAGCTAAGAGGTAGAGCCGGAAGACAGGGAGATCCGGGAAGCTCAAGATTTTACCTTTCTCTTGAAGATGACCTCCTAAGACTATTTGGTGGAGACAGACTTATAAGCCTTATGGATAGGTTAAAAATTCCGGAAAATGAACCGATTGAAAGCACAATGGTTACTAAAGCAATAGAAAATGCCCAGAAGAGAGTGGAAGGACAGAACTTCCAGATAAGAAAGAGACTGTTAGAATTTGATGATGTTATGAACAAACAGAGACAAGTTATATACTCTCTAAGAAAAGATATACTTGAAGGACAGAACTTAAAAGATGAACTCATGCTTTGGTTAACGGATGTTACACTCTACTTTTTAGATAGATATGCTCCTGCTGAAGAATATCAAGAAAAATGGGATTTAGAAGAACTCAGAAAAACATTTAAAGAGTGGCTTGGTGTAGATGTTGATATTCCGGACAAAGAGTGGGATAGGAAAGAACTTGAAGAACATATACTAAAACAGATTGAAGAGTACTACAACAGTAAAGAAAATTACTACGGCTCTTCCCTCCTAAGAGAGTTTGAGAGATTTATGACACTTCAAGTGTTAGATTCTCTATGGAAAGAGCATCTTCATAACCTTGACAGACTAAGAGAGAGTGTATATTTAAGAGGATACGCACAGAGAGACCCATTGGTAGAGTATAAAAAAGAATCTTTTGAGCTGTTTGAAGATATGATGTTTAAATTAAAGTACAACACCCTTGAATATCTGTATAAACTTCAAATTCAATCAGAAGAGTCCTTGGAAGAAGAAAAATTAAGAAAAGAAAAGGAATCTGAAAAAGTTTTAAAAAATGCATCACAGAATATAAAGCCAGAAGAAGAAAAAAAGAAAAAGATAATAAAATATAAGAACAGAATAGAGAAGAGAAAAAAATGAGGAAGGAAGGGATATATAAGTTAGAGGATGGACAGTTTAAAATTGAGGGGTATGAGATACTTGCAGACTTTCCTCACTTAATTGTAAACACAAAACTTGATCTTTCTACTTTTTTATTACACCTAAAACAGATAGAAAAAGAAGATAAAACCCTTAAATACCATTTAAATATAAAAATGGAGACTTTGAAAAATCATTTAGATGAAGTTGTAAATGCACTTAGTAAATCTCCGATTAAAGAATGTATTGTTATAGAACTTCTTGAAGAAGATATAGATGAAAAGATATTGGAAGAAATAGTTAGTAAGCTGTTGCTAAATAGTGTAAAAATATCTATAGATGATTTTGGAACAAAAAGTTCCAATTTTGATAGATTATTAAAGTATAAAGATATAGTAGATAGCATAAAGATAGATAGAATACTATGGAAAAACATGCCGTATGTGATAGAGGCTATAGTCAAAGAATCAAAAGCAGATATAATCGCGGAAAAAGTAGAAACAGAAGAAGAAATTAAGAGTTTAGAAAAAATGGGAATTAGATTATTTCAAGGTTGGTATTTTAAAAGCAATTTTGATAAAGTTATCAAAAAATCCCGTGAACTTGAACTAAATGATTTTGAAGAAGAGACAATGAGTTATCTGTTAAAAGAAGCCATAAAAATGACAAAAAAATCTGGACAGATTGCAGATATAGAAACTCTTCTTGAAAATTTTAAATATTTATACTTTGCTTATAAGTTGAACGTACCTGTAAATAGTGAAGAGTTTTCAAAAATAAAAAATTTTACTAAAAGTAACAAAAAAATCTCTTCAGATAGTTTACCAATAGATATCACAACTACAGAAATTAAACTCATAAATTATGCAATCGGTGAATTAAAAATATTAAGTGAAGAGATTGGAGATACATTAAAATCTTTAAGAAAAGCAATAATAACTAAAGATATAGATAGTATAGAAAATATCTACATAAAATTTGATAAAAAAGTTAAAAATATAGAGATAGATTTAAAAGAGAAAATTTTAGATATGAAGATATTAGTTTCTACTAAATATAATCCTGCTATTGAAGGCTTGTTATCAAGAAATAATCTCAGGGGAGTTATATTAAACGCTCATTTAGAGTATAAAAGATCTACTGGCAATTACTTCGTAATTGGAATTGTTGTCCCAACGTTAACAGAAATCTATAATGCACTTTCATATAACTTTTATGAACATGCAGTTAAAGATATTCTTAACATTTTAAGAAGAGTTTTTTTTTCGGATACCCCAATTATAAATTATGATTTAGAAACATTTTTAGTGTTGAAAAAAAACAGTAATGAAAATTCAGTTAAAAATATAGCAAAAAGATTGGAAGGTATTTTAAATAAACATGAGATACTGCTTAACAAAAAATTCTACAATTTAAAATCTAAAATTGGTTATATATATCCAACAGAAGATGAAAATATAGATGATGTTGTTTTAAAAGTTGAATCTATGATTTATGAACTTAAACACTTTTAATTAATTGGACAATATCAGCAAATGTAGATTTTGAAGGTATCATATCAACTTTAATTCCGTTTTTTACCGCTTCATTCAGTGTTGTTTTTCCTATAGTTATTACTTTGGTATTTTTTAGTATATATGATTCAAAAATTTTTAAAAACCCCTTCACTGTAGATGGGCTGGAGAATATTACAAAATCTATTTTACCTTCTTCAAACATTTTCCTAATCTCTTCTACATTTGAAGGGATATTAAGTTCTGTTTTATATACTGGTATAACATCTACATAAACACCTGAAGGTTTTTTAGTTAAAAGTGTATCTATACCCTCCAAAGCTCTAACAATACCAACCTTTTTACCTTTAAACTCCAATATATTAGAGTTTATAAAATTTAATATACCCTCAGCAGAAAATTCCTTTGGAGTTATCACATTTGTATATCCTAAATTTTGTAGTTTT
Organism: Hydrogenothermaceae bacterium; assembly: GCA_041287495.1. Classification (GTDB taxonomy): domain Bacteria; phylum Aquificota; class Aquificia; order Aquificales; family Hydrogenothermaceae; genus JAOABC01. Next base: position 48,340 of record JBEULE010000036.1, read on the forward strand.
TCTTTAGTTTTTTCTCCTACAGCTATTATTTTTACCTTTTGTAATCTATTAACTTCATCAAAGAAAAATTTAACACCATTTGAACTGGTAAATATAAGATAATCATAATCCTTTTCATTAAAGTTAAACTCTATAGGATTAAATCTTATTACAGGAAAAGAAATTGGGTTTAAACCATTTTCTGTAAAAAGAGTTTTAACCTCTTCAAACTGACTTTCTTCTCTGGTTATCAAAACATTCTTCATCACTTTATCAACCTTCTGAGTTTTGGGTCTAATGCATCTCTCAGTGCATCTCCTAATATATTAAAAGCCAATATAGTTATAAATATAGCCACACCCGGAGCTAAAATCCATGGATAAGAAGATACTGCTGTGTAGCTCATTGCAGAAGAGAGCATATTACCCCAACTTGCATAAGGTTCTTGGATACCAAGTCCTAATAAGGATAAAGCACTTTCCCCTAATATATATCCTGGAATAGAAAGTGTAGCAGCTATAAGTAGATATGAATATGTGTTTGGAATTATATGTTTTACGATTATTCTCAAAGAAGAGGCACCATAACTTTTTGCTGCTAAAACATACTCTTGTTCCCTAATTGACAAAACCATCCCTCTTACAACCCTTGCAAGACCAGCCCAACTGATAAATGATAGAATTACAACTATCATAAAGAAAACTTCTGTTGAAGAAAGATTTATTGGAAAAACTGCCCTTAAAGCGAGCATAAGATAAAAAGATGGAAAAGACATAAGTATCTCTGATAATCTCATTATGAGATTATCAACTTTTCCTCCAAAATATCCAGAAATACCACCTATAATCGTTCCTATTGTAAAAGAGAGAAAAACTCCTATTAATCCAATTGAGAGAGATATCCTTGCACCGTAAAGTATCCTTGAAAATATATCCCTACCAAGATTGTCAGCCCCAAGTAAAAAAATCTTTCCTTCTTTTACACCAAAGAGATGTTTATCTGTTTTAAATATTCCTAATAGATAGTGAGATTCCCCTTCCGTGAAAAAGTATATAGGATACTTCTTAGAGTAATCAACTTTATAATACTTATTAATAGGGTCAACCATTTTATATCCGTAAACAAAAGGTCTTAAATGAAAGTTACCTTTCTCATCAAAGAAATGTATCTGGGTAGGAGGATGATATGGTGTATCTCTATGTTGTATATCGTAAGGGTATGGAGCTATAAAATCTGCAAATACTGCAAGAAAGTATAAAACAAAAAGTATATTTAAACTTAAGAATGCAAATCTATTTTTACTGATAGCTTCTATCATTTTAAAACACCTTCAACTTCTCTCTGTCTTATACGAGGATCTAACTTGGCAAGTAGTATATCAGCTATAAGATTTCCTAGTATTAACATTATAGACCCTATGTATAGTCCTCCCATAACCAGATATAGATCCTGAGATAAAACAGCATCAAGCATAAGCATACCCATTCCTGGCCAGTTTATTATTATCTCTATAAGAGCGGAGCCAGAAAGTAGAGAAGCTATCTCAAATCCAAGTATTGTTATAAACGGATTAAGGGCATTTCTTAGTGCATGTTTTAAAATAATATCTTTTTCTGAAAGTCCTTTTGCCCTTGCAAATAAAACATACTCAGATTGAAGTTGTTCTATCATTGTGCTTCTTACCAATCTAACTAACCCTGCCAAGGAACCAATACCTATAACCAGAGCCGGAAGACTTACATGCCATAATCTATCTAAAATTTTTTCAAAGAACGTCATATTTTCATAATTTGGACTGTATGCTCCACCAGTTGGGAAAATACCTGTTTTAACAGCAAAGAATAACATCAAAAAAGCAAAGAAAAAGCCAGGTAAAGACATAAATGTGAAGGAGAAAATTTGAATAAATTTATCTATTAAACTATTTGGTCTCAAAGCTGCTATAATTCCAAGAGGGATAGCCAAAAGCCAAGCTATAATTCCAGAGGTAATAGAGAGAAAAAGTGTGTTAATAATCCTATCTTTTATAAGCTCTAAAACTGGCATCTGATAACTGAAAGAGTAACCAAAATCAAATTTAAGTGCATTTATCAACCATTTAAAATATTGAACTAAAATAGGTTGGTCAAGACCGTAAATCTTTACCATCTGGTTTAATGTTTTTTCTGATATCTGAGGATTCATTCTAAGTTGATCAAGATAATCTCCAGGGGCAAGTTGGATAATTAAAAAGGAAAAGAAGGTTATACCTATAAGGAGTGGAATAAGTTGGTATAACCTTTTAAGAATATAGAGAATCATTTCATAAGCTTTTTGATATTTCTTATTGCCTGTCTTATCCTTTTATCGTTTTCTACGACGGCAAATCTTACATATCCTTCACCGTGTTCACCAAACCCTATTCCGGGAGCAACTGCAACCTTTGCTTCCTTCAGTAACATCATACTAAAATCTATTGAACCCATACCTGCAAATTTTTCCGGAATCTTAGCCCATAAAAACATAGTAGCTTTTGGTTTCTGAACATTCCAACCTGCCTCATTAAGTCCTTTAACAAGTATGTCAAGTCTTTTACTGTATATATCCGCTGTCTTTTGGACTATTGAATAATCACTTTCCAAAGCTATTATGCTGGCAACCTGTATAGGAGTAAACATTCCATAATCAAGATAACTTTTCAATCTCTTAAGATTGTATATAAGAGTCTCATTTCCTAATATAAAACCAACTCTCCAACCTGCCATAGAGAAACCTTTTGTCATTGAGTATGTCTCTACAGCGACATCTTTTGCACCTTCAACTTGTAAAATACTTGGTGCTTTATAGCCATCAAAACATAGATCTCCATAAGCAAGGTCGTGGATTATCCATAATCCTTTTTTCTTAGCAAAAGCTACAATTTCTTTAAAAAAGTCCAATGTAACAGTCATAGTAGTAGGGTTGTTTGGGAAGTTAAGTATAAGAACCTTTGCCTCTGGATATGAATCTTCATAAGAATCGTATATATTCTTTAAAAACTGTTCCTGTTTTTCTTCATCTGAACCTTCAAGAGGAAGTGGAACTGTTAAAACACTTGCACCTGCTATAACCGGAGCATAGTAATGTATTGGATATCTTGGACTTGGCACCATGGCTATATCGCCAGGTTCAAGCATTGCAAGTAGTAAATGGGCAAGCCCTTCTTTTGAACCAATTGTCATTATGGCCTCTTTTTCTGGGTCTAACTCTACACCATACCTATTTTTATAAAAATCACAAATAGCTTTTCTTAGTCTTGGAATACCCTGGGACATTGAGTATCTATGGGTAGTTTTCTTTTTTGCTGATTCACATAGCTTATCTATTATATGTTGAGCAGGAGGTAAGTCAGGATTTCCCATACCAAAATCTATAATATCTTCACCTTCTTTCCTCATTTTAGCTTTAAGTTCATTTACTACTGCAAAGACATATTGGGGCAGTCTCTTTATTCGTGGAAACTCTTCTGGCATCTTCTCACCTCATAAGCTTTTCTTAAAAATTATAACATTACTCAAGAACTTTCTGTGGATCTATAGGAGTAACATTCTTTCTAACTTCAAAGTAAATTCCACAGTTATCGGAGTTTTTCAACTTTCCAACTACTCCTATACTTTCTCCCTTTGACACTCTCATACCTTCATTTACCAATAGCTTATCTAAATATCCATAGACCGTCGTTAAGCCATTATCGTGTCTGATAACTACAATATTACCAAAAGCTTTTATCCCATCTCCTGCATATACAACCTTTCCACTCTCAGCTGCTTTAACATTTTGACCACATTCAGAAGCTATCTCTATACCAAGATGTCTAACATTCTCATCATTTTGAAAACCTGCTATAACCTTTCCATTTACAGGCCATCCTAATTTAATTCCATTTACAGAAGCTATTTCACTACTATCAACCTTAGGCTTTATTTCTTTAGGTAAAAGAGGCTTAGCAGGTGTTCCCTGCTTTTCTTGCTGGGCTTGTACCACTTTTGATTCTTCTTTTAAAGGAACTTTTAATTTCTGTCCAGTATAAAGCTTTTCTCTTTTTAAGTTATTTAACTCCTTAATTTCATCTACGGTAGTACCAAACTTTTGAGCCACATCAGAGATAGTTTCTCCTCTTTTAACTCTATAGTATTTATATTTTTTCGTTTCTAAGGATGATAATTCACCTTCATAGAGTTTTATACATATAGTCTGACCTTTATTTACATAGTTATTACTTAGTTTGTTTATCCGTTTTATATCTTCCTGAGAAACATTGAATTTACGAGATATCTCTGATATAGAAACTTTCTCTTTAGGTTTATAAAACAGTTCACAGTCAGTCCTAGAAATCTCTTCTCTCTCCTTTTTCTCTCCTATACAAACATTTGTTCCGGCTTCAAGCCATTGGGACCTGTCTATGTTGTTGAGTTTTTCCAGAGTATTAATATCAATACCGGTTCTCTTTGAGACATGTTTTAATGTTCCACCTCTCTTCAATGTGTATATTTCACATTTAGATAAATCAATACTTTTTCGTGCTTGTTCCATCTTCCTTTTTCTTAAAGCTTCCGGAGAAAGAGGTATCTTAATCTGGTCTCCTGCAAATATCCTCTCATCTCTCATATCGTTGTATTCCATTATGTCTTTAACAGAGATGTTATACTTTTTAGCTATTTTCTCTAATGTGTCTCCAGGTTGAACTTCGTATACTTCTTCTATTTCTCTAGAAGATTTTTTCCTCTTTCCATCTTCTTTACTACTTCTTTTAATAGTTGTTGGTATCTCAATTTTCTGACCTTCTCTGAGCTTTTTAGGGTCTTTTATATTATTGACTTTAATTATCTCTTCCTGAGGAACATTGAATTTTTTTGCTATCTTTTCAATAGTATCACCTTTCTGAATAGTATAACTTTCTGCGAAAGAGAAAGACACAAATGTAAATAAAGAAAAGATTCCTAACTTAATACCTGATTTCAAAGTCATTATAACCTCCATCCTTATCTAAGAATTTGTAATCTACCTTATCAACAGTTGCCTTTGGGGGGCCTTGATGAATATATTTCAAAAGTTGTTCTAATACCTCTCTATCTCCTTCTGCTTCAACCTCAACAGTACCATCAGGTAAATTTCTGACAAAACCTTTCAATCCCAACTCTTGAGCCTTTGCTTTAACAAACTTTCTAAATCCGACTCCCTGAACAACTCCGTAAACTATTGCATATAAAACCATCTCTCAACCTCCCAGATACTTCTCTTTAAGGAATTTTGCAAAGGTTATGGGATTGTTAATATCAAAAGAAGGATTAAACTGATAGTAATCAGTTATAACACCCCTTAAAAAAGGGTCATCTTTAAGTAACAACTCTCTGTTTTCCTCTTTCCTTATAACTTCATATTTATCGTACCCAGTAACTGATTTAAACCCTTCAGCTATGATAATATCAAGATTAAAAAATCTTAAAATTTCAACAATATAATCAAAAGTGTAATCATCATTTTTTATAAAAATTGATAACTTGTTTGGGGATGCTACTACAACCTGCTTTGCTCCAGCATCGTAAACTCTATAACTGTCTTTACCTTCTGTATCTGTCTTTGCTTTACCTTTTGGGTCATGTTTTATATAAGCTATATTTAAACCTTCCCCTGACAGAATATTTACAACTTTTTCTATAAAAGTAGTTTTTCCACTGTTATGAGCTCCCGTTATCACAACTACTTTATCCATGGGTGTACTTTATCAAGGTATAAATAGTTTTTTTAAGATTCTTTCTGTCAACTACCATATCTATCTGTCCTTTTTCAAGTAAAAACTCTGATTTTTGAAATCCTTCAGGAAGTTGCTGTCTTATTGTCTGCTCAATTACTCTTGGTCCAGCAAAACCTATTAAACTTTCCGGTTCTGCTATTATTATATCACCTAAAAATGCAAAACTGGCAGACACACCTCCCATCGTAGGGTCTGTAAGAACAGAAATATATAAAATACCAGCTTTATTCATTCTATCAACAGCAATAGAAGTTTTTGCCATCTGCATAAGGGAAATAATACTCTCCTGCATTCTTGCTCCACCAGAAGCTACTACGGAAATAAAAGGTATTTTCTTTTCTATAGCAAACTCTGCTCCTCTAACAAACTTTGCACCTACAACACTTCCCATACTTCCACCCATAAAGTTAAAATCCATTGATGCTACTACAACTTCACTATCAAACATCTTTCCATGGGCAATAATAATTGCATCATTTAAACCTGTTTTTTCCTGAGCTTCTTTTAATCTGTCCTTATATCTTTTCGTATCTTTAAAACCTAAAACATCCACTGGCTTAATCTTTGGAAATAGATCATAACTATAGATATTGTCAAGTAGAGAATCAACTCTCTCTTTTGCAGACATCCGGAATGTATGGCCACAGTGTGGACATATTTTAAGATTTTTCAAAAGATCATCAACAAAGAGTAAATTTCTACATTTATCACACTTTATCCAAGAACCTTCTTCAATCCTTAATTTTCTCCTACCTTTAATTTTATCAATAAAATCTTTTAATCCCATTATTTACTCCATAAGATAACCATAGGTTAATATTCTATCACTAAAATCACCTTTTCTAAAAGAGAAATACTTTCCAGAACAAGCAGTACACTCTGACAGATCGAAAATGTCATCTATACCAAATTTTTTTAGTTTCTCTATAGCAATATCCTGTAAAGACAAGAAATATCTATCTTCTCTTTTTATATAAAATTTTCTGTCAATCTTAAGTTGAGATATAAAATCAGGACTGACCTCATAACAACAAATCCTGATAGAAGGTCCTATAAAACAGCTTTTAGGCTTTTCTTTAAACATTTCAACACTGTTTTCTATAATACCACCAAATAATCCTCTCCAACCTGCGTGAATTACAGATAACTCCCTATCATTAAACAAAACAATAGGTATACAGTCTGCCGTCAAAACTCCAAGAGCTACACCTTTTTTATTAGTGTATAACCCATCAGCTTCCTGGTTTATATCTTCATTTAAGTTTATAACCTTTGATGTGTGTTTCTGATTAGGAATAAAAAGTGGCAGTTTAATTTTTCTATTTGTATCAACTCTTTGGTTTAAATCTCCTCTATCTGTAAAACCTATTATCACATTTTTAAATTTTAACTCTCTCATAAACAAATTATAGCATAATACTAAAATGTAATATTTAAACAGTTTTTAAACATTAGGAAAGTTGATTTTAGACTGGTTAATGTTTACAAACCAATTAAAAAGTTGTATGATTTTTTACATAAATTTTTATAAATTTTAAAGTTAAAGGAGGTAGTCATGGCTGAAGAAAAAGTTTCAAGGAGAGACTTCTTACTGTATGCTATGGGTGCATGGGCTGCAGTGGGAGTAGGTGGTGTGTTGTATGGAATGTATAAAACATGGGAGCCTCTTCCGGAAGTTAAGGCTCAAGCAACTGTTACTTTTGATATTTCAACAGTTCAACCAGGAGAGGTAAAGGTTGTAAATTGGAGGGGAAAGCCAGTATTTGTTTTAAAAAGAACATCTGATATGGTGCAGTGTAAAGATAGATCCGTAGAAGATGTATATACAGTAGTAATTGGTATCTGTACACATCTTGGATGTATTCCTAACTGGGAAGCAGATAAGAAGATATGGCATTGTCCTTGTCATGGTGGTGAGTATGATGCCTGCGGTAGAAATATATTTGGACCACCTCCAAGACCTTTAGATGTTCCTCCATTTAAGTTGGAAGGAAACAACATAGTCCTTGGTGAGGAAGGTCCTGAATATAAAAAGATGAAAGAAAAAGGATTAACAGTATAAGGAGGTTGGGACATGAAGTTTATGGATTGGCTAGATGAAAGACTTGCAGTAAGACAAGTTATCAAAGTAATGCTTACAGAGTATTATGTTCCTAAGAACATCAACTTCCTATGGAGTTTTGGTGTTCTTATTATGTTAGTATTTGCCATACTTGTAGTAAGTGGTATATTCCTCCTTATGTATTACAAACCAGATTCACATCTTGCTTTTGACAGTGTAAACAAGACTATAATGATGGATGTTGAGTATGGATGGTTGTTTAGACATACCCATGCCGTTGGTGCATCTATAATGTTCTTGGTCCTCTATATTCACATGGCAAGAGGAATATACTATGGTTCTTTCAAGGCACCAAGGGAGATAGTATGGATAACAGGATACATACTCTTTATTTTAATGTCTGCAACAGCATTTACAGGATACCTACTTCCATGGGGTCAGATGTCCTACTGGGCAGCTCAAACTATAACAACTCTCTTTGAAAAGATACCTTTTATAGGTCCAGACTTAGTTGTATGGATAAGAGGTAACTACATAGTTGAAGATGCTACACTTACAAGGTTCTTTGCATTACACGTTGTATTTCTACCTCTACTTTTGATAGTGTTCACAGCTATACATCTTTATGCCGTAAGGATAGTTGGGTCTAACAACGAAGATGGTGTAGAGCTTACAAAGGAAGAGAAAAAACATGGGAAAGGAATACCTTTCTGGCCTGTGTTTATGTCAAAAGAGTTTTTTGTTATGTCAGTTTTCCTAATTTTCTTCTTCTATTTAGTGTTCTACCAATATAAATTTGCTATGGACCCTATCAACTTCACACCTGCTAACTATCTACAAACACCTACCCATATATATCCTGAATGGTATTTCTTAGCATTCTATGAAGTTTTAAGGGGATTTTTCTTCAGCCAAAACCTTGGACTTATCGCTTTCGTTTTAAGTATGTTTATAGCAGCTTTCTTACCTTGGCTTGACACGTCTCCTATAAGAAGTGGAAAACATAGACCAATTTATAAAATCTTATTCTGGATATTTATAGCTGATTTTGTGTTTCTAACAATACTTGGAAAACTACCTCCAACAGGTTTATACGCATGGCTTGGATTTGCAGGAAGCTTAGTTTACTTTGCATTTTTCTTGGCACTCCCTATCCTGTCTAAGATAGAGAAGAAGAAAGTTGCAGGAGGTAGGTAATTATGAAAGAGTTAAAGATATTACTGATATTGGTAATTATAGTTTTAATAGGATATTGGGGGATTGAACCCTATGCCCATTCAGTTATGTATGGTGAAATAAAACATCCTGACTTTGAATACAAAGATATTCCTAAAAATATACCTACAACTGGAGACCCTGCAAAAGGTAAAGAACTCTTTATAGCAAACTGTGCCTCTTGTCATGGACTTAAGAATGACGGAATAAATCCTGGAATGGATGACAATACTGCTATCGCATCTTTTAAAGTAGTCCCTCCAGATTTATCAAATATAGGTGCAATAGTAGATGAACATTTCCTTGCTTACTTTATTAAAAATCCTCAGGATGCTACAAAAAATCCAAAGTTTGCAATGCCTCAAATGGCTCAACTTTCTGATGAAGATATCGGTAATATAGTTGCCTACTTAAAATCCGTTGCAAAAAAGAATTTAGATGGAAAAGAGATAACTATTGAAGCTTGTAGTAGATGTCACAGTATTAAATATCAGAAAATACAGGCAAAAACTCCAGAAGATGCTCTAAAAGAGTACCTTGGAAAAGTTCCTCCTGACCTATCTGTTATAGGCAGAGCAAAAGATGTGGAGTACCTTGAATCTTTTATAAACAACCCTCAAAATCTATTACCAGGTACATCTATGCCAAGACTTGGTTTAACAAAAGAGGCAACAGAAAAGGTAGTAACATATCTTGATAAAATAGCAGATCCTCATAGAGACCAGAGAAGAACTCTTGGTATTTGGGTTATTGGTTATCTATTAGTAATGGCAGGATTAACTTATGCATGGAAGAAAAAAATCTGGAAAAATGTCCATTAATTAACCAATTTCTAAATTTCAAAGTCCCCTTTAAAAGGGGACTTTTTTATTTCTATGTCAATATTCATACAAATTAAAATCTTCCTGAGTAAAATTATCTGAAAACTTTTAAGGAAAGTAGAAATGAACAGAAAACCAAATAGACTTATTAATGAAAAAAGCCCATATCTACTTGCACATGCTTATAATCCAGTAGATTGGTATCCTTGGTGTGAAGAAGCCTTTGAGAAAGCTAAAAGAGAAGATAAACCTATATTCTTATCTATAGGCTACTCTTCATGCCATTGGTGTCATGTGATGGAAAAAGAATCCTTTGAAGATGAAGAAGTTGCAGATATATTAAATAGATACTTTATCCCTATAAAAGTTGATAGGGAAGAAAGACCAGATATAGATGCTGTCTATATGGAAGTTTGCCTTCTATTTAACGGACATGGAGGTTGGCCATTAACAATCTTAATGACACCTGACAAAAAACCATTCTTTGCAGGAACTTACTTCCCAAAGGAAAGTAGACCATCAAGGATAGGATTGAAAGATTTATTGCTATCTGTAGCCAAATATTGGAGAGAAAACAGAGATGACTTAATTCAAAGAGGTAAAAAAGTAGTTCAATATCTAAATCAAGAAAACCAAAGAGAAATAGAATCTATAGACAAAGATGTAATAGATGCCTGCTACTTTGATTTAAAGTCAAGATTTGACAAATCTTACGGTGGATTTTCAGTAAAACCAAAATTCCCATCTCCCCATAATCTGATGTTTTTAATGAGATATTACTATTTGAAAAGAGAAAAAGAAGCCCTATCAATGGTAGAAAAGACCCTTAAAAATATGAGATTAGGAGGAATTTATGACCATATAGGATACGGCTTTCACAGATATTCAACAGATAGGTATTGGATACTTCCCCATTTTGAAAAGATGCTCTATGACCAAGCAACACTCATTATGGCATACAGTGAAGCTTACAGTATAACAAAAAACCAGTTTTACAAAGATGTAGTTTATGAGATAGTTCACTATCTTGAAAGAGATATGTTATCAACCTCAGGTGGATTCTATTCAAGTGAAGATGCAGATAGTGAAGGAGAAGAAGGAAAGTTTTACACATGGACAAAGAAAGAAATAGATTCTATACTTGGAGAAGATGCTGACCTTTTTTGTAAGCTTTTTAACATAAAAGAAGAAGGAAACTACCTTGAAGAAGCTACTGGAGAACTTACAGGTAGGAATGTTTTATACATTGATGAAAAAGTTTTAAACCAGTTAGGTGAGAAAATACAAATTTGGAGAGAAAAGTTATTTAAGGAAAGAGAGAAGAGAGTTAAACCTTTTAAAGACACAAAGATACTTACAGATTGGAATAGTCTTTTAATGGCAGGATTATCAAAAGCCGGAAAACTTTTATCGGAAGATAGGTTTATAAAATTATCAGAAGAAATCTATAAATTTATAAGGGATAACATGTATAAAGATGGCAAGCTATTTCATATGTATAAAGATGGAGAGTCAAAAGTTGAAGGTATGCTAGATGACTATGCCTTCACTATCTGGGGTCTTTTAGAACTTTACGAATGTAATCCAAACTCAGAAATACTAAAATTTGCCATAGATATTCAAAAAAAAGCTGATGAACTTATGTTTGATACTAACAACGGTGGATACTTTATTTCTCCACACAACGAAGATTTAATAGCAAACACTAAACCTGTCTTTGATGGAGCTTATCCAAGTGGAAACTCTGTAATGTTAAATAATCTTTTAAAACTATACCATATAACTTCTAACGAAGAGTTTTATAAAAAGGCAGAAAAAACTATAAAATTTTTCTCTTTTGATGTTAAAAAGATGTCTTCTTACCACAGTATGTTAGTTACCGGGCTTATACTCTACTTTTATCCAGTCAGTGAGGTTGTCCTATCGGGAAATTGCGAAGATAAACTAAAAGATATAAATAGCAGATTTCTACCTAACAAAATTCTTCTTGTAAAAAATGATGAATATATAGAAAAAATAACACCATTTTTAGGTAATATCCCAACCGAAGGAAAATGTAAAATATATGTGTGTAAAAATTTCTCTTGTAATCTACCTACGGAAGATTTAGATGAAGCTATAAAGTTAATAGAGGGTTAAAAGTTGCAGATAAAAGGTAAAACAACTTTAATAACAGGGGCTGCAAAGAGAATAGGTAGAGATATAGCTCTAAATTTAGCAAAAGATGGGTCTGATATAGTTATACATTACAACAGTTCCGATACTGAGGCAAATAGTTTAAAAAGGGAAATAGAGGCTTTAGGAGTAAAAGCTTACATAATTAAATCAGACCTTACAGATCAAGAGCAACTTAAAAAATTTGTGAAAGATGTTTTAGAAACAGTCCATATAGATATACTTATAAATAACGCTTCAATATATTATAGAACTCCTTTAGAATCTGCATCTTTTGAGGATTTAGATAAGTTTTATAATATCCATGTAAAAGCTCCTTTCTATCTTTCTAAAATTTTTGGTAAAAAGATGTACGAAAGAAAAGAAGGAAGAATTATTAATATAATAGATTACTCTGCAATACTTCCATATCCAGACTACACCCCATATACAATTTCCAAAGGTGCAATGATTACAATGACAAAAGCCTTTGCAAAAGAGCTTGCTCCTTATGTTTTGGTAAATGGAGTTTTACCTGGTCCCATAATACCACCGGAAAATTTAGAGGATAAAGAGATTCCTTTAAAAAAAACTATACTGAAAAGATGGGCAGGTGGAATTGAAGTTTATAAAGCGGTAAAATATTTAATAGAAACAGATTTTACAACTGGAAGTTTTATACCGGTAGAAGGAGGAAGATTGATATTTTAGATTACATCTTTTTTTTAGGAACAGCAGGTGGCAGGACTGTAGTTTTTAGGCAACTTAGATATTCAGGGGGACTCTGGCTTAATATAAAAAGTAAAAATATACTTGTTGACCCTGGACCGGGAAGTTTAATAAGGATATTTGAGTTTAAAAGAGAACCAAAAGACCTAAAAGGTATTATACTAACACATAGACATTTAGACCATGTAGCAGACATAGCTTCTGTTGTAGAGTCTGCTACTGAAAGTAACACAAAAAAGTTAGACTTTCTATTAGCTCCCTATGATACAGTTGATGGAGAAGATCCAGTAGTTTTAAAGTACACAAAGAAAGGTTTTAAGCAGATATGGATTACACAGTTAAACCAAGAGTATAACTATGAAGGAATATTGATAAAACCTTTAATAAAACATATACATCAAGGAGCAGATACTTACAGTTTATGTATATTTTATGACAATAAAAAAGTTGTTTTAGTTCCGTGTGGCAGATTTTATGAAGATATGCTCTATGCATATCCTGAAAATCCTGACATAATGGTGTTTAACACAACTTTTGTAAAACCAAATCCACATTTCTATCATCTATCTGCTGAAGATGTCGAAAAGATTATAAAAGAAGTAAAACCCAAAAAAGCTATTTTAACTCATTATAGCTTGATGATGTTAAAAGAGAATCCTGAGAAAGTGGCAAAATTGATGAGTGATAAGACAGGAATAGAAGTTATAGCTGCAAAAGATGGACTTAAAGTGGAGTTTTAGATGAAAGGAATAATAGTTGGTGGTGGAATTATAGGGCTTTCTCTTGCAAGGGCTTTTCATAAACTTGGATATGAGATAGTGTTGATTGAAAAGGGATTCTTAGGTAGAGGTGCATCTTGGGCAGCTGGTGGAATGCTTGCACCACAGGCAGAAGGATTAAGTGGTGTAATGCTTGAGTTCTGTCTTCAAAGTAGAGAGATGTATAAAAACTTTATAAAAGAGATAGAGTCAGACACTGGAGATGATGTAGGATTCTGGGAGTGTGGGATAGTATATCCAGCTTTCTCCCAAGAAGATGAAGAGATTTTGAAGAAAAGGATAGATTACTATAACAAATTGGGATTAAAGGCAAATTGGTATACAAGGAAAGAACTTGAAGATGCTGGCTATATTCTTGGTAATCAGATTGTAGGTGGAGCATTTTTCCCTGATGATAAACAGGTTGATAACAGATTACTTGTAAATGCTTTAGTTAAATATGTAAAATCTTCCGGAATAACAGTTATGGAAAGAACTACGGCTATCAGAATAAACAGTGATAAAAATAAGTTTTCAAGTCTTACAACAAATAAAGGAGATATATCCGGTGATTTTTGTATAATAGCAGCCGGTGCGTGGTCATCTGAGGTTTATAACACGAAAGTTTTTCCTATAAAGGGACAGATGATAAGTTTTAAACAGCAAAAAGGAGAGCTAGACAAAATATTCTACAGTAAAAAAGCATACATAATACCGAGAAAAAACAGCAACATTATAGTTGTTGGAGCAACAGAAGAAAATGTATCTTTCAAACCTGAAAATACAGTCGGTGGTATCTTTGTCCTCCTAAAAGGGCTTTTAGAAACATTTCCAAAGTTTAAAGATAGAGAGTTTTTGGATAAGTGGTATGGATTTAGACCGGCAACTCCCGACGGTATGCCAATTATAGGAAAGACAGATATAGAAAATCTATATATAGCTACAGGACATTACAGAAACGGTATATTACTTACCCCTATAACAACAAAAGTTCTCGTAAATCTGATACATAAAGACGAAAAAAGCAGATTTTTAGATAGTTTTAATTTCTTTAGATTTCAACAATCATAAAAAGGGGTTTGTGTAATGAAATTAGGAGAGTATATTGAGAAAGGTTCAAAGAATATTGTGGAAGAAAAACCTGAAAATTACAGAGAGTTAGGAAAAGCAAAATCTGGATGCCATTTAGTTACAGTTTATATTAAAGAAAGTGGAGATAAATTAGAAGATGTTAAAATTAAGGCAACAAAGAGATGTAAGAAGCTCCTTGCTATAGCCGACTTTATCGCAAAGACTTCAAAGAATAAAGGAAAATTAGAAATAAATGAAGAAGAGATTTTAAATTTCTTTAAAGAAGAAAAAGAGATAGACAAAATTAAAGACAGAATAAATTTAATCAAATCAGCCATCGGAAGTTAGTTTTAGGATGATGTTAGCCAATTCATCACTTACAGGCATAACGGAGAGACGAGGCATTTTAACTAAATAGAAATCTTTAAAATCCGGCATCTTCTTAATATCTGAAAGTTTAATGAATTTTTTAAATTTCTTCACTGGTGCTACATCAACTACATATAGTCCATCTTCATATATGTAAGGCTCAGATATAGCTTTGGCTAAACCAACAATCTGTTTTTCTTTTCCTGTATGGTATATAAATATCAGATTACCTTCTTTCACAGATTTTAAAAATTTTTGAGCCAGAGGATTTTTTACCCCATTCCAAACAGTTTTACCTTCTTTTTCCAATACATCAAATGAGTATTCTTGCGGTTCAGTTTTAAACAAAAAATATGCCATAACAACCTCCTTATCTGGTATAATTTTATCATGAATAAAAACTACTTAAAACTTAACAGTATATCTAAAAGATATAAAGGTAGAAATGTTCTTAATAATGTATCTCTATATGTTGAAGAAGGTGATATTGTAGGACTACTTGGACCAAACGGAGCCGGAAAAACTACCACTTTTAAATGTATTCTTGGATTTGTAAAACCGGATGATGGTAAAGTTATATTAAACGGTGAAGATATTACAGAATTACCGGTTTATGAGAGAGCAAAGAAAGGTATATCCTTTTTACCACAGGAGTCTTCAATATTTAGAGATTTGACAGTATGGGAAAATTTGATGATGTTTTTAGAGTTTCAGGATATAACAAAAGAACAGATGGAAGAAAAAGCAGAAAAGCTTTTAAAGGAGTTTAATATAGAGTATCTAAAAAATCAAAAAGCATCTACTTTATCCGGAGGAGAGAGAAGAAGACTTGAGATAGCAAGAAGTTTAATAACAAATCCTTCTTTTTTACTTTTAGACGAACCATTTGCCGGAGTTGACCCTGTATCTGTTAAAGAGGTTAACCATCTGATAAAAAAACTCGTAGAGAAAGATATAGGTATAGTTATTACAGACCACAATGTTAGAGAAACATTAAAAATAACAGATAGAGCATATATAATAGCACATGGGACAGTAATAGCCCATGGAACTCCACAGGAAATTGTAAATAATGAGGATGTTAGAAAAATTTTCCTTGGAGAAGATTTTACACTTTCTTAATAATCTTCTTCTTCTTCTTGCTTTCTATATTCAAAGATAATCTCAACTATAAGTAAGATAATAGATATAGTATTGGCAACTGCTGCACCTATAGCAAGACCTATAGCAAGATCAAGATGAAAATTTGAAAAGTATAAGATAGCTGATGGTATGAGATGTAAATCTGCAACAAAAGCTGTTGCTAACAACTCAGCAGACAGTATCTTCTTAACTCCAAACTTCAAAACAGTAGCTATAAGGTTAACTCCAATTGCAACAACTAACTGATAAGGGTCATGACTGAAGATAAAACCTATATTTGAAGTTAAGGCTAAAAATATAAAAAAGTCAGACCAGACTTTTCCCCAATTTATCATTTTAGTACCTCCTCAGGACTTGTTAAATATAATTTAGCTTTCTCTATATTAGCCGGTTTACCGAGTAATAGCAGAGTATCTCCACTTTTAACAATATAATCACCACTTGGAGCTATATCCATTTTACCATCTTCTTTCACAACAGCAATAACAGTAGTCTGTGTAGCTTTTCTCAGATTTAGATCTTTTAAATTTTTACCAATAATCCAGCTGTCCTCATTAATATGTATCTCTGCTATATCTATATCTGCTCTCTCACCAAAAGCTATTTTTTCAAGAAAACTAGAAATAATTGGAGATGGTGGATGTAAAACCATAGAAACTATTCTTTTTCCTATGACACTGTGAGGAACTATAACCTCATTTGCCCCAAGTAATTTCATCTTTTCTGCAGAACCTTCTGTTTTAGCTGCAGCGAATATGTAAAAATCATCTTTATTCGGCCTTATAAGTCTTGCAGTAACTATAACACTTAAATTCTGTGTATCTTCTTCATGTGCAGTTATAAGTCCTTTTGCCCTCTCTATGAAGGCTCCCAGTAATACACCTCTCTTATAAGGTTCATCTATTATGAAGTATTCATAATTCTCTTGTTGAATTTTATTTTTATTGCTTTCATTTTGGTCAATCAAGATAAAAGATATCTTCCTTTTTTTAAAATCTTTCATTAACTCTCTGGTTATTGAATTATAAGGGGTAACAATGTAATGGTCCTTTACGTTTTCCATTTTTTTATACATCCTCCAATATTTGTATATTTCTTCTATGTTATTTTGAGTTACAACTTGTACTGTTTTTACCAGTGCATATATATAGCCAAACGGAACTGCAAACATTATAAAGATAGAAGATGCAAATCTGTTTATAGGTAAGTTTTCTGAATATCCTTCAGTGTATCCTACCGTAGCTAATGTTATAACAGTATGAAAAAAACTATTTACAGCACTATCAGGTCCGTTTATCATCATAAATATTAATGTTCCTAAAGTTGTGTTGAATATAATTATCATCAAAGGTATTTTAAGTTCCCCAAGGATATTGTAGAACTTCTCTTCGTAGATAGCTCTATAATTTATTGGTTTTACGTTTCCATAATGTGGAATCCTTTTCTTTCTTTTCTTCATTGCCAATTTTCCAGTAAACTTTTAAGTTTGTTTTCTTTATCAAAACCATATCTCTTTAAAGTCTGAACTACATACTTACCAAGTATATCAAACTCTATATTAACGAGATCACCTGATTTTTTGTATTTAAGATTTGTGTTTTCAAAAGTATGTGGAATTAGGTTAAATTTTAATCTATTTCCAGTTATGTGGTTTATAGTTAAACTTATACCATCAATTGCTATAGACCCTTTCTCTATAACATAGTCTAAAAATTGAGATGGTATCTCTATATCAAGCTCTGTATGGTCTCCCAGAGATTTTATACCAGATATATAACCTACACAGTCAACATGTCCTTGAACTATATGTCCTCCAAATCTACCTTGTGTAGACATAGCTCTCTCTAAGTTAACATAATCAGTAGACTTTAGTTTTGATATATTGGACCTTTTTAAAGTCTCTTCAGACACATCAAAATAGAGAAAACTGTTTGCTTCTATTTTTACAACAGTTAAACAAACTCCATTAACGGCTATACTATCCCCTAAATTTATATCTTCCATGATTTTTTTAGCTTCAACCGAGATAGTTAATCCGTCTCTCTTTGGCATTATATTTTTTACTTTCCCTACTTCTTCTATCAATCCGGTAAACATATATTACTCCAAACTTCTATAGATTATATAATTTTTTAAAACTTTTTTCAAATAATCTCTTGTTTCTTCATAAGGATAAAGTTCAACAAACTCAGCTATATCGGTTATACTATTCTTTTCAAGAAATTTTTTAACTGCATTCTCTCCAGAGTTATAAGATGCTATCATATAAACTATATCTCCATTCCAAAGCCTATCCAGATAAATTAGATATTCTAAATTAAATTTTATAGCAACTTTTGGGTCAAAAAGGTTTGTTATATCAAAATTTTCTATGTTCATATTCTTTGCAAACCAGTAGGCTGTTTTTGGTATAAATTGAGCTATGCCTACGGCATTTGAAGATGATATAACATAAGGGTCAAAAAAGCTTTCCTGCCGGATTATACTATAGACAAGATTCTCATTATAACCAACTTTGCCAAAGGGTTTTACAAATGTATATACAGAGTTTTTATCAAAACATTTTACTCCTACCTCAGGCATAACGTTATAAACTTCATTACAGTATCCTGTTTTTATCAGATAGAGTGCTTCTGTGTATGCAAGCTTATAGTTTAAGTTTTTCAAATTTTTCAGTACCTCAACAACTTTAACATTTTTTATATTTAGCGGTTCCACTTTAAATTTGTATCTATTCTGGGTTTTGTAGTCCAATATTGCTCTGTAAAAAGATATATCTTTTATGTCTTTGATTTCTCTCTCTCTGATTTTCCGAAGATAAAAGTTTGCCTTTTCATAATCAGATAATTTTGTATTTACAAGCCAAAGCCAGTAGTTTAACTTATCTTCGTCGTAAAGATAGCCGTATCTGTTAAGTATATCCAAACTTTTTAGAAAATCTCCAGATTTGTAGTAATAGAGAAACTCAATCCATTTTGCCTGTGAAAAGTAAGGTGAGTTTTTATCTATAACTGAAAGATAAGGATATATATCTTCATTCCTGTAAAATGCTTTTTTCAAGAATTTTAGAACATAACTCTGATATTCCTGAAAATCTGTCTCTCTTAATTTATCTAAAAGTATCTTCTCATAATTTTTATCTATATTAGTCATAAATTTAAGAGCTTTAATATAGTAAGGCGAGTTTAACGGAATTTGATTAAATATAGATTCCCTTTCTTTAGCAGTAGTTGCCATTAGAACTCTTATATAACTTATAGCATCTTCATCTGATAGAGAGAACAACAGGAAAAGAGCTCTTTCTCTGTATTTCTTCTTTAACAATGTTTCAATAAACTCAAGTTTTTCATCTTCTGAAAATAAAGGAATATTTTCCAGGTACGCTTTATAAGCATAATAGCTTTCAGGGTAATTTTTTACTAATGTTTTAATCAAATCTCTATACATATCTGGATTTTTTTCTCTCTCTAAGAGAGATTTAAGATAGATGTAAAAAGGTATATCTTCTTTCTGAAGTGCTTTTTCATCTACCATTTTTAAAAAAGTTTCAGCCTTATATCTGTCTGTATATATAAGATAGGATGCTGTCTTTAATGCAAGATAACTTGATATGGCATAAACTCTGTTATCTTCAATACCTTTTTTAACTTCTTCTTCATTAAAATTCTCTAAGAAATCAGATTTTAAAAGATTTAAAGCATCTGTGTATGTTGAGCCGTAAGAGGATATCCAAAAAATCAACATTATTAAAGTAAACAATCTCAACTTAACACCTCCTGAAAAATTTTTATCTGCGGAGGCATATCTTCTATCTCGAAAGATAGATATTCTTTTGTCCGTGGGTGTTTAAATGAAAGCTTATAGGCAACGAGAGAGTGATACTTAATCTGATGAGCTATATCCTTTAAAGAAGGACTAACTTTTGATAGCTTAAATCCATATACATAGTCGTTAAAAAGAGGATGTCCTATAGCTGAAAAATGGACTCTTATCTGGTGTGTTCTCCCTGTGTGTAGTTTTATAGCTACCAAAGTTATGTTAAGGTTTTCACTTCTCTTTTCTACCCAAAACTCTGTTAAAGCATCTCTAAGTTTTGTTGAAACTATACCCATCTTTTGTCTATCGAAGGATGACCTACCTATAGGTAAGTCTATCAATCCATAATCTTTCTTTACAACTCCTACAACAACAGCTTTATACCTCTTGTCTATATGTCTTTCTGCAAACATTTTCTGAAGTTCTTTATGGGCAAATTCAGATTTTGCAACTACCATTATACCTTCTGTATCTTTGTCTAATCTATGGACTATACCAGCTCTCTCAACTCCCTGATAGAGAGATACATTTCTAAAATGATAGAGTAAAGCATTTACTAAAGTTCCCGTTGTATGTCCTACAGAAGGATGGACAACCATCCCGGCAGGTTTATGTATAACAGCTATATCTTCATCTTCATAGTAAATTTTAATAGGTATGTTCTCCGGAGTTATATCGAGGGGTTCAGGTGGAGGTACCTCTACTGTTATCTCTTGATTTAATCTAACTTTTTGAGAAGGTTTTGAAACAGTTTCACCATCTACCTTTACAAATCCAGACTTTATAAGATTTTGATAATAACTTCTTGAATATTCCGGGTAAACAGAAGCCAAAAACTGATCTAATCTCTTGTTCTCAAAACCATCTCCAACCTTAAAACTAATAAACTCTATCTGTTCCATTAAAAAAATTCTAACATATAGGAAGTTCTTATGTAATAGGTAAGTTTTAGTAGATACACCTTCAACTTAAAAATATTTATTTATCATATATATAGATTAACAGTCGGCTAATTTTAATAATTTTTAACATGAAAATTCATCTATTAGAATTGCTGAATAAAACAGCATTATATTTTAAAATTTATTGACAAATAAATATTTTATATAATAAAAAATCTTATTAGAGATTTCTAATATCAAACAATGTTTTATTTTTATTAAAAATTTGACACTAACATATTTTTTGCTAAAATGCTGTTTTATTTTTAATAATAAAACCATGTTTTAAAGGAGGTAGAAGATGGAGAAGGCTGATTTACTTTTGAAGGTAGATGAGAAGTATTATCCTCCGGCTCACATTGTCCAGGAAGCTTGGATAAAGGATTATGAATCTCTTTACAAGCAATCTATAGAAGATAGAGAAGGATTCTACTCAAAGATAGCTGAAGAGCTTGAATGGTTTGAAAAATGGGACAAAGTCCTTGAGTGGAACTATCCCTATGCAAAATGGTTTATAAATGGTAAAACAAATATAAGCTATAACTGTATAGACAGACACGTAAAAAACGGGAAAAGAAATAAAGTTGCATTTATCTCTGTAGATGAAGAGGGTAATGAGAAAAAAGTAACATATGGAGAGCTTCTTGATTTAGTGAGTAGACTAGCAAATGGTCTCAAATCATTAGGTATTAAAAAGGGAGATAGGGTCTCTATCTATATGCCAAACACAGTAGAAGCAGCTATAGCAATGCTTGCCTGTGCAAGAATAGGAGCTATACATAGTGTTGTTTTTGCTGGATTTAGCGAAGGGGCGTTAAAAATAAGGATAGATGATGCAAAAGCAAAAGCTGTTATAACAGCTACTTACACAAAAAGAAGAGGTAAAAAAATACCTCTATTTCCGACTGTCAAAGAAGCCATTAAAGATTTAGATTTTGTAGAGAAAATAATACTGTGGGATAGAGATAATGAAATCTCAGATGAGTATGAAGAGCATAATGTAATTGATTTTTATAAACTTATTAAAAACTCTTCTAAAGACTGTCCTCCTGAAGTTCAAGATGCAGAAGACCCACTATTTATTCTTTATACATCAGGGACAACAGGAAAACCAAAGGGAGTTTTACATACAACCGGAGGATATATGGTAAATACATATATGACTTCAAAATATGTATTTGATTTAAAAGAGAATGATATATACTGGTGTACTGCTGATGTAGGTTGGATAACAGGACACAGTTATATAGTTTATGGACCTCTTGCAAATGGTGTTACATCTATAATGATGGAGGGCGTTCCTGTTTACCCTCACCCGGGAATTTGGTGGGAGTATGTGGAAAAATACGGTGTTAATGTGTTTTACACAGCTCCAACAGCAATAAGAATGCTTATGAGATTTGGTGATGATATACCTGCAAAGTATGATTTATCAACTTTAAAGGTCCTTGGGTCTGTTGGTGAACCTATAAATCCGGAAGCTTGGCTTTGGTATTACAAAAATATAGGTAGAGGTAATGCTGTTATAGTTGACACATGGTGGCAAACAGAAACCGGAGCACACATGATAACAACAGTGCCATCTTATCCGGCAAAACCGGGAAAAGCCGGGAAACCTATGTTTGGAATAGAGGTTGCTGTTGTAGATAAACAGGGTAATCCTGTGCCTCCTAATCAAGTTGGACATCTTGTAATAAAAAATCCATGGCCTTCAATGTTAAGAACATGTTGGGGAGAACCTGAGAGATATGAAAAATACTGGAATGAAATACCTGGATTTTATTCTGCCGGAGACCTTGCTGCGATAGATGAGGAAGGTTACATAATGGTGGTAGGTAGAGCAGATGATGTTTTATCAGTAGCAGGACACAGGATAGGAACAGCTGAAGTAGAATCTGCTATAGTTGAAAACCATGCGGTAGCAGAAGCTGCTGTTATAGGAAAACCAAACGATATAAAAGGTGAGTCTATAAAGGCATTTGTTATACTAAAACAAGGTTATCAGCCTTCTGAAGAGTTAAAAGAGAGAATTAAAGATACAGTAAGAGATGTCCTTGGTCCAATTGCCGTTCCAGATGAGATAGAGTTTGTTGATAAATTACCTAAAACAAGAAGCGGAAAAATCATGAGAAGACTCCTAAAAGCAAGAGAACTTGGATTAGAGATTGGTGATACATCTACCTTGGAAGAATAATTTCCATTCTACCTCCTCTATTTTTAGAGGAGGTTTTTTTATTGTCAAAATAGAATAAATATAACACTGTTATAAAAATTAGAATATAACAATGTTTTAATAATTATTTTAAAAGGAGGTTTTAAAAGATGAAGAAAGTTTTACTGGCATCAGCAGTTTTAGCTGTTGGGACAAGCTCTGCAATGGCAGCTTCAGACCTTGAGTCTGCCTTTAAGGAATCAAAAGTTTTGGGACAGTTTAGGGCTTTTTATATCGACAGGGATTATGATTCCGGAATTTCACCAACTGTAAGAGACAGGTCTGCATTTGCTATCGGTGGTAAATTCGGATTTGAAACTGCTGCTGTAAACGGCTTAAAGATTGGTATTATGGCTTATACAACAAACGCAATCAATCCTAACAGAATGGGAGGGACAAACCCTCATATGGATCCATCTCTATTCGGTAAAGACAGAAAAAGTGTAACCTACATAGGACAGTTATACCTTGACTACACTTACAAAAAAACAAATTTCAAAATCGGAAGACAAGAAATTAACACTCCTATGGCAGGGATGGATGATGCAAGAATGCTTCCAAACTTATTTGAAGGTGCCATATTAACAAATAAAGATTTAAATAAAACAACTTTAATAGTTGGACATATCTGGTCTATGGCTTACGGAACATTTGCAAATGGATACTCAGCTTGCAGTAATCTTGGATTACAATCTGGTTATGGATGTGGTGGTTATGATCGTCCAATTGATAACTTGGGCTTGGGCTTGGCAAAGTATGACACTGGAAACTTTATGAATATAGGTAAACAGGCTATAGGTAAAAATACCTCCGGAGTTACAGTATTAGCAGTAATCTACGAAGGGATTCCAAACTTGAAATTGCAAGCTTGGGATTATGCAGCATGGGATATAGCAAATATAATATATCTTCAAGGAGATTATATAACTAAGTTAGGAGAGATAAAGACAACACTCTCTGCCCAGTATATAAACGAGTCTAGCCTTGGAGACAAGGCAAAAAAAGTTTTAGGTAATAAAGAGATTGGAGCTAACTACTTCGGAACAAAAATTAACTTCAGCATACCTACACCGGTTATTGAAAATTTCAACCTTTATGCTGCTTACTCTGTCAATGGAAGTGATACAAATAAAGCTTTAAATGGTGGATTAATAACTCCATGGGGTGGAACACCTGGATTTGTCCAAGGAACAGTTACAAGACTTGGATACGTTGCTGATACTTCCGCTTGGAAAATAGGTACAAGCTTTGATATCATAAAAGGGTTAAACTTACACCTTGCTTATTCTTACTTTAATGTAGGAAACAAGGCATTTTACTCTACAAAAACTCATGATGCTTCTGAAACTGACTGGGATTTAACATGGAAATGTAGGCTTATAAAGAACCTTGAGGTTAAAGCAAGAGGAATATACACTTGGAACTTTGTTCCAGGACAAAACTTTACAGAATACAGACTTATAGCAAACTATAACTTTTAAATAACTTGGGAGGTGTGTAAGATGGACAGAAGTTTGATTGAAAAGATTAAATCGGATCCGGATTTCCAAAAGCTTATAGCAGAGAGAAACAGAGTGATGGTTATCTTAACAGTAGTAGAGCTTATTATCTATTTTGGATTTATTCTGCTTGTAGCATTTAATAAGGAATTTATTGCAACTAAATTAGGAGATGGTGTTACAACGATAGGTATTCCTATCGGAATTGGTGTTATAGTAGCTTCATTTATACTGACAGGTATATATGTTTATATAGCAAACAGAGATTATGATGAGCTTTCAGAAAAAATCAAGAAAAAGTATATGAAGGAGGTATAGTTATGACTAAAAGGAGTATATATTTCTGGCTTGCAAGTGTATTTTTGATAGGAATAGCTTTTGCAGCCGGAGTGGAAGGAGAGGTAAAAAAACAAGCTGTCAATCCTTTAGCTATAACAATGTTTTTGATATTTGTTGTTGCGACACTTGGAATAACCTACTGGGCTGCTAAAAGAACAAGGACTGCAAAAGATTTTTATACAGCCGGTGGTGGAATAACAGGTTTCCAAAACGGACTTGCTATAGCCGGAGATTTCATGTCGGCAGCATCTTTCTTAGGTATTGCTGGACTTGTTTACACCTCTGGATATGACGGACTACTTTACTCTATTGGTTTCCTTGTTGGTTGGCCAATAGTTATGTTCCTACTTTCGGAACCTCTTAGAAATTTAGGTAAGTATACATTTGCAGATGTTACATCTTTCAGATTAGAACAGACAAGGATTAGAACTCTTGCCGCATTAGGCTCTTTAACAGTCGTCACATTTTACCTTATAGCTCAGATGGTTGGGGCAGGTAAATTAATACAGCTTCTATTTGGACTTCCTTATGCTACAGCTGTTATAGTTGTTGGAGTATTGATGATTATATATGTTGCTTTTGGTGGAATGCTTGCTACCACTTGGATACAGATAATAAAGGCCATTTTACTTTTAGGTGGTGCCACATTTATGGCTCTTATGGTTTTAATTCACTTTGGATTTGACTTTGGTAGCCTATTTAAAACAGCAGTTCAAAATCATGCAAAAGGTGAAGCTATTATGTCTCCCGGTGGTCTTGTATCTGACCCTCTAAATGCGATATCCCTTGGACTTGCCCTAATGTTTGGAACAGCTGGATTACCTCACATTTTAATGAGATTCTTCACAGTCCCTAATGCAAAAGAAGCAAGAAAATCTGTATTCTTTGCAACAGGATTTATAGGATACTTCTATATCCTTACATTTATAATAGGATTTGGAGCTATAGCTCTATTTGTTAATCATCTGGAGTTTTTCCAAAATGCAAAACAGATAATAGTTGATGGGCTACCTAAGATAGTAAGTGCAACTGACGAAACCAAAAACTTAATAGGAGACAAGAAAGCTCTCTTAGGTGGAGAAAATATGACAGCTATCCATCTTGCAAACGCTGTAGGTGGTCCGGCATTTATGGGATTCATATCTGCAGTTGCATTTGCTACAATTTTGGCAGTTGTATCCGGACTTACATTAGCAGGTGCTTCCACACTATCCCACGACCTTTATGCTAACGTCATAGCAAAAACAAAAGATGAACAGAAAGAGATGAAAGTCTCAAAAATAGCTACTTTCGTGATAGGTATATTAGCTATACTACTTGGAATAGTATTCGAAAAACAAAACGTTGCATTTATGGTTGGTCTTGCCTTTGCAATAGCAGCATCTGTTAACTTCCCTATACTACTACTATCTATATACTGGAAAGGACTTACAACAAAAGGTGCATTCTGGGGAGGACTTACGGGACTAATAACTGCTATTGTCCTTATAATCATCTCTCCAGCTGTTTGGGTTGATGTATTTAAAAATCCAGAGCCTATAATAAAACTCAAAAATCCAGCCTTATTCTCAATGGCAGTCACATTTATACTAACATTCATAATTTCAAAACTTGATAACTCAGAAAGAGCTAAGGAAGATAGAGAAGGTTTCGAACCTCAATATGTAAGATCTCAAACAGGAATAGGTGCAGAAGGAGCAATCCAACATTAAATTTTATGGGGGTATCATCCCCCCTTAAATTTTTTCAAAAGGTGTAACCATGAGTATTGCAGATATAAAACTTTTTTTAAAAAGTACATATCCTTTTGAATTATTAACATCTTCACAGATAGATGAAATTATAGAAAACACTGAAATTGTGTATTACAAACAGAACCAAAAAATTGAAGACACAGATAAGTATATATACATCATAGTAAAGGGTGCAGTAGCCCAGAAGGATAGTGAAAATAAAGAGATAAATTTCTATGGGGAAAAAGATAGTTTTGATTTAAATTTAATAGTAAATCATTCTGAGAATAGTTTTTTTTCTATAGAAGAAAGCATTCTATACAGATTTCCTATAGAAATAATAAAAGATATAGCATCAAAAAATATAGAATTTTACAAACATATATCAAAAACCGTAAAAGAAAAACTAACTTCTTTAGCTTCTGAAAATCCATATCTCTTTGCGAGAATAAAAGATATACCTATACAACCTCCACTGATAATAAATCACACTGTCTCAATATGGCAGGCTGTTAAAGAAATGACAGAGAGCTCTTCGTTAACTATATTAGTAGGTTTTGGAAAAGAGTTTGGAATAGTAACAGATTCTGATTTAAGAAAAAAAGTCATACTTGAAAAGAAAAATACGGAAGATCCAATAGGAGATATAGCAACCAGAAAATTAATATCCGTAAAGACAACAGATTTTTTATTTGATGCAATAATAGTTATGATGAAACATAACATAAAGAGAGTTGTAGTAAAGGATGAGGAAGATAAAATAGTTGGAGTTTTAAACGAAGTTGATATTCTTTCCCAATACTCAAATCAACCTCAATTTATAGCGATAAAAATAGAAAAATCAAAATCAATAGATGAGCTTAAGAATATATCCCAATCATTTGTAAACACAGTTAGGATACTTCACAGAGAAGGTTTAAGAACAAGGCATATAATGAGATTTGTCTCTGAGATAAACGAGAAGATTTTCAAAAAACTATTTGATATGTTGGCTTTAGAAAAATTAAAAGAAAATAGCTGTCTCATAGTCATGGGAAGTGAAGGAAGACAGGAACAGATATTAAAAACGGATCAAGACAACGGACTTATATTAGTAGATGGTTTTGAAGATACTTATATAGAAGATTTTGCAATCAAATTTAATCAAGCTCTTAAAGAACTTGGTTATCCAGAGTGTAAAGGAAATATTATGATAACGAATAAATACTGGAGAAAATCTATCTCCGCTTTCAAAGAGTCAATTTTTGAGTATATAAATAACATAAATCCAGATAATATGCTAAAATTGGCAATATTAGTAGATTTAAAGGCAGTTGCAGGGAAAACAGAGCTAGCAGAAGAGTTAATAGATTATATTTTTAATCATATATCTGATAATAAAACATTTTTATCTTGGTTTGCCCTTCCTGCAATACAGTTTAAAACACCTTTAAATATGTTTAGTAGATTTGAAACAGAAAAAGGAAAACATAAAAATGAAATTGACCTAAAAAAAGGAGGTATCTTCCCAATAATTCACGGTATTAGGTCTTTAGCTATAGAATACAGAATAAAGGAAACTAACACATTTTCAAGGATAAAAGAACTTTCAAAAAATCAAGTATTAAAAGAAGAGTTTGCTAAAGAGTTGATAGAGTCTTTGGAGTTTATGCTAACTTTGAGATTAAGAGAAAGATTAAAGAAGATAGAAGCAAAGCTACCTGTAGATGACTACATAAATATAAACACACTGTCAAACTTAGAAAAAGACCTACTTAAAGAGTCTTTTAGAATTGTAAATAGATTTAAAGACTTTATAATAAATCATTACAAGTTAAACTATATATCATGATGAAACTTTTTGAAAAGTTAAAAAGATGGTATATTAGGAAAAACTTAAAAGATAACAGATTTTTATTTTTATTTGAAGACTCCCATAAAGATGAGTTTGTTGCCTTTGACACAGAGACAACAGGACTAAATCCAAAAAAGGACGAAATACTTTCCATAGGTGCAGTTAAGATAAAAGGAAACAAAATAGACCTAAAAGATAGATTTTACACAGTTATAAAACCTAACTTCCCAATAAATGAAGAAACTATAAAGATACACGGCTTAAGAAAAAAAGACCTTGAAAATGGTATTCCCATAGAAGAGGCTATAGAAAAATTTCTATACTTTATAGGAAGTAGACCTTTAGTTGGTTATTATGTAGAGTTTGATGTTGCAATGATTAATAAATACCTAAAAAAGATGATAGGGATAGAACTCCCAAACAGACAGATAGATGTATCAGGAATGTACTACGACTATAAAATAGGTAAAATTCCACAAGGATTTGTAGATTTAAGATTTGATTCTATACTAAGAGATTTAAATATCCCGGTTTTTGGAAAACACGATGCTCTAAACGATGCTATAATGACAGCCCTAGTATTCTTACATCTTAATAAATAGATAACATCAATATACCTATTTAAATTTTAAATTGGAAAAATCTACTTCTAATCAGTATTATGGTATATGAGTATTTTAATTTTCCGGAGGATACAATGTTCACAAGAAGACAGCTTATAAAACAAGCAGCAGTTTTAGGATTATCAACTTTTTATTTTAAAAACTTAAATTTTGATGCTATTGCAGATGAGATTGCATTTCCAGAGAAAAGTAAAGACCTTATAGTATTGTCTCCAAGACCTCCTCTACTGGAAACCCCAAATAAATACTTCAAAGAACTTATAACTCCAAAAGAAGCTCTATTTGTCAGATGGCACTTATCTGGAATACCTACATATATAAACTTAGATGAATTTAGATTAAAAGTATACGGAAATGTAGAAAATCCCCTTGAACTAACTTTACAAGATATAATGACAAAATTTGAACCTGTTGAGTATGTAGCAGTTATACAGTGTGCCGGAAACGGAAGAAGCTATGTAAAACCTTCCGTTCCGGGAGCCCAATGGAAATATGGAGCTATGGGAAATGTTAAATGGACAGGTGTGAGACTTAAAGACATTCTTGATAAGGCAGGTGTTAAAAAAGGAAGTGTAGATGTAGTGTTTAATGGACTTGACGTTCCTCCTATGCCTACAACACCGGATGTTGTAAAAAGTATTCCTGTAGACGAAATATTTGACGATATTATAGTAGCGTATAAAATGAATGATGAACCTCTCCCCATGTTAAATGGCTTTCCTTTAAGATTAATAGTCCCCGGATGGTATGCTGCTTTATGGGTAAAAGCATTGTCAGATATAGTAGTTACCGATAAAGAGTTTGAAGGATTTTGGGTAAAGTCAGCTTACAGAGTACCAGATAATCCATGTGAATGTATAAAACCAGGAGAAACACCAGAAAAAACAAAACCTATTCATAGGATGAGAACATACTCTATAATCGTAGATCCTTCAGATATAAAAGTTGTAAAGGTTGGAGAAAAAGTCAAAATAATGGGAGTTGCTTTCTCTGGCGGATATAGTATAAATCAGGTGCTTGTATCAACAGATGGTGGAAGAAATTGGGTTAAAGCAAATCTTGGAAAGGATTTAGGAAAGTATTCATGGATTCAATGGTTTTATGAATTTACCCCAACAAAAAAAGGAGATTATACTGTAATGGTTCAGGCTATAAATAGTATAGGAGAGGGACAACCTATGAAAGGTTTATGGAATCCTTCCGGATACGGTTGGAATGAGATTCAGAAGGTAACTATAAGAGTAATATAGGAGGATAACGATGAGAAAATTTATAATAGCAATACTTATACCTCTATCTTTATCTTTTGCAGAAAATATTAAAACTATAGAACTACCAAACATCCCAGACAATAAACTTAAAGATGGAAAAGGAAAAGAGCTTGTAGAACAGTACTGTAGTATATGTCACAGTCTTAATTATATAACAATGCAGAAAGGACTGTCTAAGAAAGTCTGGCAAGCAGAAGTTAAAAAGATGATACTCTTTGGAGCACCTATAGAAAATCAGAAAGATATAGACACAATTATTGAATACCTTGAGAAGAATTATTAGCATTTTTAAAATTATTAATAAAATATTAGCAAACTTCATATATAATATACTTTATGCTAAAAATAAAAAGAATTATCTTAGTATTAACAGGATATGCTACAATCTCATATGCAGACCCTCTCACATTTCAGGAAGGTCTTGAACTTTTAATTAAAAAAAACTATGATGCAGTTATCCAAAAATATGAGATAGAAAAATCAAAAGCAGATATTATCACGGCATCTTTAAGACCAAATCCTACCTTTACATTTAATAGCACATATATAAACTTTAAAAATTTTGGTAATTACTCTTCCCGCCAAGATAGTTTCAGAATAGACCAAGAGATAGAAACAGCCGGAAAAAGAGAGTTAAGAAGAAAGATAGCTCAGCAGATGTTGAAGTATACTGAGCTTACTTATAAAGTATCTCTTAAAGATATAATAAATAACTACATAAACAGCTTTTCTCAAGTTGTTTCTGATAAAATACAACTTAAATCTTCTGAAGAAAATTTAAATAGCTTCAAAAAAGTCCTTGAGATAGCAGATATACAACATAAATCAGGATTTATATCAACTCTTGATTATCAAAAACTGTATTTAAATCTCATAGATTTTGAAAAAGATTACTATACAAACATTGAAAACTTAAAAAAAGATAGTGAGTATTTGAAATTTTTAGTTAGAGAAGACTTTTCTGATGTAGAGTTTGATGATTCAACTCCAAAGCTTCCACAAGAAAGTTTAGAAAAACTGATAGAAAAAGCATTAAAAAATAGATACGACATCCAAGCTAGTAAATTGAACACAGAGATTTCAAAAACCCAGATAGATTACAATAAAGCTCTTGCAGTTCCAAATGTAACGATAGGTTTAGAAATAGATGGATATGGAAATAAATACAGTTATGCTGGTATAGGATTTTCAGTTCCTATTCCTATCTTTGATAGAAATCAAGGAGAAATTTTAAAATCAAAAATAAACTATATACAGTCAAAACTACAAGAAGAAAAAACAGTCCAACAGATAAAAACAGAGGTTACACAGTTATACTACTCTTTAGTTAGTAAGTATAATATCTACAAATCTTACGAAGAGAAATTCCAACAGATTAAACAGTTAAAAGAAAATACAGAAAAAGCTTTCAGTTATAGAGGTATTAATATACTAACTTTACTTGATACTTATAGATTATACAGAGAATTTCAGAAAAACTACAATCAGTCAATTATAGACTACTTCATAACTTACTACCAGTTAAAAGTTGCAACAGGAGAATACTGATGAAAAAAGGTTTATATGTTTTATTGGTAGCTACTTTTATATTTTCCTGTAGAGAGGAAAGTCATACTAATATACAAACTCAAAAAATTCAATACAAAACAATATACCCCGATACACAACATTCAGAGATATTAAAAATATTCCCTGCTGTTGTTTCTTTCCAGCCAGATAGTGTTGCTTCTGTTTTACCGGCAATAAGTGGCCAGATAGATGCTATATATGTTAAAGTAGGTGATTATGTTAAAAAAGGACAGAAGATAGTAAAGATAAAAGCAACAGATACTACAGATATACAGAGTAACTATTACTCAGTAAAAACTCAACTTATAGAAGCAAAAAGAATATATGAGTTAAATAAAAAACTTTTTGAAGTAGGTGCAATTCCTAAAAATGATTTAATTCAATCTGAAACCAATGTAAAACAACTTGAGGCAGTGTTAAAAGGATTAGAAGAAAAACAGAGATTGCTCAATATTAAAGATTTTACCCAAGCTTATATAGAATCACCAATGGACGGTGTTATCTATGAAATAGATTCAACAGTTGGGTCACGGATATCTCCAGACTCTCAATTTCCTATTGTAAAAATAGCAAATAAAGAGAAATTTATAGTAGTTGCAAATGTCTATGAAAAAGATATTCCATTGTTATCAAAAGGTGATAAAGTAAAGATAGTTACATCAGATATAAACAGAGAAGAAATTAATGGGGAGGTTATATACATATCAGATGTTTTAGATCCAGAAAGTAGAACAGTAAAAGTTTATATAAAACCTGAGAAGACAGATAAGCTTAAAGCAAATGCTTTTGTAGAAGTAAAATTAATTAAAAAACTTGATAACTTCCTATCTATACCAAAAAAAGCAATTTTATTTAAGAATAATCATTTCTATGTGTTTGTAGAAAATCCTGATGGTAGTATAACAAAAAAAGAGGTTTATATAGTATCTGATTCAAGTGATAATAACTATTCTATAGTTAAAGGAGTCAATCCAGAAGATAAATTAATACTTGACCCTATAAATTATAAATTTGGAGAATAAATAAAATGGATAGGGTTTTTAGGTTTACTATAGAAAATGCAGTAGCAATACTTTTAATAAACTTTATTCTTATAATTTCAAGTCTATTTATAGTAAAAAATCTTAATATAGAGGTTTTTCCGGATCCATCTCCACCTATAGTAGAAGTTGTTACTGTTTATGAGGGAAGGTCCGCTGAAGAAGTAGAAAAACAGATAACAATTCCTATAGAGGTAGCCCTTGCCGGAATGCCCGGACTTGAAGGTATATACAGTATATCCATATATGGCTTATCTGATATAAAATGTAGATTTTCCTTTGATGTAAGTTATAAAGAAGCCCGTCAGGAAGTATTAAACAGATTGGCGCAGGTAAATCTTCCTGCCGGAGTTCAACCTTCTATAAATCCAAGCCCAATCGGGGAGGTAATGAGGTATCAGGTAAAGGGAAATAGATCACTGATAGAACTTAGGACAATTCAAGATTGGATAATAGCAAGAAACTTACAAACTGTAACAGGAGTTGCAACAGTTTCAAGTTATGGAGGACAGATAAAATCATACTCAATAATAATAGATCCACAAAAACTTATTGATTACAGGATTCCCCTTTCTCAAGTTATTGATTCAGTATCTAAAAGTAATGTCAATGTAGGTGGTAGGGTTTTAGAATTTGGAGACCAATTTTATAACATAAGAGGTATAGGTCTGATAAAAGATATTTCTGATATAGAAAATACGGTCGTTGGCTTTAAAAATGGTATACCAATTTTGGTTAAAAATATAGCTCAAGTTAGAATAACAGGGCTTCCAAGAACAGCTTATGTAGGCTTAAACAATGATGAAGATATAGTAATAGGTATCGTAGTATTAAGAAAGGGTGAGAAAAGTATTCCAGCATTAAAATCTCTCCATGAGAAAATTGATTACTTAAATAAATTTGTTCTACCAAAAGATGTAAAAATTGTCCCATTCTATGATAAACAAGAGCTAATAGATAAAGTTATACATAAAATTACAGAAACTGCTTCTTTAGGAATAATATTGGTAGTAGTTATAATATTGATATTCTTGGGAGAAATAAGGTCGGCTCTTATAGTTTCCTCAATAATACCTATATCTTTACTTTACACTTTAGCTTTAATAACTTTAAATAAAGATTCTGCAAATTTACTTTCCCTAGGTGCTATAGATTTTGGAATTATTGTAGAAATTCCTATTATATTTATTGAAAATTATTTTAGATTAAAACATTCCGGAAAATCTCATTTAAACGCTCTACATGAAAATGTAAATCAGATATTTAAACCTGTTATATTCAGCTTAATTATAATTTTACTCGCTTTTATTCCACTATTCACTATGAAAGGTTCAGAATCTCAAATTTTTATGCCAATGGCCAAAACTTATCTCTTTGCACTAACTTTTGCCTTTATCCTAACATTTAGCTATTTATTAGCAGCCTCTTTCTTATTTTTAAGAAATGCACATGAAAAAACGTTCAAATTTTTAGTTGGATTAGAGAATTTATACTTTAAAATATTTAATAGGATAACTTTAAAAAGTTCTATAATTTTAACTGTAATTATAGCTATATCTTCAATTGTAATATTTAAAACTCTTGGAGCCCAATTCTTACCTAAAATGGATGAAGGAAACATCTATGCCAGAGTAATATTTCCATATACAATATCCCTAAAAACATCTTATCAAAATGCTAAAGAAATTAAAAATATATTTTTATCCTTTGATGAAGTTCAGCAGGTAGAGTTTCAAGTTGGAAGACCTGAAGATGGAACAGACCCTTCCGGACCTTTTAATAGTGAGTATTTTGTTAAGTTAAAGG
Source organism: Hydrogenothermaceae bacterium (assembly GCA_041287495.1). Classification (GTDB taxonomy): domain Bacteria; phylum Aquificota; class Aquificia; order Aquificales; family Hydrogenothermaceae; genus JAOABC01. Next base: position 83,097 of record JBEULE010000036.1, read on the forward strand.
ACTACAGCCACTGGAAAAGAGATATAACAAAAGAACAACTTGAAAATGAGATAAGAGAAAAAATAAAAAATAGATTCCCAAATGCAGACGTAAATCTATCTCAATACATACAGGATAACTTGGACGAAGCAATGTCAGGTGTAAAGGGAGAGAACTCTGTAAAAATTTTTGGTACTGATTTACATATACTTGATAACATTGCTACCCAGATAGAAGAAAGAATTAAAAAAGTTAAAGGAATTACAGATGTTGGAGTATTCAGAGAATTAGGACAACCTAATTTGATTTTACAAGTAGATAGAGAAAAGGCATCCTTATACAATTTAGAAGTTCAAGATATCCTTGATGTTATATCTTCATCCTTAAATGGTAAAACGGTATCACAGATAATAGAAGGGGATAAACTCTTTGACCTTGTTATAAAGTTTCCTGATGAATATAGAGATAGCATAGAAGATATTAAGAATATACCGATTATTTTAGATGATGGTTCATTTATTCCAATTTCAAAAGTTGCAAAAGTGTATTACGATACCGGATCTTCTTTTATATATAGGGAAAATTACAACAGATATATTCCTATAAAATTCTCTGTAGAGTCTAAAGATTTAGCAGGAACTGTTAAAAAAGCCCAAGAATCTATAAAGGATATAAAACTTCCGGAAGGTTACTACATAACTTGGTCTGGACAGTTTGAGCAGATGGAAAAAGCTTTTGAGAGATTTAAATACTCAATAACATTTACAATATTTGTCATCTTTATAGTCTTATTTATAGTAAATAACTCTCTAAAAAATACACTTATAGTCTCAATAGCACCTATATATACATTCTTTGGTGGTTTACTATTTTTAATGTTATGGAGAGAGTCTATAAGTGTATCTGCTTTTGTAGGATTTATATCTATTTTGGGAATTTCAATACTTAACTCTAATATATTGATATCTACTTATCAAAGTTTAGTAAGAAATGGTTATAACAAAGAAGAAGCTATAAATAAAACTGTAAAAGAAAAGTTTAGAGCTATTTTAATCACAGGATTAACAGCTTCCGTTGGATTACTACCTGCAGTTGTATCTTCTGGTGTTGGAAGTCAGGTTCAAAAACCTCTCGCAGTAGTAATAGTTGGTGGAATGTTCATAGGAACTATACTTATCTTGATAGTTTTCCCAAAACTGTTAAAATTTGTAGAAATTAGGGAATAATATTCCAAGGAGGATTACCATGCATAGCAATAGTTTAAAAATTTCTGATGTGGTAAGAGCTATAGGAACAGTTTTCGGAGACATAGGAACAAGTCCACTTTATACATTATCTGTAATTATTCTTATAACAAAACCAAAGCCAGAAGAGATTTTTGGAATAGTTTCTCTTATGATATGGACATTAATAGCTATACCTACTATTCAGTATGCATGGTTCGCTATGAATTTATCTCTAAGAGGTGAAGGAAGTATTATAGTTTTGGGAGAAATAGCATCTTCTCTCACGAAATCAAAGAAGTTAAAAATTTTACATAAAGCTTTAATTATAATCGGAATAGGTTTTTTACTTGGAGATGGTATTATAACTCCAGCCATAACTATCCTTAGTTCAGCAGAAGGTTTAAGATTAATAAATGGATTAGAGAATCTTCCTCAAGAAACAGTTCTTTTTATAGCGATTTCTATAACTATCGCACTCTTTGCAATTCAGAAGTATGGCACAGGTAAAATAGGAATAGCCTTTGGTCCTATAATGATAGTCTACTTCTTATCAATTGCAACTATAGGGCTTTACTTTATATCTCAAAATCCTGTTGTTTTAAAAGCTATAAATCCAATGGAGGCATTGAATTTCATATTAAATCATCCTATTGTAGCCTTTATATCTCTATCTGAAATTATTCTAGTTGCTACTGGTGGTGAAGCTATGTATGCTGACATGGGACATATAGGAAAAAATGCTATAAGAGTTGGATGGGTATTAGTCTTTTTTGCAGTTACAATGAGTTATCTGGGACAAGCAGCTTTCATACTTAATCACCAAAAAGAAACAAACCCATTTTTCCATGGTGCAACTGTTTTACTTGGAAATGAGTTGTACATACTATTTTTACTACTCGTAACAGTTGCAGGTATAATAGCCTCTCAATCTTTAATAAGTGGTGTATTTTCCCTTATATTCCAAGGTATAAATGCAAGATTAATACCATTAATTCAAATAAGACATACATCAACAGAATTAAGCACTCAGATATATATTCCGGTAGTAAATTTTTTCCTTCTAGTAGGTGTATTACTTATGTTCTTTATGTTTAGAGAATCTGAAAAAATGGCTTCTGCCTATGGCTTAGCTGTTAATATAGATATGGTAATTACAGCTACATTACTATCTTATATATACTTTTCTTTAAAGAAGTATCCTTTCTTTATTGGAAGTCTTGGACTTTTAATAATTGATTTAACATTTCTTTTATCAAATACATTAAAAATACCTCACGGTGCCTACTGGCCCATTCTATTTGCAATACCACCTATATCTATAATATCTCTATATCTACTCGGTCAAAACAGGATTTACAGTAGAGCAAAATTTATGGATTTGAATAAATTTTTAGAAGCTTTTAATAAAGCATATTCAAAAGGACATAAAATAAAAGGTAAAGCAGTTTTTCTGCTAAGAGACATAAATAGAATTCCACCTTATATGGTTGAGACTATGATAAAACACGGAATTTTATATGAAGAAAATATATTTTTAACTCTTAACAAACTCGACAAACCTTTTGGAATAAAGGTATACTTTAAAAAAGATATAAATCCTCACATTAAGCATATAACCATAGATTACGGCTATCAAGAAATAGTAAATGTTGAAGAACATTTGAGAAATTTAAAGATAAATGAGAGAGTTATATTCTATGGTGTTGATAATGTTTATTCAGAAAATATAATATGGAAATTATTTGGATTAGTTAAAAGAATATTCTCTAATTTTGCAGATTTTTACAAACTTCCTTCTCAAAAAACTCATGGGGTTGTTGTAAGGATAGAAATATGATATTTACAATGCGTTTAATTAAAGATTATTAAGTATATTATATAATTGTTTAAATTAAAAACCTAAAGAGGAGAGAAAATGAAGTTGAAAAACTTAATAGTAGGTCTATTGATCACTACAGCTACAACATCTTTTGCAGCACAGAGCTGCCTTGAAGGAAATGGTAAAGTATCTACAGGGCAAGTAGAGAAAGCTTTAGCTCCCATCATAGGAAACGCAAAAGTTGTAAGTGTATCTGATTCACCTATATCTGGAATATACGAGGTAATTATTGAAGCGGGAGGAAGAAAAGTCCCAGTTTATATGGACTGTAATCTGAAGTACCTCATAAACGGTGAAATTATAGATATAAATAAAAAAGTAAGTTTAACGAGAGAGAAAGTTCAATCTCTCCAAAGTCAAGCAAACAGTGAAAAAGAGGTAAAGCTTGCTAAAATTATAGGTAAAGACAAAGTAGAGATACTTAAAAAAGAAGGTCTGATAGATTATATCAACTTTGTCAATATGTCTAATTTACCATCATCCAACATCACCTATGGAAATGGAAAAATAAAAATTTATGTTATAACAGACCCACAGTGTCCTTTCTGTGCAAAACTACATAATGAAATTGAAAAAGTTTTAGCTAATAGAAAAGATGTATCCTTTGAGATGATACTGTATCCTCTACCATTCCATAAATATGCTCAGGGTATATCAGAGAATATACTCTGTCAAAAGGATAACGCCCAAAAACAGCAGGTACTTAACAAATCCTTTGAAGCTGTATTAAAGGGGAATGAAAACGTTTTAGAATCGATAAATAAAGCTTGTAGCTCCGGAAAATCTATCATAACTAAAAACATAGATTTTGCTAAAAGCGTTGGAATAAACGGAACTCCAACTATCATATTCCCTAAAGGTGTTGCAATCTCAGGAGCTTTACCTGCGGAAACTTTAAATAAACTTATAGACGCTTTAAAGTAAACTAACAGAGTGGGTTTATCCCACTCTCTGTATTATAAACACATAATCTTTTTCATCAACTTCAAAGTTATCAGGTGGATTAAGTATTATTTCTTTATTTCTCTCTATTCCTATAGGAAGAAGATTTTTTAATCTTGCTTCTTTTAAAAGCTCTCCGAATGTTTTAACATACCCAAATTCTCTCACTTTTAATTTCTTTATACCACTCTCATTGTCTATTATAGTTTCAACAAGTTGCGTTGCCCCCGGATTTAAGAGGCTTGAAAACATTATTTTACCTATTATCTGTCCATGAACAAGGACATCTTTAGCTTTTATTCGGTTTTTGAAAACTTCCGCATCCTCATCAAGTAAAACCTCTATATAAAGCCTAACACTAGGATTTAAACTTTTCACAAGCATACTGGTAAGAGCAGTTCGTGCATCTATATTCCTATCATTTAAGTTTTCAAACTTTTCTCCAACGACTATCACATCTGAGGCCTTATTTACTCCGGCTTCAACCAATGTTTTTTCCATAATAAAATCACCCTTTTTGTATATTATGAATTCAGACAACTCAATACCAAGTTGATTTTTGTCAAAGTTTGTTATTAAAATTACAGGTCTTTCCTTATCTATCCCAAGGTTCATTATATTCTCTAAGATCTCTTCTGAAGTTTGATTATAACCACATATAACAATATGGTTTTGCAAATCCATAACCATAACATTTCCCCCCTTAAGCTCAAGTAATTTACTTACAAAAGATGCAGAAAATGTAGCTGTCAATGCAGATATAAGGATAACTGTAGATACAGATAAAAATGAAGCAAAGAATTTTCCTACGTCAGTTGTTGGTATAACATCACCATATCCAACAGTCATAGATGTGATAATTCCCCAGTATATAGCTGTTCCCAAGCTATCAAAATCTTCATTTCCATTGTTATGTTCATAAACATAAACTATTGAGGAAGATATAAAAATTATCAGAGATATAAGCAAAATTATAGTAAGATAGATATAACTGTTTTCTTTAAATGCATAAAATATAAATTTCAAAGGAGAGGAATATCTGAAAAGTTTTAAAAGCCTTAATGATAAAAGTATACGAAAAGCTCGTAAAGGTCGAAAAATAGGTATTATACTTATAAGATCTATTATAGATGTAGGTTTTAACATCCATCTGATTTTCACCTTAGAAGCTTCAAAAAAAGCCTTTAAATAACTGTTTGATTGTTGAAAATTTTCTTTAAAATCTCTGTAAAAGTCAGAAGATACCCAAAATCTAAGTATATATTCAACAGCAAAAAAGGTTAAAGTAAAATCTTCATAAGCTAGTAAAAATTTATGTAAATCCGGAGGTATTTTTTCTGCCGAAGGAGTCAGTAAAAAGATTACTGTTATGGAAGATGTTATTACAATAAATATACCTATAACACTATATATTATATTTAAGTAGTGCCTATCATTTTCAAGTACATTGTAAATAAAAAGTTTAAAAAGCTTATATTTAGAGTATAAAGACTTCTGCTTTTTGTTTTTTAAAATCATAAAAAAATGATATCATAACAAGAGAGAAAAAATCTATATATACAGATAGTAGGCTCCCTAAAGGAGCCAATTTTATATTAGAAAGCTGGTTGTCCCAAATTTACAGCAACAACTTCTTTTACTTCAGGAATTGCCTGTTTTAATCTTGCTTCAACTCCACCTTTTAAAGTCCAAAGGGACATAGAACATCCTGAGCAAGTACCCATAAGTCTCACATAAACAGTACCATCTTCTGATATATCTACAAGCTCAACATCACCACCATCAAACCTTAGATAAGGTCTTATCTGCTCTAAAACTTCCTCAACTTTCTCTCTAGATACCATAACAACACCTCCTTCCAATTATCAATTATATAGTATACTATATCGCACATTTTTTTATGATTTTTGATAGATTAGGTGATGGAAAGGGGAATTTTTATAACTTTTGAAGGAATAGAAGCCTGCGGTAAAACAACTCAAGCTAACAAACTCTATAACTACCTTATAGAGAATGGATATAAGGCAGTCTTAACAAGAGAACCAGGTGGCACTATCCTTGGGAAGAAGATAAGAGAGATTCTTTTATCACATACAGAAGAAAAATTTCCTATACTTGCAGAACTACTTTTATATGAAGCAGATAGAAATATACATATCCATAACATCATAAGACCCAAATTAGAAGATGGTTTTATAGTTATATCAGATAGATTTTATCATTCTACGACAGCTTATCAACATTATGGTAGAAACATAAATTTTGACATTGTAGAATATCTTAATAACCTTGCCACAGAAGGGATTAAACCAGATATAACCTTCTTAATTGATATTCCAGTGGAAAAATCATTTGAAAGATTAAAGAGTAGGGATAGATTAGAAAGTGAAAGTATAGATTTTCACAGAAAAGTTAGAGAGGGATTTTTGAAGATAGCAGAAAAAGAACAGGACAGAATGGTTGTTTTAGATGGTATTCAAAGTATAGATGATTTATTTAATCAGATTATCTCTACATTAAAAGACAGAAATATAATAAGATGAAGATAATAGGACACAGAAAAGAAAAAGAGCTTATAAAAAAACTTCTTGACAAAAATTATGACTCTTTATCGTTACTATTTGAAGGTAAAGACTGTATAGGAAAAAAACTCTTTGCTCTCTATACAGCCAGAGCTTATCTATGTGAAAAAAAAGAAGGTTTTGGATGTGGAGAGTGTAAAGACTGTAGATTAGTAAATAACACTATCTCAAACATCTATGAAGGAACAAATCTAACACCTCACTATAACATAAAAATAATTCAATCAGAAAGTAGAGAAATAAAGATAGACCAAATAAGAGAGATTATAGATTTTCTCCAGCTTAAAAGTGAAAAAGGTAAAGTAGTAATAATAGAAAAAGCTGAAAATATGAATATAGAAAGTAGTAATGCATTACTAAAAACATTAGAAGAACCCCCTTCAAACAGTTTAATAATTTTAACTACTTCAAACCAATTTAAATTACTACCAACAATACTTTCAAGACTGAAAAAGATAAAATTTAAAAATTTATCCGATGACGATATAAGAGATATACTAACTTTAAAAGGTTTAAGCGAGGAAAAAATAAATGACTTTTTAAAAATAGCTGATGGAAGTTTATGTTTACCCTTAGTAATATTAGAGAATGAAAATTTATATAAGTATGCAAAAGATATAGCTAATCTTATTATCAACCCTAAACATCCAGAAGGAATATTTTCGTTAGCTAAAAACTTTGAAAATTTAGAAGTCCAGCAGGCAGTTTTAGTCTTTGATATAATTTATATTTTGTTTAGCAAATCTTTGTCTATCGGTGAGATAAGTCCGAATTTATTTGAGGTTTTTATAAAAGAGTATAAGCTGGCAAAAGAAGCTTTGTTGAAAGGCGTTAAGAAAAAACTTACATTATTAGGATTATATTTTAGATTAACTGACGAGGTGAAAAATGGAGACAGTTTTAGATATAAAACATAGAACTAAGTTTGTAAAGATAAGATTTTTGGACACAAATAAATTCTCTACTGTAGAAGCTCCTGCATTTATAAAAAAAGATGACTTTATAGTGGTTGAAACAGAAAAAGGAGAAGAGATAGTAAAGGTAGTACAAGCTAAGGAAGAGTTTGATGATGCACAAAATCAAAGATTTGTAAGAAAAGCCACAAAAGAAGACTTGAAGGTGTTTGATAAACATATAAAAGAAGCTGACAGATACCTATCAATATGTAAAGAAGAGTCAAAAAACCTGGGACTTAAGATGAATTTACTTAAAGCATACATACCTCTAAACAGAACAAAAGTTATATTCTATTACACTGCTGAAAATAGAGTTGATTTTAGAGAGCTTGTAAGAATTCTTGCAAAGAAGATAAAAATGAGAATTGAGATGAGACAGATAGGTGTTAGAGACGGAGTCCAGATGCTTGGAGCCGTTGGGGTATGTGGTCAACAGTGTTGCTGTTCTACTTTCCTTGATAAATTTGAGACAGTAAATGTAGATATTATTACATATCAAAATCTTCCTCCTACACCTGCAAAATTCACCGGAGTATGTGGAAGACTTATGTGCTGTTTTGTATATGAGAAAGAAAATTATAATATAAGAGATTATCTTCCTGAGATTGAATCAGTGGTAGAGATTGATGGAAACCCTTATACAGTTAAAAGTTATGATTTTATAAATGAGTTTGTTGAGTTTACCTCTGAAACTGGAGAAGTTTTGAGATTAAAATTTGATGAGCTAAAAGAAAAAGGATTACTTAAATCTAAGGAATGTAAAAGTTGCAGTGGATGTGGCTGTGGAAAATAGAGATATACTTTCAATAGGTAAGAAAGTTTTAGAAGAAGAGATAAAAGCTTTAAATAGTTTAAAAGATAACTTAGATGAGAATTTTATAGAAGCTGTAAAGTTAATACTAAACACAAAAGGTAAGATAGTTATAACTGGTATAGGTAAGTCAGGAGTTATAGGTAAAAAGATATCTTCTACTCTCTCATCAACAGGGACTCCATCTATCTTTTTACACCCAGCAGAAGCTATCCACGGAGATTTAGGTGTTATAGAGAAAGAAGACACTGTAATAGCTATATCTAACAGTGGAGAAACTCCGGAACTTTTAGCTATCATCCCAATAATAAAGCGATGGGGCAATAAAATCATTCTTATAACAAACAAGGAGAACTCTACACTATCAAAACATGCAGATATAGTTCTTAAATTGTATGTAGAAAAGGAAGCTTGTCCGTTAAATCTTGCACCTACATCTTCATCTACAAACACTCTTGCATTGGGAGATGCAATAGCCGTTGCTTTGCTAACAGTTAAAGAGTTTAAGGAGGAAGATTTTGCAAAATTTCATCCAGGTGGAGCTCTCGGTAAAAAACTTATGAAAGTATCTCAAGTTATGAAAACAGTTATACCAAAAGTAAGTCCAGATACACCGGTTAAAGATGCAATAGTTGAGATTTCTGAGAAAGGTTATGGTGCAGTCTTTGTTATGGATAGCGATAAATTAGTAGGTATAATAACTGATGGAGATATAAGAAGAGCTATAAAGAAAGGTATAAGTTTAGATAATAGTTTATCAAAAGACATAATGACAACAAATCCAAAATACACCACACCTCAATCCTATGTTTTAGAAGCCCTTGAAACAATGGAAAGGTATAATATTACAGTTTTGCCTGTTATAGAAGAGGAAAAAGTAGTAGGAATAATTCACATCCACGATATACTAAAAAGTGGAGCATTGTAATCTATTTATCATTAATGTTCCACAGCCACCTATCTTCCTTGTCCTGTACCTATTTGAAAGAGTTACTTTTATACCACTTTTTCTAAGTTTTAAAAAAATCTCCTCATACTTCTCATCAGTTGTAGTTTTATAATCTATTCCTTCTATCTCATTATATTTAAGTAGAGATACAGATAGACCTAATCTTTTCGCAATCCCTATCAATATATCTATCTCTTCAGGAGAGTCATTAATACCTTCTATCAGTAGATATCCTATACTGTAGAGTTTCCTCTTTCTTGAAGATAGATTTTTTACATGAGCTTCCAATGTTGATAAAATGCTATCTATACTATGACTATTTGGTATAAGTGTTTTTCTCTTATCATCTAAAACACTATGTAAAGACAATGTTAAACCATTATGATTAAGAGCTAAGAGTTCTGTAAAGTTTGATACAGGAAACCCAGTTGTATAAAAGGAAACTTTTAAACCTAAACTTTTAAAGTATTCAAAAGCTTTCTTAACATTTTCCCAGTTTAAAAGAGGCTCTCCTATCCCAGCAAATGTTATATTTTCAACATTGAAACCTTCCCTAACTGCTAATTTGTACTGATATATAATCTCTTCAAAAGATAGATTTCTGATTAAACCTTTTAACCCTGAAGCACAAAAAGAACATTTAACAGAACATCCTACTTGTGAGGAGATACAGAGAGTATTACCTCTGTAATGAACTGATTCAATAGTATATCCATCATCTGTCTTTAACTCAAATAGGTTGTTAAGTTCGTCATTTATGACCTTTATCACTTCCATAGATATCACCTTCGATATAGTTTAATAATCAATTATACCAATTTAGGAGGATAAATATGAACATCAAGGAGATAAAAGAGCTTTCAATGAAGTTTACACCAGAGCAGATAGAAAAGTGTATAAACGAAACACTTCAACATGGTAAACCATTAACTGAAGGATGTAATCCTTCCGGAGATATAGTTGAAATACTAAATACCCTTGCAAAAGCCCAAACAGTTAGAGAACTAATGGAAAAAGGAATGAGCCAAACAGAGGCTATTAGAGAACTTGCAAGAAGAATTAGAGAAATACAGAGTGTAAAATAATTGAAAAAATAAATAAACATATTTAAAATTTAAAAATAAATCCCTAAAAAACAACAATATAATAATAACAACTTTTATATCTAAGAAAATCCAGGAGGTTTCTATGAACTTAGTTTATGGATTTGTATTTTCTTCTATACTTGCATTAGCTTCAATGTATATCTCTTCCTTAGAGATTGTAAAATCAACTGTAAATTTTAGCCCCCTTATAGTGGCAATAATACTTGGACTAATTGTAGGCAATACGATAAAATTACCAGAAATTTTAAAGCCCGGAATAAATTTCTCTTTAAAGCGGATACTGAGATTAGCAATAATATTCTTAGGATTTAGACTTACATTTCAGAATATAGTCGATGTTGGAATAGAAGGACTTTTAGTTGATTCAGTTATGCTTATATCATCATTTATATTAGGAGTATGGGTATCTCAAAAATATTTCGGATTAGACCAACAGATAAGCTATCTCATAGCATCCGGAAGTTCTATATGTGGTGCATCTGCAGTACTAGCAACAGCTCCAATTGTTAAAGGGCAGATGCATCAGGCAGCAATGGCTGTAGCTACTGTTACAATATTTGGAACTATAGCCATGTTTTTATATCCTGCAGTTTACAAAACAGGTTTACTATTTGGTCTTAACGATGTTACATACGGAATATTTACAGGTGCAACTGTACATGAAGTTGCTCAAGCTGTTGCAGCTGGATTTGCAATTTCGGATGAAGCTGGAAATACGGCAACTATAGCAAAATTAACAAGAGTTATGATGCTTGCTCCTTTACTTATAGCTCTAAGTTTTTATTTAGCCAAAAAACATTCTACCCACGGAGTAAACTTAAGAGAAATACCAATACCTTGGTTTGTTTTTGGGTTTATAGGTATGGTAGGAGTAAACTCCTTAAATATTATTCCAAAAGATTATATAAACGGAATAAATCAGATAGACACATTCTTATTAACAGTTTCTATGGCAGCTCTTGGAATGGAAACAAATATAGAAAAGATGAAAAAAGCTGGAATGAAGCCTATATATGCAGCTTTAGTTATATTTATCTACCTTTTCTTTGGTGGATTTTTAGTTACAAAAGTAGCACATATAATTTTATCTTGAAATTTTATAAAAATGATATAATATTCTATTAGTAGAATAAGGGGGCGATACGGGTTCGACGGCAGACGTAGACAACGGGAAGCATGCCGCAGAAGGTCACTGCGTAAAAAACCAAAACACAACAAATCCCGAACGTGAAATCGCTCTCGCTGCTTAATTAACGCAGCGACGTCCTCCTAAGCTTTGCCTGTAGGCAAAGGAAGGGCGTAAGAGATACAGGCTGGATAGCTTCCAACCTCCCCTGAGGAAGCTATCGAGATTTAACGGGGATAGCAATCTGACCTCTGCCTGTGGAGGGAAGATTGTGAAATCTAAACACAGGCTAAGCATGTAGATGCCTGTAAGTTGAGCGTCTGTCGGACGGGGGTTCGATTCCCCCCGCCTCCATAGAGGAAAGTTAGATTAAATTCTTCATACCAAATATCACTTGACAAGAAAAAGATATAGGTATATACTGTATATCTGTTTTTGGAAGCTGAATAAGATGAAAGTAAAAAACCTCTTGACAAGATAGAAAAGTTAGGATATATTATTTATCCCTTTTTGAAAGTGAATAGGAAACAAAACAGTTGACAAAAATTCCTTAAT
>JBEULE010000037.1:0-17933 GCA_041287495.1 Hydrogenothermaceae bacterium
TTTAATTATAATCTCTTTATTTTCATAATTTCTAAATTTAATGTAATTTTCTCCTCTTTCTACTATATACTGAGGAAGTAGCGGAACTTTCCCAAGCCCTCCGTTTAAGTCTAATGCAAAGGTAGGAATACCTATTCCGGATAGTCTTCCTCTTAAATGTTCCATTATCTCTAATCCTTTGTCTATACCTGTTTTAAAGTGATAAACTCCTTTTACTGGATCACAGTGAAATAGATAGTAAGGTTTGATTTTAACTTTCAAAAGGTCTCTCATTAACTCTTCTATTAAAAATTTATCATCATTTATTCCTTTTAATAAAACTGTCTGGTTTAAAATCGGAATTCCAGTTTGGAGTATATTTTTTACGGCTTGTTTTGTGTAGTTTGTTATCTCATTTGGATGATTAAAGTGGGTTACTATCCAAACTTTGTCATATCTTGAAAGTATATCTAATAAATCTTCATCGAAAAATCTGAAAGGATTTACCACTAACTCCCTTGTCCCTACTCGGATAATATCTATATGGTCTATCTGTTGTAAATTTTCTAATATATATTCAATTTTTTTATTAGGAAGAGTTAATGGATCTCCTCCGGAAAGTAAAACCTCCTTTATACTTTTGTTTTTTCTTATATAGTCAAATATAATTTCAAACTCTTCTTTTGTTTTTGCTCTCTCTTCTTCCAAAAACATTCTCTTTCTCATACAGTGCCTACAGTAAACACTACAGACATTCGTTGTTCTAATTAAAACTCTATCAGGATATCTGTATGTTAGACCGGTAACGGGACTTTTTATATCCTCTAAAAATGGGTCTAACTCAGCATCTTTTTGATAATATTCATCTATCTCTTTTCCTGAAGGAATTATCTGTTTTGCTATTGGGTCTTCAGGATTGTTGATATCTACCAAGGATAGGTAATAAGGAGTTGTAGCAAAGTGGAATATCTTATTTACTATATAAAACTCTCTCTCATCCACCCATCTAACTATACTTTTTAAATCTTCAAAACTCTTAATTCTGTTTGCTGTTTGCCATTTCCAGTTAAACCAATCATTTTTATCTATATTCTTCCATTTCTCAAAACTTTTCCAGTAGTTGTCTTCTAATATTTTCAATCTATTCTTTTACACCTTTAGAAATTTGATTGTCAATAATAGTATAAAATTATAAACACTCTCTTTTCAATTGTATAAATCATTGAAGTATATTTACCCATACAGAATCTAAGCTGTGGATATTGTTATAAATCTCATCTAAGTTTTTGTAATCTGTTTTACCGGTAAGCCATGTGTATTCATCTAATATATATTTGACCATAAATTCGTAAGCTTTCCTGTTTTCTGTTAGAAATGGTGAATCTATCTTTTTGTCTTTTAATATATGGAAAAGTTGTATTTTTTGGGGGTCATAGTCCATAAAAGAGTAGTAAGAGAAATCTGTTATTATCACACCTTCAAAATTTTTCCAAAGTTTATAAAACTCTCTGTATAGAGTTGGATTAAGCCCATCTATACCTTTAAAATAAAGTATATCAAAAGATGAGAGGTTCTCCACAAGTAAACTGTCAGGATTTTGGATAGACTTTGCCGGAATTACTGCAAAAGTTTTTTCTGAGAGTCCAATACTGTTGTCATTTATCAGATACCAAAATAGTAGCGAAGAGAAATTTATATCTTGAGTTCTGACGGCTAATCTGTTTTCTTTACCTTTAGCTATTTTTTTGTAATTATCTACAATAATCTTAAAATCTGCTGTTTCTGGAAACGCTTTGCTTACATCCAAAGTATAAGATGGTGGAGAGGGAGACCTTAAAAATGGTTTTACTCCTATATTTGATAGAGCTTTATTTACTGTGAATACAATCTCATTTAGAAAATCTACTACTTCATTTACGGACATTCCAAACCTTCTGAGCCTGTTATAAAGTATATATCCACTCTTCTTATCGTTATATACAAGATTGTTTACTATAAGGAAAGAGAGATAGTAAATATATGCTCTTTTTAAGTTTCTGTTTGAAAAGTTTAGAGCCTCTTTTTCCACTGTTAAAAAAGGATACATAAATATATGCCCTAATTTATAACTGTCATAAACTTCTACTAAGGGCTTTATCTTTGATTTGATGAATTCGTAGTTTGTATGTAAAAAATCTTCTCCAAATGTATTTTTTTCATATTGGCGTATCGGATAGGAGTAAAAGTAAACACTGTTTTTTAATATATTTTTATAATTTTCATCTTTTTTTGCGAAAATTGTCGCCGCCGAAGATACAAGATCTAAGAGGAAAAGTATTACTCCGGCTTTTCTCTTTATCTGAAATGATATATACGGAGCAACTCTCTTATATGTCTCAACCTTTGTTAAGTTAAGTTGACTCATATTCTCAAATGTTTCTATTTGAGGTCTGTAGTTGGCAATAAACAGATCAAAATATTCACTAATTATCTTTTTTAACTTTTCAAATCCTAATCTTAAAATAGCTGTTTCTATATCTTTTATCTCTTCAGTGGCTTCCTCTGCTACACTGTTTGCCATCTCAATAACCTTGTTTTTCAAAGGTGGTAAAAGATCAAGAAGAAGCTTTAGATGTGTTGCATCTGTATTTGGATCTTCAATCTCCGTAAGGAGATTAAAAAGTGTAATTAGATCTGATGATATCTTTTCGTTTTCTATATCTTTTGGAGTAATGGAAATCTTTTTAACCGGATTTCTTTCTTTTATATAGGCTGTATGTTTTTTTATAAACTCAATATCGTTAAACTCTTCTAAGAATGCTGTTATCACATCTGTTTCTGAGGAGTCAACTATCTGTGTTTTATAATTTTTATTGTTTAGTTCAAGATGGATAAACATTCCAGGTTTAAGTTCTTTGTTTTCTTTGAATGTTTTTATATAAACTACATTTTTTGTAATATAAACTATGTTTCCAACCTCAGATTTAACATCTTTGAGATAGTATCTGTTCCATCTTTCATCAATTTCTATAGTGGTTTTAACAGAGTTACTTTCTTCTTTTGCTTCTTTTTTCTTCCCTCCAAAGCCAAACAATCCCATTTTAAACTCCTTACATTTATATTTTACATTATATCAAAGAATTTTATTAATGTATCTCTTTGTAATAATTGTTGTAGTATAATATATTATCTATCTTGAATTTGGATGGGTGTCCGAGTGGCCGAAGGAGCAGCACTGGAAATGCTGTGTACGGGTAATCCCCGTACCGCGGGTTCGAATCCCGCCCCATCCGCTTGGGCTGGAAAGGTAAGTTTCGGGACCCTCCGGGTAGGAGACGGTGAACCTCCCCAGGTCCGGAAGGAAGCAAGGATAAGCCGACTCTCCTATGCCGGAGTAAGTCCCGGTAAAATATAAAGTAAAAAGGTGCTAAAATGGAAGCAGTAGAAACTTTACAATGGGAATCAGCAGAAAAGAAAGTTATTTTAGCTGTTGATGATGAACCTGCAAATTTAGACCTGATAGAGTTAATATTTAGTGAGTATGAAAATATAGAGGTTATAAAAGCTTATAACGGACAAGAAGCCATAGATTTAATAAAGCAAAGGCAAGATATAGACATCATTCTTTTAGATATATTTATGCCGGTTAAAAATGGCATAGAAACCTTAAAAGAGCTAAGAGAAGACCTTAAAATTGATATACCAATAATAGTTCTAACTGCAGATCCACAGCAGAAGTATGAAGCTTTGAAACACAAAGCCACAGACTTTTTAACCAAACCTATAGACCCAGAGGAAGTCCAGTTAAGGACATTTAACTATATAGATATAAAGCGCTCAAAGGACTTTTTGAAAAATGTAAATAAAATATTAGAAGAAAAAGTTCAAGAGAGAACAAAACAACTAAAAGAAGCTTTCGATTATATATCACTTTTAAATGTTCAGGTTATAGAGATTTTAGGTGATGTATCAGAGTATAGAGATTTAGAAACAGGAAAACATATAAAAAGAATAAAACTTTACACACAAAAGATGCTTGATCTTCTTGGAATTGAAGATGATGGTATATCTATAGCTTCTATGCTTCATGATATAGGTAAGATAGGTATTCCTGATGCTATACTTCTAAAACCAGGTAAACTTCTTCCACATGAGTTTGAGATAATGAAAATGCACTCTACAATAGGCTATCAGATGCTTGCTCTACATGGAGAGAAATTTCCTATTTTGCAAAAAGCAGCTATAATAGCTTACACTCACCATGAAAAATGGGATGGAACAGGGTACCCAAGAGGCTTAAAAGGAGAAGATATACCTATAGAAGGGAGAATTACGGCAATTGTAGATGTGTTTGACGCTTTGGTATCAAAAAGAGTTTATAAACCTGCTATGTCTTATGATAAAGCCTTATCTATAATAGAAGAGTCTGCTGGAAAACATTTTGACCCTAAACTGGTAGAAATATTTTTAAAACATAAAGAAGAATTTATAAAAATAAAAGAGGAGAATCCTGACGACGATAAACTTCCTTCTATATTAGCTATGATGGAAGATTTAAGGCGTCTTTTATAATTTTATTCACTACTTCACAGTTTAGCTGGGATTTGTTTATAAACTTATAACCTTCTGGTATCTGAATTTTTTCTTCTGAAGATACAATTATAGTCTTAGATTTATCTAAAGTTCCGTCTTTAAGTATATCTGTAATAACTTTGTCTTTTATAAAGAAGTCTAATATATAGAATGTTTTTTCTGAATTCTGTCTGGAAATGATACTATTAAAATCTTTTTCTAATGATTTTATCCATTTGATGTTAAAGTTATCTCTTAAACAGTCTAAAAGTATTTCTCCAAAAAATTGACTATCTTCTAAAATCACCACAGTATATTCTTTATTATTATTAAACTCTATTATAGAAGTATCAATCTCTTTATTTATGTTTTTAGGTATTACAAACCTGAAGCAGGTTCCTTCTCCTAATTTTGATTCTACCCAGATATTACCACCATGTAGTTCTACTATCTTTTTTACTATAACAAGACCTAAACCTGTTCCTTTAACAGACTTTTGCATCGGGTTTTCAAGTTGAACAAAAGGTTGGAATAATTTCTTTATATCTTCTTCTGATATACCTACTCCTGTATCACATACAGAAAACTGGACTTTACTTTCATCGTATTCTTTAACCTCTAATTCAACTTTCCCTCCAGTAGATGTAAATTTAACCCCATTTGACAGAAGATTTATAAGAACCTGTTTCAAAAGAGTTCTGTCTACGTAGCAATTTTTATCATCACAGAGATTTTTTATCTGAAAATCTAAACCTTTTCCTTTTGCCAGAGGTTCTATAATCGCTTTGACTTCGTTTAATAATTCATCTATATTAAATAATATTGGATTAAGTTTGATTTTGCCACTTTCTAATTTTGAAAAATCTAACACATTGTTTATAAGTTCTAATAATGTTTTTCCAGCTATATTTATCTTCTCAATATAAGGTTTGATATTTTCTGGAATATCTTTTCTTTTTGATAAGATTTGAGAAAAGCCTATTATTGCATTGAGAGGTGTTCTAAGTTCATGACTCATATTTGCCAAGAATAAATCTTTTGACCTTGCGTAAGATTCAGCTTTAAAGAGAAGTTCTTTAGTTTTTTCCAATGTATGTCTGTATATAACTAAATGTTTGAGTGTTTGTAATGTTAGAGTAATCAGAGATTCTATAAAAGATTTACCTTTATCATCCTTATCTATTATTTTGACTAAACTATCAGAAAGTTTAAATTTTATTACTAATGCTTTTTCCGATAGATAAATATCAACATATCTTTCTTTTTTGGGGTCTATTTTGCTACTATCAAACTCTTCCATATCAATGACTTCTAAATCCTCAAATAGTTCCTTGAAAATATAGGCAAGTTTCATTAGATAAATTTTTAGATTTGTTTTTATATCTCCTTCTTCTAAATTTTCCGAAGGAAAAGTTCTTATCAAGTGTAAATTCATCTCTACAAAAAGTTTTTCAACAATTACTATATCGTCATTTAATACTAATCTATAAAAATCAAAATATTCTCTTATAAATTTAATAAGTTTATCACTTATCGTTTTTAGATTTTGTATATATTCTTTATCTCCATTTACTTTTAGAAGAAAATATGTATTGTGCCACTCATCGTGAATTTTACTTAATTCATCATAACCTACTTTGTCTAAAATGCCGAGTTTTAGAAAATCATCTAAGATTTTTTGAGTCTCACAGTTCATAGCATTATCTGCTACGGGTAATTCATATAGATTTAGATTATTTTCTACTGCATATATAACTTTACCTAAGTTATTCAGATGTTGTTTTAGAAAGATATCAATTTGGTATGCTTTATCTTCTGATGACTCTAAAGTGTTTAGCTCATAAGTTATTGAAGATACCATAATTAATAGATTACTTCTACTTATTATATAATAAAACCATTTATCCCTTACTTCTTCATTTATTTCTTTGTAATTGATTAACTTCTTGTAAATTATCTTCTTCATTAAAGCTATTCCATAAAACATATCTACATTGTCTAGTTCAACATTGTAGTGAGCTTCTACTACACGGATAATAGAATTTACAAAATTTATACCTATATCTTCAAATAACCACATTTTAATAAAATCTTTCTGTCTATGCATAAGGTAAGCTATAATTTCTGGTTTTAGTATGTTTTTATACTTAGGATGGGAAAGTAGATTTTCATAGAAAGCTGAAAATAAATCGTCTGATATACTTTCAAAAAAGCTTCAAATTTTTCTTTCTCTGGTAGTTCTTCTTTAAAATTATCTTCATATCTATGAAGTATCTTTAAAGTTATACCTTTATCCATGATGACCTCTTTTATATATACTTTCTAATGACTTCTTTTAATTCTTCATAATCTACTGGTTTTGGTAAATAGCCATCAAAACCTTCTGCCAAGAATCTCTCTCTATCACCTTGAAGTCCAAATGCTGTAATTACTATAACTGGTTTTTCTGGATTTTTAGATTTTATGTATTTAAGAGCATCCAACCCTTTTATATTTGGCATATCCATATCTGTTAAAACAATATCATAGTTATTACTATCGTATAAATCAATACCTTCTTTTCCATCATTTGCAATATCAATATTTATCTCAACACCAAGTTCATCTCCCAATATAGTAAGCATATCCCTTATAACTTCTTGGTTAAAAGGGTCATCTTCCATAACTAAAATTTTTACTTTTTTCAATTTTTTAACACCATTTTTAAGATTTTACTCCTTACCTTCAATTATAACATAAACGAGATGAAAAATGAGATAATTTTGGTAAAGTATTTTTTAAGAATTTTTAACATTTTATTAATATGTTTTTAACTTTTCTATTTTAAAATATTTCTATGGAGAAATTGATAAAAAGATTAAATATTTTAGGAAAAGTAAATATTTTGGATAATGTTGTAAACATTATACTTTTTGTTTTAGAGATAATAATATCTTTTGGATTAATTTTGGGGATATATAACTTAGTTTTTAGTATGTACATTAGCTTTCCTGATACTAAGGAGATGTTTAAACATTTTATACACCATACTTTATCTCTTTTTGTAGCGATAGAGATAATAAAAAGTATAAATGAGTATTTTAAATATAAAAGGATAAGAGTTTATCTGATGATAGATGTATCGATAATAATTCTTCTCAGAGAGTTGATTTTGGGGATTTATCAACATAATATCTCTGAGATGTTTGCTTTGACATTAACTTTTATAGTATTTTTACTTATATTAACAAGAGTAATAGCCTTAAAATTCTCACCAAATAAATATCAGGAGTAAGAGGGATGAGTACTAAAATCTATGTAATTGAAGATGATGAAGATATAAATGAGTTGCTAAGTTATAATTTTAAAAAAGAAGGTTTTGATGTAAAATCTTTTCCAAATGGTAAAGTAGCTTTTGAAAATATAAAAAAAGATATGCCAGATGTAGTAGTTTTAGATCTTATGATGCCAGAGATGGATGGTCTTGAGTTTTGCAAATTGGTAAAATCTGATGATGAGATAAAACATATACCATTAATAATGCTTACAGCAAAGAGCACCGAGATAGACAAAATTGTAGGCCTTGAACTTGGAGCAGATGACTATGTTACTAAGCCATTCTCTTTTAGAGAACTACTTGCAAGAGTTAAAGCTATTTTAAGAAGGACAAAGAATCTTTATTTTGTATCTTCTAAAAATGAGTATAAATTTGGAGATTTAAGGATAATTCCGGATAAGTTTGAGGTGATACTGGAAGGTAAACTGGTAAACATAACTACTACCCAGTTTAAACTTCTTATGGCTCTTGTAAATGCAGAAGGAAAAGTTTTATCAAGAGAGTATATACTCGACAATATCTGGAAGTGGGAGAAGGATATATACGACAGGACCATAGATGTTCATATAAAGAAGTTAAGAGATGCTCTCGGAAAATATGGAAAATGTATAAAAACAGTTAGAGGTGTAGGATACAAGTGGGAGTGTGATTAAACATGTTTTATCTTTACTGACGAGAATTTTTGTATACATGGAAAATTCTCTGAATAACTGTTATATTAGAAGTTAATGCAATTATGATTACCGATATATAAGGTAATGTAAATAGTAGTCCGAGGATTAAAACTATTGACCTTTCCGGTCTTTCAAAAAATCCAACATTACACTCAATACCAATACCTTCTGCCCTTGCTTTTACATAACTTGTCATAAATGAACCTATAATAGCCATAATGGTTGCAAAAAAGTATATATCTTTATTTTCAAATGTAATTATCAGAGAGAAAAGGGGAATTACATCTGAATATCTATCTATAACCGAATCAAGAAAAGCTCCAAACTTTGAAGTGAGGTTGTATTTTCTTGCTAACACTCCATCAAGGGCGTCAAACAGATTTCCTATAAGTATAAAAATCCCAGCTATTGTAAAATCTTTTGTTAGAATAAAGTAAGAACCAATACAGATAAATACTAAACCTGTTATAGTTAAAATGTTAGGTGTTATATTGATTTTGTAAAAAGTATCTATGATAGGTGAGACTCTCTCTTCCCATATAGGTTTTAAATTCTTTATAAATTGGCTCATCTCTTCACTAATTTTATAAATCTTTTTACTTTTTCTATATCCTTTATACCAGGGGCTGTTTCAAGTTTTGAGGATGCATCTACTCCGAACGGTTTTACTTCTTTTAAAACACTATCTATATTTTCGTCAGATAATCCTCCGGCTATGATAACCTTGTCTGATATACTGCATACTTTCTTTAGAAGTTTTAAATCTATCTGAGTTCCAGTTCCTCCATACTCTCCTTCCCTGTATCCATCAACCAAAACTGTAAAACCTTCCTCTAAGAAAGGTTTTATTTTTTCTATATCTTTCTCATCTTTTAATCTAAAGGCTTTTATAACTTTATCTTTTGGAAACTGTTTTATAAACTCTATATCTTCATCTCCATGAAACTGTATTATATCAACAATCTCTAACAGATTTTTACCCATATCTATGTCAGGATTCACAACCACAGCAACTAACTTTGTTTTATCAGAAAGCCTTTTTTTTATCTCTTTAACCTTCTCTAAATCAACGAATCTTGGACTTTTTGGGTATAAGATTACTCCTATATAGTCTACCCCGGCAAGAGATATTTCTCTTGCCTGCTCAGGTTGAGTTATACCGCATATCTTTACTTTTGGCATTTCTTTCCTAAGGCTTGTTTTATCTTTGATTTTAGCCCTTCCACAGATAATCCTAACTGTTCCATAACTTCCAAAGCTGGTCCGGAAAGTGCAAACCTATCCTCTACTCCGTGTCTTACCAAAATCGCATTACATCCTTCCTCTGAGAGAACTTCGGCTACTGCACTTGATAAACCTCCTATTATAGAGTGTTCTTCAGAGGTTACAACCGCTCCTGTTTTGTTTGCCGTCTGTATTATAAGTTCTCTATCTATAGGTTTTATTGAAGCCATATTTATAACTTCTACAGATATACCTTCCTCTTCAAGTTCGTAAGCAGTTTGTAAAGCTATAGAAACCATAACACCACAAGCTATAACAGATACATCACTACCTTCTTTTAAAATGAAACCTTTACCAACCTCAAACTCATAATCAGAAGGCATTATTACTGGAAATTTTTCCCTACTCATTCTGATATAAAAAGGCTCTTTTATAGAGTGAACCTTTTTCATAACTTTTTCCATTTCTATACTATCAGCTGGTACTATAACATTCATATTAGGTAGAGATCTCATAAGAGATATATCTTCATTCATCTGATGGGATGCTCCATCTTGTCCTACCGAAACACCCCCGTGAGATGCAACTAATTTTACATTTAGTTTGTTGTAAGCTATCTGTTGACGGATGATTTCCCAAGCTCTTCCTGATAAGAATATTGCAAAAGATGAAACATAAACAGTTCTTCCTGTATAGGCAAAACCTGCTGCTATACCTATCATGTTTTGTTCTGCTATTCCAGCGTTAAAAAATCTTTCTGGATATGCAAGGTGAAATTTATGTGTCCTTGTAGATTCAGAAAGGTCTGCATCTAAGACAACCATGTCTGGATCAATCTTTCCAAGTTCTACTAACACCTCTCCATAAGTATCCCTTATGGCTTTTTTTGGTGCATTTTTAACATCTATAACTGTCATTACTTTTAAAACCTCCTTTAAAATCCTATTTTTTTGGTATTAACTTAACTCTATCAGTGCTTTTTCATACTCTTCTTTACTTGGAGCTACTCCATGCCATTTGAAGTTGTTTTCCATGAAGGATACACCTTTTCCTTTGATGGTATGGGCTACTATGATAGTAGGTTTTCCTTTTGTTTCTTTTGCCTGAATAAAGGCGTCATATATCTGTTTGTAGTTATGTCCGTCTATTTCAATTACATTCCAACCAAACGCTTCAAATTTCTTTTTTATAGGGTGGATATTAACAATATCTCTAACATCTCCATCTATCTGGAGATTGTTGTTATCAAGGATTGCACACAGATTATCTATTTTATGATGTCCGGCAAACATTGCAGCTTCCCATACCATACCTTCTTGAACTTCTCCATCTCCAAGCATAACATAGACTCTACTATCTTTTCCCCAGAGCTTTAAAGACAGAGCTTGTCCTATGGCTATAGATAATCCTTGTCCAAGTGAGCCTGTAGAAGCTTCTACTCCAGGAGCTCCGTGTTTGTTATGTTGCCAAGCTGGATGTCCTTGAAGTCTACTGTATCCATCAGGAGCAAAACCTTTTGTTTTTCTATATGTTAAAAGCTCATCCTTAGGGAAGTATCCGGCATGAGCTAAAACTGAATAAAGGGCTGGTGAAGCATGTCCCTTTGATAGTATAAATCTATCTCTATCTTCCCAATCTGGATTTTTAGGGTCGTATCTTAATATTCCTCCAAAGTATAAAACGGTAAGTATATCTATTGCCGATAGGGAACCACCCGGATGTCCGGATTGAGCGTTATATACCATTGTAATAATCTCTTTTCTTAATTCTTTTGCTATCTGTTGTAATTTTTCAAAATCTGTCAAATTTTACACCTCCGCTTTTAATTTCTTTCAAAATTTACTGCTGACAAGTTTATTTTAACAAGAACTTGTCCACCATTTTTTACCTCTATCTGATTGTTAAGTCCATATTCAACTGTGTAATCTTTGTAGATTATCTTGCTTAAATTTTTATCTTCATAAATTAGAGTGTAATCTTTTCTTATAACTTTAAGCTGTTTAGAATCACATTCATATTTATCACTGTCATTTAGATAAAACTTTTTAGATATAAGGCTTTTCAAAAGATTGATATCTATCAAGGGCTGAGCCTGTGGCATATATAAAGATACCAAGGACAGTATCTGGTCTGCATCACAGGATTTTATACCGTAACCATCTACACACAGATTACCATCTTTTCTCTCGAGAGTTAATACAGTTTTACCGAAAGGATTTGATAGATGGATAATCTCTGTATCTTTGTTAAATTTACCTTTTAGAAGAACAGGAAGTCCTGATACGAGAGCAGAACCTGAAAAGGAGAATGTTTCCGATATTGAGTTGTCAATACTTTTCTGTTCTTTAAATCTGTTTTCACAGTATCCAGGTTGGAATACAGTTGGAGCACAGGAGGATATTATTAAAGATGAAAAGATAAACATCAGAATAAAAATCCTTTTCAAGGAAAATCACCTCACTACTTAACTTTTTTTAAAACTCTATCTTTTTGTCCCGGCTCTCCTTCCCCCTTCTCTTCTATTAATTTTAAAGATTTTCTGTAATACTCTAAAGCTTCTTCTTTTTTACCAAGTTTAATAAGTATATCTCCATAATGTTCATTTAAAACTGGGTCATCCGGCATTTTTTCAAGGGCTTTTTTGATATATTCAAGGGCTTTTTGGTAATCTCCTTTTTTATAGTATCCCCAACCTAAACTATCTAAGTAAGCAGGGTTATCTGGAACAAGTTCTAATGCTTTTTTAACAAGTTCAATACCTTTATCTATGTTTATATCTCTGTCTATGTATGTGTATCCAAGGTAGTTAAGGGCATCAGGAAAATCTTTTCTTAACTCTAATGCTTTTAGTAGGGATTTTTCAGCTTCTTTCCAATTTCCAAGCTTATCAAGGTATATAGCTTTTAAGAAGTAAATCGTAGGGTCATCTTCCTTTATCTTTTGAGCTTCTTCAACTAACTTTAAAGCTTCTTTAGTATTTCCTCTCTTATCTTCTATATCTGCCATAGCAAGAAGTATTCTGTAATCCTGAGGATTTGAAAGATAAAGTTTGTTGTATATATCAAGAGCTTTATCATACTCTTTCAAGTTTACATAAACCTGTGCCAACCTATCTACAACTTCTTGGTCTGGATTTGTTTTATAAACATCTTCGTAAATCTCTTTTGCTTTTTGGAAATTACCTTCAGACTCATAAGCCATACCGAGTATAAATTTTAGGTAGTAGTTATCTGGATTTTCCTTTACTGATTGTTCTACTTGAGATATTATCTCATTAATTTTTCCAGCTTTTAAGTAAAGTAAAAATTTCTTTAAAAGGGCATCTTTGTCTTGCGGATTTAAAAGTATTATTTTATCAATAACTTTTGAAGCATTTTCAAAATCATCTTTATCTACATAAACTTGAAACAGTCTATTGAGAGCTTCAAGGTTATTTGGGTTTTCTTTTAAAACCGTTTGGTAGAGCCTTATAGCTTCATCATAACTTCTGTTTTGTCTATAAATCTCACCAAGTAAAGACCAACTTTGTCTGTAAGATTGTGATATCTCAAGTGATTTTTTCAGATTTTCAATAGCTTTATCTATCTGTTTTTTAAATAGGTATATTCTGGCTATACGGTAGTAGATAGATGGATCATCTTTCTTCATCTTTGCAAGTCTATCAAGTATATCTATGGCTTTATCCAGTTCTCTGTTTTCTATGTATGTGTCAGAAAGGGCTGTTAAAACTTTTTCGTTGTTTGGGAATTTAGCTAAAGCTTTGTTTAAAACATTTAAGGCTTTTTGGTTTTCTTTTGTTATGGAGTAGTAAACAGAGGCAAAAAGATAGCTATCTGGACTTTCTTTGAATTTTTCAACATACTCTCTTACCAAAATGTCAGCTTCCTCTTTTTTACCTAAGGATAGAGCTATCATCACATTTTCTCTATAAAGAGATGCTGTGTTTGGAGCCATTGCTAAGGCTTTTTTACAGTATTCGTAGGCTGTTTTCATATCATTGTTATCTCTGGCTACTTTACAAACTCCATAGTAAAAGAGAGGATTGTTTGAGTTTTTGGTAAATCCATATGATGATGTTGCTACTGATACTACTGTTAGAAGGGATAGTATTTTATTCTTCATAATCTCCTCTTGATATAAGAACTGAAATTGGAGATTCTCTTAAAATCTCCAAAGCTAAACTTCCTATAAATATACGTGATTTATTAACTGGGTTTCTTTTGCCCATCACAACAAGGTCATATCCGTTTGAATTTATATGCTTGAGTATTTCTTCTTTTGGGTTACCTTTAATCAAAGTAGTTGATATCTCTATATCTTTGTATCTCTCTTTTATCTCTTCAAGTAAATTTAATTTCTTTTCAAGGACTTTTTGATATACAGATTTAAGATGGGTGTAATGTTCATCGTTGTCAACATGTAGAACTTCGACAGAACTTGAGAAGATTTTAGCTAAATATACAGCTTTTTCCAAAGCTTTTATAGATGAAGGTAAAAAGTCATAATTCACAAGAATATTTTTTATCTCTGAAAGTGGCTTTTGTTTAACAACTAAAACCGACGATGGAGATTTTGAAGCAACTCTTAGAGATACACTTCCCAATGCTTTATACTCTACTTTTGTTTTCTTATGGGCAGGCATAACTATAAAATCTATCCTATTTTTTTGAGCAAAATCTAATATAGACTCTACCTCATCTCCTTCTAATATAATGTAAGAGGCTCTTATACCATCTGATTTTAACTTCTCTGTATATTCTTCTAAAGTTTGAGTTGCCTGTTTTTTTAATTTATCTTTTAGTTGAAATAGATGTTCTCTCTCTTCTTCAAATATCTCAAAGGGAATATCTTTTATAGGTTCTAAAACATAGAGAAAAGTTATATCAGAGTTTAATTTTTTAGCAAGATTCTTTGCAGTTTCAAAACCTATCTCTGAAGTTTCTGTTAAATCTATTGGAAGTAGTATTTTATCAAGCATTTTTAAGCTTTTCCTTTGCATATTCCATAAGTCCACCGGCTTTCATTATGTTTTGAAGGTTTTCTGGAAGTGGTCTGAATGTGTATTCTTTACCTGTTGTGATATTCCTTATTATACCTTTATCAACATCTATCTCTACTTCATCTCCTTCGTTTATCTCTTTTGCAGCTTGGGGAGATTCTATTATTAAAAGTCCAAGGTTTATTGCATTTCTGAAAAATATCCTTGCAAAAGATTCTGCTATAACTGCTGATATTCCAGCTCCCTTAATTGCAAGAGGTGCATGTTCCCTTGAAGAACCACAACCGAAGTTTTTCCCTGCAACGATAATATCTCCTTCTTTTACTTTTGAAGGAAAAGTAGGGTCTGCATCTTCCATAACATGTTTTGCAAGTTCTTTTGGGTCTGTTGTAACTAAATATCTTGCTGGAATTATAGCATCTGTATCTACATCATCCTTAAACTTCCAAACTCTTCCTCTTATAGCCAACTTTCTGTCCTCCAAGTTGATGGTAAAAATATTATATCTTAAATCTTAAAAATATAAATCTTCTTATAAAAGTTTATAAGGTATAATTTTTATGATTTTTATGTAGCTACAATACTCACGGAGGTTTGGTTTGAAGATTGTTAGCGGAATGAGACCTACTGGAAAATTACACTTAGGACACTACTTAGGTGTGATTAAAAATTGGCTTGATTATCAAAACTCTAATGAATGTATGTTTTTTGTTGCAGATTGGCATGCTCTCACTAATAAATACACAGATACAAAAGATTTACAGCAGAATATTATAGAACTTGTTAAAGATTGGCTTGCCTGTGGAATAGATCCAAATAAAAGCATTGTGTTTGTTCAATCTGCTGTTAAACAGCATAGTGAGTTGGCACTTATTCTCGGTATGATTACACCAAAAAGTTGGTTAGAGCTTAATCCGTCTTATAAAGATTTAAAATTTAATTTATTTTTTCAGTATGTAAGAGATTTTATCTATGGTAAGGGTGTAAAAGTTTCAGAAGATGTTATCAGAGATATAGTCCATAGAGCTTTTTATCATAAAAGAGATATAGATTTTGAAGGATTAGAAAATGAGTTACTAAGTTTAGGGCTTGATTCTGAAAATGCAAAAGAAGTTGTCTTTAATATAAAAGATGGAGAAATAGGGAAAGAGATTGACACATTTGGATTTTTCGGTTATCCAGTTCTTATGGCTGCTGATATTCTGATATACAAAGCAGAAGGTGTTCCAGTTGGAGAGGACCAGCTTCCACATATAGAGATAACAAGAGAGATTACAAGGAGATTTAACAGATTCTACGGTGAAGTATTTTTAGAACCAAAAGCTATACTTACCCAAACACCGAAGATACTTGGTATAGACGGCAGAAAAATGTCAAAATCTTATAATAATGCTATATATCTGTCAGAAACTGTGGAAGAAGTTTCAAAAAAAGTTATGTCGATGAAAACGGACCCTCAGAGGATTAAAAAGACAGACCCAGGAAGGCCAGAAGTTTGTAATGTCTTTACATACCATAGAATCTTTACAGATAAAGAGGTAGTAAGTCAGATAGATATAAAATGTAGAGAAGCACAGATAGGATGTGTTGAATGTAAAAAGATACTTGTAGAAAGTTTAAATAACTTCCTTCAACCTATAAGAGAAAGGAGAGAAAATATATCCGATAGTCATATAAAGGAAATTCTACTTGAAGGAAATAAAAAGGCAAGGGAAAAAGCTGTTAAAACAATGGAAGAAGTAAGACAAGCTATGAATCTATGGCAGGAGTGAAAGATGCTTGTAATACCAACCGGACTTTTAGATATAATAAAAAAACAGGGTGAAGAAGGTTATCCCTTTGAGATATGCGGATTTATGATAGGAAAGATGGATTATACTACTTCTGTTAGGGAAGTGTTAGAAGTTATTCAGGTAGAAAATCAGAATAAAGAAAGAGCTAACGATAGATTTGATATATCACCTAAGGATTATATGAAGATTGAAAATTATGCAGATTCAAAGGGATTACAGATAGTAGGTATATACCATTCCCATCCAGATCATCCTGATAGGCCATCTCAAACAGACCTTATGTATGCTCTTGAAGATATGTCATACATAATCATCTCTGTTAAAAATGGAAAAACCGAAAGTTTTAGAAGTTGGTATTTAAAAGATGGAAAATTTGAGGAAGAAGAGGTAAAAGTAGTTTGAATAACATCTATTTAGTTGGCTTTATGGGAAGTGGTAAATCAACTGTAGGAAAGCTTATATCTCAAAAGTTAGGTTATAAATTTGTTGATATAGATAAAGAAGTTGAAAAGCAGGAAGATATAACAATTAAGGAAATTTTTGAGAGATTTGGAGAACAGTATTTTAGAAATGTAGAGAAAGAAAAACTTAAAGAGTTTATAGACAAATCAGGATATGTTGTGTCAACAGGAGGAGGATTGGGGGCTGATAAAGAGATGATGGATTTGATGAAATCCTCCGGAATTGTGATATGGATAGATGCTTCCCTTGATAAAATACTTAAAAGATGTCAGAATGATACAGATAGACCTCTACTGAAGTTACCTTATGAAAAAATTAAGGATTTATATGAAAAAAGAAGAGAAGTCTATAAATTAGCAAACATATATATCCACACAGACGATAAGAGTCCTCTTCAGATATTTGAGGAGATTCAGAGAAAACTGAAAAGATGAAGATATTGACCGGAGTAGACATAGTAAAAAACTCAAGAATAGAAAAAGCATATAAAAAATTTGGAGATAAATTTTTAAAGAAATTATACACAGATGCCGAAATTGAATACTGTAAATCAAAAGCAGATTTTATAGGCTGTATCTCTGCAAGGTTTGCAGCTAAAGAAGCCATAATTAAAGCTTTTTATAAAGCCAGAGGCAAGATTTTATATTTTAAAGATATAGAAATTTTAGGAAAATCCGGAGAACCTGCGGTAATCATTTTGCATACAGAGAAAGATTTACTAAATGATTGTTTTATAGATATTTCTCTATCACATGAAGAAGACTTTTCTGTAGCATCTGTATCTGTCATACTATATTAGTGCAAACTTCAGAATGCATACCTATTATTAGGCAATATTATAAATCAACATCTTTCTATTTGGCATGATTTTTGCTACAGAAAAGCAAAACGCGAATTGGAGGTCAAATCATGAAGGTTGAAAATATAGATAGAAA
>JBEULE010000038.1:0-18287 GCA_041287495.1 Hydrogenothermaceae bacterium
TTCTTTATATGAACATCTATTGTCCTATCGTATATATCCTTTTCCCATTTCCAGATATTATCAAGTATGTACTCTCTTGACAGGACTTTTCCTTCTGCATTTATCAGAGCCATAAGAAGTTTAAATTGGGTAGTTGTTATATTTATCGGCTTTCCTTCCAAGATAACCTCAAACTTATCCGGAATTATTCTTAAATCTCCAAACTTATACTCTTTTTTAACAGAAACAAAATTAATATTTTTAGTTCTCCTTAAAATAGCTCTAACCCTTGCAAGTAGCTCTCTGAAAGAGAATGGTTTTGTGACATAATCATCAGCTCCAAGTTCAAGACCTACAATTTTATCTATCTCAGTACTTTTAGCTGTTAGCATTATGAGAGGTATATGCTTAATCTCATCATCAGATTTTACCAACTTACAAAATTCAAGACCATCCATCTGTGGCATCATCAGATCTAACACTACCACATCTGGCATATCTTTTTTTATACTTTCAAAAGCTACTTTACCATTTGGGAAAGATTTCACATCAAAACCTTCTTTTTTAAAGTTATAACTGAGCAACTCATTGATGTCTTCATCATCCTCAATAACATAGATCTTAGTATTCATAACCCTTACTCCTGAATATATTTATTTGGTGAAAATTTTAAAGCTATAACTCTTACTATTATGAGTAAAAATATTATAAAAGTTAATGTTAAAGCAAACATATCATGGATGTTGTGTTGGTAAATTCCTAAGATAAGTTCTCTTAAAATAATTATTATTGATATATCTATCATTAGATATACTCTCACCCTTTTGTACTTAAAATAATCATTTATACTCTTTATTATCTCTATGGCCACAAATAAAGAGAGAGTATGATGTATAAAATCTTTAAACATCTCTTTTGTATCCGGATAACTTTGATACATAGTAAATATAAGATTGTATAACCCTAAAAAAAGTCCTACCGATATAACTATCTCCAATAAAAATAGTATGAGGTTAACAACATTATCTAGTATATTGATTTTTACTAAAATATTTAACTTTTCCATAAAAGTAGTTTATGATAAAGAAGTTAAGAGAATATTAACACTGTGTTAAGGATATTTAATATTTTATTATCGGGACTTACTCCGGCATAGGAGAGTCGGCTTATCCTTGCTTCCTTCCGGACCTGGGGAGGTTCACCGTCTCCTACCCGGAGGGTCCCGAGTTTTACTTTCTGGCACAAGCGGATGGGGCGGGATTCGAACCCGCGGTACAGGGATTACCCGTACACAGCATTTCCAGTGCTGCTCCTTCGGCCTCTCGGACACCCATCCAAATCCGAGATAGATAATATATTATACTACAATAATTATTGCAAATTTAAAATTCGACAGATTCTACCTATAAAAAATAAAATACAATTAAACAAAATGTGATAAAATATGAATTATCAGGTTTATATAGTGAAATATTCGTGAAGCGATGAAAAGGTTTGTATTTTTAATTTTAGTAATTGGGGTTTTTGTAGGATTCACATACTATATATGGATTAGTATGTCTAAATTAGAAAGGGAACATTTAAAAATAGGAACTAACTTTTGGACAGGATATGAGATAATTTACCTTGCAAAAGAACTTGGATATCTTGATGACACAAAAATTGTAGAATATAACTCAAATGCGGAAGTCTTAAGAGGACTTAAAACTGGGGTTATAAACGCCGGAACTTTAACAATAGATGAGGCTTTAAGGGGATTAAACAGGGGTATGGATTACCGTATTGTATTGGTTTTTGATTACTCTAATGGTGCAGATGTAATTATCACTAAGAATTATATTAAGAAACCTACGGATCTTATAGGTAAAAAGATAGGTGTTGAGGATTCAGCCCTTGGTAAATATATGCTTAAAAGATTTTTAGAAAAAACAGGTTTAAAGAGAGAAGATATAATAGTAGTTTACATTGAACTTTACGAACACGCTGAAGCTTTTTTAAAATCCAAAGTTGATGCCATCGTAACATTTGAACCGGAAAAATCAAAGATACTCAAAAAAGAGGGTTGGGTAATCTTTTCAAGTAAAGATATACCTATGGAGATAATAGATGTTCTTGTTGTAAAGACAGAACTTTTAGACAAAAACAGAGAAGACGTAAAGGAATTGATAGATGGATACTATAAGGCTTTTGACTACTTTCAAAAGAATAAAGAACTGGCTCTCAGTATGATATCAAAAAGGCAACATATTTCTTCGGAAGAAGTAGAAAAAGCTTTCCAAGGAATATACCTGCAAAGAAGTTATAGAGAATTTGCCAAAAATTGAAGAATCAGTATATAAAATTTGTGATACACTTAAAGAGGAAAAAATCATAAATGAAAATTTAAATTGCAGTATTCTCCTTGATAAGAAGATTCTTACGGAGTTATACAGATGAGAAAGATAAGGGATATCCTTTTAAAGTATCCTATAAAATACACATTTTTTGGAATTATTTTAGTAACCACATTATTATCCGGCTCAGTATTGATACTAATAGATATAAATACTACAACTTCAATGATAAAAAGAGAGAAACTTGAAGAAAGTGTAATAACATCTGACAATATATTCCAACTTTCCGAATATCTTTTAAATAAAGGAGATATTTTCACTTTACAGAAAATTTTAACTACATACTCCGGTTACACTGATATAGATGAAATTAACATAACAGATGAGAAAAAAAGAGTTATTCTCTCTACAAAGAGGTCAAATATTGGCAATGTAGAGAATATAACAAATTTCGAAAGTTGTAAATATGTATCATCTTCTGAAATAATATGTCATTACACCATTGAATCTAAAGAGAAGTTTCACCTTCTTATAAGATACGATATATCCGGCTATTTAAAAGATTACTTTATATTTATGGCAAAAAAATATACCACCTTTGCTTTTATATTCTTCCTATCTATTTGGTTTATAAATGTTATTTTCTCTAGAGTAATAGGAAAAAATATAGATAAGATAATTAATTATTTAAAAGAAACTAAATCCGGAATAAAGTTAAAGCCTCTCCATATCTATGGCAAAAATGAACTTTCGACAATAGCAGACAGTATAACCGATGCATACAAAAGATTGTGGGAACTTATAAATTTAGATAGATTAACAAAAATACCAAACAGATTCTATCTGGAAAAAGAATTCTCCAAACATAAAAATCATATTTCCAAAGTAAAATTTTTAGCAATAATTGATTTAGATAACTTTAAGGAACTTAACGACTTCTTCGGACACGATTTCGGAGATAGGGTTTTAATGGAATTTGCAAAAAAATTAGAAAATATATGTGAAGGCTACTCATATATATGTGGCAGATTAGGAGGAGATGAGTTTCTAGTTTTCGGCTGTGAAGAAGATTCTTCAAAAATAGAGAAAAATATAAGCAACATTTTTAATAGAATATCGGGACATTACAGAATAGGAGATGTATCCTTTTATCTTACGGTGACTATAGGAGTTTCTGTTAGAAATAAGGAAACTCATGAAGATTTTTACAGTATGTTAAAGGAAGCAGATATAGCATTGTATAAAATGAAAGAAAAAGGAAAGAATAAATACTATATACTTTCAAAAGAAGAGAGAGAAGAGGAAGAAAAGAAAAAGAGATTATACAGTGAACTCACTCTTGCCACGGAAAATAGAGAACTATTTATGGTTTATCAGCCTATAGTAGATTACAGAACGGGACAGATAATATCTTACGAATCTCTTGTCAGATGGAACTCAAGAAGTTTTGGACTTGTATCTCCGGGAGACTTTATACCTTACCTCGAAACAACCGGAGAAATAATAAAAGTGGGTAAATACATAATTCAAGAAGTTACTGAGGCAATACCTCTTATCAAAAAACCTATCCATGTCAATATATCCTCAAAGCAGTTGTTTGAAAAAGATTTTGCAGATTTTGTTAATAATCTGTTAAAAGAAAAAGGTATAAATTCGGATATGTTGTATATAGAAATAACAGAAACCCAGGATATTCCAAAGGATCCTATTGTTTTTGAAAATCTTTCAAAACTCTCAAACTTCGGAATAAGGACATCTCTTGATGACTTTGGAACAGGATACTCTAATCTCTACACTATTAGTCAGATAAAACCAAAGAGTATAAAAATAGATATATTCCTGATAAGAAATATAGATAAAGATACGACATCGTTGAACATAGTAAAAGCTATAAAAAATATGGCAGATGCGGTTGGACTTGAGGTAATTGCAGAAGGTGTTGAAAGTAAACAGATAGCAGATATCCTTGACGAGATAGGGATACATATTATGCAAGGCTACTATTTTTCCAAGCCTTTAAAACTTGAAGAGATACTTAAGGGGTGATTAAGATGTTAAATTTAACGGTAGGACAGATAGTGGATAATAATCAACCTGTGGTTAATTATACAGTGAGCATGAGAGAGTGTATAGAGAAGATGATACACTACAATAAAGGATATGTTGTGATTCTAAAGTCAACAATTCCTGTAGGGATTTTGACAGAGAGGGATATTCTTAACCTCATTGGTAAAGACATAGATATGGAGAAAAGTTGCCTTGAATACGCAACGAAGAACATAGTATCTATTCCTCCGGATAGAAATATATACTTCGCTATTAATATAATGCTTGATAATAATATCAGAAGGGTGGTTGTAGCTGACAAAAGTGGAAACTTTATTGGATCTTTGACATTAAAAGAAATACTGTTCTATCTGGAAGAGGATCACTTCAAGAAGAATATAAAACTTAAAGACATTTTACCAAGGAGAAGTCCTATAACAATCTTTCCGGATACAATCTTAGGTGATGTTGTAGAGATTATGAATAATTACAATATTGGTTCTTTACCTGTGGTAGATAAAAACAGTTATAAACCTGTCGGTATCATAACAGAAAGAGATATCCTGAATTTAGCACTGAACTATAATCCATCTGAACCAGTCAAAAAATTTATGACTTCAAACCTGATAACGGTAGAAGATAGTATATCTGTTTATGAAGCTATAAAAATAATGGAGGAGAATAAAATAAGCAGACTGGTAATTGTAAAAGATTCAGCTATTGTTGGTATAATAAACTACAGAGATATTGTGAAATTATTGGAAGAGAACCACAAGAGTATCTTAGAAAAAAAGTTAAAACATGCAAAAGAACTTTTAGACTTACTTCCCGAGATGATGATAGAAATAGCAGATGATATAGACCAGCAGATTATAATGTGGGCTAACAAGGTAGCAAAGAGTGAGTTTGGAAACATAGTAGGGACCTCTATCTATACAATAGTACCAAAAGATTACTGGTTAGTAATATACTCAAAGCTACTACACGATAAAGTGGTAGAAAAGTATAAATTTGAAAACAACGGAAAGACATATCAGATATCCGCAACGTATCTTCTCCTTAACAACGAGCTGGGAAAGGGTAGAATAAAAGCACTTATAACTAATATAACCAAAGAAGAAGATAATCTAAAACATATAGACAAAGAGCTTAGGACATACAAAAAGATAATAAATCACGCTGAAGATCTAATAATAATATACGAGGCAAATACAGGAAAGATAAAACTATACAACGATGCAGTTTTGAAAAAGTTAGGTTATACTTCGGATGAAATGGAAGATATGACCATATTCGATATAGTTGAAGAGGATAAAAACGTTATTTAGGAAAATATAGAGAAGATTTTAAGGAAAAATATTGTAGTAAAAGGCAGAAGATTCTATAGGGAAGTCTATGGAGAAAAACTTCCTGTAGAGATCGTAGCAACAAGAGTTGATTTTAACTCTGTTCCTCATATTCTCATAGTTGCCAGGGATTTATCAGAAGAGATAAAACTGGAAGAAGAGATAAGAAGAAAAAATTTCCAGATGCAAAAAACAACAGAGTTTATAATAAACCTTAACAAGGCAACATCTGAAGAAGAAGCTTACAATATACTATCTTATATGCTTATAAATGTCATTGGAGTAGATAGTTTAGTTGTGTATAAGATCAATCCATCATTAAACAGAGTTGTTGAAACTCTATACTTTGGTGAAAAGATAGAAAATTATAAGGAATGTCTAAACGGCGAGCTAAATCAATGTAAGGTTATAATCACAAACCAACCTTTTTTGGTAGAGAACCTCCGATCTTATAAATGTAGTAAATTTCAGGGGAATTACGGTTCTCATTTCTGTATAAATATCGTTTCTACAGGAAAAGTTATAGCTGTAGTAAGTATGGTATCTAAAGAAGAAAATTTCTTTACGGAAGAGAGAAAGAGATTTATAGAAAACGTGATAAATGCATTTTCTCCTTTCGTATCCAATTTAAGATTAATTGAGCTAAACCGTGAACTGTCCATAAGAGATAGTTTAACCGGCTTATATAACAGAAGATTTATATACGAATATTGGGATAAGAAAGCTTCAGAATCTATGAGAAAACAAGAAAAAATAGGTGTTTTACTTATAGATGCAGATAACTTTAAGAAGATAAATGACATATACGGACATGAAATTGGAGATTTGGCACTGAAAGCGTTAGCTGAGGCAATAAAAAATTCTGTAAGAGATATGGATATAGTAGGTAGATGGGGAGGAGAAGAGTTTGTAGTAATTTTACCATCAGTAAAAGATGATAGTGGTATAATAGCTGAGAGAATAAGAGAAAATGTAAATAGAAAGGTTGTTTATAGTAAAGATGGAAAACCTGTAAACTTATCTGTAAGTATAGGAGGAGCTACGTATCCGGATGATGGAGAAGATTTAGATAAGATTATATCTATAGCTGACGAAAAGTTATATATGGCAAAGAGAGAAGGCAAAAATAAAGTTATAATTTAATAGGGAGGTAAAGGCTATGTTTTGGAAGAAAAACAACAGTGAGGCAGATTACTATCAACAGCCAGCTGTACAACAGCAGTCACAGATCAATGATCTGGAGGTAGAGAATCTAAAAAGAGAGTTAATGGAGGAGAAGGAGAAAACACACATCTACAAACAGATAATTGAAAATCTTAGAATGGAAGGTGTTTTTCTTGCTGATAATCAGTTTAAACCCGGCAAAGAGGGTAACAATATTGTCTATGTTAACAGAAGAGGTAAAGAGATCATAGATAATGCATCTTCTGAGATAAAGAGAACCTTCGGATACGATATAAACGGGTCAAATATAGAGGGAAGGTCAATACATACATTTCACAAAGACCCTGACAGGATAAAGCAGTTACTTAAAGATACAAAACCCGGAGAGATAAAGAAAAATGCAGATATTCCAGTGGGAAATATAGTTATAGAGTCAAACAGGTCAGCAATAACAGATCTTAACGGTAATGTGAAATATTATCTCACAACATGGATAGATGCAACCTGGAACAGATTTGTAGATAATCTTGTGTTTGAATCAATAGACGGACTTGCAGTAAGTTACTATGAAACAGCAAAATCATTCTCTATATCTGACCTTCTCAGAGAATATATAGAAAAAGAGCTTTACGAATTGGTTAAAAATCTCCAAAGTAATGTTAGTGATCTTGAAAATGTTAAGATATCAACTGAAAGCACAAAAACGAAGATAAAAGATATAGAGAATATCCTTCAACTTATACTAAGTATATCAGATCAGACAAATCTTCTCTCTCTAAATGCAGCAATAGAGGCAGCAAGAGCCGGAGAGATGGGAAGAGGTTTTGCTGTTGTTGCAGATGAGATAAGAAAACTTGCGGAGAGAACAGCGGAAAGCACAAACCAGGTAAGAACTGTTATAGATAAAGTGGTCAATGATGTGTCTCAAACTACAAACGGTATAGAGAGATTTTACAGTGAGATAATATCTACTTCAAACAGTTTTCAGACCATATTCAACAATATATCATCAATTTTATTAACAAATACTGAAGCGGCAAAATCAACACTCAACAACATCAAAACGGCGATGGAGATAACCTTTAAAGCAGGAGATATTTCAAACGATACAGCCATAAAAGATTATGTCTTTGTAGCGAGAAGATTGATAGATCATGCAAATTTTATAATAAAGTTTGTTGAGAAGTTGAATCAAAAGGATTATACAGCCATGGCAGACCATACCCAGTGTGATTTAGGTAAGTGGTATTACTCTGTAGGTGGAGATGCTATGAAAAAGTATGGTGATGAATGTTATCTGGCATACAAAGAGTTAGAACAGGAACATATAAGATTTCACTCTACTGCAAACAGTATATTAGAAGATGTGAGAAAAGGTAATTCTACGAACCTGATAAAAGAGACTTTAGAGTTTATTAAGTCCTCATCATTTACTATAAATGATATTCAGAAGATGCTTGAATGTATAAAAAAGAACAGACACTTAGTAAAAGGAGGATAACATGGCAAGGTTTAGACCAGAGCCAAAAAATGTAGAAAAAGTAGTCCCATCTGACAAGTTTCTCGTTTCAAAGACAGATACAAAAGGT
This sequence comes from Hydrogenothermaceae bacterium, assembly GCA_041287495.1. Taxonomy (GTDB): domain Bacteria; phylum Aquificota; class Aquificia; order Aquificales; family Hydrogenothermaceae; genus JAOABC01. The sequence goes on from JBEULE010000038.1 coordinate 8,458, forward strand.
ATAATCACCTATGCAAATCCGATTTTCGTAGAGATTTCCGGCTACACGGAAGATGAGCTTGTCGGTGCAAACCACAATATAGTAAGACATCCGGATATGCCAAGAACAGTTTTCAGAATTCTTTGGCAGACAATTCAGCAGGGAGAAGAGGTTTTTGCTTTTGTAAAAAATCTATCAAAAGATGGTAGCTTTTACTGGGTGTTTGCCCATGTCACTCCAACCTTTGACACTACAGGGAAGATAGTAGGCTATCAGTCTGACAGAAGACCTGTGAGAAAGAGAGAAGTTTTATCCACAGTGATAGAGCCCCTATATGCGAAACTAAGGGAGATAGAAAGTAGTCAGGGTATAGATACAGCTGTAAATTACTTAAACAGTCTGATAAAAGAGAAAGAGATGACAGAATACAATCAACTTATACTAAGCTTGTACTAAGGAGGCAGGAGATGAAAACTTCAAGCTTAACAAAGATACAGTATGCAAATATGTTCTCAATAGGTATATTTACAGTTGCACTGGTTATAGAGGTGTATAAACACGGTTTTGATTTTATCCGTATCTTAAATTTTATTAACTTTATTACGGCATGGTATATTTTTAAAAATATCAGAAAAGTCCAAGGTTTTATAAAAAGGGCTTCATATGTAATCAAAGAAGCTGAGAAGGGTAACTTAGAAAACAGATTTGTTAAAGAGAAAGAAGGAGGAGAGCTTCTACAACTTGCCTACGATATCAACTACTTACTCGACCAGGTAGAAGTCTTCATGAGGGAGATAAAATCACCTATAGAGAAGGCTTCCCAGAGGAAATATTGGAGAAAAGTGATAAGTGATGGGTTTAGCGGTGTGTTTAAAAGTTTAGCAGAAGCTTTAAAAACACCTTTATCAGCTATAGAAGGTAATGATAGATTTATAGAAAAAACATTACTTAATGAGCAGTTAGGTAAGTTAGGTGGGGGTATATCGGCAAATCTACTAATTATTAATAAAGACTTAAATAAAGTGGTAAAAGATATAGAAGAGATAAAGAAAGACAGCCAAAAAACTTCACAGATATCAAAAGAAGGTATAAAGCAGGTTGACAGCATTGTTAAAGACCTTCAAGGTGTTATAGATATGATTAACCAATCAAATAAAGTTATAGTGGCGTTAGCAGAAAAAACCGCAAACATAACCGAGATAGTCAATCTCATAAAAGATATAGCAGATCAGACAAACCTCTTGGCTCTCAATGCAGCAATAGAGGCAGCAAGGGCTGGAGAAATGGGAAGAGGCTTTGCGGTGGTTGCTGATGAAGTAAGAAAACTGGCTGAAAGGACTCAAAAAGCAACAGAAGAAGTATCCAAAGTGATAGGAGAACTTCAAGAACAGTCAAAAGAGACAGCCAGAGAGTCAGAGAAAATGGTAAATACAGCACAATCAGCAACAAAGGAGATAGAGAAATTCAGAACCATCATTATGGACTTTGAAAAGTCAGCAGATTCAACTGCAAAACTTGCAACGATAATATCAGATGAAGCATTCCTATCAGCAAGGAAACTTGACCATATAATCTTTAAAAACAAAGTTTACTCTTCTGTAATCAACGAAAAGGTAGAGGAAGAGTTTAAAGATCATACACAGTGTGCCTTCGGAAAATGGTACTACTCTGATTTATCTAAAAAATTCCAAATAACTCCTTCATTTAAACGTATAGAAGAGCCCCACAGACAGTTCCATGAAATTTTACTTGATGTCGTTAAACTTGTCCAAAATGGAGAAGATTTACTTAAACATAAAGAGTTTGTTGTTGATAGACTGTCAAAAGCGGAAGAGATATCTCAAAATCTATTTAAAATACTCGATATGGTTATAGCTGAAGAACTGCAAGGCCAAAAAGATTTAAAAAAGGAGGGTATAAGCTATGCATGAAGAGTTTAACCAACTTAATCAACTTATTGAGCAGATAAGAAAGATAGCAAAGCAGAGTAATTTGCTGGCTCTCAATGCGGCAATAGAGGCAGCAAGGGTAGGAGAAGCGGGAAAAGGATTCTCGGTAGTTGCAAGTGAGTTCAGAAAACTTGCAGATAACACAAACAAGATAGCTTTTGAGATAGAAAGTACTGTTGAGAAACTGAGGGAGAAGTTGGATAACTGCAAGGAGGGATAATAATGGCTGAGTATGGGCTTCCGGAGATATTAAGAACCGGACAAAATGAACTTGAGATAATAGATTTCAGGTTATATGAAGATAGAGAAGAGGGATTGTATGAATGGATATTGGGAGTGAATGTTGCAAAGGTAAGGGAAGTTTTGAGAATGCCAACTCTAACAAGAGTCCCAAATATGCCAGAAGAGATAGAAGGTATGGCGGAGATAAGGGGAGAGCTTATCCCTGTGATAAGTCTTGCAAGATGGATGGGAATTCCCGAGCCATTAGAGAGAAAAAAGTACCTTCTCTTTATGGAGTTTTTAAGGGAGAAGGTCGGAATTATCATACACAGGGCGAACAGGATAAGAAGGATATCATGGCAGGATATAAAAAAGGCACCTGATGTTTTAAACAGTAGATTAAACGGAAGAATTACCGGTGTAGTAGATGTAGAAGATGGATTGTTACTTATCCTTGACTTTGAAGGAATACTCAACGATATGAATCTTCTTCAGGTCTTTAATTTACCTACACAACAAGAAAAGAGAGAAGCAAGGAAAAAACTCAGGATATTAGTTGCAGAAGATTCAGCAGTTGCAAGGAAGATAATAAAAGATATTTTGGAATCCGCAGGACACGAAGTTATCTCGACAGAAAGTGGAAAACAGGCTTGGGAAAAACTAAATCAGATGTTCCAAGAGGCAAGTAGCTACGGAAAGAATATAAGGGATTATATAGATGTTGTATTAACAGATATAGAGATGCCTGAGATGGACGGACTTACACTTACAAAACTGATAAAGGAGACTCCGGGATTTCTCAATCTACCGGTCATCGTAAATACAACCTTATCAGACGAAGCAAATCAGCAAAAAGCAAAGACAGTAGGAGCAGATGATTATCTCGTTAAATTTAATGCAAAACATCTACTTGAACTTGTAGAGAAGTATGGAGGTGGGCAATGATACCTGATGAACTCAGAGAGATATTTGAAGAGTTTGTGGTAGAGGCAAACGAACATCTTGAAAATTTAGAATCAAGGTTACTTGAACTTGAAAGAGATCCTGATAACCAAGATTTAATAAATGCAGCATTTAGAAGCATGCACACATTAAAAGGTGGTGCCGGATTTTTAGGGTTAACAGCTATAGTAGAAGTAGCCCATAAAGCAGAGGATCTACTTGGTAAGATAAAGGAAGGAAAGCTAAAATATACTCATGAGATATCTGAAGTACTCCTTAAAACGGTTGATTTTATCAAAGAAGCTATAAGATTCTATGAAGATGGAGAATCTGTAGAGCCACCAGAGGATCTTATAAATCAGCTTTTAAAGCTTCAAAATGAACAACCAATTGAGGAAACGGAGAATGGTGATATAACCCTTGATAATCTCCTTGACAAATACGGATTATCAAACCTTAAAGGAAAATCTGTTGAAGACATCTTAGAAGAGCTTGTATTACTTCCACCAAACAAGAGACCTCAAGAGATAGTAGATTTTATAGATAAGATGATATCCTCACCTCAACCACCTGCATCGGCTGATTTAGTTCAAAAACTTGAAGAAGAAACCGCTCAGCAGATGCTTCAGATAGTAGAGGAGGAGATAGTAGAGAAAAGTTTAAGAGAAGAATCAGCAGAAGAGGAAGAGATCAAACCTAAGCAGAAAGAAGAGATAACTAAACCGGCAGAGCCTCAAAAGAAAGAGGTAAAAAAGGAGGAAGAGGAAAGGGTCTTAAGAATAGATGTCCAGAAGATAGAAAATCTTATGAACTTAGTAGGAGAACTTGTCCTTGACAGAAACAGGCTTATAAGAACAGTAAATGAGATGGTTCAAAATACAGCCCCAAACAAATACACAGAAGAGATAGAGTCTATAGCATCTTCTATAGATAAGATAGTGGGAGATCTTCAACTTGCGGTTATGAAAACCAGAATGCAACCTGTTAAAAGACTATTCCAAAAATTCAGCAGAGTTGTAAGAGATCTCTCGAAGGTAGTAGGAAAAGAAGTAGAGCTTATTATCCAAGGTGAAGATACAGAAATGGATAAGTCCATATTAGAAAAACTTGAGGAGCCACTGGTTCATCTTGTTAGAAACTCCCTTGACCACGGACTTGAAACTCCGGAAGAGAGAAAAGTATTAGGTAAACCTCCAGTAGGAAAACTTATATTGAGAGCTTACTATCAGGGAGATAGAGTTTATCTGGAAGTAGAAGATGACGGAAGAGGTATAGACCCTGCAAAAGTTGCCCAGAAAGCCCTTGAGAAAGGACTTGTTACAAAGGAACAACTGGAGAAAATGACAGAGAAAGATATACTAAGATTAGTATTTATACCGGGATTCTCCACAAAAGAACAGGTATCGGAGATATCAGGAAGAGGGGTAGGTATGGACGCCGTTATGAACACAGTCCTTAACTTCAGAGGAACCATAGATATATGGAGTGAAAAAGGAAAAGGAACGAAGATATCAATGGCATTCCCGCTTACAGTTGGAATAATAAGGTCTTTACTTGTCTCTGTAAGTGGAAGGAGATTTGCCATACCTATATTCCTCGTTACAGAGATAATACCTGCAGAAACAGCTGAAGTAAAATCTCTATCAGGGAAAAATGTTTTAATACTAAGAAATAACGCTCTTCCACTTATCAATATATACGAGATGCTTCATATACCACCTTCAAATACCGGTTATATTATAGTATGTCTTATAGGAAACCAAAGGATAGCCTTCACTGTTGAGGATCTTTTCGGAGATGAGGAGATTGTTGTCAAACCTCTAGGTAAAATATTCGGAGATTTACACGGCATATCCGGAGCTACAATAACCGGAGATGGGAAGATAGTCCTTATATTGGATATAGTGGAACTTTTAAAGAATAGGAATTTCAGAGTTTAAGGGGGATATGATGGAACTTGTAAAATCACAGGAGAAAAAGCCGGTAATATACGGACAGGAAACAATTAAAATACATGAATTTTTAGGTGTAAAGCTTGAAGGTGAATTTATGGGAATATCTCTGAAACATGTCCTTGAAATATCAAAAAATTTAGAGATATTTCCTGTTCCACTGACTCCGTCTTACATAAAAGGTGTTGTAAATTTAAGAGGTGAGATACTTCCAGTAGTATCAATAAAAGAGATGATAGGAATGCCTCAACATACAGAAACCACTAGGCTGATAATTCTTGAAACAAAACTTGGGAAACTTGCTATAGAGGTTGATTCAGTCTATGGAGTAGTAAGGATAAAGGAAGACCAGCTTGAACCAAACCCTATGAACACAATATACAGTGATTATCTCTCAAATGTAGCTCAGATTAAAGAAGGATTTATAAGTATAATAGATTTAGAAAAACTTTTTCCTGAAAGGGAGTAGATGAGTAGTTTCTTTATGAGAAAGATGGTAGAGTTTATAAGTTATAAAAGGATGGAGCTTTTTCAGGGGATGTTTTATAAGCTTTTTGAGAAGTATAACGGAGATTGGGATAGGTTTGTAGATGATTGGTTTGAAAAATACTCTTACAGAACATTAAAAGAGTATTTCATAGAAGAAGCTTTTAAAGAGGAGTTTGATGAGTTTTACAAAAAGAGAAAAAATGTTTTGAAGGCTTACATAAAAGCTTATTGGTCTTTTTGTATGAACCCTGAAAATAAACCACATCACATCAAATCATCAATGGAATTTTTTGGTATGGATAAACTGGACGAAAAAGAGTTAAAAAAAAGATACAGAGATATGGTAAAGCAGTATCACCCGGATATCCACCCGAACAAGAAGTTGGCAACTCAGAAGATGGTGGAGATAAACCATCATTATCAGATACTAAAAGCTTTTATCACAAAGGTTGGAGGATAACATGGAAGATGTTAAAAAGATCCTATCGAGTATCCTAAACGAGGCAAAAGCACTTGAGGAAAAGATAGAACAGATAAGTGCTACTGCAAAACATACTGGAGAAATGGTTGCTCCTTCCGCATCTGAAAGTCTAATGGAAGTTATTAAATTTACAGAAGAAAGTGCCAACAAGATAATACAGCAGATAGACAAAGTAGAACAGAACTGCCATGATATAGATAAAACAGTAGAAGAACTGTTATCTTTAAACCCCATAAACTCAATCAAAGAAAAGTTAAACTTGATAAAAGAAAAAAATCGGGAGAATATGGATATACTCATCAAAGTTTATGAACTTTTTTCCTTCCAAGACTTATCAGCTCAACAGATAAAGGAAGTTATAAATATCCTTGAAGAAACTAAAAAACAACTTCTTGCTTTAGCTGTCAATTCAATTGAGTCCTCTGATTTACCTCAGGAAACAAAGGAAATTGCTAAGGGTAAGGTTCACGAACTCCTTTCCGGAGATAGAATCTTCCAGGAAGATGTTGACAAACTTTTAGAAGAGTTAGGACTATAAAGGAGGAAGAAAATGGGATTTCCAACAAATGCAAAGATATTAACAGTAGATGATATGGCAACTATGAGAAAGATAATAAAGAGCTTACTTGCACAACTTGGATATACTGATGTAGAGGAAGCAGAAAACGGAAAAGATGCACTTTATAAACTTAAACAAAACAAGTATGACCTCGTTTTACTTGATTGGAATATGCCGGAGATGGACGGCATAACACTTCTTCAAGAAATAAGGAAAGACCCAGAACTTAAAAATATCCCGGTTATAATGGTAACTGCAGAGGCAAAAAAGGAAAATGTCCTCCTTGCAATCCAAAGCGGCGCAAACAACTACATAGTCAAGCCTTTTACAGCAGAAACATTGAAAGAGAAGATGGATAAAGTATGGCAACAGATCAATGGAGGTTAACAGCCTTGAAAACAATTAAATCAAAAGTTATTGTAGGTTTTATAGTTTTGCTTACAATCGGTGGTATAGCTAATTTAACATTTATAAAATATCTAACAGATGAGCTTGAGAAAAAAAATTATACAAAGTATCTGAATATAATCTCAGATCTCGTGTTTATGGAACTCCGTGAAGCAATGAATACAGGAGACCCAGCTGTTGTAGAAAAAACTGTAGAAAGACTTAGACACAAAGATTTAAAAAGGCTTGAAGTTTATAAATCTGCAAAGATTGAGCAACTGTTCAATCTACCTAAAACACAGATAGATGACTCAGAGGTTGAAAAAATATTCAGCAATAACATTTCAAAGGATGTTTTTTATCAAAAAGGAGATGATATAACTTTATACAAACCTATACTTGCCTCTTCTTCTTGCTTAGCTTGTCATACAAATGTATCCGAAGGAGAAATCCTCGGTGTTATAAAAATAACAAAATCCTTACAAAATGAGTATAAGTTTGTAAAAACTAGCCTCATCTATTTCTCTGGATTTGTTGTGTTAGCATCAGTTATTGGGCTTTTTGTAATAATCACATTCTTAACTATATACATTTTGAAACCTCTTTCCAATTTAAGAGATCTTTCGAAAGATCTTTCTGAAGGAGAAGGTGATCTAACAAAAAGACTTAACGTAGACAGGGAAGATGAAATTGGTGACGTTGCTAAATATATTAATAGATTTATAGAAAAAGTTCAAAACAGCATATCTCTTATAAAAGAAGAGGTCTCAACTTTATATAGAGAAACATCTCAAATATCTACTTCCTCAAATCTCATAGATGAAAATGCGGTTAAACAGTATTCTGCAGTAAATAATTTAAAATCAATTATGGATAAAGTGTTAGCAAAATCTATCGAAGCAAAAGATGTAGCAGAAACGACATATTTGACAACATCGGAAAGTATAAGTAACATTCAACCTGTATTCACAGATCTATCAGAAATAGCAAAACAGATGAATAAGACAGCTTATGAAGAAAAGCAGTTAGCGGCAGAAGTTAAAAGTATGATAGATACAACTGGTAATATTAAAAATATTCTTGAGATAATTAAATCTATTTCCGAACAGACAAACCTCTTGGCCTTAAATGCAGCAATAGAGGCAGCAAGAGCCGGAGAGATGGGAAGAGGTTTTGCTGTAGTTGCGGAAGAAGTAAGAAAATTATCAGAGAAAACTCAAAATAGCATAGCAGAGATAGAAAAAACAATAGAGTTTGTAGTATCTAAGATAGTTAATGTGAGCTCTAATATATTACAGAACGTTGAGAATGTTGAAGTTATAAACAATAAAATCTCTCAAATTATGGTAAAAATTGACGATATAAAAGTTAAATTACAGGAAATATTAGAGAAATCTAAAGTATCCTTAAACTCTTCAGAAGAGGTATTTAGAAGTATAAAAGAGGCTTCTATGGAGATAGAAGAGATATCAAAACTGGCTACTTTGACAAAAGAAGAGTCCGACACTTTGAAAGAAGTAGCAAATCAGCTTCTTAACCTAAGTAATCAACTTAATAAAGAGATATCAAAATTTAAAACTTAAGGAGTTTGAGATGGGATTGTTTGGTTTTGGAGGAAAGAAAGAAGAGCCCAAAAAAACAGAAGAAAAAAAATCCGCAATAGAGATAGATGATAGATGGAATAGATACTATTTAAAAGATATCCAAGCTTCTGATGTGGGAAGTATAGTTTATATTACAAAAAACGTGGCTTATATAAAGACATTTAAAGAAAATAAAGAACTTAAACCGGGAATGTTTCTCCAGATAGAACTAAACGGTAAAAAGTATAAAACTCAGATAGTTGATTCTTCAGAAACAGATATAACAGCAGGATTTTTAGAAGAGTTTAATGATATAGAATTTATAAAAAAACATACAAACTTGATTCAAGAAAAAAAACCTATAAAAAAAATATCTATAACAGCAAAAGATATAGAAAACGAAAAGATATCATCAGATTTAATAACACTTTTCAACCTACTTCCAGAGATTGAAGCTCCGAACACAGATGCAATCCAATTGAAACTTCTCTTTGACCTTTTACCACCTTTAAGAAATAAAATTATAGAAATTTCAAATAGTGTATCAGAGGGAGCTACAGAAGAGATAAAAGATATAGAAACTGCAATTTTAAGATTAGGATTTGACAAATTAAAGAAAGTAGTAAGTGAGTACTTTGATTTATTTATCGCTAACTACAAACCCCAAATAGAGAATTTTGAAAATATGAGCCAACTTAATTTAACAAAAGTTGAAGCGTATAAAAGAGTCGCTCCGTATCTATCTTTCCAGATAAAGAGAAAAGCCGGAATAATACTTTTTCTCTTAGACGTTGTTTCTTCCGCAGCAACAATTTTTGCAAAGAAAGACGAAAATTATAAAAATATACTTAAAAACAGTGTTTATTTTTACTCCTATCCATTGCGTCAGTATGAGAGAAATATATTTGGAGAAGACTTTTTACATACAAATTATGAGTTTATCAAATCAAAAATAAAACCATTGGTAGAAGTATATGACAGTTATAAATTAGGACATGTCTTTATGTATCCATTTCTAACAGTAGAAAAAGAGGCTTTAAATTTTTCAAATAGAAATTTAAAGAGAGCATATATCTATTATCTCTCTTTCCTTATGGTAAACAATCTTGTATATAACGACAAAAAAAGTGGTTATATACTCTATAATAGGCTCAGAAGGTTTGGAATGTCCGTAAATGAAGTAGTAGATTTTCTAAATGAGATTGTATTCACAGTAAATAAAGCTCTATCAAATATAGGAGTAAAACCATTTTTAAGGTCTCCCTCTCCACCATCTTATACTTTGGA
>JBEULE010000039.1:0-9967 GCA_041287495.1 Hydrogenothermaceae bacterium
TATGGTATGGAAATGTAAAACCGGAAGATGTTGAAGAGATAATACAAAAGCATATAATAGAAGGGCAACCTGTTGAAAGGTTGGTAGTTTCAAAAGGAAAACCACCAGGAATGTTTTAAAGATGGAGAAAATTTTAGTCCATATATGTTGTGGAGTTGATAGTGTATATGCTTTAAGGTATATAAAGGAGCAGATGCCTACCGTAGAGCCGGTAGGCTTTTTTTATGACCCTAACATACATCCGGAGGAAGAGTATAATCTCCGCTGGATAGAAACAAAGAGAGTTTGTGATAGTTTAGGTATAGAATGCATAAAAGGTGAGTATGAAGTTGATGTATGGATGGAGAAGGTTAAAGGGTATGAAAATGAGCCAGAGAGAGGAGAGAGATGTACCATCTGCCATGATTTAAGACTTGAAAAGTCTGCCGAACTTGCTAAACAGATAGGTGCTAAGTACCTTACTACAGTCCTTATGATGAGCCCTAAAAAAGATTTTGATGTTTTAAAAGAGATAGGTGAAAAAGTAGCTAAGAAATATAACATTGAGTTTGTCAGTTTTGATTTTAGGAAAAACGGTGGAACTGAAAAGATGAACATCCTATCCCGTCAATCTCAGCTTTACCATCAAAATTACTGTGGGTGTATATACGGACTTTTTGGTCAAAAGAAAAATGTAGAGTTTTATCCAGAGCTTGTCTCTTTTAGTAAAGGAAGACTTGCCGGTTCAACTCAGGAACTCCTCTTTATAAAGCAGATAAGACTTTTTGCAGAAAATTTAGGATTAAACTGTTTTGAACAAGAGTTCACATTTATAGGTTGGAGATTATTATCATCTATCCTAAAGGTAAATTCCAAGGAAATTTACCATAAGGTTTTACCTTACTCTACTTCTGTAAAAGGAATTTTAAGAGATAAAGTAAAAGAGAAGATAGAGACAGAAGATAAAATTATCTACAAATTTCATAAATCTACTGTTGAAATTTGGAAGGTAGAAAACATAGATAACTTTCTTTGGGATAACCTTCGATACAACACAGACCCAGTTTTTATAGTTGATAGAGATTTAAATTTAGAAGATAAAATAGAAATTCAGTTAAGAACGGAGTTTGACCCTAATTTAAAATCAAGAAATCTCATAATAGGAAATCTACATAGTCCTAAAAAAGAGTTTTTTTACGGAGATACCGATTACTACGGTAAAGGTGGATACAGTTCAGCAGATATTTTTTCTTTCATAGAAAAAAATATAGACCAGATAAAAGAAGGGGATTTATCCGTAGTTATATTTGGTGCAAACTACTGTGGAAAAGTAGGGGAAAAGGTTTTTTATTCTCTCTCTAACAGAGAGACACTTTCTATATGGTGAGTGTTTGGAAACATATCTATCATACTTACAGATTTTAGTTTAAAACCATTACTTTCAAAATAGTTTATATCCCTTGCTAAAGTAGAAGGATTACAGGATATATATATCACATTTTTCAATCTATCTATCTTTGATATGTTGTTTATAACTTCCTTACCTATTCCAGCTCTTGGTGGGTCAAAGATAACCGTATCTGGTTTAAAATCTAAGGCATACTTTATTCCTTTCTCTGCTTTTGCTTTCAAAAATTTTACATTCTTCAGACTATTATGTCCTACATTTGATTTAGCATCTTTTACTGCAGATTCGTTTGCCTCTATTCCTAAAACTTCTTTAACATAAAATCCAGAAGGAATAGAAAATGTCCCTACACCACAGTAAAAATCAAGTAATTTCTCCGGTTGCTTCTGGTTTAGTATCTCTTCCACTTTTTCTATCAATTTTGGAATCTGATACAGATTTACCTGAAAGAAACTATCTATAGATACCCTAAACTTATACTTATTTACCTGATAAAAAATAAATTTTTGACCTAAATCTATCCTGTTTTTTCCTGACTCAAAAGATACACCTTTTATATCTTCACTTACCTCCTCATTAATTATCTCTATCTTAGGTATAACGTTTAAAATCTGACTGTCTTCTGAAAATGTAAATTTTATAATTTTTTCATCTTTTTTATTAGAAAATATCTGTATGTTTGATGGTTGCAAACCATACTTAATTAAAAACTTTTTGATAGGTCTTATCAGCTGATTTATATCTTCCTTTAAAAGAAAACATTCCTCTATATCTACTGTTTGATGGGAGTCTCTTTTATAAAATCCGAAATTTTTACCGTCAAATTTAAACTGAACTCTATTCCTGTAATAAAATGGACTTTCAGAAGGGATAACCTCATCAATATCTATCTTTATCTTTCCTATTCTTAAAAGTTGTTCTTTTAGAATCTCTGTCTTAAATTTAAGCTGATTTGCGTAATCTGTATGCTGAAAATCACAACCACCACAAACTGTGTAGTATTTACACGGAGGATTTATCCGTGTTTTACTTGGGTTTATTATATCTATAACTTCACATTCGTTGTAATCTTTTTTTTCTTTTGTAATTTTGACTTTTACCTCTTCTTCTGGTAATGTGTAAGGTACAAAACAAGGTTTAGAATCTAAAAATCCAATACCAAATCCACCATAAGCTAATTTTTCTATCTTTACTTTCATCTCTACTTATTTTACCTCTACTGGTATACTTTTATTGTTAGCTTTGTCTACGGCATAAATTGTGTAAGTATCTCCTTCTTTGTAATCTCTGTCTGTAAAGTAATAACTTTTTATAGGTGTCTCTATAATTGGTTTACCATTTTTGTATATTAAATAGCCTACCACATCTTTAGAATCACTTTCCTGCCATATTAAAGTAGCTGAACCGTCTTCATTTTCTATGACTTTTATGTTTTTGGGCGGATTTGGAGGAAATGTATCTCTATACTCTATACATACAGTTTTTGAGAAATCTGTTTCTATATTCTTCGATATATAAACTGTGTAGTAATAACAGTAAGTTTTTCCATTTTCTACTTCTGTGTCTAAGTACTCTCCCTCTATCTGTTTGTAGATATTGACTGTAAACTGCTGAGAAGAGTTAACTTTGTATAGATTTATTAAATCTCTGTTTTGATGCTTTATAAGGACTCCTTCATTTGTATTGGTAAGTTTTAAAGCCGGTAAATTATAGTTATCTATTTTTACAGGTAGTATACATACTTTGTCAGATATTTTACTTCTTTTTTTCTTAGTATTTACTATAATCTGATAACAATTTTCTCCATCTGAAAGTTGGTCGAAGAACCAGTATTGAGTTCCTTCGTTTTTTATGTCTTCCTCATAAGGTCTGTTATCTTTATATATCTCAAATTGAAAATTTTCTTGTATTTTTCTACCATCTTTATATATTCCTGGGTATTCAAAAACTATCAAACCAAACTTACCTATCTGCCTTACTGATATATCTTTTACCGGAGCTGGTTCATCTGTAGGTGGAGGTTTTAGATCTCCTTTTACCCCACAGGAAATTATAAAGCCGGTTATGGCAATAGCAGAAACTGTTTTAAATACTGTTTTCAATTACAAACTCCCTCAATTTTAAGAGTTTTCTTATTATATCTGGAAAATCTTTTAGAGGTATCTGATTTGGTCCATCTGATAAGGCTTTAGATGGGTCTGGATGGGTTTCAAAAAACAGTCCATCTACTCCCACACTTACAGCAGCTTTTGCAAGTGGATAGGCAAATTCCCTCTGTCCGGAAGATGCTGTTCCAAGACCTCCAGGAATCTGTACACTGTGGGTTGCATCGTATATAACCGGAGCATACTGTCTCATTATTGGAAGACTTCTAAAATCAACTACAAGATTGTTATATCCAAAAGTTGTTCCTCTCTCCGTTAGATAAAATTTATCACAACCAGCTGCTTTTAACTTCTCCACTATATTTTTTGTGTCCCAAGGAGCCAAAAACTGACCTTTTTTAACATTTACCTCTCTACCAGTTTGTCCAGCAGCGATAAGTAAATCTGTCTGTCTACATAAGAATGCAGGTATCTGGATGATATCTACCACTTGTGCTACTTCTTTTGCCTGATAACTTTCATGGATATCTGTTAAAACAGGTAGATTGAATTTACTTTTTACTTCCTCTAAAACTTGAAGTCCAAATTCAAGACCATGTCCCCTAAAAGAGTTAATACTACTTCTGTTAGCTTTATCAAATGAAGATTTAAATACAAATCTTATATCAGAAAACTCATCCTGAAGTTTCCTTAGAACTTCTGCAACTTCAAAACATATCTCTCTGCTTTCTATCACACATGGACCGGCTATTACTGTAAACATGTTAAAACCTCTATAAAAGTAGTTTCTAATAAAATATACATTTTTTCTATTCTTTGTGGAGTTTTTTATTTAACTTTTGGATTGAGTAAACAAAGGAAGCATGGGACCATGTTAATGGACATACAGAGAGTGGTTCTCCGGATATAGGATCATACTGCTCTGCCAAAAGCCCTGCCTGACTTTTTCTCTTTACTACCCAATTTATTAAATCCATAGCTTTATCTATCCTCTCTTGTTCTATATACCAGTTTGCAAGCCATAGAGTTGTTATTATCCAAGGATTTCCTGGAAATTTATCAGAAACTTTATGGTAGTAGTCATTTTCATATCTTGCCAATCCTCCGATACCTTCTTTTATCCACAGTTTTTCTTCTATCTGCCTAACTGTGTTTTCCATACGGTAATCATCAGCAGATACTACTCCAAATTCATAGAGAAGTAATAAACTACTTTCTACGGTTTTATCCTTTGTGAAACTTCCATCTTTGTTTAAGTATATACCTCTTAAAAATCTTCCAGACTCTTCATCATACAGATATTTAAGAATAGCTTCTTTTATTTTTTCTGCCGTTTCTCTGTATTTTAAACTTTCCGACCTGTTTCCAACAAGTTTTGCTAAGTTGGATGCAGATATTAATCCAGCGTAAACCGTTGCAGATGTGTAAGTGAAAATACCTCTTCTCTCTTCCCAAAGGTCATAACTAGGTTCAGGTAAATTAGTTTTAGGGTTTATATATCTACACATAAATTCAGATGCCTTTTTTACAAAACCATTGTACATGTAATCTACAAACTCTACATCTTTACTGTTTAGATAATGATTGTATAAAGCTACTATTACTAAACTTGTCTCATCTTCCTGTATTGGAAGCTGATAATTTTCTTCTTCATCACACCAAGGATGCCAACTAGACCCTGCTGTTCCGTCTGGTGAGTATTTATGTAATAAAAATCCTTCGTCAGTTATATGTTTTTTACAGAATTTAAAAAAGTTTTTTGTTAAATTTGTATACCCGGCATTATCCAGTGGAATTGATATAAAGGCTCCATCTCTTGGCCAGAGATAGCTATAGTGGTCTTTATTAAACTTATAAATAGATGTATCATTTGCTGCAACAACTGCACCATTGTTGTCAAAATGTGCCCTTGTTATGAGAAGACTTCTGTAGTATAGATTTATCATTTCCAACGGAATAGGTGAAGTTATAACTTTTTTTGTATTGACCCAGAAGTTCCAAAAATCTTCAGTTTCTTCCATTAGATGTTCAAGACCTTCCTGCTCAACTCTGTTTTTTAGTTTCTGTATCTCGTCGTAGTTTTCTCCTACGATGTGATAGTAATAGACGGTTTTAGACCCTGATGGTTCTAAATTTCCCTCTATACACCAAGCTGAATCTATCTCCCCTTGCATAATCTTAGTTTTCTTTAAATTTCCTTCCTCTATTTCCTTCCAAGAGCCGTATAAATGGTTTCTCTTTGAAGTTGTATAGGTAAAACCATCATTTTCAGAAGATATAAATATGTAAGTCTGTCCTTTATAGTGTATAAGTCCCTTCAATTTAGGGTCATAGTAGGCTGTGTTTCCTATATCTGACTCATTTAAGTTAAAGCTGTGGTAAAAGCAGATTTTATAATCTATATTCTTGTCCTTTAAATTTTTAATCTCTATTCTGTGTATCAAAATATCAAGATATTTATGGATTGTAGCTGTTATATTTAAGTTTATTCCTAAATTTTCGTTAGTAGCTTTTATATCTGCAACTAAGCTTTTTTCCCTATATGAGAACTTTATATTCCAGCTATCATCTATCCAGCTAAAATTTTCGCCAGCCCATATGCCGATAGATATTGGATTAGAGTTTAGATGGTTATACATTCCAACATAAGGAAAGTAATAATCTCTTATAGTTATATGAGAATCCATATTTATAAAGAATTTACCATTACTTAAAACTATCTCTCTTTTCATGGCTCTCCTTTACTAAACTTAAAATGGTAGATT
This sequence comes from Hydrogenothermaceae bacterium, assembly GCA_041287495.1. GTDB lineage: Bacteria > Aquificota > Aquificia > Aquificales > Hydrogenothermaceae > JAOABC01. Next base: position 6,258 of record JBEULE010000039.1, read on the forward strand.
TTGGGATATACTCATACTCTTTAGGTTTTAGCTTACCGATATGTATATTACCTATTTTAACCCTGATTAATCTTAAAACTTTATAACCAAACGCTTGAAAGTACCTTCTAAGTATCCTTTTCTTTCCACTGTGAATTTTCACTTCTATCCATATAGAATTTTTCTCTTTTTTTAGTATTTTTATATAGTCCGGCTTAAAAAAACCATCTTCAAGTTCTATACCTTTTTTCATCTTCTCAAATTTCTCTTCATCTACTATACCCTGAAGCTGTAAGATATACTCTTTCTTTATATCATGTTTTGGATGGGTAATTTTATAAGCTATATCACCGTCATTTGTAAGTAATAAAAGCCCTTCACTATCATAGTCTAATCTACCTGCCGGGAATACTCTCTCTTCTATTCCCACTTCTTGAAGTAAATCTGTTAATGTTTTTCTACCGAATTTATCTTTACCAAGTTCAGATAGATATCCTCTAGGTTTGTATATCTTTATGTAAACTTTCTTCTCCTGTGGTTTTACTTGTTTACCTTCAACTTCTATAGTATCTTTTGTAGGATCAACCTTAAAACCAAGGTCTTTAACAACCTCTCCGTTTACTCTCACTTTACCTTCTTGTATAAGTTGGTCAGCCTTTCTCCTTGAAGTGACTCCAGCTTGGGAAAGAAATTTGTTTAACCTTATCATCTTTTTTGGACAACTATATACTTTCTATCTGGAAAGCCTTTGAAGTTTAAAGTAAATGTGAAGTTTCTAAGCTCCTCTTCTACCTCTTTTCCTTTCATTATTATTATATAACCATTTTCTTTTAACATATTTTTACCTATCTTTAAAACCTCAAAAGTTTCTCCAGTTGCCCTACTTAAAACTACATCAAACTTTCTCTCTACACTCTCCGCTCTTTGACATATAACTTTAAAATCTAAATTTAACTCTCTATTTAATGTTTCTAAAAATATACATTTTTTGCCTACAGATTCTATAAGATAAAGGTCTATTTTGTCTTGGTAGTATATTTTAAGTGGAACACCTGGAAATCCTGCTCCAGTCCCAAAGTCTGCAATCTCTTTACCTACTGGATTTATTCCCACTTTTTCAAAAAGTTTAACCAAGGTAAGACTATCAAAAAAATGTTTAGTTATGATTTCCTCTCTTTTCTTTATAGATGTAAGGTTATAAACTCTATTCCACTTTAATAAAATCTGTATATACTTTTCAAAAAGTTCTATCTGCTTTTCTGATAGTTCTATACCATTTTCAGAAGATAGTTTCTTTAATATCTCCACTACTTTAATACCTTTTTTGTCTTTATATAAAAGATATACAGGTCAAGTTCCGCCATAGACAAACCTAATTTATCACTTATCTTTAAAAGAGCTTCTTCACATTCAAGGTATGCCTTTTTTGTTAATGTTTTCCTTTGTTTAACTAATCCGGTTTCTATCAAAAATCTGTATATATGTCTATCAACTATTGCCACATCTTCAAATCCTATATTTCTTAAAAAATGGGATGCTTCCTTATATCCATAGCCATAGATATTGTTTACCAAAACTTCCCGTGCCTCTTTACTATTTTTGTAGTTTCTGATAGATTTTATCAGTTCTATCTTCTGTCTCAAATTTACTATTCTCTCTGCCCTCTGCTGTGCAAATCTATGTCCTTTTGCTTTTATAATCTCAAAGAGCTTTTCAAAAGGATATTCTCTAAAACCTTCTATTCCTATCTCTTTCTGTAGTTTTATACCTAAGGAAGCTGAGGAGTTTGCAGTTAAGATACAAAAGCAACTTTCGGAGAATATATCAGCCTGATAAGGTTCTATATTTAAAAAAGGTTTAAAGCTAAATGTAGTTATACCATTCTCTTTTAAGTTTTTAAACTGAGAGACTCTCTCCTTTACAAATGGTTCTATTTCCAGCTTAACTGCTAATATTATATCTTCTGCTATCAAATCTTTGGCTTACCTCTCAAGAGATTGTAGCCATTGTAAAATATACCTTCTTCATCTACAAATACATTATGTATAATCTCTTTATCTTTTAAAGATATCTCTTTATCACCAAACACCATTACCAACTGATTAACATTCCCAATCGTTTCAAAAGCTACCTTGTTCGTAAAGTTAATAACTTTTACTTCACCTTCTTTTATATTAAAAATCTGTTTTTCTCCATCAATTGAAGCAGTTACCCAAACATCTCCGTTAGATTTAAGTATAATCTGCTTTTGACTATTTTGGATTTTTGTTATATTTTCAGAAGCTATTTTAGTATCCGTCGTTGGATTGCTTATTAAAATTCTAAACTCTGATGGGCTATTTTTAGCAGTTGCATGTATATACATTGACAGTATAACTAAAGCAGCAATATGGGGAAGCAATCTGAGAGATTTTATTAAAATCTTAGTATATCTCCTCTCTGAGGGCTGAGAAACTTCTCTATTGTCTTTATTACTAGCTTCTGCTTCGTAATCTATATTAAGAAATTTCATGATAGCTTTTGCTTGTAACTTGCCATAGGGGGTGTTAAGATACTCTGGATCGTTTTCTATCTTTTCTATAATGTTGACTGGTATAGAAGTGTTGTCTGAAATATCTTTTATAGTCAATCCTGCTGATTCTCTCTTTTCCTTTATTAAATCACCAAGTTTCATTCCTTTCCCTGATAGAATATTTTTGTTGTAAAATATTTTAGCATAAAAAAGCTATTTTATTTTTAGATTTCCATTACTAAAACTTAAAAAACTCTTGACTAAAACATAGAGTTTGTATATAATATCTATCTCGTTAGTTGAAGATGCCGGTGTAGCTCAGTCGGCAGAGCAGGTGATTTGTAATCACCAGGTCGTGGGTTCAAGTCCCACCGCCGGCTTAGAAAATTAAGAATAGGAGAGGTAGCCAAGCGGCCAACGGCAGGAGACTGTAAATCTCCCGGCGCAAGCCTTCGGCGGTTCGAATCCGTCCCTCTCCATAGGGAATGCGGGAGTAGCTCAGTTGGTAGAGCATCTGCCTTCCAAGCAGATGGTCGCGGGTTCGAGTCCCGTCTCCCGCTTTTAAAGTTTAGATTTTCCAAGGACGTAAGAAGGTTTATTACCTTTTTACGTCTTTTTATGTTTTAACACGCCCAGGTAGCTCAGTCGGCAGAGCACACCCTTGGTAAGGGTGAGGTCGCGGGTTCAAGTCCCGTCTTGGGCTTAAAAGAGGGAAAGTTTATACTCATTAGGAGGTAAAGGACATATGGCAAAAGAGAAGTTTGTAAGAGGAAAAGAGCATTTAAACGTGGGAACAATAGGGCACGTTGACCACGGGAAAACAACACTAACAGCAGCAATCACATACGTACAAAGCAAGAAAGGACTTGCCAAATTTATAGGATATGCAGATATAGACAAAGCACCAGAAGAAAGAGAGAGAGGAATCACAATAAACATTACACACGTAGAATACGAGACAGAGAAGAGACACTATGCACACGTAGACTGTCCAGGGCACGCTGACTACATAAAGAACATGATAACTGGAGCAGCACAGATGGACGGAGCTATACTTGTCGTATCAGCAGCAGACGGACCGATGCCACAGACAAGGGAGCACGTTCTACTTGCAAGACAGGTAAACGTTCCATACATAGTAGTATTTTTAAACAAATGTGATATGGTAGACGACCCAGAGTTAATAGACCTAGTAGAGATGGAAGTAAGGGAGTTACTA
>JBEULE010000004.1:0-11606 GCA_041287495.1 Hydrogenothermaceae bacterium
TTGTTTTCTTTAAACTTTTTTAATACATCTTTTAAAAATGAAAACTCTGAAAAAGGCTGTATTGATTTTATGGAGATTTACAGAGAAGGGTAAACTTTTACTAAATTAGCTGATTTTTTTGCTTTCTCTCTTGCCTCTTCTACTGTTTCTCCTGTTGCTAATGTTATTCCCATTCTTCTCTTTGGTCTTGTTGTTGGTTTACCAAAGATTCTTATTTTATCTGCTATTTTAAGTGCTTCTTCTATGCCTTCGTATACTGGGGCTGACCCATACTCCCAAGAGTGAAAGCAATAAGAAGCAGAAGGTTTAAGTAGTCTGATATCTATATGAAGACCTAAAATAGCTCTTAGATGTATCTCAAACTCTGACATGTTTTGAGATATAAGTGTGACCATTCCTGTATCATGTGGTCTTGGAGATATCTCATTAAACCAAACTTCATCACCTTTTACAAACATCTCACAGCCGAAAATTCCATAACCTCCAAGGGCATCTGTAATCTTTTTTGCAATATCTTTTGCTTTATTTAAGGCTATTTCTGACATAGGATGAGGTTGCCAGCTTTCCCAGTAATCTCCGTCAACCTGAATATGTCCTATAGGCTCACAGAAAAGTGTCCCTTGATTTTTTGTTCTCACTGTAAGAAGTGTTATCTCATAATCAAAATCTATAAACTCTTCTATGATAACCTCTCCACCTTTACCTCTTGCATTTTCTTGGGCATAAAACCATGCTTTATCTATCTCTTCTTCTTTTTTTACAACCGATTGACCTTTTCCGGAAGAACTCATAATAGGTTTTACAACAGCTGGAAGTCCTATCTCTTTTATTTTTTGTCTATATGTATCTATATCAGAGGCAAATGCATATTTTGATGTTTTTAAACCTACCTTTTCTGCGGCAAGTCTTCTTATCTCTATCCTATTCATTGTGTATTTTACAGCTTGAGCACATGGCACAACATTAAATCCTTCTTTTTCCAACTGTAGAAGTGTGCCTGTATCTATAGCTTCAATCTCCGGAACTATGAAATCTGGTTTTTCTCTGTAAACTATATCTTTTATCTGTTTTCCATTTTTCATATCTATAACATAGTATCTATGGGCTACCTGCATAGCTGGAGCATTCTGGTAATTATCTACCGCTATGACTTCTATTCCCATTCTCATAGCCTCTATTACAAATTCTTTTCCAAGTTCTCCACTTCCCAAAAGAAGTATTTTGTTTGAGTTATGGCTTAAAGGTGTTCCTATAACCATACTTTTACCTCGTGGTATAATTTTGTTAAATATTTTACATCAAAGGAGTTAAATGCCGCTTTATATCAAAATAGCTTTCAGGTATTTAACAGCTACAAAATCAAAAACACTTTCTTTTATGGCAGTTGTATCTATACTTGGTGTTATGTTAGGTGTATCTGCTCTGATAGTTACCTTAGCTGTTATGAGTGGATTTATGTATGGAATAAAAAGTAAATTTTTAGAATCTGTCCCACAACTTATAATAATCAAAGCAGAAGGAAATTTTGTAGAGTATAATGAGATTGCAAAAAAGATAAAAGAAAGTTTTCCTGAAATATTAGATTATCAGCCTTTTATATATACACAAGGTTTGTTGTCAAAGGAAAATAATATTGTTGCTGTTTATGTTAGAGGTGTTAATCCGGATAAAGATAAAGAATTTATGGCTATAGATAAGAAGCTGATAATAGGTGATTATAGTCTTCTTAATAATCCAGATACAGTTATTATAGGTAAAGATGTGGCACTTGCTTTAAATGTTTGGGTTGGAGACACTGTTAATTTAATGTCTCCGATAGGTAAAAAAACACCATTTGGATTTCTACCAAAGATTAGACAAGTTAAAATTGTGGGGATAGCAGACTTTGGAATATATGAGTATAACTCATCTTTTGTTATGATGAATTTAACTGATGCTTCCACTTTTTTTGATATGAACGGGGCTGTTACAGGTATTCAGTTTAAACTTAAAGATCCATATACAGCAGATAGATTAAAATCTAAGATTGAGAAAGTAATTGATTTTCCTTACATAGTAAAGAGTTGGATGGATTTGAATAAAAGTATGTTTCAAGCTCTGGAACTTGAGAAGTTTGCTATGTTTTTGGTTATAACACTTATAGTCGTTGTTGCTTCCTTTAATATATCAAGTCTTTTGATAACGAAGGCAAGAGAAAAGAGAAAAGAGATAGGTATACTTAGAACCATAGGAGCAGATAGAGGTTTTATAACAAAGGTCTTTGTAGCTCAAGGTATGATAATAGGTTTAACAGGTACATTACTTGGGTTGTTGTTGGGACTTTCAATAGTTTATGTTGCAGACACTTATCATCTTATAAAACTTAATCCGGAAGTGTACCTTATAGACTATCTACCTTTAAAGATATCTATTTTTGAAATCTTTGCTGTTGTTGTTTCGTCTTTATTTATATGTTTTATTTCTTCAATATTTCCTGCAAGGTCAGCATCTGTTGCTATTCCTGCAGAGGTTATAAGATATGAATAACTTTTCTGTTATAGCAAAATCTATAAAAAAGATATACTATACAGATAGTAACACATCTACAGTTGCCCTTAGAGGTATAGACTTGCAGATTAATAAAGGAGAGATGGTAGCTATTATGGGACCTTCTGGTTCCGGAAAAAGTACTTTGTTACATATCCTTGGAGGCATAGATATACCAACTTCCGGAGAAGTTCTCATAGAAGAAACAGATATATACAAACTTCCGGATAAACAGCTTTCAAAATTTAGAAATGAAAATATAGGCTTTGTTTTTCAGTTTCACTATCTTCTATCTGAATTTACAGCTTTAGATAATGTAGCACTTCCCCTTCAGATAAAAGGTGATAAAGAAGCTACCCAAAAAGCTAAAGATATTTTGGAGAAGGTTGGACTTGGAGACAGGTTAAATCATAAACCTTCCATGTTATCTGGGGGAGAACAGCAGAGAGTTGCTATAGCAAGAGCAGTTGTAAATAATCCAAAAATTCTTATAGCAGATGAACCAACAGGAAATTTAGATTCTGAAAATGCAAAAAATGTGATAAATCTTATAAAAGATTTATCCGAAAAAAATCTGATGACAGTTATCATAGCTACACATGATATTGAAATTGCAAAATATTGCAGGTATATTTATTACTTAAAAGATGGTATTATTGTTAATGTTGAAAAAAATTAAACTGAAAATAAATTTTGTTAGGCAAATTCAATAAAAGAGGTATTTAACATGTTTGAGAAATTTACAGAAAAAGCAAGAAAGGTTATACTTGATGCGAGAGAGCATGCTATAAACTATAAAAGTAACTATCTTGGAAGTGAGCATCTACTTTTATCTCTATTAGACCAAGATGATATAGCTGTTTTGACTTTGTCTAAGTTTGGGCTCTCTGTAGAGAAGGTAAGGAAGACATTGATATCTCAAATTCCAAAAGGAAACTATAATGGGGAAGTTTTATTTGCTCCAGATGCAAAAAGGATTTTGGAGTTTGCCGTTGAAGAAGCAAGGATACTCCATCATCCATTTGTAGGTCCAGAACATCTTCTAATAGGTATAGTAAGAGAGAAAACTGGACTTGGGGGAAGAGTTTTAAGAGGTTTTGGTATAGATGAATACTCAATAAGAAGAGAGATACTCCAGATACTTGGAGAAATACCTACCCAGGAACAATCTAAGCAGGTTCCAACTCCTAACTTAGACAGATTTGGAAGGGATTTAACTCAACTTGCAAAAGAAGGAAAGCTTGACCCTGTGGTAGGAAGAGAGAAAGAGATAGATAGAGTGATTCAGATTCTATCCAGAAGAAGAAAGAATAATCCTGTTTTACTTGGAGAGCCGGGAGTAGGAAAAACAGCAATAGTAGAAGGATTGGCTCAAAGAATAGCAGATAAGAAAGTGCCTGAAAATCTTCAAGGTAAAAGAATAGTAGCGTTAGATTTAGCATCTTTAGTAGCTGGAACTAAATACAGGGGACAGTTTGAAGAGAGATTAAAGAGTATAATGAAAGAACTTGAAAAAGCAAACCATGTAATCCTCTTTATAGATGAGTTACACACTTTAATAGGTGCAGGTGCTGCCGAAGGTTCTATAGATGCATCAAATATGTTAAAACCAGCTTTAGCCCGTGGTGAGATACAGGTAATAGGTGCAACTACATTAGATGAGTATAGAAAGTATATAGAGAAGGATGGAGCTTTAGAGAGAAGATTTCAGCCTGTAATAGTTGATCCACCTACTCCTGAGGTTGCTATTGAGATACTTGAAGGTCTTAAATCTAAGTTTGAAGAGTTTCATAATGTAACATACACAAAAACTGCCGTTGAAAAAGCGGTAGAGTTTTCTGTTAAGTACATATCTGATAGACAACTTCCTGACAAAGCAATTGATTTACTTGATGAAGCTGGAGCATTGGTAAGACTAAGAGAGAGTGGTCTTCCGGAACACCTTGTAGAACTGGAAGAAAAGATTAAACAACTTGAAGAAGAAAAAGCACAGGCTATTAAGGAAGAAAACTTTGATAAAGCTGCAAAACTCAGAGATGAAGAGCTTAAGTTAAGAGCAAAATTTGAAACTGAGAAGATGAATTGGAAAGAGGAAAAGTCTAAAAACAGACCTAAGGTAACAGAGAAAGATATAGCTGAAGTGGTAGCAAAATGGACAGGAATACCTATAGCAAGATTAACAGAGTCAAATAAGGAAAAATTACTACATATAGAAGAAGAACTTCATAAGAGAGTAGTAGACCAATCGGAAGCTATAACAGCTATAGCTAAGGCTATAAGGAGAAACAGTGTAGGACTAAAAGGAAGACACAGACCTATAGGAGTATTCCTATTCTTAGGACCTACTGGAGTAGGTAAAACAGAGACAGCTAAAGCTTTAGCAGAGTATCTATTTGGTAGAGAAGATGCTTTAATAAGATTTGATATGTCTGAGTATATGGAAAAACATACTGTATCGAGGTTAATAGGAGCACCGCCGGGATATGTAGGTTACGAAGAAGGAGGACAGCTTACAGAGGCGATAAGAAGAAAACCATACTCTGTTATACTGTTTGATGAGATAGAAAAAGCCCATCCTGATGTTTATAACATCTTTTTACAGATATTTGATGATGGAAGATTAACAGATTCTCTTGGAAGGGTTGTAGATTTTAGTAATACAATCATAATAATGACCTCTAACCTCGGAGCTAAGATGATACTTGACAGTGGAAAAATGGGATTTGAGACAAAGTCTACTATACTGAACTATCAGGAACTTAAAAAGAATGTTATGGACCAGGTGAGAAAAGCCTTTAATCCAGAGTTTATAAACAGACTTGATGAAATAATAGTATTTAAACCATTAGACAAAGAAGTAATTAAAGGTATAATAGATATGCAAGTTAATGAAATAAACAGAAGGTTGAAGGAATGGGAAATAACTGTAAAACTTTCTCCAGAGTTTGTAGAGTATTTGATAGAGAAGGAGTTCAGACCGGAATATGGAGCCAGAAGTATCAAGAGAGCTCTACAATCAAAAGTGGAGGACCTCTTGGCAGAAGAGATACTTGCAGGAAAACTGGTTCCAGGCTCAAAAGTAGAGATAGTGATGGAAAAAGATGGAACAGTCAAAATAAAAGCCAAAAAACCAAGAAAGAGAAGGGAACTCCAATTAGCTTAGTAAGGAAAGCCAGCTACACGCTGGCCTCTCTTTTAATTTTATCATCTATATCCTTTTCAGATGAATCTCAAACAACTCCTCAGATTCAAACTGGAACAATTAAAGAAGAAGCCGGAAAAATATACAGAATAGATAAGATAGAGATTAAGGGACTGAAATTTTTAGACCCACAGATTGTGAAACCATTGATACCATTTGGAAATGGTGTAATCGTTTCAATGGATAAAATATCCTCAACTTTAAGAGACCTTTATAAACTTGGCTACTTTTCTAATGTGGAAGCTTATACGAGATATACAGAAAACGGTATAGATATAACCTTTGTGTTTACAGAGCTTCCCGTAGTCCAGAGAATAGAGTTTGAAGGTAACAGGGCAATATCCAGAGAAGACCTTTTAAAAGAGTTAGGACTTGATTTATCGGAGAAACTTGAATCTGGAAAACCATTACCATTTTCAACCTTGGGACCTGAACTAACTGAAAAACTTTTAAGTATTAAAAAAGGTTTAGGTAGGGTTCTATCTGTAGATGAGATAACTCAGATGGAAAAAAATATACTCAAATTGTATGAAAAAAGGGGATACTACAACACAAAAGTATCCTACTACTATAAAGGTAACACTTTAGTTTTCAAGATAGATGAAGGCTCTAAAGCTTATGTGGATGAAATTCGTATAATAGGGAATGAACATATTAAGAAGAAAGAGATTTTATCAGTTATGGAAACTTCTGAGAGAGATATATTTAAATTAAAATCTAAACCTGCATTAGTTAAAGAAACTCTGTATGATGATATAAATAGGATAAGAGATCTATATATAAACAAGGGATTTTTAGATGTAGAGGTATCTCCTCCAGAGATACTACTTGAAAGAGGCAATAAATACATCATAACCATAAGAATAAAAGAGGGAGAAAGATACAGAATAAATAAGATTGATATTATTGGAAATGATATGTACACCAGTGATGAAATCCTAAATGTATCTAAGAGAAAAAGTATAAAACCTTTAGAACCATACGATGGAGAGAAGATAGATTTTATAAAGAAAATTATTATAGATAAATACAATGATCTTGGATATCTTTTTGCTAATGTGGAAGTTAATAAAATAGTAGATAAAGAGAAGAAAACTGTTGATGTTATTTTTAATATCCAGAAAGGTAATATCTATTACGTAGATAAGATATATATAACTGGAAACTATGAATCAAGAGACTCTACAATAAGAAGAGAGTTGAGACTTGCTCCTGGAGACCTTTTCTTAAAAGATAAGCTTCTTAGGTCTCAATCAAGGCTTTATAGACTTGGATACTATAATATGATAGGATTTGATCCAAATGTAAAGTCAGATAGCGAGATAGATTTAGACACAAAAGTAAGTGAGAGATTTACAGGTCAGATATCGGTAGGTGCAGGATACAGTCAGCAAACTGGACTTTCTTTGTTTGCGTCATTGAGAAAGGGAAACTTTTTGGGAACTGGAGATGTTGCAGGGTTGTCTCTTTCAATAGGTTCTAAATATAGGAATAACAGTTTGAATTATCTTCACAGATGGGCTTTTTATAAACCTCTTGACTTAGGATTTGACCTGTATGATAGATATGTAAATTACACATCTTTTGTATCTACAAAGATAGGTTTTTCTCCTACACTTTCCTCTGAGTTTAAGGAATTTTGGAGAACTGGTGTAGGTTTAACACTTGAAAAAGGTGAGTATAAAGATATTCAGGATACAGCGTCTACATATATAAAGAGACAGGCAGGTAAGTATGACTTATACTCAATCTACTGGTTTATAAACAGAAACACTATAAACAATCCTCTTTTGCCTACAGAAGGAAGTGATTTTACACTTACACTAAAAACGGGAACCGGAACAAGAGATTTTTACAAGGCTGTCTTGTCTGCATCAAAGATAATTCCAGATAAGATATTCTATACGGATTTTGTATTTTCTATTAAAGGCACATTTGGATTTGTTGAACGTATCTCAAAAGAGATACCTCTTGATGAACTTTTCTTTGTAGGTGGTGATTTTACTATTAGAGGGTTTGATTGGGGGATGGCAGGTCCGAGGGATAGTGATAACAATCCTGCCGGTGCAAAGAGAGAGATAGTTTTGAATTACCAGTTAAGCCATCCGATTGTTGATAGATTTTTATGGGGTTCTGTATTCTTAGATCAAGGTAAAGGTTTTGATAGTGGAAATTTCTTCTCCGGACTTTATAACTCCGTAGGTGTAAGCTTTAAGATAATAACACCCTTTGCTCCTATAGAGCTATACTACGGAAAAGTATTGAACCCACCTTCCGGAGTAAGTGGTTCTAAATTTGGCTTTATACTTGGAACATTCTTCTAAATACTGAAATTACTTTATGCTTTTATTTGCTATAATAGATTAACAACTAAAAAAATTTGGAAAGAGTTTAAAAGATAATCAATGAGTAGAGAAAAGAGAGATCCAAAAGAAATTGTAAACTTTCCTAAAGATGAAAAGCAACATTCAGATTTAACATTTATAATTAATGAACCGGGGAAAACGCTTAAAAATAGATTTGAGCAACTAATAAAGGACTGCAAGTTTTTTGATTGTTTGGTTGCTTACTTTTATATAAGCGGTTTTAGTGCGATTTATAAGTCATTAGAAAATACTGAAAGAATAAGAATTCTTATTGGGATAGGAACCACAAAGTCAACCTACGATCTAATTGAAGAGGCAGAGAATAAACCTATATCTCACTATGAGACAAAACAAGAAATAGAAAAATTAGTAGAGAGTGAAATGGCTGATTCAGAAGATAGCCTAAAAGTTGAAGAAGGAGTTAAGAAGTTTATTGAATGGATAAGAGAAAAGAAACTGCAAATAAGGGCTTATCCCTCTCGGAGAATTCACGCAAAGTTGTATATTATGACCTTTAAAGAAGGAGATAGGGATGTAGGTAGGGTTATTACTGGTTCAAGCAACTTTACTCAATCTGGACTTGTAGACAACTTTGAATTTAATGTTGAGTTAAAAAATCGTGCTGATTATGAATTTGCAAAGAGTAGATTTGAGGAATTGTGGGAAGAGGCAGTTGATGTATCCGAAAAATTTATTGAGACTTTAAATGAGAAGACATATCTTAATCAAAACATTACTCCCTATGAACTTTATCTTAAATTTTTATATGAGTATTTTAAAGATGAACTTTCAAGGGCGGATGAAGTTTTTATAAAATTCCTACCTCAAAATTTTAAAAAATTTGAATACCAACAGCAAGCTGTTCTAAATGCAAAGAAAATATTGGAGGAATATGGAGGAGTTTTTCTTTCTGATGTAGTTGGACTTGGTAAAACTTATACTGCTGCAATGCTTGCAGGACAGCTTGATGGTAGGACTCTGGTTATAGCTCCACCTGCACTTCTTAATAAAAATAATCCCGGTTCATGGCCGAATGTTTTTTCCGATTTTCATATTCCAGCTGAGTATGTATCGGTTGGGAAACTTGAAGATGCTATAGAATACATAGAAAAGTATGAAAATACCGAGTTGCCTGTAAAAAACATCATTATTGATGAAGCGCACCGTTTCAGGACAGAGACAACCATTAGTTATGAAAACCTTACGGAAATTTGCCGTGGTAAAAGAGTAATTTTGATTTCGGCAACTCCTTATAATAATTCACCAAGAGATATCTTAGCGCAGATTAAACTTTTCCAAAATGCAAGAAAAAGCACTATCCCAGGTATTACAGATCTTGAGGCATTCTTTGGTAAGCTTGAAAAAGAGCTAGAAAAGGTAGACCGTCAGAAAGATTATGAGAAATACCTTGAGATAACAAGAAATAATGCCAAAGAAATTCGAGATAAAGTTTTAAAGTATCTAATGGTTAGAAGAACAAGAAGAGAGATTGAAAAATATTTTGCTGAGGATTTAAAGAATAACAATGTTAAGTTTCCAGAGGTTGAAGATCCAAAGTCTCTTTATTACCAGTTAAATGATGAAGAAGACAAAATCTTTATGGAAACCGTTCGATTGATAACACAAGAGTTTAAATATGCCCGTTATACGCCATTGCTTTATTTAAAAGAACCAATTTCACAACAGGAAGCACAGTCCCAAAGAAATATGGGTGGATTTATGAAGGTTCTCCTTATAAAACGCCTTGAAAGCAGTTTTTATGCATTTAGAAAAAGTATTGATAGATTTATTAAGTCCTATGAAATGTTTATTGAGGAATACGAAAAGGGAAATGTATATATTAGCAAAGGATACATAAACAAAATTTTTGAGCTTTTACAAGAGGGTGACGATGAGGCAGTCCAGAGACTTATTGAAAAAGGAAAGGCACAAAAATATAAAAGCGAGGAGTTTAGAGACGATTTTAAAGATGATTTAGAAAATGATCTTAAGATTTTGGAAAAAATAAAAGATATGTGGCAATCAATAAAAAGGGATCCAAAACTTGAAACCTTGCTGGAGAATTTACGCTCAGATCTTATTCTGAAAAATAAAAAGATAATTATTTTTACAGAGTCAAAGGAAACTGCTGAATATTTAGCAGAGAATATAAATAAAGAATTTGGAGAGATTACACTTTTATTTCATGGTAGTTCTTCAGAATCTGTGCGGGATAAAGTAATTGAAAATTTTGACGCCAAAGCAAGAAATAAAAGGGATGATTATAGAATTCTTGTATCAACTGATGTTCTCTCTGAAGGTGTTAATCTTCATAGGTCAAATGTTGTTATTAACTATGATATTCCCTGGAATCCAACAAGATTAATGCAGAGGGTTGGAAGGGTTAATAGAATTGATACAGCCTTTGATAAAATCTATATCTTTAACTTTTTCCCAACAAAACAGGCAGATTCTAAAATTGAGCTTATAAACATTGCTCGTTCAAAAATAGAAGCATTTTTAACTATGCTTGGCGGTGATGCCTCAATACTTACCGAAGGCGAACCTGTCTCTTCCCACGAGCTATTTGATAAACTAACCTCAAAGAAAACTATTACAGAAGACGAGGAAAAGGAAAGTGAACTTAAATATTTAAGGATTATTGAAGATATCCGCACTAAGAATCCCGAACTCTTTGAAAAAATTAAGCGCCTTCCTAAGAAGGTTCGCTCCGCAAAAATATTTAATGAAAATTTAAGAGACATCACAATACCTAACTCTCTTATAACATTTTTCCGAAAAGGAAAGTTAATGAAATTTTTCTTATCTACCAAAGATAAAACCATAGAGTTAGATTTTCTAACTGCAGCTAAAATCCTTGAAAGCTCACCACAGGACAAAAAAGTTCAACTACCTCTTGAAGATTATTACGAACTCCTTGATAAAAATAAAAGTGCGTTTTTCAATGCAACTCTTGAAGAAATCATTTCTACTCCTCATAGGGGTGGAAAAGATAGTGCCAGAAACCTTTTAAAATTATTGAAAGCAACACTGAAAAACAGCAAGCAGTTAACAGAGGAGCAGGAGGACTACCTCAAAAAGGTTATAACCCGTCTTGAAGAAGGAGCATTGCCTAAAAAAACTGTTCAAAGAGCTTTAAGAAAAATTCAAGAATTAAAAAATGAGATACAAAACCCGTTAAAGGTAGTTGGAATCTTACAAAATGAAATCTCAGAGAAATTATTAAAAGAACATTATACAGTAGCTCCCGCCCAAACAAGTGGGAAAAGGGAGGTCATCCTTTCACTTTATTTATGGGGGTAATACAATGGATAGGGAGCAGGCAAAAAATCTGATTATTGACACCTTTGAAAATCCTTTTGATAAAAACAAATTCGTCAACTTTCTCAAAAATCTTTTAAAATCCTTTGAAGATAAAACATTTGTTTATCAAGGAAATGTCATTCCTGATGCCTTTAAACCATATATAAGTTCATTTGAAAGGATTGGACAATACACTTACGATGATAAGG
>JBEULE010000040.1:0-267742 GCA_041287495.1 Hydrogenothermaceae bacterium
TCCGGAATAGGTATTCCTACCTTTGCATTAGACTTAAACGGAGGGCTTGGGAAAGTTCCGCTACTTCCTCAGTATATAGTAGAAAGAGGAGAAAATTACATTAAATTTAGAAATTATGAAAATAAAGAGATTATAATTAAACCCTAGTTTCCAATTCAATATCTAATAATAATCATATTAATTGATCTTTACTTAATTGGTGTGGTTTCTGAAGGAATATCTGGATATATCTTTGCTTTTGTATTAAAACTTTCTTTTATAGGACTTGCAATGGGCACAGTGGTATCTTCTATAGTGTCGTTTTTATTTTTGATGATTAAATCAAAAGCTTCCTTTGTGGATATAAAATATGTTTCCTCTATTTTAAGAGCTATATTATCATCAGTTATTATGAGCATTTTTATTTTTTATTTTAAAAGCTATATAAATATAATATGGCTAAGGCTTGTTATATTTATACCATCAGGGGCTTTAGTTTATGGAATACTACTTTTTATCTTAAAAGAGCCTTTTGTTTTAATGGCTTTTAAAAGGATGAAAAAGATCCGTTGATAAAGCATTATTCTTTAAAAGTATTTATTTATCAAAGAGATTAAGCCAATTTATTCCAAGTTCTATAGCTATTCTTTGAAGCAATATCGGATAATTTTCTTTTATCTTTCCATTTTCTAATTTTACCTCTATTCCATATCCAGAAGTTATAAGTTTTGATTTTATATCAGTTTTTATACCATCTCCTGCAAATACTATTATAATGGGAATAGGTGCAGTTTTACAATCCTCTAAAGTGTATAATAATTTTTGATATGCCGTACCTTGTCCTTCCTGATATTTAGCCTCTATACCTAAAAATTTTCTATTATAATGTAAAACTATATCAACTTTTCTAACACTATTTACAAACCTATATCCCACTGGGACTTCTAACTTTATATCTATATTACTATTCCAACTTTTTATATAGTTAACAATTGCATCTCTAAATTCATTACCTGTCATCTAAAAACCGCCAATAACTCTTTTACTTTATTTCTATTATTTCCATTGCAACTTATAGTTCTTCTAACTTCTATGTTATACAATTTTGCATTGCTGTAAGAAGTTAAAGTCCAAACAGTATTATGGTTGCTTATTAATACAGGTATTCCTTTTTCTGCAAGTTTATTAGCCAAATTTAATAAGTCTATATGGTCTTTCATGCTAAAACCATTTGTATAATAAGATGAAAAATTTGAGCTTTTTGATAAAGGCACATAAGGAGGGTCGCAATAAACTACATCTTTTGTTTTGCATTCTAAAAGAATATCTCTAAAATCTTTTGCTGTAAATTGCACTTCGGCTCTTTCTACTTTTTTCAAAAAATACTCCATTTCTTCCTGAGGGAAATACGGTTTGTCATATTTTCCAAAAGGGACATTAAACCATCCTTTACTGTTATACCTACATAAACCATTATACCCATGTCTATTGAGATATAAAAATAGCGCTGATTTATAAAATATGTCGTTAGTTTTATTAAACTCTTCTCTCAATCTTAAATAAGCATCCTTTGTGTTATTAGATGGAACAAAAAAGGTTTTACAATATGATATAAACTCTTTTTTATACTCTATTAGGATTTTATAAAAGTTTATAAGGTCTTTGTTTAAATCATTTAATAGGTAGCTTTTATAGTCTGTATTTAAAAATAAAGCTGCTGAACCAACAAAAGGTTCTACAAGTCTATCACCAGCAGGTAGAACAGCTTTTATATTTTCAACAATCTTATATTTACTTCCAGCCCATTTTAATATAGGTTTCATGCAGAAATTATATAATTTTTATTATAAATTTTCAATGGTATTTAGACACGGAGATTATAAAGCTACTTTGAAAGAATTTAAAGAGCATTATAGCCATTTATTCCCTTACATTCCCAATCTACCAGCTATAGTTAAAAGAGCTAAAAAGTTATGTATCTTGTAAACATTATATTAGTCCTTATTAGAAATACTAAGATACCAATAAAGATTATGATAGCTTTGGTTTTAAACTTTGTCTTATAACAGATAAGAATGGATTGCCTTTGTTTATTGGTATATTACCTGGTTCTAAACATGATATAAACTTTTTAAAAGATCTATTAAACAATAACACTATGCTTGAATATTTAAGAAATTCTGTTATAATAAGCTTCTTTGTTCTTGGGCTAGCTATTAAAGAGATGCTTTATATGAAATAGAATTTTAAATTGGAAATTAGGGTTATATATTATTTGGTAGTATTTATGATAAAGAGAAATAGGATGCGGAAGATAGTTATATTTACTTTTTTACTCTTTCTTACAAGTGTAGCAAAATCTGAGATTGTTTTAGCAAAATGGGATGATGCTATTACACCAGTAGCTGCCGATTATATAAAAAGAGTTATTGTTACTTCTGAAAAAAAGAATGTATCTGTTATTATACTTACTTTAGATACTCCCGGTGGACTTGAAACTGCTATGAGAGATATAGTAAAAAGTATGTCAAACAGTCCTATACCTTTTGTTGTTTATGTATATCCGAAGGGAGCACGGGCAGCTTCTGCCGGAGCTATTATTACAGTTGCAAGTGATATTGCTGTGATGTCCCCTATGTCAAATATAGGGTCAGCTTCTCCCGTTTCTATGGAAGGAAAGGATATTGATGAAACTATGAAGAAAAAAGTTATTAACGATATGGTTGCTTTTGTTAAAAGTATAGCAGTAGAGAAGGGAAGAAATCCACAAGTCATAGAAAAGATGATAACAGATAGTATAAATCTCACAGCAGAAGAAGCTTTAAAGAGTAAAGTTATTGACTTTATAGCAACGGATATTAATGACCTTATAAATAAACTTGAAGGAAGAAAAGTAAAAAAACTTGGTAAAGAGATAACTATAAGCGTTAAAAATCAACCTGTATTAGAAGTTGAGCCAAATTTTAAAGAGTTGTTACTTAAGGTTTTAACAAATCCGACTGTTGCGTATTTTTTGCTTATGATAGGATTTTATGGAATATTTTTTGAGCTTTACAATCCAGGGTCTATAATTCCTGGAACGGTAGGAGCTATATCTCTTGCTCTTGCTCTTTACTCTCTTAATGTTATCTCTGTTAATTGGCTTGGTTTGATTTTAATCTTACTTGGTATACTATTTTTGTTAATAGAGTTAATAACTCCTACCTTTGGTGGTATAGCTATAGCAGGCATTATATCTATGTTTATAGGTTCTGTTATACTAGTTTCTCCAGATTCTCCGTATGGTGATATATCTCTCTCTATTATAATTCCAACTGTTATATTCAGTGCAGTTTTCTTCTTAGTGATAGCTTATTTCGGATTGAAAGCTCAAAGAGAAAAACCAAAGACAGGAGAGGAATCTTTAATCGGTAAGGAAGCGGTGGCTTATACAGATATAGAGGGAGAAGGTTATGTGATGGTCCAGGGAGAACTTTGGAAAGCTGTATCTGATAAAAAGATAGAAAAAGGCAAAAAGGTTAAAATAGTAAATGTGGATGGCTTGACTCTAAAAGTGAAGGAATTGTAATTTAATACTACCAAAGGATAAGTATGAAAATAAAACCACTTCCGGAAGATGTCATTAATAAAATAGCTGCTGGAGAGATTGTTGATAGACCGGCAAGTGTATTAAAAGAGCTTATAGAAAATTCCATAGATGCAAAGGCTTCAAAGATAGATATCTTTATAGAGAAAGCAGGAAAGAGATTAATAAAAGTTGTAGATAACGGAGAAGGTATAGAGAGGGAAGACCTTATAAATGCAGTAAAAAAACATCACACAAGTAAAATAAAATCTTTTGAAGACCTATATAACATTCTTACCTTTGGATTTAGAGGTGAGGCTTTATCATCAATAGCCAATGTATCAAAGTTATCTATCACATCAAGAACCCCTATAGATATAACAGCTGGACAGCTAATAGTGGAAGCTGGAAATGTTGTCTCCCTTTCGGAGGTTGGACACCCTATTGGAACAACTGTAGAGGTAAGGAATATTTTCTTTAATTTGCCTGCAAGGTGGAAGTTTTTAAAAAGTGATAATACAGAGAATTACCATATAGTTTCCACTTTTTTAAACTATGTTATCTCCAACCCCAATATTCATTTTACCCTTACATTAGACTCTAGGCAGATTTATAACTTTTTCCCATCAGATTTAAGAACCAGAGTTAAAGAAATCTTAACTGATATTTATAACGAAGTTGTTGAGATTGAGTATGAAAACTTTACCGGGAAAGTTAGAGGATATGTATCTTTAAAAAAGTGGAAGAAAAATTTTCTCTTTGTAAATTCAAGACCTGTAAAAAACTCAATGATATATAAGTTTTTGAGAGATATACTCGGTGAAGGTTTTTACTTTATCAATCTTGAACTTCCACCTTACTTTTATGATATAAATATACATCCGACAAAAATAGAGGTTAAATTTCAAAAGGAATCGGAGGTTATCTCTCTTATAAAAACGGCTATTGATAAATCTCTAAAACCTAAATCTTCTGTATCTTTCTTTGAGTTAAACCAACCTAAAACTAATTATAAAACACAGGATAATTTTGAAATCATAGGTTATATAGAAAATACATTTATAGTAGCTTACTATAAATCAGAAATTTATTTTATAGATGCTCATGTAGCAAATGAAAGAGTTATGTATGAGATTTTAAAAAAGACCATTCAAGAAAAAGGATATTACAGATATCAGAAGTTGATATCTCAGGTAGAGATTGAGATTTCAGAGGAAGATAAATCAAAACTTTTCCAAATTAAAGGAACTCTTAATAAGTTAGGGTTTAGATTTGATATAAAAGATAAACTGTATATAACAGCTATTCCAGATTTAATGGATACTGGCAAAGCTATCCAATCACTTTGGGAGATATTGAAAGAAGATATAACAGATACAGATAACATTATATCTAAAATATCCTGTAGAATGTCTATAATGTCTGGAGATTCTCTTACATTACAACAAGCAAAAGAGCTTTTATCTATGTGGATAAAAACTGATAATCCTCACTTGTGTCCCCATGGAAGACCGATATATTATAAGTTATCTGTAGATGTGATAAAGCAGGCCGTTGGTAGAAAGTAGTAAAATATTTTAAAATTTAGAGGTCGAAATATGGCTTACACCATACCGTATAGAGTTTATCTTGAAGTTATTTGGATTGATTAAATGAAGGTTTTAGATATAGATAGAAAAAAACAAGTCATTGGCAGATATTTTGAAGAAAAAAAGAAACTTATAGATTTACATTATAAAGGAGAAAGTGCCCTTAGTATTGTACGGAAACTTTCTGACCTTACAGATGAAACTATAAAAGAGTTTGCACAGCTTGCCTTTGAAAATCTTGAAGGTATAACGATAATAGTTTTAGGGGGATACGGAAGAAGGGAACTTTGTTTTAAATCTGATATAGATATATCTTTAGTCTATTCTGGTAAGGATATAGAAGAACTTAAAGCTGGTATAGAGAGTTTTTATTATATGCTTCTTGATTTAAAGAGTGATGTAGGATTTTCTCCAAGAGATATAAGAACATTTCTTGACCTATCGAAAGAAGATTTAACGATAGCAACAGCACTTCTTCAAGGAAGATTTTTATGTGGAGATGAAAGTATATACAGTGAGCTTACAACAAAATTTAAAAAAGTTATAAAAGCAAAGAGAAAGCAGTATATAGAGGCAACCTTAAAAGCCAGAAAAGTTAGATACCAAAATACCGGAAGTAGTATATACCTTATGGAGCCGCAAGTAAAAGAAGGAGAGGGAGGTTTAAGAGATTTTCATGAAGTTCTGTGGATAGCTAAAACTCTTTATGATGTTCAAGATTATCACTTCTTTGTAGAAAAGAATATCATTCTTGAAGAAGAGTATATTGAACTTATGAACAGTTATGATTTTCTTCTAAGAATTAGAAACCAGATGCATCTTATATGTAATAAAAAATGCGATGTTCTTACTTTTGCACTTCAAGAGGAAGTAGCTAAGAAACTTGGCTTTGTAGAAAATCCGGAAGATTTGGAAAATCTGCGGGAAAGTGTAGAAAAGATGATGAAGCTTTACTATCAAAGTGCAAAATCAATAAATAATATAACAAAAAGAATACTTAAAAATTTAACAGAAGATTATGATTATGAGGAGTTTATACCTATTGATGATGTGTTTATCAGAACATCTTCAGAGATAGATGTTATAGATTATCGTAAATTTGAGAGTAATCCGGCAAATATCTTAAAAGCTTTTATATACTATAAAGATTATGGACTTGACTTTTCTTCAAAACTTGAATTTTTACTGAGGAAAAATCAGAGTGTTTTAAAAAATTTAGATTTTTCTACTGAGATGAAATCTCTTGTTAGAAGGATTTTCAGTAATGTAAAAAATTTATCTAAAACTTTAAAAAAAATGCAGGACTTCTACGTTCTTGATGATATCATTCCGGAATTTGGATACCAAAGATGTCATTTTCAGTATGACCATTACCACAAATACACAACAGATGCCCACGCTATAAAAGCCGTTGAGGAGCTTGAAAACCTATACAAATTGGACAGTCTTTACAAAAAGCAGATTTACGATATCTATAAAGATATAGACAGAAAAGATTTACTTATATGGGCTATCTTCCTACACGATATAGGGAAGGGACACAGAGCAGATCACAGTGAACTGGGAGCTAAAATGGTTTGGGATATTCTATCAAGATTTGACTATCCAAAGGCAGATATAGAGATTGTCAGCTTTTTGGTTAAACATCACCTTGATATGGCTCATATATCACAGAGAAGAAATCTTAACGATCCTAAGGTTATAGAAGATTTTGTAAATACAATAAGAAATCCCCAACTTTTAAAGATGCTTACAGTTTTAACTTGGTGTGATGCCAATGCAGTAGGTCCAAATCTATGGAATGACTGGAAACAGACTTTACTTTTGGAACTTTACAATAAAACATTGGAAGTTTTCCAACAGGATATTAATCCTCATGAGCTTTTTGAAAGAAAGTTAAAAGAGAAGAGAGAAAAGGTTATTAAACTTTTATCTGTACTTCTTGGAAAAGAGAAAGCAGAGTTACATATAAACAGAATTTCTGATTATTACATACTATCAACACCTTTAGATGATATAGTTCAACATATCCAACTTGAAAATGAATTAATTCATTCAACAAAAAAATTTGTCTATAAATTTGATAAGAATGTAGGAGCTGGATTCTCACATATAGTTATCGCTATCAGAGATTTAGATAACCCTCTTCTCATTATTACAGGAATATTGACCTATCTAAATATAAATATACTTACTGTATACAGCTTCAACAGAGTTGATGATGTTATTCTAATTGACCTTCAAGTTTCAACCTCAACCCTTGAAGCTATAGATGAGTACAGATTTAATCAGTTTGTAGAGAAATTAAATGAGTTTGCTGAAGGAAAGATAGATATAGAGACATTATCCAAAAAGCGAGCAAAAGGCTTTAAAAGTTCAACTATACCACCTCCTACATTCGTAAAAGTAGATAATCAGATGTCAGATAATTATACTATATTTGATATTTCCGGAGAAGACAGAATAGGACTTTTGTTTGATATTATCAAAGTTTTTGCAGAGTTTGATATCTATGTTCATATAGCAAAAGTTTCAACTCAAGGAATAAGAGCCAGAGATTCTTTCTACGTCAGGACAAAAGATAGAAAAAAGATAATAGATGAAACAGTTTTAGAAGATGTTAAAAGGAAACTTTTAGCTGTTATTCAGTCTTAATTTAAAAAGATTTTTAAAAGATTGTAGATAGTAAAACTTACTATATAAGCCGTTACAAAGTTTATAAAAACTGATATTATCATCCATTTATTACTTCCAAGTTCTTGCCGGATTGCAAAAACGGTTGCTAAACAAGGAGTGTATAAAAGTAAGAAAACCAAAAATGAATAAGCTGAAGCTGGAGTAAATTCCTTTCTTATAACTTCCATAAGTCCGGTGTCCATTTCCTCTTTTTCTTTCTCTATTAACCCTACTTTTTGTCCAATCTCTTCAAACAATCCAACAAAAGCCCTAAAAAAGCCGACAGTTGTTTCTTTTATAAATTCTGTTGCTGTTATGGTTGTTGTTATATTGTTTTCTTGGCTTTCTATTACCTGCGGCATATACACATTACCCATTGTTGATAAAACTATTTCCTTAGCAACAAATCCGGCAAAAAGTGATGTGGTTGCCTGCCATGTTCCAAATCCTAATGGCTCAAATACTACAGATATCTCTTTTGAAACTTTACCTAATATACTATCCTCTTTTTTAGCTCCAAAAGGTATATTTGTTAAAAACCATATAATTACAGAAGTTGCAAATATAAAACTTCCGGCTTGAATAATGAAAGATTTAACTCTTATCCAGCTATTTAAAATCATGTATCTTATAGTTGGCATTCTGTAAGGAGGTAGTTCAAGTATAAAGTAAGAAGATTCAAGTTTGAAATAAAATCTATTTAAAAGTATTGCTATAACTATTGCTGATAAAATACCTATAAGATATAGAGAGAATATAACTAATCCTCTGTGGTTTACGAAAAATATTGACACAAAAAATGCAAAAACTGTAAGCCTTGCTCCACAGGACATAAACGGAATCATAAGGACTGTAAGAATTTTCTCTTTTGAATTATCTATCGTTCTTGTAGAATAAACAGCAGGAACATTACATCCAAAACCAAGTAACAGCGGTATAAATGATTTTCCACTTAATCCAAATATACTCATGAATCTATCCATCAAAAATGCAGCTCTTGCTATGTATCCACTACCCTCAAGGAAGGATAAGATTATGTATAAAGTAAATAAAACCGGTGTAAATACTAAAACAAATCCTACTCCCCCAAGGACTCCCTCTGTTATGAAGGATTTTAACCATTCCGGAGAGGTTTTTAGATAACTATTTACAAGCAAAGATAGGTTGGACAGTGTGTTATCTAACCAATCAACGAATGGAGTAGAAAATGTAAATGTTATCTCAAAGGTAAGCCATACCAAAACAAAAAATATAGGAAGTCCAAAATATTTATGTAAGAATATTTTATCTAAGGCAAGGGAGAAGTTTAAACTTTCCTCTTCCACTGATTTTTGTTTAACTGTTTGTTTTAATATATTTAAAACTAAACCATATCTTTCTTCTATCATCAAAGCTTTTATATCTTTATGGTACATTTTCTCAATTTCTTCTCTAAGTTTATCTGTATATTCTTTAATTTCCTGTGGAATATATCCATCAAAAGAACCATCAAGGATTGATGTTAAAAGATATCTTTGGGGATATAACTCTAAAATACTTGGATTTGTTTGTTCTATAAATGTTTTTAATCTCTCCAGATAATATTCTATCTGTGTTTCAAACTGTTCACATTTGGAAAAATCAGCTTCTACTTTATTATCATATAGCTGGATGATGCTATCTAATAACCTATTTATCCCCAAATTTCTCAAAGCGGAGGTGGGAATAGCAGGAGCACATAGAAGTTTTGAAAGTCTATCACTGTCTATCTCTATACTCCTTTTTCCAAGTTCGTCCCACATATTTAACGCTATGATCATAGGAATTTGAAGTTCAAGAAGTTGTACAGTTAGATATAGATTTCTTTTAAGATTTGTTGAATCTATAACATTGAGGATTATGTCTGGTTTTTCATTTATAAGAAAATCTACTGTTATTTTTTCTTCTGCTGTTTTATTGGTTATACTATATATTCCAGGAAGGTCTATAAAGTGTATTTTATAACCTTTATACTCTATCTGGGCTTCAATTTTCTCAATAGTTACTCCTGCCCAGTTCCCTACCTTTATATTTGTTCCAGCAATTGCATTTATAAGAGCACTTTTACCTACATTAGGATTACCTACAACTGCGACTTTAACAGCCTTTTCCATTCTGTTCCTCTATTAATATACCTTTAGCCTCTTTTCTTCTTAGTGCCAAACAATAATCTCCAACTCTTATCTTTATTGGTCCTCCCAGTGGTGCATCTTGAAGTATCTCTATTTCCTGTCCCGGAATAAGTCCAAGTTCATATAATTTATCTCTTAAATTTTTTGGTAAATCTATTTCCTTTATCTTTGCCTTAAGTCCTTGTCTAAGTTCTGCCAAAGATTTTTCCTTCATTTTATTTCTACCTTTGATATTTAGTCTCAATAAAATAATAAATAAATTATATACCAAAAACTTAAAAATATTATGATTAAAGTAGAATATTTATTAGAAAAATGTATACTGGCATAATTATATAGCCTATTACTCCGGTAAAAAGTAGAAGTATAAGGATAAAAAAACCATACTGCTCATATGGGGCAACTTTTTCATATATATTGGATGGAAGTAAAGATAAAAGTATATGTCCACCATCAAGAGGTGGTATTGGAAGTAGGTTGAATATAGCTAAGATTAGATTGATTGTAACTGCATATTTAAAAAATATAGCAAGAGGGACAAATACAGATTCAACAACCCAGATACCTAAAAGTGAAGCTATGGAACTTAGTATGTCTACATCTGTTGATAATTTGTATAACAGTGCAAAAATCACTGCAAATAATATATTTGTAAATGGTCCAGCAAATGAGGTTAAAGCAATACCAGTTTTGATGTTTAACTTCTTAAAGTTGTAAGGGTTGATAGGAACAGGTTTTGCCCACCCAAAAAGAAAAGGAGACCCAACAGCTATTAAAAGTCCTGGTAGAATTAGAGAACCAAGAGGGTCAATATGAGGTATAGGATTAAAGGTCAATCTTCCCTCTCTTTTAGCAGTATCATCTCCAAGTTTATAAGCTACAAAACCGTGTCCTATCTCATGGATTATTACAGCAAACAAGAGAGCTGGTATCATAAAAATAACATCAACAATCTTAAATTCCAACATTAACTCCTTGCAAGTTTTTTAACTTTCTATTATACAAAATAGGAAAAATTTTTGAAATGCTAAAAATTTTCTGATATGATATTAAGTAAAATAATCAACGGAGGTACTCTTGTGCATGTTGGTATAGCTTTGGACCAAACACTGTTTATTCAGCTTATACTATTTTTAATCTTTATGTTCGTTATGAAAAAAATCTACTTTGATCCCTATCTTCAAGCTTTCTCTGAAAGGGAGGAGGCAGTAAAAAAACTCTACGAAGAAGCCAAAGCTAATAACAGTCAGGTAGCTGACATATTAAAAGAGGTTGATGTTATATTATCTAAAGTTAAAGAAGAAAGTAAAAAAGTACTTGAAGAATCCCATAAGAAAACAAATGAAGAAGTGGCTGAGATTTTAAGAAAAGCAACAGAAGAGGCAGAGTTAGAAATAGCTAAAGCAAAAGAAGATATTGAGAGAACTGTTGAAGCTCAGAAAAAGATAATAGATGAAACTATAACAAAAATAGCTCAAGATATAGTCAATAAACTTACTTTAGAGGAGGCAGCATGAGATTTGTTCTTTATGGCTTGATTTTAGGTTTTACACTATCTGGATTTGCTTCTGAAGGTGGTGAAAGTGGTAATATTTTAATATGGAAAACAGTAAACACTATTATTCTTCTTGGAATTATATACTATTTTGGTGGTAAACATATAAAGAGATTTTTAGAGGGTAGAAGACTATCTGTGGTATCTATGGTAGAAGAGGCACAGAAGGCTAAGGAAGACAGTATAAGGGCACTTGAAGAAGCAAAGAAGAAACTTGAAGAAGCTAACTATAAACTTGCAGAAGGTATAAAGATTGCTCAAGAAACTGCAAAATTGGAAAGGGAACATGCTTTAAAACAGGCAAACGAGATTGCTGAGAGGATAAAAAAGCAAACTCAAGAAAATATAGCTGTTGAGGTAAGAAAGGCAGAGGCTGTTTTGAAAAAGTATGCTGCAGAGAAAGCTTTAGAGATATCTCAATCCTTAATTAAAGAAAAAGTAAATCCAGATACAACAAAAAAACTTCTCCAAAAATCATTAAATAAGTTGGAGGCTTAATAAGGTGAAAGTAGATAAAAAGTTTTTAAAGAAAGTAGTAAAGATGTTAATATCCGGAATAGAAAAGGAAGAATCTGCACTAGTTGATGCTGTGACAAAAATTGACCTAATCTCAAAACTTTACAAAGAAAACAGAGTTTTTAGAAATGTACTTTTAAATCCTAAACTTCCCTTTGAAGAAAAAGAAAAACTTCTATCTGAAGTTAAAAATTCTCTCAATTTAAGTGATTTTATATACGGTGTTATGTTGCTTATAGTTAAAGAAAATAAAATCAATATCCTTAAGGAGATAGGTAAGGAGTTTAGATTTGAAGTTGAAAAATTCTTTGCAACTATAAAGGGAGAGGTTATTACAGCCCATCCAATAGATGAGGAATTATTATCAAAGATAAAGGCTGTTGTTGAATTTAAGTTAGGTAAGAAGGTAGAATTTACTGTAAAGGAAGACCCTTCATTGATAGCTGGTGCTGTTATTAAAGCTGGAAGTTATGTATTAGATAGTTCTGTAAAAACATTTATGAAAAAGTTAGAACAAGAGTTATCAAGATTCTAAAAATATAGGAGGTAAAGGATTAATGTCTGTGATAAGAGCTGATGAAGTTTTAGGAAAACTTGAGGAGCAGTTAAAAGGTTTTGAAACAGTAGCTAACCTTGAAGAAGTTGGAACAGTTATTCAGGTCGGTGATGGTGTTGCTCGTATATACGGTCTTGAAAAGGCTATGATGGGTGAGATGCTTGAGTTTGAAAATGGTGTTGTTGGTGTCGTGTTTAACCTTGAAGAGGATAATGTTGGTGCTGTTTTACTTGGTTCAGATGTTGGTATTTCAGAAGGAACCCAAGTAAAAAGAACCGGAAAAATACTTTCTATTCCAGTCGGTAAAGGACTACTTGGTAGAGTAGTTGATGGACTTGGAAGACCTATAGACGGAAAAGGACCTCTAACTGATATAGCTTACTACTCTCCTGTTGAAAAAATTGCTCCGGGTGTTGTTAAAAGAAAATCTGTTCATGAACCTCTTCAAACTGGTATAAAAGCAATAGATGCCATGATACCTATTGGTAGAGGACAGAGGGAGCTTATAATCGGTGATAGAGCAACAGGTAAAACAACAATTGCTATAGACACAATCCTAAACCAGAAGGGACAAGGTGTTTACTGTATATACGTTGCTATTGGTCAAAAGAGAGCTAACGTAGTTCATATAGTTGAAACTCTCCAAAAACACGGAGCTATGGAATATACAACAGTAGTCGCTGCTACTTCTTCTGACCCTGCAACAATGCAGTATATAGCTCCTTTCGTAGGTTGCACAGTAGGTGAGTATTTTAGAGATAATGGAATGCATGCACTTGTTATATACGATGACCTTACAAAACACGCTTATGCATACAGACAGTTGTCACTTCTACTTAGAAGACCACCGGGAAGGGAAGCTTATCCAGGTGACGTTTTCTACTTACATTCAAGACTACTTGAAAGAGCAGCTAAATTAAATGATGAACTTGGAGCTGGTTCATTAACGGCTTTACCTATAATTGAAACTCAGGCAGGTGATGTTGCAGCATACATTCCTACAAACGTTATATCTATAACAGATGGTCAGATATTCCTTGAAGCAGACTTATTCTACAAAGGTATAAGACCTGCTATTAACGTCGGTATATCTGTTTCCAGGGTTGGTGGTGCAGCTCAGATAAAAGCTATGAAACAAGTTGCTGGAACATTGAGACTTGATCTTGCTCAGTTTAGAGAGCTTGAAGCCTTTGTTCAGTTTGCATCTGAACTTGATAAAGCTACACAGGCTCAGATAGCAAGAGGTCAAAGGATGGTTGAACTTCTAAAACAACCTCCTAACCAGCCTGTTCCTGTCGAAAAGCAGGTGGCAATCATATATGTAGCAGGTCAAGGATATCTTGATGATGTTCCGGTAAACGCTATCCAGAAATTTGAAAAAGAGTTTTATACATTCCTTGATACAGAAAAGCCAGATATTTTAGAAGCAATAAGGAGAGAGAAAGCTTTAACTGATGATATAAAAGCCAAACTTGATGCTGCTGTTAAAGAATTTAAGCAAAAGACTGTATTTTAAGGGGATAGAAAATGGCTAAACTCTCACCGAGAGATATTAAGAGAAAGATAAACGGTATAAAGAACACAAGAAGAATCACTTCTGCAATGAAGATGGTTTCTGCGGCTAAGCTAAGGAAAGCCCAGAACCTTCTCTATGCTACAAGACCATACTCAGAAAAACTTTATGACCTTATCCATGACCTGTCTACCTATATTGATAGGGAATCTCACCCTCTTCTTGCAAAGAGAGAAGAGAATAAAGTTGATTATGTTGTTATAACTGCCGACAGAGGTCTTGCTGGAGCTTTTAACTCTAACGTATTAAAGACAGTTTGGAGAGAGATAAATGACCTAAAAACTAAAGGAAAAGAAGTGAACCTTATCCTCATAGGAAGAAAAGCTGTAAATTTCTTTAAAAATAAAGGTTTTAATATAGTTGGTGCTTATGAAGACATTTACAGAACAGATATGAATCTATCATTTACTGCTAAAGTTGGTGGGATATTAACTTCAAGATTTATTGAAACTAAGACAGATGCTGTTTATTTTGTTAACAATGAGCTTATAACATCTTCTACTTATGAAACGAAAGTTAGGAAACTTCTTCCTTTGGAACCTCCTTCTACAGTTAAAGTTACAGAAAGTCCTGTAGTTTATAATATAGAGCCATCTAAAGAGGAAGTTTTAGAAAGTTTATTACAGAGATATATTAACTTCCAGTTATACAGAGCTTTAGTAGAGTCAAGTACTGCAGAACATGCTGCTAGGATGATAGCTATGGATAATGCTACAAAGAATGCAGGAGAAGCTATTAGGAAGTGGACTATCATCTTTAATAAAGCAAGACAGGAAGCTATTACAACTGAGCTTATTGATATTATTAATGCAGCTGAAGCTATTAAGTAAAAGATTTAAGGAGGATATAGATGGCAAAAGGAAAAGTTGTTCAAATTGTAGGTCCAGTAGTAGATGTTGAATTTCCAACTGGAGAATTACCTGCAATAAGAAATGCTCTGAAAGTTCAAAGAACAGCTATTGATGATACTGGAAAAGAGTATGTTGAGGATCTATACCTTGAAGTTGCTCAGCATCTTGGAGATTCAAGGGTAAGAACAGTTGCTTATGGTCCAACAGATGGATTAGTAAGAGGTGCAGAAGCAGAAGATTTAGGTTCTCCTATTAAAGTTCCTGTTGGAAAAGCAGCTCTTGGAAGGATATTTAACGTAGTTGGACAACCTATAGATGAGGCAGGTCCTGTAAATGCTGAAGAATATTGGCCAATATTTAGAGAAGCTCCTTCTTTTGAAGAACAGTCAACAAAAGTTGAACAGTTTGAGACAGGTATTAAAGTTATAGACCTACTTGTCCCTCTTATAAAAGGTGGTAAAGTCGGTTTATTTGGTGGTGCTGGAGTTGGTAAAACAGTCCTCATGCAGGAACTTATTCACAATATCGCTAAATTCCACTCTGGATACTCTGTTGTCGTCGGTGTTGGAGAGAGAACA
Organism: Hydrogenothermaceae bacterium; assembly: GCA_041287495.1. Classification (GTDB taxonomy): domain Bacteria; phylum Aquificota; class Aquificia; order Aquificales; family Hydrogenothermaceae; genus JAOABC01. The sequence continues at coordinate 15,589 of JBEULE010000040.1, forward strand.
AGGGAAGGAAATGACCTATGGATGGAAATGAAAGAGTCTGGAGTTTTACCATACACTGCTATGGTATATGGTCAGATGAATGAACCTCCGGGAGTTAGATTTAGAGTTGCTCAAACAGGTTTAACAATAGCTGAATACTTCAGAGATATTGAAAAGCAGGATGTTTTGATATTCATAGATAACATATTCAGATTTGTTCAAGCAGGTGCTGAAGTTTCTACGCTTCTTGGAAGGCTTCCTTCTGCAGTTGGTTATCAACCAACACTTGGAACTGACGTTGGTGAAGTTCAGGAAAGAATTGCATCAACTAAAAACGGTTCTATTACATCAATACAGGCTGTTTATGTTCCAGCGGACGATATTACAGACCCTGCTCCTGCATCAATATTTGCACACCTTGATGCTACAATAGTCCTACAAAGAAGATTAACAGAATTAGGTATATATCCTGCTATAGATCCACTTGAATCTACTTCAAGAGCATTAGCTCCGGAGTATGTAGGTGAAGAACATTACTATGTAGCAAGGGAAACCCAGAGAATATTACAGAGATACAAAGAATTACAAGAGATTATAGCTATACTTGGTATGGAAGAGCTTTCTGATGAAGATAAAGCTATAGTTGGAAGAGCAAGAAGATTACAAAGATTCCTTGCTCAAAGGTTCCACGTTGCAGAACAGTTTACAGGTCAGCCTGGTTCTTATGTTAAGAAAGAAGAAACTATACAGTCATTTAAAGAGGTTGTTGAAGGTAAATGGGACCATCTTCCAGAGCAAGCTTTCTACATGGTTGGTGGTATAGAGGAAGCTAAAGAAAAAGCTGAAAAACTCGGAGCCAAAGTTTAAATTTTATAGGGAGGTTTTCCTCCCTTTGATAAAGAAAAGGAAAAATGGAAAATGTACTAATTTTAATGGCAATCTTTTTCATAGTGGTTATATTTGCCGGTATCATAGGAATGAAGATAAGCAAGTAATTTAATTTTATATTTTTTTCTGCTTCATGTCATTATTTAAAATCTCTACAAATTTATCTATCCTACATCTTGCTAATGCTTCAAAATCGTAATTTACAGTTTTACCTGTATTTTTATACCTTAGATAACCAGTATATGCAACCATTGAACCATTATCTGTACATAAGAAAATTGGGGGAATATCTATGTTTATTCCTTCTTCCTTACATTTTTTTGATAACTCTTCTCTAAGTTTTGAATTGGCAGAAACTCCGCCAGCTACTACAAGACGATTTACTTTAAACTCTTTACATGCATCTATACTTTTTTTTACGAGGACTTCCACTGCCGCATTCTGAAAAGAAGTTGCTATATCTTCTTTTGAGTATATACCTTTTTGAATTTCCCTTATAGTAGCACTTTTTAAACCACTAAACGAAAAATTAAATCTGTTTTCTCCTGTATCATTTATAAGAGGTCTTGGTAATTTAACCACCTCTTTACCTTCTTTCGCTAATCTGTCAATTATAGGACCCCCAGGAAATCCAAGTCCTAAAGCTCTTGCTACTTTATCGTAAACTTCTCCTACGGCATCATCTAATGTCCCACCTAAATATAGGTAGTTTTCAAATTCTTTTACCAATACAAGCTCTGTATGACCCCCTGAAACAACTAAAGCTATAAATGGATATTCTATATCTTCTCTACCTATAAAATTTGCAAATATATGGGCTTCTATATGATGAACAGGAACAAGTGGTTTGTTGGTAATATAGGACAGTGCTTTTGATCCTGATACTCCAACAACAAGAGATATTATCAATCCAGGACAGAAAGTGGAAGCAATAATATCTATATCTTTCAGTGTAGTATTTGCATCGGCTAAGGCTTTGTGGAGTACGGGAATAAAATTTTTTGTATGTTCTCTCGCTGCAAGTTCTGGAAATACTCCTCCCCAACTTTCATGGATTTTAACTTGAGAGGATACTATGTTTGATAGTATCCCCTTTTTAGAATCGTATACTGCTATAGAAGTATCATCGCAGGAACTTTCTATCCCTAATACAACCATTAATTATTCTTAGCAAAGTTAAGTATCTTTATAGCATTTATTGCAGCTTCAAGTTGAGGATCTTTCACTATCTCATCTTTTCCGTTCATTTTTGCCTCTCTTTCGGCTTTTGCTTTCTCTTCTTCCTGCTGTTCTGTAAGTTTAACAATGATATCTGGAGTTATTCCTTTGTTCATTATCATATTACCACTTGGTGTATAGTAATGTGCAACTGTTAGTTTGACTCCGGAACCATCAGGGAGAGGTACAAGTGTTTGGACAGATGCTTTTCCAAATGTGGTATCTCCTACAATTATAGCTCTTTTGTTATCTTTTAAAGCTCCTGTTAAAATCTCAGAAGCACTTGCAGACCCTTTATTGACTATAACAGCTATAGGAACATTTACCGGCACAACAGGCTCTGATTGTGAGTAAAACTCTTCTTTACTTTTAGGATCTCTTCCCTGTGTATAAACTATTAGTTTCCCTTTTGGAAGTATCATATCAGCTATAGCTACTGCTGATGTTAAAAGTCCTCCGGGGTTATTTCTTAAATCTATTATAATCCCTTCTTTATTCTTAAACTGCTTTAAAGCTTTTTCAAATTCTTCTGCCGAATTTTCTTGGAACTGAGTAAGCCTTATATATCCGATTTTGCCGTTTTCAATCTCTTTTACTTTCACACTTTTAACTTTGATTATATCCCTTGTGATCTCCACTTTAAACGGTTTATCTACTCCTTTTCTGAATATTGTTAGAGTAACTTTTGTTCCTGGTTTTCCTCTCATCTTTTTGACAGCTTGGAAGAGTGTCATCTTATCTGTTGGTTCTCCATCTATCTCAACTATCCAATCTCCGGCTTTAATTCCTGCTCTGTAAGCCGGTGTATCTTCTATAGGTGAAACTACGAGGAGTTTATTGTTCTCCATTGTTATCTCTATACCAAGTCCTCCAAACTCTCCCTGTGTTTCTGATGTAAACTCTTTAAACTCTTCCGGAGTAAAAAATGTAGAGTAGGGGTCAAGAGCTGACAACATTCCTCTTAATGAGCCATAGAGAAGTTGTTTCTTATCTGGATTTTCTACATAGTTGTCTTCAACTAATTTCAAAACATCGGTGTAAGTCCTTATTATCTGAATCTCATCAGAGTAATCTTTTCTCTCAGCTGTTGAGCTTAAACCAAAGCTCATTCCGGCAATAAAGATTAGTAACACTCCGATAATCATAGAAACTTTACTTTTCATCAGTTTTCCTCCGTAAAAATATGTAAAATATTAAATCACAATTTAGGATAAACAATCTATTACAGATTTATAATTTTCTCAAAATCTTGATGTGTAAGTTTAGGTATATTTTCTACCTCTATGTTTTCAAATAAATGCTCTACATGAGAGGTTCCTATTAAAACCGTGCCAACTCCGGGAGTTGATCTTACAAATTGTATAGGTAGATGTGAATCTTTTTCAACTTTAAACAATCTCTTTGCCTCCTGTGGAAAAGACCTTAAAACTCTCCCTTGGAAAAGAGGTGCACTGATGTAATTATACAATCCAAGTTTTTCACAAGCTTCAAACAATGTATAAAACTGACCATCTATCTTCTGATTTTTTAGTTTATATGCTTCCATCATTGCTATATTGTATGGAAATTGGACGAATCTAAAATGATGATTTTCTCCACCTACTTCTACAGCTATGTTGTAAATATCTTCAAGGTTTATGTGTTGTCTGTTAGAGTATTCAACTCTAAGTCCATTCCATGTAGCAATACCATAGTATCTTAACTTACCTTCATTTACTTTCCCTTCTAATAATCTAAAAACAGTCCAGATTTTTCTATAAAATCTCTCTTTATCAGATATTGTAAGTTGATCCTCCGGATTATGAAGAAAGTAGATATCTATATAATCTGTATTTAGGTTTTCTAAACTTTTCTCAAAAGACCAATCTATGTATGAAGGTGTTAGTATGTTACCGTATGGTGTTATATCCTCTTTTGTAAACAGAAGATTTTTATCTATGAAGTTTTCTTTTATGTATTTTGCTATGTTGTCTATACTTAACCTTGCATCTTGGGGAAAATATCCACCTTTTGTAGATATAATCAATTTAGTCCTATCTATCTCTTGTAAAACTTCACCTATTGCCCTCTCACTTTCCATGGCTCTGTAATTGATAGCTGTATCAACTACATTTATACCCAAAGTTACAGCAGTTTTTATTACCTGTTTGTATCTTTCAGATGTTTCTTTGTCTGGATCTCTTAAGTAAGTTCCTATCCCAATTTCTGACAAATTCATATCTATAAATTTTTTGTAAATCATGATTCACTCCTTATTTGTAAGTAATACTGAAATCGGATTTTCAAATAAATCTTTTTTCTTTCCTAACACCTTTAGATTTAAATCTTTTATCTCATTCATATATTCATCTCTTGTTAGAATGTAAACCTTACCATCCGATGTAAATCTTTTAACATCTTCAATGCTGTTTAATGGCTCTATCTTCTTTTTTATATAGAATGAAAAAGCCGGATTATATCTTTTGTAGTAGCCTATTGGTTTGGTTGTATCTATATATTTCATCAGATACTTTACAGAACTCTCTCTATCTATACGTGGCATTATAACTCCGTATATAAATACACTCATTAGTATAGCTGAAGCTGATAAGCTTAATATGATTTTTCTTATATCTTTTTTAAAGTAAAAGTAAATGGCAATTAAACTACCAAAAAACAGTATCAAAAAGTAAAGTGTGTAGTCTTTTATTATGTAGAGATTTTTATCATTACTTACAGCGAAGTATAAGCCTACTAAAATTGATAAAGTAAGCAAAGAGTAAAAGATAAGATTATAGATTATCTTACTTCTCTTTATATCTAAATTGTAAAGATACATCGCTATAAGTATAGCCAAAGGTGGATAAACTGGAACTGTATAGTTTGGTAGTTTTGTTTTTGATATAGCAAAAAATCCAGTGTAAATCAATACTATCAGCGACAAATAAATGATAAGAGAGTTGTGTTTCTCTTTCAAAACAAACTTTATAACTTGAGGTAAAAAGATACTAAAAGGTAACATTCCTATAAATACAAACAAAAAGGTTATAAAAAATAAGCCACCATGACCTTCCATAGGATCTGAAAATCTATTTATATTGTGTTTAAACAGGAACTCTTTTATCCAAACCCAATCTGTCTGAACACCAACTGCTATATACCAAGGTAAAGATATGGTAAATATCAAAGGAATACCTAAGAATAGTCTCATATCTTTTAAAAACCTAACATTTCTCTCTATAAGTAGAAAAGTCAGAACTATCAAAGATGGTAATAATATTCCTATTAAACCTTTAGTTAAAATTGAAAGCCCAACTGATACATAGAAAATATATATGTATCTCTGTCTTAAAGTTTTATAAAAAGTGAAAAATGATAGAAAGGCAGAAGTTAAAAAGAAGATTAGATATGGATCGGGAACAGCCATGTGAAATTGAAATACAAAATGTATTGAAGATAACAGTATAAAGAGTAACATTACGGCTACTTCTCTGTTTATAAACTTTTGAGAAAATAAAAAGGTTATTAAAACTGTTAAGCTTCCAAATACTGCAGAGAAAAATCTTGCAGAAAATTCGTTTACTCCAAAAATTTTATAAGCCAACATCATAAACCAGTAATGGACTGGAGGTTTATCGGTTCTAAGTTCATAGTTAAATGTAGGGACTATAATGTCGTTTCTTTCGAACATCTCTCTTGCACAGCTTGCATTTTTAGCTTCATCTAAACTGAAGATTGATATACTGTTAGAACCAAAGATAAAAAGAAAGAATGAAACTAAAAAGATATATATATATGCCATTTACCTTCCGATAAAATTTTTAGTTAGTATTATAACTTAATTTTTTATGGTAAAATTAGATTAGCCGATAAAATCATGAGGAGAGAATATGAAAGAATTTATCCTTGATGGGAGAAATTTTAATAAAAATCTCATTACAACAGCTATAGAATCCGGAGCAGATTATATACTTATAACAGAAGATAAAGTGGATGATGTTAAAAAATTGGGAAGGATCAAGCTTTTAATTCAAGATAGAGAAGGAAATCTAACAGAAAACTTTGTAATTGTGAAGATAGAAAACAAACAGGATGAAGAGAGAGCAGCATCTTTGGCAAAATCTGGAAAGAATGTAATAGTAGAAACAACAGACTGGACTATAATACCACTTGAAAACTTAATAGCACAATCGCCTAATATTTACTGTTTTGTTAATAATTATGAAGAGGCAAAGACTGCAGTTGGAATCCTTGAGAAAGGTGTAAAGGGAGTTGTTCTACAGACAGATGATATAAATGAGGTAAAAAAGGTAGCTAAGGTTGTTAAAGAGGATACAGAGAAGGTAGAGCTTGTTAGAGCAAAAGTAATATCTATTAAGCCTATAGGTATGGGTGATAGGGTTGCTGTAGATACTACATCTCTTCTTAAAAGGGGAGAAGGTATGCTTGTAGGAAACTCTTCAGCAGGGATGATATTGGTTCATGGAGAAACAGAAGAGTCAGAGTATGTTGCATCAAGACCTTTTAGAGTTAATGCTGGGGCAGTCCATATGTATACAAGAGTCCCTGGTGGTAAAACGGTTTATCTTAGTGAGATATCAGCCGGAAAAGAAGTTATGGTTTACGATAAAGATGGAAATGGTAGGGTTGTGTATGTAGGAAGGGCAAAGGTTGAGAGAAGACCGATGCTACTTATTGAAGCTGTCTATGATAATAAAAAATTATCAGCTGTTTTACAGAATGCTGAAACGATAAGAGTTGTTAAACCGGATGGAACTCCTATATCAGTTGTTGAGTTACAGGTAGGAGATGAGATTTTAGGTTATGTAGAAGAAGCTGGAAGGCACTTTGGAATGAAAGTAGAAGAAACAATTTTGGAGAAGTAGGATGAATCAATCTGTTAAAGTAGGGATATTTACACTTTTAGTTTTAGGTTTACTGGGATTTTTAGCTATAAATCTAGGTGATAGGGAGTTTGGTGTTGATTATAACCATTATTATGTATATTTAGATGATGCTCAGGGTTTATCAAAGGGAGCTGATGTTCAGGTTAGAGGGGTAAAAGCCGGAAAAATTGAAGATATAACATTTGAAAATGGCAAAGTTAAAGCAGTTTTAAAAGTTCGTCAAGAGATACCTATATACAAAGATGCAAAAGTTATAATAAAAACTTACGGACTTATGGGAGATAAGTATATATATATTGATCCTGGAAATCCATCTTCAGGAAATTTAGCTTCCGGAGGTGTTATAGAATCCACTTATAAATACGCTCAAACTGAAGATATGATAAATCAAGTTCAAGATGCTGCAAAGAAGTTTGCATTACTTATGGACAATCTAAATAAAGCTTTTGGAGAAGGACAACTTCAGAAACTTATACAAGATTTTGATAAATTTGCATACAATACTAACGATGTTGTAGTAGAGAATAAAGAAGATATAAGAAAATCCATAGAAAATATAAGGGCCATTACTGCGGAGTTAAGAAAAACTTTACCATCAATAACAGAAAATCTTGATAAAACCTTGGAAAATACAAAGAATATAACGACAGAAAATAGAGAAGATATTAGGAAGCTTATTGCAAACTTAAAAGACCTGTCTATCTCTCTGAAGGAAAAAGCACCTCAAACTCTTGATGCTGTAGATAAAGCAGCAACCCAGATTGAACAAGCTGTAAGTGAAAACAGATCTGACCTTAAACTTAGTATCAGAAACATAAAAGAAGCTTCAGATAAACTTAATCAGATACTTGCAAAGGTAAATGAAGGACAGGGAACTTTAGGAAAACTTGTTAATGAAGATAGCCTGTATAACAACGTAAATGAGGGAGTTAAATCTTTTTCAAAACCATTTAAAATTGTAAATGATTCCACACTTGAGATATATATGGGCGGAGAGAAACATACAGGAAATGAAGAAACAAAAGCTGGATTTGCAGCAGCCTTTATACCTACAGATGATAGATACTACTATTTAGGAGTTCTCTCTAACTCAAAAGGTTATGTTGACAAGAAAGAAGAAGTTACATCTAACGGGATAACTACTACCTATGTAACCCGTAAATACGGAATACTGTTTGACTTACAGTATGCAAGGAGAATCTTAACATTTGGCGAAAGACAGCTCTGGGTTAGATTTGGTATAAAGGACTCTTCCGCTGATTTAGGAGCAGATTTGAAACTATCTCAAAACTTGAAATTAGTTTCAGATGTTTATAAGTTTAATAGAAAAGATTTAGTAGGTGAGCCTAATAATCCACAGGTAGATGTTGGATTTGAGTATAGATTTACCGGCTTACCTATTTTTATAAGATTTGGTGGATCTGACCTTGCTAATAGTAAAGTTAGGGGAGTATATATAGGTGGCGGATTTGTATTTACAGATGATTACTTAAAGTATCTTATAGGTTCTATGCCAAAACTAAAATAGGAGTAAATTTATGAAGAGGGAAAAAGTTAACATAGATAAAGAGAAGGCTTTAAAAGAGATAGATATTTTCAGTTCTCTTAAAGAGGAAGAGATAAAAGGAATAGGAGATCTTTTTATTGTTAAACATTACAGGAAGGGAGATTATATATTCTACGAAGGAGATAAAGAGCCGGGGATATTTTTTGTAATAGATGGAATAGTAAAACTTATAAAGGAGACATCTGAAGGGAAAACTGTTATATTGCAACTTGTTACAAAGGGAGAGAGTTTTGGTTGGCTTGTGATGAAAGGAAGTAAACCATCAAGCACTTACTCAGCCCAAGCTTTGGTTGATACCACAGTTTTATATATATCAAATAATGATTTCTTAAAACTTCTACTTATGTATCCTGCATTAGCTGTTAGAATAACCTGTGATGCCACAAAAAGGATACTTGAAGCTTACGATAGGTTAAAAAGTCTTGCAGTTGAAAAGGTAGAAGGCAGGATAGCCAATCTTCTTCTTGAACTTGCCGATAAGATAGGAGATCCAGATAAAGATAAAATAACTATAAATGCACCAATAACAAGGCAAGATATAGCTGAAATGGCGGGAACAACTGTGGAAACTACTATAAGAATAATAAGTAAGTGGAAGAAGGAGGGAGTTTTAGATACTGAAAGAGGGAAGATAGAGATATACAATATTGATTTTCTCGAAGATATAGTTTCATAAACTATTAAGGATTTGGGAATACATAGAGTTTATGTTCAAAATCAGTTGTTGAATACTAACCTGTAGTATAATATAGAATATTAGAATATCTGAATATTCTTATAATAGAGGTGAAAGATGAGGAAGATAGGCTTTTTTACATTATCAGCTTTGATAATTCAATCTACTTTTGGTAAAGAGATAACATTAGAAGAAGCTATACAGCAAGGTTTAAAAGATAACTACGAAGTCAAGGCTTCTGAAAACGCTGTAAAATCAAAAGAGTATCTTTATGAATCTACAAAAGGATATAAGCTGCCTTCTATAACTTTCTCTGAGATGTTTATGAGAACTGATGAACCTGGTTATGCGATGTGGAATACTATGAGTCAGAAAAGACTTGATTTTATGACAACTTCTAAATTTGTGGATATGACAGCTTTAAATCCTATGTTTGGTAATATGTCCTCTTTCTCTAAACCTTCTTATCCGGCAGTTAGTAGCTGGAGAACAAAGATAGAACTACAGCTTCCTATATATACCGGAGGAAAAATAGAAAGTGGTATATATATACAGAAGAAGGATTATGAATCTTCCCAGAAAGAATATATAAGAGCACAGGAGAAAACTGTATACGATATATCAAAAGCTTATTATGGAGCATTACTTGCAAAAAAAGCTATAGAGCTTGCTAATCAAGCATATAAAGATGTAGAGAAACATTACAACACTGCAAAAAGTATGGTTGCTAACGGTCTTGCAATCCCGGCAGATGAATTAAGAGCAAAAGTTTATCTTGAAGATGTTAAGACTAAAATAAAAGAAGCAGAGAATAACTACAAGATAGCAAAGAGGGGATTACTTCTTGCAATGGGTGATGAAAAGACGGATCCATCTGATATCGATGTAGTTGGAGAGTTAAAGTGTGATACTGTTAATCAAAGTCTAGAGGAATTTCAAAATTATGCTATATCCAACAGGTATGACCTACTTGCATTAAGAGATAAAGTTATGATTGCTAAAAAGATGATAGATCTAAACAAAGCAGATATGCTTCCAACTGTAGGAGCTTTTGCTTCCTATGAGATGAACGACAATAAACTACTGCCGGGAAATGAAGGTAAGTGGTGGATGGTAGGTTTTGCTGTTAACTGGAAAATATTTGATGGCCTGACTTCATTTAATAAATACAAAAGTGCAAAGGAGATGTACAATCAATACAAGCAGCAAGAAAAAGGTTTTGAAGAGTTTATAAAATTTAGTGTATATAAAGCTTATAAAGAATATGAAGTTCAAGTTGATAAGCTAAAAACGGCAGAAGAAAACCTAAAGTATGCAGCGGAAGTTCTAAAAATAACAGAGACAAGATATAAAAATCAACTTGCATCTATGATAGATTTATTAGATACTCAAACTCTCTATGACAAGATAAAATTTGAAAAAGCTCAGGCAAGTTATAACTGTAAGCTTTCTATTCTTGAACTTATGTACCAAAGTGGAATGTTAATAAATCAAATAAAAAAGTAGAGAGGTGAGAATATGAAAATGAGTAAACCGGTTAAATTTGTATTATTCTTTATCTTACCTATAGCTATCTTTATACTTTGGCTTGGAGGCTTTATAGGACATAGAGTTGAGCCAGGGGAATCAGCATATAAGGGTAAAGTTATAACTGGATTGGAGACGGTTACAGTCCAAATGGAAGAGGTTCCGCAGTATTACAAAGCTGACGGAAATGTGTCCGGAGAGAACAATGCAAAAGTCTCTACAAAATGGATGGGAAGAATTTTGAAGATATATGTTCAAGAAGGTGATTATGTAAAAGCAGGACAGCTTCTTGCAAAGATAGATAATTCAGAGGTTGTTCAGCAGAGAAATGAAGCTATAGCAGGATTGGATGAGTTATCAAAAGCAAGAGAGGAAGCTTTAGCAGCTAAAAAAGCAGCTGTTGAGAACTACGAATTTGCTAAAAGAACCTATGAAAGGTTTAAAAATCTTTATCAAGAGAATGCAGTTTCAAAACAACAGCTAGAAGAGATAGAAACTAAGATGGTAGCTGCAAAATCTATGGTTGATCAAGTTAACGCAAAGTTAGCTCAGATTGATGCGAAAGAAAAGCAGGTAAAGGCTAAAATAGCTCAAGTTGATATAGTTGTCGGATATGGAGAAGTTAGAGCTCCTTTTGATGGTTATGTGGTTAAAAAGATGATGGATGAAGGGGATATGGCTGCTCCCGGTATGCCTATACTTATAGTTGGAGATAAGAAATTACAGTTTATAGCATATCTTGATGAATCTCTACTTGATAAAGTAAAAGTTGGTGATGAGTATGAGATAGAGGTTGGAAATAAAAGATTTAAGGCAAAAGTTGTTGAGAAAAACAGTAATATAAATCCTATGAACAGGACATTTACTGTTAAATTTGATATTCCTTATGATGAAAGTTTAACTTCTGGAATGTATGGAAAGTTATACATACCTATATCTAAAACCCAGAAAATCCTTGTGCCAAAAACTGCTGTATTTAAATGGGGACAGCTTACAGCTGTTTATACAGTAAGCAAAGATGGAACTATCAAGTTAACTTATGTTAAAACAGGAGAAGATTACGGTGATAAAGTTGAAATTGTTGCAGGATTAGAACCGGGAACAAAGATCATTGTGAAAGATGTTGAAAGAGCCTGTGACGGATGTAAGCTGGGAGGTTAAGAATGGAAAAGATTGGACTTGCGGGAAAGATTGCTAAATACTTTTTAAACTCGAAACTTACACCTCTTATGGTGCTTGCATCTTTACTACTTGGATTTTTTGCAGTTTTTACAACCCCAAGAGATGAAGAGCCTCAGATAGTTGTCCCTATGATAGATATAATGGTGCCTTATCCCGGTGCCAAATCTAAAGAAGTTAATAATCTTGCTATAAAGCCTCTTGAAAAACTTATGTGGGAAATTCCGGATGTAGAGTATGTTTACTCCTATGCTTCAGACGGCTTTGGAATAGTTACAGTCAGGTTTAAAGTGGGAGCAAATCCGGAAGATAGCTTGGTAAAACTTTACTCTAAGGTTATGTCAAACTACCATCTGATGCCAAAGGGGGCTATGAACCCTATTATAAAACCAAAATCAATAGATGATGTTCCTATTTTAGCGATAACTCTCCATAGTGATAAGTATTCATCTTATGATTTAAGAAGAATTGCGGAAGTTGTGGAAGATGAAATTAAAAAGGTAGTTAATGTATCAGAAACAACTGTAATAGGTTCAAACCAAAGACAGATATCTATCTACTTTGACCCTGTTAAACTAAATGCATACAATATAATGTTGCCTCAAGTTATTCAAGCTATTGAAGGTGCCAACTTTTCACTACCTTCTGGGGAGTTTGATAAGGATAATTATAGATATAAAGTAAGAACAGGCTCCTTTTTAAAATCTAAAGAAGATGTTGAAAATGTTGTTATAGCTGTTTATAATGGATCACCGGTAAAAATAAAAGATGTTGCAAAGGTTGAAGATGGAGAAGGCGAGATAACAAATTACACCCAGTTTGGATATGGACAGGCAGAAGGAGATAAAAAAATTCAACCTATACAGAATGCTGTAACGATAGCGGTGGCTAAGAAAACAGGAAGTAATGCAGTTGTAGTGGCAGATCAGATCATAGAAAAAATCAACGATATGAAAGGTAAGATAATACCTTCTGATATAAAATTTACAATTACAAGAAACTACGGAGAGACTGCTTCTGAAAAAGCAAATGAGCTTATAGAACATTTACTTATTGCGACATTTTCTATAGTGCTTCTAATAGCCGTTACACTCGGATTTAGAGAGTCAATGATAGTTGCTGTTACAATACCTGTTACACTTGCTATAGCACTATTCTTAAGTGAGATGTATGGTTACTCACTTAACAGGGTTACCCTCTTTGCACTTATATTCTCAATAGGTATTCTCGTTGATAACTCTATTGTAGTCCTTGAAAATATCCACAGATGGTTCTCTATGAGAAAAGTGTCTAATGAAGAAGCAGCTGTAATAGCTACAGATGAAGTTGGTAATCCTACCATACTTGCTACTTTTGCAGTTATTGTCGCTTTGCTTCCTATGGCTTTTGTAACTGGACTTATGGGTCCTTATATGAGACCTATTCCAATAAACTCTTCTGTTGCGATGTTTTTCTCTATGTTACTTGCCTTTATACTAACACCATATCTTGCTTTAAGATGGATGAAACATGATGAAGTCCATGAATCTCCGGAATCTCTTGGGAGAGAAGATTTAGCAAGAAGTGGATTTTTAGTTAAATTCTTCAACAAAGTTTATATGCCTCTGTTTAAAAGTAGGAGAAATAGATGGCTGTTTTTAGGTTTTGCTGGAGGTTTATTGGTTTTATCTATCTTGTTACTTGTAACAAGGGCTGTTCTCGTTAAAATGCTACCTTATGACAACAAAAGTGAACTTCAAGTAGTCCTTGATATGCCAGAGGGGACACCTCTTCAAGATACTTATAAGGTAGCACGGGAGATTGCAGATTATATAAAAAATGTTAACGAAGTTAAAAATTATGTTATATATGTTGGAGAGCCTGCTCCTTTTGACTTTAATGGACTTGTAAGACATTATTACTTAAGACAGGCACCTAATTTGGCTCAGATTCATATTGGACTTGTAGGAAAACATGATAGAAAAGCTCAATCCCACGAAATAGCAGAGAGAATAAGAGATAAAGTTTATCAGATAGCTAAAAAACATGGAGCTAAGTATGTTGCAGTGGTAGAGCCACCTCCGGGACCTCCTGTTCTATCTCCTATAGTTGCAGAAGTTTATGGACCAAATCATGAAGGTCAACTTCGTGTTGCAAATGAGATTAAAAAGATATTTGAATCAACTCCGGGGATAATAGATGTAGGCATATACGATAATGTTCCTCAGAAAGAGTATGAATTTGATATTGACAGAGATAAGCTAAAGAGGTATCAGCTTTCTGAAGATGTTATTGTAAAAACTATGAGAGTTGCATTGGCAGGCCATCAAGTAGGATTAATTCACTCCTCTGAAGACCTAAATCAGGTTGCCATAGTAGTTAGGTTGGATGAAAAAGATAGGGACTCTATAGAGAAACTACTTTCTATGAAGATACCTACACCAGAAGGTGGAATACCTGTTGGTGCTTTTGTTAAAGTAAAAGAAACTACTACTGAAAAAGATATATACAGAAAAAATCTACAATCTGTAGTTTATGTTGTAGCTAACGTTAACGATACTGTAGGTAGCCCTGTTTATCCTATAATTGACCTCTGGGATAAGATTAAAAATATAAAAACTCCTGATGGAAAACCTGTGGAAGAGTTACTTACACATCAACCGGAGCTTGAAGATAGATATTATGTTAAGTGGGACGGTGAATGGCAAGTTACCTACGAAACATTTAGAGATATGGGTATAGCTTTTGGAGTTGCGATAGTTGTCCTCTACATCTTACTTGTAGGTTGGTTTAAATCTTTCAAAATGCCGGCAGTTATAATGTCACCTATTCCATTTACACTTGTAGGTATAATTCCGGGGCATCTATTGATGGGAGCATTTTTTACAGCTACTTCTATGATTGGATTTATAGCTCTTGCTGGAATAATTTTGAGAAACTCCATACTATTGGTTGAATTTGCAGAGCAGAAGATGAAGGAAGGATACTCTGTTGAGGAGGCTTTACTTGAAGCCGGAATAGTTAGGACAAGACCTATCCTACTTACTGCAGCTGCTATTGTTGTTGGAGCATTTGTTATAATCTTTGACCCTATATTTAATGGTCTTGCAATAGCGTTAATATTCGGAACAGTTGCCTCAACTCTTCTAACATTGGTAGTTGTTCCTGTCCTTTACTACATGATAGTTGGAGAAGAGAGAAAACTTAATCTATGTCCGGCAGTTCCTGTAGATTCCCATAAAGAAGAGTGTTAATATCTCCCTCCCTCTTCTCGAGGGAGTTTTAAATTTAAATAAAACGGGAAAAGTACTTGAAAAAGAAGATTCCAGGAAAACTACCTATTAGGCCAACATCAAATAAGGTTGTTCAAGCTCTTTTCAATATACTTTACTCTGTTAAAGATAAAAAATTTTTGGATCTTTTTGCCGGAACAGGACAAGTTGGTATGACTGCGTTAAAGAAAGGTGCTTCAGAAGTTATTTTTGTGGAACTTGATAAAGAAAGGACAATAGATATATCTCAAAACTGTCGAAAGCTTGGATATATAGAGAAAATAAAGATTTTTCCCATAGATGTTTTAAAATTTTTACATAAAGAAAGAGATGAAACTTACGATATAATCTTTGCAGACCCTCCTTATAATTATAAATTTTATGATAAAGTTATAGATGGGTCTTTGAGAATTTTGAAAAAAGGTGGTATATTAATAGTTGAACATAGGTCTGATTTGGATTTTAAAGAAAATTTTCCGGAAAAATTATACGATGAGAGAGTTTATGGTGATACTAAACTTACATTCTGGAGAAAAGAGTGACTACAAAAATCTGTGTATATCCGGGGACATTTGACCCAGTACATTTAGGACATCTTGATATAGTAAAGAGGGCTCTTAATATTTTTGAAACTGTTATTGTAGCTATAGCTGAAAATCCAAATAAGAAACCTTTTTTCACGGTTGAAGAAAGGGTAGATATATTTCTAGATGCAGTTAAGGAGTTTGGAACGAGAGTTATTGTTGAATCATTCTCCGGACTTTTGATTGATTTTGTTAGGAAATATAATACTAAAATTGTAGTAAGAGGTGTTAGACTATTTACAGATTTTGAATATGAACTTCAGATAGCTATGACAAACTACAAACTTGATGGAGTAGAAACATTTTTTATGATGCCATCTCAGGAACTTATACATATAAGCTCTACGATTGTTAAAGATATTGCTTTTCATGGTGGAGATGTATCTTCTATGGTAACACCTTACACAAAATATATGCTTGAGAAAAAGTTGAGAGAGAGATGAAAAAGATTTTAACTGTGTTTTTATCTTTAATTACAATATCTTGTAGTATAAATAGCTATTCTATTAAACCGTCTAACCCTAAAACTGTATATTGTATAAAGGAGTTTGACTATGACTCTCCTGAGCCTGTTTTGAAAGATTTACTTTATCAAGCTTTAACAGATGCTATTTTATCTTCTGGTGCCGTTATAGATTGTAGTGATAAAACTCAGTACTTTGTGTATTTTTCTGTAACAAATATTGGATTCTATCCAATAGGTTATTCTGCCACATTAAGAGCAAATGTTTACGTAGCCCAGATTAACTCATTTTTAAGTTTAAAAGACAGAACAGGAAAAGATATATATTCCCACAGTATAATAGAAAAGACTCAATATGTGGGAACAGGTATGAGAGCAGACTTTGAGAAGAGGTATGCTTTTTCAGAACTTGCTGATTTGATAAAAGCAAGAGTATACTCGATACTTATAAGCTATGGAAATTAAAGCACAGCAGTTTATAAAAGAGCCAGATATAAAATCATTGAAGAATGTCGTAGTTGTATTTGGAAATGACCAACTTTTGAAGAGTATGGTTTTAGATAAGATAAAGACTTTATTAAAACCGATGGTTTTTTGGGGAGATGAAGTAAGTTTTGATACAATTTTAACACAGTTTAAGGTCCAGTCTCTATTTGGAGATAAACCTTCTGTAGTTATTAAAAATGCTTCCGATTTTATATCAAATCTTTCAAAAGAACAGATAAAAGAATTTTTGGAAGTTTTAAAGGATATAAAAAATCAAAAAGTTATTCTAATCTTCTCTGAAGAACAGTTACCTCAAAAAGAACCTTATAAATCTATCTTTAAGATATCTGATTTAATAACATGTGCTAGACTCACAAAATCGGCATTTATATCATCTTTAAAGAAAAAGTTTGAAAAAGAGGGTATAAATATAGAAGATAGAGACCTTGAATATTTAGCAAGTTTATTGAACTATGATTTAACAGTTGCTAAACCGGAAGTTGAAAAACTAATTTTATACTGTAAAGACAAAGGTGAAGTGTCAAGGGAGGATATTGACAATATAATAACTTCTTCTTCCGAAAACAGTATTTTTGAGTTTTTGGAGATGTTTTTAAAAAGAAATAGAAAAGTGATAAATCTGTATGATAAACTCATAGAAAAATCTTTTCATCCTTTTCAGATACAGACATTTTTAGCTAATCATCTTGAAAAGGTTTTATACTATAAGATTCTTATAATAAATGGAACATCTAATGAAGAAGCTCTCTCTAAGGTTGGGGTATTCTCACCTGTTCAAAAAAGTAATATTACCAGACATTCTAAATTTATGACAGTAGATGAGTTAAAAGAGATATTAAAGATGTTATACTTACTTGAAGTAAATCAGAAAGTGTTTTATAAAGATATCGAATCAGAGGCAAAGAATTTTCTTATTAAAGTTGTAAAGATGGAAAGATGAATCTCAGACCTAAAACGTTATCAGAATATATAGGACAGGAGAAGATAAAAAGACAGCTTGAGATGTTTATACAGTCTGCAAAAAAGAGAAATAACCATTTAGATCACATTATAATTACAGGTCCGCCGGGACTTGGTAAAACTACACTTGCATCTATTATAGCAAATGAGATGGGTGTTGATATTAAGATAACTTCTGCACCAGTTATTGAAAAAAAAGGAGATATAGCCGGACTTTTAACTTCACTTAAAGAAGGAGATATTCTATTTATAGACGAGATTCATAGGCTTCCACCGGCTTTTGAGGAAATTTTATATCCTGCAATGGAAGATTTTAAGTTGGATATTGTTGTTGGGGGAGGCTCAGGAAAAAAGAGACATTCAAGAGCTATAACTTTAACACTTAACAGATTTACACTCATAGGTGCAACCACAAGGATAGGCTTACTATCAACACCTCTTTTAAGTAGATTTGGAATAATTCTAAATATGGATTACTACTCTGTAGAGGATTTATCTGAAATAATAAAAAGGTCTGCCGGAATATTAGGTATAGATATAGAAGAAGATGCTTCTGTATATATAGCTCAGCATTCAAGGGGAACCCCAAGAATAGCAAATAGACTACTTAAGAGAGTATACGATTACTGTATCTCAAAAGGATACGAGAAGATAGATATTAATACTGTAAAAAATGCTTTTAATATTCTTTCTATAAAACAACACGGTATAGATGATATGATGCTTAAGTATCTACACACATTAATAGATAGATTTGGTGGTGGACCTGTTGGTATAACCACTCTGTCTTTGGCAATGAATGAAGATAGGAGAACCATAGAGGAAGTAATAGAGCCGTATCTTATGAAGTTAGGATTTATAAAAAGAACAAAGTCCGGTAGAGTTGCCCTTGAAGAAGCTTATAAATTTTTAGGAAAAGGATTAAGTTGATTCTTTACAGTTTTGATAAATCTAAAATAGTAAAAGGTTTGTTTATCAAAAGATTAAACAGATTTGTTGGACAGATTGATATAGACGGTAAGTTGTTTAATGTCCATATAGCGGACACCGGAAGACTTAAAGAGATACTTACAGAAGGTAGGGAGGTTTATATAACACTATCAGATAATCTAAAAACTGATGGAAAACTTCTCTTTGTAAAGATGGAAGATGGAATAATACTTTTAAATACATCTTATCACTCAAAGATAGCCTATAATCTGATTAAGAATATCTTTCCAGATTTAGATATAAAACCGGAGTTTAAGTATAAGGAAAGTAGGATTGACTTTTTAGTAGGTGATAGATATCTTATTGAGGTAAAAGGTTGTAATCTTCTTGTAGATGATATCTGTCTTTTTCCCGATGCTCCAACAGAGAGGGGATTGAAACATCTTTTTCATCTTATGGAGTCTAAAAATGATGGCTATAAACCTATAGTTTTAATTCTGGCATTTAGAGATTGTAATTGCTTTTTTCCAAATCTAAAAACTGATAAAATGTTTTTTCAAACTTTTAAAAAAGCCGTTGATGAAGGTGTAGATATTAAAATCTTTAAACTCAAAACAGATGAAGAATTTAATATTTTAGTTGACAAACAGATTAATCTGTGTGAGGAGAGATGGGCTTTACAGAAGATATCTTCCTTGTTATGAATATAATCGGTATACTTGCTTTTGCTATAACAGGTTCAATAAAAGCTATTAAAGAAGGTTTAGACTTACTTGGTATAACTGTGTTAGGAGTTATGACAGCATTGGGAGGAGGTATAACAAGAGACCTGCTTATAAACACAGTTCCAAATGCTTTAAAATCTCTCTCTGATATGAGTATAGCTTTACTTGGAGTGTGGATAGCTATAATACTTTACAAAGTTGTTAAAGGAGACTTACAGAATAAATACTATATACTTATTCCGGATGCCATAGGCCTATCTGCTTTTACGACAACGGGGGCAATAATAGCTTATAATGCAGATGTCTCTTTCTTTGGTATTATAATCCTTGCAACCCTTACAGGTGTAGGTGGAGGTCTTATAAGTGATTTATTACTTGGCAAAGTCCCATCTGTTTTGAGAGATGATTTTTATGCAAGTTGTAGTATAGCCGGTGCTATTGGATTTTATATCACAATAACATTAACAGGTAGTCTCAATACAGCATCTATTGTATGCTCCATAATAGTTATTATGCTTAGGATAGTTGCAATCCTTTACAACTGGAAACTTCCAAAGTTTAGTTAATATATCTGTTCTTACTGAAAACATATAAATCCCAATATATCTATGTAGGTAGAGTGTAACTACCTCACTTTTTAACAAAATCTTAACACAAATTTAACACAAAGATAAAAGTTTTACTGTATATTTAATGTATAATATATTTTAAGATTAAAGAGGTTAAAGCCATGGATAGGCTGGTTGAGATTTTAAGTCATATATCCTTAATTCCTGCTGTAAAGTTGGAAGAGGAGGACTTTGTTCATTTTTTGAAAAACAGAATTGAACTTCTTGAAACTCAAAAGGAAGAGGTAAATAAAGAAGTAGTTGAAGAGTTAAAAATAATATTACATGTACTTTCTAATATTAGAACATTGCCTGAAGAAATGTCTTATCTTTTAAACGACATAAAAGTTATATCAAACTATATTATAAGCTATCTTATGGGAAAGGTTTCCTGGAATGAGGCACTTAAGAGAATAGAACTTGTAATGCAAAAGATAGACAGAGTTTTATACACTTACGTTGTTGAAGATCCAAAAGCCTACTTTAAATATTCTCTGATGCTAAAGAATCTTTACAGATCTCTATGTAGGATATCTCACATTATAAAAAGGAGTGATTCTCTTGAGAGTTGAATCAAAGATTACAGGAAGAATAAGGTTGAGATTTGATAATTTGTATGAAAAAGAAAGGGTTAGGTCTATGTTATCAAAGCTTGATGGGATTATAAATATTAAAGAAAGTAATTTATCTTTTCTTATTACATACAAATCTAACAGTGAAGTGGCTTTAATTTTAGATAACTTGCAAACTAAAAAAGATAATATACCTTTAGATAAAGGTGATCTGTTTTTTTATACAGCACCTTTTATAAAAAGTCCTGTAACTAAATTTATTTACACTATAGGGTTACTTGGGTTTAAAAAAGGTGTTATCACCTTTGGGGTTTGTACTATGTTATTAGGAAGATATCTTAAATCTAAATTTTAGTACAGGAGGTGCTATATGAATCTGTTTGGTTTTAGGTTAGGTGGCACAATAGGTGGCTGTATTTCTACCAATTGGCTACTTTATGGAATTGGAGCGGTAGCCGGAGTCGTAGTTTTAAACCATCTTTTGAGAAACTCAAAACCTCTCTTGGTAGGCGCAACCAAGGAAGTGGTTTCATTTCAGCAGTGGTTAAAGTCTAACTTAGACGAGACTGCGGAATTTTGGGAGGATGTGGTTGCTGAAGCAAAACATGAATACAAATTGGAAGTAGAAAGAAAACTAGAGATACTTCAGAAACAGCAAGAAATATTAGAAAAAATAAAATCAAACCTATAAAGGAGGTAAGTAAATATGAATCCGTTAGCATTTGCTTCAAGGGTGTTTTGTTCTAATCCATTCTCTTTTGCATTGGGAGTTGGTTTAGGTGTGGTTGGGCTATATATCATTAATAAAATAGAAGAACAAAGAAAGCTTGAAAGTATGCAGAGAGAAATAGAAGCAGCTGTTTTAATGCTTGAGAAAAAGAAACTATCGGCTACCGTGGAAAATCAGCAACAAGAGGTATGATATGGCTATTCCTTATAGTATAAAAGAGTTAAAACCGGGGAAACTCAAAATTCATTCTGAATTTATAAAGTACGTTGGGGTGTCTAAGGAGACACTCCAAAATTTTTTTCTATCTAAATTCTCAAATTTAGATAGAGTTACCGTTATTAAGAATCAGGGAAATGTATCTTTTTACTGGACAAAGAAAGTTAATCTCATTCCAGATATTCTATCTCTGTTTGAAAGTTCTAACGGAGATCTTATCTTACAACTTATAGATAAAGAAAGTTTAGAACAAAAAGAAGAAGAGAAAAAAAATATATCTGGATTAACTTGGTTTAAACTCAACAGTTTAGGACTATTTTCATTACTATTTAGAAATTCTTTAGGTAATTTTATACCTTTTCTATCATTTGGACTTGCTATACCTGTTTTTACCAAAGCTATAAGGTCACTATCAAATAAAAAGATAGATGTAAATTTACTGGATTCTTCTGCTATATTTATAGCTAATCTTACCGGTGGTTATGGTTCTTCAATGTTAATGACATGGTTATTATCATTAGGAGATCTCATAGAGGAAAAAACAGAAAATACTGCAAAATTGGAAATAGAAAAACTTTTAAATTACAAAGATGATTTTGCTTATGTCTTAGAAGGTGAGAATGTTATTAAAAAGCATATTAATGAGGTAAAGGTAGGGGATTTAGTTGTTGTTTATACAGGACAAAAGATAACTGTTGATGGAGTGGTAACAGAAGGAGAAGCTCTTGTTAATCAAGCTTCTTTAACAGGAGAATCAAATCCGGTTCTCAAAAAAGAAGGAGATAAAGTATATGCCGGTACATTTGTTGAAGATGGTAAGATATACATAAAAGTAGAAAAAGTTGGTGATGATACCATACTTGCTAAAATAGTTAAGATTATAGAAGAAGGAGTAAATACTCCAATAGATATTCAGAATAAAGCCGAAAGCTTTGCAAATAAATTTGTTATCCCTACATTTACCATAGCTGGCTCTAGTTATCTTATTTCAGGAGATATAAATAGGTTAACATCTACTCTTATAATTGATTATCATACAGGAATACATGTATCTACACCTCTGACTATAATGTCTTATTTAGGAGTTGCAGCAAAGAGAGGGATACTTTTTAAATCCGGAAAACATTTAGAAATACTGAAAAATGTAGATGTTGTTGTTTTTGATAAAACCGGAACTATAACAGTAGGTAAACCTGAGATAACTGAAATAGTTCCTCTTAGTTTATCAGAAGATGAGATTCTTCAAATAGCAGCATCTTTGGAACAGAGAATAACACATCCTATAGCAAAATCCATAGTAAAATTTGCTTCAGATAGAGGTATAGAACTTTATGAAAGAAAAGATTCTAAATATCATGTAGGATTGGGTATAGAGGGATATATAAACGGTCAACTATATCTTTTAGGAAGTAGTAAATTTTTGAAACAAAAGAAAATAAATATTCCCAAAAAAGTAAAGGTTTATGTTGACGAACTTCATAACAGAGGAGAGTCTGTTTTATTCTTAGTGAAGGATAAGGAAATAGTTGGTTTAATTGGTGTAAGTGATCACATAAGAAAAGAGGCTCCAGATGTTATCAAGAAACTTCATAATATGGGTAGAGAGGTTATTCTCTGCACTGGAGACAATGAAGGAGCTGCGGAAAAAGTAGCTAAATTTCTCGGTATTAAGAAATTTTTTGCCAGAGCTTTTCCTGATGAAAAAGCTAGAATTATAAAGGATTTAAAGAAAGAAGGTAAAAAGGTTGCATTTGTTGGAGATGGTGTAAATGACTCTCCGGCACTTTCTGTTGCAGATATAGGTATATCAATGAGAAGTGGTGCGGATATTGCTATAGAAGTAGCAGATGTGGTTATACCTAATGATCTTTCAAAGTTAGTGGAAGCAATAGAAATATCCGATAGAGCTATAAATAGAATAAAATCAAACTTCAGAATAAATACTATAGCTAACTCTATTGGTTTGATATTATCTGCTACAGGGTTAATAAGTCCTGTAGTTAGTACCGTAATAAACAACGGAACGACAGTTTTGCTTGGTTTTAACAGTATTAGACCACTTTTAGAAAAAAATAGTTAGGAGGTAAGTACTATGGCTGAAGAAAAAAACTTACATGAAGAGCTTGAAAACATTAAGAAGGAGCTTGAGGAACTCAGAAAGAAACTTGGTATGACAGAGGAGAAAGATCTAACAAAACTTCCTGTAGAAGCAGTTAAAAAAGTGTCTGAAACAGCTTCTGATGTAGTTAAATCCGCTGCTGAAATAATAGAGAAAGGATTAAAGATAGTTCAAGCTGCCGCTCAAGGTGCTGTTGAAGGTGCAAAGAAAGCAATTAAAGAAGAAAAATCTCAAGAAACTAACCAAGAGCATAAGGAATGATGATTTTCATTAAAACTAGAAGTGGAAGGTATATAAACCTTAATCATATAATTGGTTTTGCTGTTGAATATGAAAAGATAGAGCTTGATGGTAAGAATGTACCGGTATTTGAAGTTATAGCTTACCTTCCACAGCCCCTTTTACCTGCTGTTTTAGGTATATATTTAACTGAAGAATCAGCTGAGGAACATCTTGATTTGTTGGTTAATGAAATCTTATCAAAAGAAAAGGGAATAGTTCAGTTGGAGACTGAAGTTTGAATGAAATCTATGAAATACATAAATTGATAGAAACTATAAACAGAGACCATAAGCATCACATAAGCTCTCTCTCCAAAGATGATGAAGTACTATTTAAAATAAAGCTACAAAATGGTAAAGATTTTAAAGTTAAATTATCCAGAGATGGTTTGCATGTTTTTGAAGATGAAGATTGTAACATCAAAAATGTGGTTGAAATAAGTTCAAAAGACCTGTTTAAGCTTTTAAACAATAGATCATATATATTAAGGTACATAACAACTGGAAGAATTAGAATAAAGGGTAATATAAAAAAAGTTTTAGAAATACTTAGAAATATCTAAAAATTTTTTACAATATAATCTGCAACAGAATATGCTGCAACAGATTCTGGCTTTAAAACTGGTTTAAAACCTTGTGCCATTACATATCCAATAGCTTCTTTGACTATAATGCTAGATTTATAATTTTCATTTGGATTTATATCAAGGTGTACCTCTAATTTTCTGTTACCTATAGAGTCAACTATAGACAGTGCTGTATAGACTGCAAAATCTACTTCTTTTAATAATCTCTCTCTCAGAGAGAGTCTTCTATTTATTCTATCTTGTTGGTAGAATATCTTACAGCCATTTGAAGAATTTAGATGAACTACTATAACGGAAACAAATACAGTATATTCTCTAAATACTTTTGAATCACAACCTACATATATAGAGGTGGATTCTGTAGTTTTATTAATGAACTCTTTTATGTAATCAAAATCAAACTTTTTCATAATATTTTAGTTATCGTTTTAGTTAAGACATTCTCAATTATGCCGCCTATCACAAAGGACTGAACAAGAACAGCTCTGTCTTTTTTTGTGAAAAGGCTATCTTGTTCTCTTTTTCTTTTTCTCTCCCTTTCAGACAGATATCTTTTATATCTGTTTTGTAAATCTTCTATCTCTTTTGATAGTCTGTCAAAATCATTCATATCCATGCACTCCTGCAAAAGATTAGTTATTTAGTTTATAAATATACTTTTTTATCTTTATTATTCAATTAAATCTACGTTAAAAAAAATAAAAAATTCTTTAATACAGATATAATAAACTTCAGGTAATATTTGATTTAGATTAAAACTAAAAGGAAGTTTTAAAATGAATGTGTATTACAAGAATTTTTCCTCTGTTCTAGATATAAATAGGGTAGTAAATGAATTAGAATTTGCTTTTCAGCCTATTGTAAATACAAAAACTGGCATAGTTATAGGATACGAAGCCTTACTTAGAAATTATCAAAATATTGGATTTAATACATTATTTGATCTATTTGATTATGCGCACAGCATAAACAGTTTACATATTTTAGATATAAATCTTAGAAAAAAAGCTATAAATCTTTTTATAGATGGATTTAAAAAAGGTATTAAGTTATTTTATAACATTGATAATAGGGTCATTGAAGATAAAAATTATCAAAGAGGTTTTACTAAAGAGTATCTTAAATCTTTGAACATAGATCCATCACTTTTTGTGTTTGAGGTATCAGAGAGACATAAGATTTCAGATATTTTGGGTTTAGAAATTATAGAGAATTATAGACAACAGGGTTTTAAAATAGCTTTAGATGATTTTGGAGTAGGTAATGTATGTCTTGAGACTCTATATAGGTTGAGACCTGATATAGTAAAAATAGATGGATTTTTTATCAAAGAACTAGGAGAAGATATAGAAAAAAAAGCCATAGTTGAATCTTTGGTTAAATTATCTAATACTCTTAACTACCAACTTATAGCAGAAAAAGTAGAAAATATTAACCAGATTTATGAACTTGATGATATCGGTATAAACCTTGTTCAAGGTTACTACATAGCAAAACCTGAGTTTATCACTTCTTTTAAAGATAAAATTTCTCTTGATTTTTCTCTAAAAAGAGGTACTCATTCTAATTTGAAAGAAGAGATCATAAAAAAAGTTTACAAAGTGGATCCTATACGAATTAATGATGAAGTATCATATTTTATAAACGTGTTAAAAAATTTAGATGTTGATTATTTACCTGTGGTTAATAACAATAATATACCTGTTTATCTTATAAATCTAAAAAAATATATAAAACCTTAATACACTCTAAATTCTCATTAGATATATATTTTAGAAAAGGAAAGTATGTAGAGGATTTAGAAAGTTTTTTTGAAAAACCTGCTTTATTAGAAATTTCAGAAAAGATAGACATAGATAAACTTGCAAGCATACTTTCCGCCGGTAAAGATGTTGTAGTTTTAACTGAAAATTATAAATATTTGGGCTTGACAAACTACAGAGATATTTTTATGGTGATACATAAGGTAAAGTTGTATGAAGCTATCAACACTAATCCTTTAACAGGCCTACCTGGTAATATGAAAATTAAAGAGTATATTGACAAGAATTTAATGAAAGATGTAGATCTTGTATTGATATATTTCGATTTTGACAACTTCAAACCATTTAATGATAAATACGGTTTCAGAGTAGGAGATAGAGTGATACAGCTCTTTTCTAATATTATCACATCAACCCTTTTAAATAAAAATTACTTTGTTGGACATATAGGTGGAGATGACTTTTTTGCAGCTAAAACTAACTACAACTTAGACGAAGTAATATCTGATGTTAAACATGTTGTAGAAAGTTTTAAAAAACAGGTTGTTTCTTTTTATGATAAGGAAGATATTTCAAACGGTTATATGGTATCCAAAGATAGAGATGGTAATTTAAAACATTTTAAGCTTATGTCTGTAAGTGCGGCTATATTATGTATAGATAAAAAATTTCTAAAGATTAGTAAACACAATTTACATATAAGTGAGATTTTAGCAGATCTTAAAAAATCAGCAAAAGTTTCCGGAATATCCTTAGCGTGTATTATATAGAAAGGAGGTAGTTATGGATTTAGTAAGTTATGAAATAACAAAAGCTGATATAGATAGTATAAATCAGGTGTTAGCGAAACTTTTAAATTCCGTTGCCTTAGATATAGTGGTGGTTGGAGATGAAGGAGGAAGATTAATAACATTTTCTCCCTATGGAGAAGATATGTTTAATGTTGCCCAGAGATTTTGTGTTATATCTGCTTCTGTTTTAGGTGCATTAGATCAACTCGATAATTTACTTCAATCTAAATCTAACTTTTTTACAGAAGGTCTTAATGGTTCAATCTATATAAAGCTTTCAAATTCTAATTTTTTCATATCTGTTAAATTTGGGAGAAATGTAATGCTTGGAACAGTAAAACTTTTCGTTGACAGGGCTGCAAAAGAACTTGAACCCGTCTTTATAAAGATTAGGGAAAGTTCATCTAAGAAGTTTTCAGGAATAAAATTTGATATGCTGGAGATATAGTATGGGGGAGATTTTTATAATTTATCATGGACTAGGAATGGCTGGAAAAACTACTAATTTAGAGTTTTTAGCTTCAATTTTTGAAAGTATGAAGATAGATAGATTTCATCAATCAACTATTGAAGGTAGGACAGTTTATCTTGATACACTGCTTATGGCAATAAAGATAAAAGGAACAGATGAAAGGTTGAAAATCCGGATATTCTCTACACCGGGACAGGAAAGATTTTCTATAGTTAGACCTTGGATATTCTCAAATGCAGATGGCTTCGTGTTTGTGGTAGATCCTACTCAACCCCTTGATCAAAATATTCAAGCTTTTAGAGAAATTCAGGAGTATCAAAAACCAAAAGTTATTCAAATAAATAAAGTAGATTTGGTAGAGGATATATCTAAATTTAGATCTATTTTTTCTGGCTTAACTACAATTTTAGCTTCTGCAAATAAAGGTGTTGGTGTTAAAGATACATTTATAGCTATATTGAAGGAGGTTTTAGATGCTAGAGAATCTAGAAGATAAGTTTATCGTTTATAAAGATTTAGATAGAGAAGTAGCCAATATTGACAACATTTTAAGAGTTATATATCAACATAAGTTTAACGGTGTCCTTCATTTTAAAAAGTTTGGAGATAACATATATGTTCCTATAGTTGATGGAAAAATTTATGGAAATATCGAAGAAGATTTTGTAACTTTTAGTTTATATAAGTTAAATAAAAATTTCGTTATCAACTATTTTCAATTGAATATCAAACCAAAAATACTGTTTAGAGAAAGTGATCCTGTATGGATTAATCTTGAATCTATGGGTATGAATATAAAGGAGTTATTTAAAAAAGTAGAGAGTATGACTATAACAGGTTTTATAAAAATTATCAATAGAATAAAGAGAACAGAAAGTTTTATATTTTTAGACTATGGTAATGTTATTGGAGGACAGACAGAGAGTAATAGAGGAACTGCTGTTGTCCAAGAAATTATAAAAGAGATGAAGGATTATCCTTGCGATATAAATATATACTCTGTATCACCGGAAGAACTTGCTGTGTATATATCGAAATATAGATATATAGGAACTGCTTACAGTTTAGATAATTTAGAAAGTTTAATAAACGGTAATCAATTTGTTTACATTCAACTTGTGAAGCCGGATTCTGTTGAAGGTTATTTTGATTTATCTTCTATGCAACCTTTAAATAAAAATGTATTTTATGAAGTATTTAAAATTGAAAAATTTCCGGAAGGGTTAGTTAAAATGGATATAGATAGTTTTATAACAGACTTTGACAAAATCAATGTTATAAAACCTCAAGATATGTCTATACTGTTTTTCTGCCCGGCTTGTTGGTCTCAGATATCATCAACAGACGAAATTTGTCCCAACTGTGGTTTTGACCTTAAAGATTTTCATAATATGGATTATGAGTATAAACTTCTTATGGCTCTTGAACATCCGGTAAAAGAATGGAGAAAAAATGTGGTGCATATTATAGGTGTTAAAAGATATGAGGAAGCTGTTCCATATCTTGACACAATGGCAGATAAAGAAAATGATCCATTTATTCTTATAGAAATAATAGATACACTTAAAAAAATAGGCACAATATCTGTCATTCCTATATTAGAGAAGTTATCACATCATAAGTATGCTATTGTTAGGAATAAGGCAAGACAAGTCTTACCTTTAATACTTCGTCAACATAATCTTTAAATAAATTTAACTCAATATTCAATTTTCTTTAAAAAAACTTTCTTACAATCTTCAGAGAAGTTTTATATGGAGGTTAAGTATGTTG
Organism: Hydrogenothermaceae bacterium; assembly: GCA_041287495.1. Taxonomy (GTDB): domain Bacteria; phylum Aquificota; class Aquificia; order Aquificales; family Hydrogenothermaceae; genus JAOABC01. The sequence goes on from JBEULE010000040.1 coordinate 44,841, forward strand.
AGTCTGATAGGAAAAACTAAGAAATTAAGTAATTTACCATTAGATATCTACAGTTTTAGATTAAAGAAATTTAAGCCAAATGTGTATATCAGAATTGAAAAATCTAACTACATTATAAAAACGGTAGAGGATTATAGAGGTTTGATAGATGTTTTAAAGCTTAGATACAGAGTGTTTAATCTTCAAAAGAGAAAGATTTTAAAAATAGATATAGATGAGTTTGATAAGATTGCAGATCATCTTATAGTGTATGATACTGCTAAAAATATTCCTGTGGGGACTTACAGAGTTTTGTGTTCTGAATTTACAGATAGATTTTACTCTGAATCTGAGTTTGATATAAGTCAGATAAAAAGTTTTGATGGTGTTAAGGTTGAGCTTGGAAGGGCTTCAATTTTGCCTGAATACAGAAATGGTTTGGTTATTATGTTGTTATGGAAGGCTATTTCCGAATATGTATCAAAGGTTAATGGAAAGTTTCTCTTTGGATGTTCAAGTGTATTTACAACGGATCCTTTAGAGGTTGCTTTTATAACAGACTATCTGATTAGAAATTACGGCTCACAAACTGTAGAAGTTAAACCTTACAAGACTGTGAAAGGTATAGAAAAATCTCTATCTTTTCTCAGAGAGAACATGGTTAATACAGATTTTATCGAAAGTAAAATACCTTCTTTGCTCAAAGTTTATCTTAATGCAGGGGCTAAAATATGTGGTCTTCCATATTTAGATGAAGAGTTTGGCTGTGTTGATTTTTTCACTTTTTTAGATATTTCTAAGTTAAATGAAAGTTTTAAGAGAAAGTATGGAAAGAGTATTTAGGGGATTATACAACATATCTATAGTTTTATTTTGTATATCGTTAATCTTAGTTTATGGTGTTTTTAGTGAGATCTTTATTAGGGATGAAAGTAATAGGCTGATAAAGAGGGCTAGATTTTTAAATAAGGTATCTAAATTTGGTTTAAAGTTAATAGGGATAAAGGTATATTTTAAAGGGAGAGTTAATTTATCGGGGGAGGAGGGGGTTTTTATAGTATCCAATCATCTAAGCTATATAGATATAGTTATTATATCTTCTATATTTGAGACGGCATTTGTATCTACAACAGAGGTTAAATCAGATAAGATATTTGGAAAATTAGCTTCATTTTCTGGCTCTGTATTTATAGATAGAAAAAATAGATTGAAAGTTAGAGAAGATATGGAGAAATTAGAAACTGTTCTAAATAATAAAATTAATTTATGTATATTCCTTGAAGGAACAACATCTAACGGTGATAGAGTTTTACCTTTTAAATCAAGTTATCTTGAAGTTGTATTTAAAACTCAAAAACCTGTTTTAGCTCTGTGTATAAAGTATAAGAGGTTTAATTCTATAGAGATTGGTGTTGAAAATAGGGATTACGTCTATTACTATGGGGATCATAAACTTTTAAATCACATTTTAAGATTTCTTTTAAACTTAAAAACTCTTGATGTTGAAGTTATAGATGTAGGTCTGTATATGCCTAAAGACTTTCCATCTCGAAAGGAGTTATCTGGTGTATTACAAACAGATATATCTGAGGTGTACTGTAGTTGAAATTTCTAAATGTATCTATACATGATGTAACTGCTTCTAACGAAGAGTATATAATGTCCATTATAGATATACTTGAAAATATTGGAATAGATAAAATCTCTTTTTTGGTAGTTCCATATTTTCATAGTAAAGAAAAGATATACGATATATCCGATGACCTTAAAGAGATTATTCTGAAAAATGAAGTGGTATTACACGGTTATACCCATAGCGGTGAAAGGTTTTCTTTTTTTTCTTATAAAAATCTGTTAACCAACAAAGAAGGTGAGTTTTTAAGTTACAAAGATACTGAAGATAGGATAGCTAAAGGTTTAGAGATTTTAAGAAGTTTTGGATTTAATCCTTGTGGATTTATACCACCAGCTTGGCTGATGAGAAAAGAAGATTTTAGTATCTTAAAGTCTTTAGGATTTAGATTTACAACAGATAGATTGAGGATATACGATATTCAGAATGAAAAAAGTTTTTTTTCTCCGGTTTTAACATTTTCTTCAAGAAGTTTTATGGAAGAGCCTTCTATCTATTACTTTAAATTTACTGGTATTTTTGTAAAAACTTTTCTTAATATAGTAAGAGTTGCCATACATCCTCCAGATGTTAAAAATAGACGTAAAATCCAAATTTTAAATGAATTTATCAAAAGCTTAGATAATTTTAAACTTGTGTATTTTGAAGAAATTTTAAATCTATCTACATAATCTATTAATATTACCTTCTTAAAATAAAAGTAGTTAAAGAAAGTAGACTTTAAAATGAGGTGATAACTATGATAAAGGTTGATTTACATCTACATTCAAAAGCTTCAAAAAATCCGGGGGGATATTTAAGTAAGAAAATGAGTCTATCAGAAAGTTATGTTGAGCCAATAGATATATACAAAACTCTAAAAGAGAGAGGTATGACCCTTGTTACTATAACAGACCATGACAGTATTGATGGATGCCTTGAAATAGCTCATCTTCCTGATACTTTCATATCAGAGGAGATTACTACTTATTTTCCGGAGGACAAGACAAAGGTTCATGTTATAGCAATAGATATTAATGAAAAGCACCATAAAGAACTTCAATATCTAAGACATAACATCTATGATTTAGTAGATTACATGCAAAAAAACGATATAACCTACATACTTGCCCATCCTCTCTATGATATGGATGGAAAGCTAAACAAAACTCATGTAGAAAAATTTTTACTTATGTTTGATGTATGGGAAGTTATCAACGGAACAAGGTCTAAGTTGTCTTCAGAACTTACAAAGAGAATAGCTCAAAAATACTCAAAAGATGATATAGAATGCTTGGCAAATAAGTATGGATTTTTAAAGAGAAAATCAGATGTTATATCTTTTACAGCCGGTTCAGATGACCACGGAGGGTTAGATATAGGCACAACTTACACCGTCTGTGAAGGTCAAACGGTTAACGATCTCAAAAAAGCTCTTAAAGAAGCTTCAACCATTCCGGAAGGAATACATGGAGATCCAAAAAGACTTTCTCATATGATAATGAATATAGTAAGATCTGGATTAAAGAACAAGGTATATTTGGGCTCTTTTGGGGATGTTGTAGATAATCTATTTCATGATAGACAAAAAAATACATCTACATCTATAATAGACTCTATATTTGGTAGAAATCAAGTCCATCAGTTTATTCATAATGTAACTAACTTTAACGGCAATGGCTACAAAGATAAACATGACCGGATATTTTACTTCTTTAAAAATCTGTTTCCTTATTTTATCTCAAATAGTTTAAACGGCAAAAAGATATCTTTAGATATGTTATCTTCTGTCATTCAAAAAGCTATAATATCTCTAATTCCGACATTAACATACATATCTGTTTATCATCAGAGGGCTCTGGAAAAGAAAAAGTCATTAGATCTTTATAACAGTATCTTTGAAATGCCATATTCAGAAAGAAATAAAGTGGCATACTTTACAGATACATTTTTTGAGATAAACGGAGTTTCTATAACTACACATAAGATTTTAGAACTATCTAAGAAATATAATCTTGATATTAAATTTGTTATCTCTTCTCAAATGGATATAAAATCGGAAAAGATTGTTAATTTTAAACCTACATTTACTTTTCCTCTTCCGGAATATCCAGATATAAAGGTAAATATACCTAACTTTTTAGAGGTATTAGATTATATTGAAAGAGAAGATTTTAACATCATATACTGTGCTACTCCAGGAATACTGGGAATTTATGGACTTGTGATAGCAAAGATATTAGGTAAAAAGTTCATCTCTACATACCATACTGATTTTCCTTCTTATGTATACAAACTTACCTCTGAAAAAACTTTTGCAGATATTACTAAAACATACATGAGACTGTTTTACTCTATGGCAGATAAGGTTCTTGTGCCATCTAATTATGTTAAAAATAATCTTGAAAGAATTGGAGTAAACAGTGATAAGATGGAGATATTTAGAAGGGGAGTTAATTTAGAGAAATTTAATCCTAAATATAGAGATAAAAGCTTCTGGAAAATATACGATCCAAATTACAATGATGAGTTTGTAATGCTGTATGTAGGTAGAGTTTCAAAAGAGAAGGATATTGATATATTTGTAGAAGTTTCTAAGATGTTTTTAGAAAATAAAAAAGTTAAGTTTTTCATCGTTGGAGATGGACCTTATAAAGAAACCATAAAAAATATGGTTGGTGATAATGTTATATTTACAGGATTTTTAAGAGATGAGTCTCTCTCTAAGGCATACGCTTCTGCCGATGTGTTTCTCTTTCCTTCCACAACAGAGACATTCGGAAATGTAATTTTAGAAGCTCTTGCAAGTGGTTTAATCTGTATGGTATCAGATAAAGGTGCTGCCAGAGAGTTTATAGTTGATGGAGTTAATGGATGTATCGTGGCTGATAATAATCTAAAAGAGTATTACATAAAGCTAAACACTTTACTAAACAACAGGTCTCTTCTTGAAAAGATGAGAAAAAATGCCTTAAAGTATGTGGAAAACTACAAAGAAGAAGAGTTATTAATAGAGATGGTTAATAAGATAGGAATAAATTTTGAAGCCCAACCGGAGGTTTTAACCTATGAAAACCAGGAAGAATTACTATACTCCGCCGAAGGTGTTTAATCTTCCTGTAGTCGAAAACCCAGAAAGTGATTGGTGGATAGCTAAGGATATACAGAAGGAGATATCTGTAAAATACGGAAGATATGTCAGTTTGTCTGTTATAGGTAAAGTGGCTAAGATGTTAGGTAAAAGTGTAAAAACATCCTACGGATTTAATCTCTATCATAGAAGTATAGTTGATTACTTTGGGAATAACTAATACTGATGAAAATAGCTGATATAACTCATTTTTATAACAAGAAAAGTGGGGGAGTGAGGAGGTATATAGACCTTAAAGTTAAGTTTCTTTCCCAATATTCAGATATCATCCATAATGTTATAATACCAGGAGATGAGGATAAAGTAGAAAAAGTTCTCTCTACGGAGTTTATATATCTAAAATCTCCGGAAGTTTTCTTTTGGAAACCTTACAGAGTTTTAATTAATAAAAATAAGATACTTCAAATATTGATACAAAGAAGATACGATTTAGTTGAAGTTGGTTCCCCGTATATATTACCAAAAATTTTGAATTCTTATAGATACGATTTAGGTTATAAAACAGTCGGATTTTTCCATTCAAATTTAGAGTTTGCTATTAAAAATTTTTTCAATAATAAAATCAAGAGTGAAAAGCTGATACAGTTTTTAAGAAAATACAACTATAACACATATTCGGAATTTGATGCTGTTATATCTCCTTCCTATATGATGAAAAGATATTTAGAGGATATAGGAATAAAGAATGTTGAAGTGGTAAGGATTGGGATAGATACTTCTATATTCAGACCTATGGATAAAATTTCTGTTAGATATAAATATGGCTTAGATACAGATAAAATTATATTAATCTATGTAGGTAGGTTTTCTCGGGATAAAGGAGTACATATCTTAGTTGATATATTTAATACATTAGAGTATCTGTATCCTAATAAATACTTTTTGGTTTTGGTGGGAGGGGGTCCTTTTGAGAAAAAACTTAAAAATTTAATAAAATCTAACAATTATAAAATTTTTCCTTTTATAGAAGATTTAAATGTTTTGGTGGAGTTATACAATACCGGAGATATCTTTATAAACTGCTCAAAGTCTGATACATATGGTATATCTGTTTTAGAGGCTCAATCTTGTGGTTTACCTGTATTCGCCTTTTCTGGAACATCTTTTGAGGAAATCGTTTTTTATAGGGACTTTTTGGGAGAGAATAAATATGAGCTTATAAAGAAGATAACTATGTTTAAATCAGCTACTATAGACATAAATAAATTACACAATTTTGTATGTGAAAATTTCTCATTGGATGGGGGTTTTAAAAAACTTCTTAACATTTACAGAGAAATTGTTAAAAAAAATTAATTAACTTTTAATTGTAAATAAAAATTAAACATATAAGATATTCTCGACAAATTTAAATTTATAGGAGGTTTTTGTAATGAGAGGTAAACTGGTGGCTTTAGCACTGCTTGGAGCAGTGGGTATTTCAAGTGCAGAAGTTGTAGAGAACCCAATCTTAAAAAAGCTCGTTGAGAAAGGTATTCTCTCAGAACAAGAAGCTGCTGCTATTGATGAACAGCTTGCAAAAGAAGAAGCTGAAAAAGCTAAGTATCAGGCAGAGATTGACAAAACGGCAATGGAAGCAAAGGAAAAACTTGACAAGTTAAGCAAGAAGATTGGAGACATGCCTACATTAGCTGGAAAGTTTAAGAAGTTTGAGATTGGAGGAAAAGCTTACATAGGATATACATATACCGATACAAAAAAACGATATACAGATAATAATGACAAGGGAGATTTTGAAGTAAGAAGATTCTACTTTGATACAAAAGCTTACCTTAATGATAAAGACTATATAAGGTTTACACCGGATATATCTGCTGGAACAGATTATAAATTAAAAGTAAAATACGGATATCTATACAAAGATATATCTTCTATAATACCTCATACCGGGTTTGAGTTGGGTGTAGCCCATACTCCATGGATAGACTTTGAAGAACATACAGGCTGGTGGTATAGATCAATTGACAAAACATTTATAGAATCTGGTAATGGAATGGGTCTTTGGCCTTCTGCTGATTTAGGTATAAACTTTAAGACAAAAACACCTTACATAACTGCAGAATACGGTATATTTAACGGAGAAGGATACGATAAAATTAACACAAGTTCTAAAAACTCTTCTGGATTTCATAACTCTGTTGAGGGTAGGATCACTTACCATATATTTGGAAACGGAGATAAAAAGCTTAATCCTACAAAGGACCAGTATGCAAACATATCACTTCACCTTGCATCTAACATAGGATACAATGACGCTTACTCAACTCATAAAAACCTAAATCTCTATCACATACATGCTGTTTACAACAATCCTTACTTCTTAGTAGCAGCTCAATATGGAAAAACTGACTACAACAGTAAATTTACCAATACTGGAAGTGGATATTCTATCAACGCAGAAGTTAGACCTGTCCAAGATTGGTCTATATTTGGAAGATATGATTATTGGAAACCGAAAAATAAAATAGCAACAAAGCTTGATAGCAGAAAAGCTTACTATGTCGGTGTTGCCTACACGATGAATAAGTATGTAAAATGGATAGCTAACTACGAAAAATTTGACTATAAAGATGGTGTTATAGGAGCAAAACAAGACGCAAATGATAAAATTCAGTATAAGTTAACAGCAGAACTTAGTTGGTAATAAATTAAATATGGGGAGGAGGGGTTTTGTTAAAATTTTTTAACAAAAGATTAATAAAAGTTTCATATTTACAGGGGTAAAATTTATATCAGAAAGTTTAAAAAGGAGGAAGAAGATGAAAGTTAAAAACTTGGCAGTAGCAGGGCTTTTGGCAATTTCAGGAGTTGCTCTTGCAGTTGAGATAACCGGAGCTGGTGCTACATTCCCATATCCTGTATATTCTGCTTGGAGTTATAAGTATCAGCAAGAAACTGGTAATAAGCTAAACTATCAATCTATAGGTTCCGGTGGTGGAATAAGACAGATAGAGAACAGAACTGTTGATTTTGGAGCTTCTGACGCACCTTTAACACCAAAGGAGCTAAATGAAAAGAAATTATTACAATTTCCAGCAATCATAGGTGGAGTTGTCCCTACTTACAACTTACCTGAGGTAGGTAACACTCAGCTAAACTTTGACGGAAAAGCTCTGTGCTATATATACTTAGGTAAGATAACTAAGTGGAATGACCCTTACCTACAACAACTTAACCCAGGTGTAAAGCTCCCTGACAGAGAAATTACTGTAGTTAGAAGGTCAGATGGTTCAGGAACAACTTTCCTATGGACAAACTACTTATCAAAAGTATGTCCTGAGTGGGAGAAACAGGTAGGATATGGAACATCTGTTAACTGGCCTGTAGGTATAGGTGGAAAAGGAAACGAAGGTGTTGCTAACTATGTAAAAAGATTCAGAGGTGCAATAGGATATGTTGAATTTGTATATACAGAGCAGAACAAACTTCCTGCAGGTAAAATAAAAAATAGAGACGGAAAATTTGTAGCAGCTTCTATTGAAACTTTCCAAGCTGCAGCAGCAAATGCTAAATGGGATAAAAATCAACATTTCTACTATATATTAACAGACCAACCTGGTAAAGACAGTTATCCTATAACAGGAGCATCTTTTATCCTTCTTGCAAAAGATAGACCAGAATCTTCCAAAAAAGCAGTCCAATTTTTCAATTGGGCATTTAAAAATGGAGATCAAGAAGCTATAAGACTCCATTATGTACCTTTACCAGAAAATGTTAAAAATATGATAAGAGAATACTGGAAAGAGAATGGCCTGATGTAATGCTTTCTTCATAGTCTAACCTCCATTTATACCCCCTAATTGGGGGTTTTTTTGTTAAAATATACTAATTAAAAGGTTTTACGGAGAAAACATGAAAACTGTAAATAAAGCTTTACGTAAAGCAAAATTACTTGAAACTGTATTTAAATCTATTTTAGGACTTGCTGCTATCTTCGTAGGATTTATTTTACCTGTTTCAATATTTATATCTCTGTATAAAGAATCATCTTTAGCAATAGAACACTTTGGTATTTTAAACTTTATTACATCAACAGATTGGGATCCAGTTGCTCAAAAGTTTGGTGGACTTGTTCCTCTTGTTGGAACACTTATATCAACTTTTTTAGCAACCTTGATAGCGGCTCCTCTATCTATAGGTATTGCTATATTTTTGGTAGAACTTTCTCCAAATAGACTTAAACCTATCTTTTCAACTGCTATAGAGCTTCTTGCTGGAATACCAAGTATAATCTATGGTATGTGGGGACTGTTTGTTTTAGCTCCTCTGTTTGGTGAGAAAGTGGAGCCGTGGCTCCAGGATGAATTTCAGAATGTTCCTTTAATAGGTAAACTGTTTGAAGGGAGTCCTACCGGTATAGATGTTCTTACTACATCTTTGGTTTTATCAATAATGATAATTCCTTTTATGAGTTCTGTTGTAAAAGATGCCTTCAATATGGTACCACCTATCATGAAAGAGTCTGCTTACGCTCTTGGAGCTACAAAGTGGGAAGTTATAAAACAGGTAATGATACCTATAACCGCATCAAGTATAGCCGGAGGTCTAATACTTAGTGTAGGTAGAGCTCTTGGTGAAACTATGGCTGTTACATTTGTAGCAGGTAATGTAAATCAGATACCAAAATCTCTTTTAGACCCCTTTACTACAATAACTGTTGCCCTTGCAAATCAATTTACAGAAGCTGATACTGCTATTTATCTGTCTTCACTGTATTTCCTTGCTCTCATACTGTTTATAATGTCTTTCTTTGTCCTTTATCTATCAAAGATTATGTTACTTAGACTTGAGAAAAAGTGGAAGGTGTAAGATATGAATGTTAAGTTAAAGAGAAAAATTGAAAATACAATATTTTTAAGCCTTTCTTTTTTATCTGCCAGCTTTGGATTAATCTTCCTCTTTTGGATACTGGGAGACCTTTTTATAAATGGATTTAAGTATATAAATATTGACCTCTTTATAAAAGACCCTGTTCCTCCGGGGATGGAAGGTGGCGGTTTAAAACAGGCTTTTATAGGACATATAATCATAACAGTTATCGGGACAGTTATAGGAACTCCTATTGGAATCCTTGCAGGAATATACTTTGCAGAGTATGGTAGAAACTCTAAAATTGCCAAGATAGGAAGAAATATTGTTGATATTATGGTAAGTAATCCCTCAATTGTTATAGGTGCTGTTGTTTATGCTTTATTAGTTAAGCCAGTAGGTCATTTTATGGGATTTGCTGGTGGTGTTGCACTTGCTCTTCTTATGATTCCTGTTATTGTTATAACGACTGACGAGATGATGAAATTAATTCCAAAAGAAACAAGGGAAGCTGCATACGCCTTAGGAGCACAGCCATGGCAAGTAAACTTTCAGGTAGTTTTAAAAGCTGCAAAAGTGGGAGTTTTAACTGGAGTTATACTTGGAGTTGCAAGGATATCAGGAGAAACAGCACCATTACTTTTCACATCATTTAACAATAGCTTTACTAACTTAGATCCAACAAAACCTATGGCTTCTTTAACAGTTACTGTATTCCAGTATGCTATGGGTCCTTATGATGATTGGCATAGGCAAGCATGGGCAGCTTCATTTATCTTAACATTTGCAGTTTTGATTGCATCTATAACAGCCAGATACATCATCCAGAGGAAAAAACATTAAGGAGGATTTCTATGTCCGATTTACGAATGGAAGTCAAAAATCTCAACTTTTATTATGCAGGTGATAAACTTGCTCTAAAAGATATAAACCTTCCTATATACGATAAAAAAGTGACTGCTCTAATAGGACCTTCTGGATGTGGTAAAACAACACTGCTTAGATGTTTTAACAGAATGCATGATCTATATCCCGGTAATAGATATGAAGGTGAGATACTTCTTGATGGTAAGAATATTCTTGATAAAGATGTTGACCTTACAGAGCTAAGGACTAAGGTTGGAATGGTTTTTCAAAAACCTACACCGTTTCCTATGTCTATCTTTGACAATATCGCATATGGTCTTAGACTTCAAGGTATAAAAAATAAAACTGAACTTAAGGATAGAGTAGAAGAGGCTCTAAAAAATGCAGCTCTCTGGGAAGAAGTAAAAGATAGATTAAATCAGTCAGCTTTTTCACTTTCAGGAGGACAACAGCAGAGACTTTGTATAGCAAGGACAATAGCAGTAAAACCGGAGGTTGTCCTTTTTGATGAGCCAACGTCAGCCCTTGACCCAATATCTACAGCAAAGATAGAAGAGCTTATAGTAGAACTAAAAAAGGACCATACAATCATAATTGTTACCCACAATATGCAACAGGCAGCGAGAGTTTCAGATTACACAGCTTTTATGTATCTTGGAGAGCTTATAGAGTTTGATTCAACAGATATTATCTTTACAAAACCAAACAAAAAACTTACAGAAGATTACATATCTGGAAGATTTGGATAATATTATACAAGTATTAAAATATTTGTAAAAGATTTTCAAAGTTAGAAAGGAGGAATTAAAATGCTTATTGAACCAAAACTAAAAGAGATAAGAGAGAGACTTTTAAAGATGGCAGAAATTGCAGAAAATATGATAGACAATGCAGTTAAATCAATTGTAGAACACAATCCAGAATATCTCAAATACATAGAGGAAAATGAAAATATAATTGACAGTATGGAAGTAGAAAATGAAAGCTTTATAATCACAACTATGGCAAGGTATCAGCCGGAAGCTAAATACTTAAGAATACTTGCAATGGATCTGTTTGTAAATAGAGACCTTGAAAGAATAGGTGACCATGCAGAAAATATAAAAGAGCATGCAGAGTCTATTTTACAAAAGCCAAAGATAAAAGAGTATATTGACCTTCCTGTTATGTCAGAATTAACAGTAAATATGCTTAAAGATGCCATAAAAGCATTCTCAGAGATGGATACAGAACTTGCAAGAGATGTTATAAAAAGAGATGATAAAATTGACACACTTGAAGAACAGATAATAAGAGAGCTTTATACATACATGGTAGAAGACCCATCTATTATAAAAGTAGCCCTTAGACTTATAGATGTGGTAAAGAACATAGAAAGAGTGGCAGATATAGCAACAAACCTTGCAGAAGAAGTTATATATATGAAAGAAGGAAAGATGTTAAGACATCAGGAGGTAGATGAAGATAAAGGATAACACAAAACATATACTTATCAAATTTTTAGACTATCTGAAAGAGGGAGTTATTGTAGTAGATTCAGATAAGAATATTGAGTTTATAAATAGTTATGCCTCTTCCTTTTTTAAAGAAAATCCCATTGGAAAACATTTTAGCGAAGTTGTTAAAGATAGTTATCTCTACTCTCTGATATCCTATGAAGATAAAAAAGATAAAAAAGTAGAGGTAGATATAGATGATAAAAAGTATCTTGTAAATATCTACTACATAGAAGATAAAAAGATTTTACATCTTCAAGATATAACACCTTTTGAAGTTTATAAACAGGCAAAAAAAGACTTCGTATCAAATGTATCCCATGAGCTAAAAACACCTATATCTGTTTTAAAATCTGTTATGGAAACATTAGAAACAGAGCAAGACCCTAAGATGATAAAAAAGTTTTTAGAGATGGCTCAAAAGAGAATTAATCAGATGGATAATTTAGTCCAGGATTTACTTATACTTGCGAAACTTGAATCAAAAGAGGAAAAGATACAAAAGCAGTCCGTAAAAATTCACCAGTTAGTTGATTCGATATTTGAAGATTTAAGACATCTAACATTAGAAAAAAATGTAAAACTGTTCAATGAAACTCCGGATGACTATACTGTATATGTGGATGAACAAAAATTTATAATAGCTCTTAAAAATCTTGTAGAAAATGCTATTAAATACAACAAACCAGATGGAATTGTAAAAGTCTACAGTTATCAGCAAGACAGCAATGATATAGTTGTGGTAGAGGATACTGGTATAGGTATTCCAAAAGAGTCAATACCTTTAATATTTGAGAGATTTTATAGAGTCGACAAATCAAGGAGTAGGAATATAGGTGGAACCGGATTGGGACTTTCAATAGTTAAGCATATAATAGAAGCCCACAAAGGAAAAGTTTGGGTAGAAAGTAAGTATGGCACCGGCTCAAAATTCTACATAAAACTACCTGTAGAAAAAATTAAAATATAGTATATACTTAACTTAAAGGGTCAAAAGTATTGATTTTCAAGGTCATAAAATCAAATAATTTATACTTTCCCATTATTATTAAGCTTTCGCCAGGAGCTATTCCTTTCGTGGGTAAAGAAAAGAAAGAAGGTAAATATTGGAAGTTAGACAATGAACAGATCAAAGAATTTGATGAACAGTTCCCATGTCAACTTTATATATAGTGTCTGCTCTGTCCTCTACTTCTTCATCATGGGTTACAATTATCAGCTGTTTTACGAAATTTTGTTCTTTTAAATCTCCTAAAATTTGTATAAGCTCTCCTCTCCTCTTTTCATCCATAAATATTCCCGGTTCATCCAATATTAGAAAGTCAGTTTTATAATTAAGAAGTTTTGATATTGCAAATCTCAAAGCTAATGCCAAAGCTATCCTCTGTCCACCACTTAGTGCATCTACTTCCACAGGTTCCGAAACTCCTACTTCATTAACATATAAAAGTATTGAGTAATCTTCATCAAGTTTAAGTGTAGAAAAATTTGTAAATCCAAATCTATTAAATATATCTTCTGTTATCTTTGGTAGATTGTTTAATGCATTATCTTTTATCAGTTTATTAATCTTTGTTAAAGTATTTATAACTTTATCATACTTCCATACCTTGTTTTTAAGTTCCTCTATATCTTTGTTTATCTTCTCTGCTTTTTTTATTTCTTCTTCTACATATCTAATATCTGCGTTTATATTAGATTTACTCTCTAAAAGTTTTAATCTTTCATTTTCTAAATTTTCTATCTCTTGATTTAGCTTTTCTTTCTCTTTTAAAAGGTCTTCTATATTTTTAGATGAGACTTTGTCGTAGAGAAACTTTAGCTCTGACTCTGTATTTGCTAACTCTCTTTTTTTACTCTCTATCTCAGATGACAGAGAACTCTTTTCTTTAATTTTCTGTTGATACTCAAAATATATTTTTTCTATCTCAGACTCTTCTTCTATCTGCCTTTTTATTTTCTCTTTAAAAGAATTAATTTCATCTAATGTTATATCTAATTTAGATAGTTTTTCACTAAGTTTTTCTTTTATATCTTTCAGATTTCTCATACTGTATTCATATTGTTCATTTATATTCTGTTTTATTAAGGTTTCATATATTCCGTAATTGGTTCTGTTTTCTTTTAAGAATTTTTCTATCTCTTCTTTCTGTTTTTTTAGTTCATCTATATTTGATATGCCTTGAGTTAAAGCTTTTAGATTTTCTTGAAATTTTGATATTTGATTTCGCTTTTCTTTGTATATCTCAAAACGTTGTTTAAATTCTTGAAGTTTCTCTCTTATCTTTTCCTGTTTTTCTAGTTCTTTTTCAATCTCTTTTTCTTTATTTTTTAAAAGTTGCCACTCTTCTCTCTTCTTTTTTAAAATCTCATCTATATCTTTTACCAAACTTTCTTTTTCATGCTCTTGTATTGGTCTATTACAGGTAGGACACACCCCTTCCAATGCTGATATCTTTTGAATTTTCTCTTTTTCTAACTTTCCTTCCGTTCCTATTGCAGAGACTTTGTTTAGTATCTCTTCTTTCTCTTTTTGAAGTTCTTTTGATTTTATAAGACTTTGATTTAAATATTCTTCAACCATGTGTGGATTCTGTTTTAATGTCTGAAATTTATTGTAGTAGTTCTGTTTGAGAGTTTCTGCTATTGATTTCATTTCTTGCTCTAGTTGCTGTAACTGTTGTGATAGTTGCTCTATGATAGTTTTTATCTGGTTGATTTGTCCTTGTTTTTTGTTTGAAATTTCTATAAGGTTTAATATATTTTTATAATCATTTTCCTTTTTTTTAAAAGTCTCTGCTACCGATTTAAAATTATCTATAAATTCTATACCTTCCTTTAACTTGTTTATCTTTTCTTCCAGGGACAAGTTTTGTATCTGTAATTTCTCTATATCTGATATTAAATTTAACTTATCTTTTAAGGATAAGAAATTTTCATATCTTTTCTTCACTTCTTCAAATTTGCTTTCTATCTGCTGTATCTCTTCTAAATTTTTTGATAATTTTTCTATATCAGCTTTTAGCATATTTATCAGTTTCTCTTTTGATTCTATCTGATTGTGTGCTATCTCTATATCTTTTAGTATGTCTAATACTGATTGAAATTGATTCTTTTTCTCTTTTAAATCATCTTCTAATGATTTTATCTTTTCTTCAACAACTGATAAATCTTTTTGAAGTTCTGATTTTTTTTCTTTAAGCTGCTTTATATCTACTTTTTGTAATTCAAGTTCTTCAAGTTTTCTTTCTATATATTTTTTGTTTTCTGAGTACTGTTTTATAACTCTCTGGTAATACTGTATTCCTAAAAGTTCCTCCATTATTTTTTCTCTTTCTGAAGGTTTTTTATTGATTAGCCCTTCTATTTCTCCTTGCTTTACTACTGCTGCTGTCCGAAATGTTTTAAGTGTTAGTCCAATTATCTTTGGTATCTCTTTGTTTAAGTTTTTTTGGTAGTATTGTATAAACTGTCCTTTCTCGTATTTGCACAGCATACTACTACCTGAATCATTATATGAGATTGTTCTAGCAATCTTAAAAAGTCCGAGAGAGTTTTCAAACTCTAGTTCAACTAATGCTTCTTTTTTACCCCACTTTATTAGGTCTTTTTTGTTTCCTTTGGAAGAGCTTCCGAAAAGTGCAAACTGAATAGCCTCTATTATACTACTTTTTCCAGAGCCATTTTCTCCTATTATGGCTGTTATACCGACTGGATTAAACTCTATCTCACTGTCAGAATGTATTAAAAAGTTGCGAAGTGTTAATTTTTTTAAAATCACTTGCTTATCTCTTTTCCTAATCTCTTTTCTACTGATTTTATTTTACCATCTAATCTTCCAGATTTACCTTTCCTTATATCCATTTTTATAACTGTGTAAACTCTATTACAATCAGGTTCAAGCTGCTTATAGGCTCTGTTTATTATGTCTAGGGCTTCATCCATAGTTTCAACTTCAAAAACAGTTCCCATTGGTGTAAGTTTATAAGGTACTCCTGATTTATCTATCATATCTATAATTCTGCTTACATAAGGACTTACGCTTTCACCTTTATCAGTTGGAAACATGGCAAACTCAACTAAAAACGACATATTATACCTCCTATAGCTGTGGTAAAATAATTATAATACTAAGATTTTATCAGATTCAATACTTCGGAGGAAAATTATGAAGCTGACAGTAAATAAAAAAGATTTTCAAGAAGCTCTCAAAAAGGTAATAGCTGAGAAAAAGTCAAATCTTCCTATTCTTACAAACTTCTTACTAAAAGCAGAAGAAGGCAATCTCTACATATACGGGACAGACCTTGAAGTTTATTCTACATATAAGATACCGGCAGTTATAGAAAAAGAGGGAGAAGTTTGTGTAAATGCTAAAAAGTTAATAGATATATCAAAAGTACTTCCTACTTCAGATGTGCTTCTTGATAAAGTAGATAGTAGTTTAAAGGTTATATCAGGAAAAACTAAGTATAGTTTGCCAACTGCTAATCCAGAAGATTTTCCTGTTTTTGAAAACTTTCCAGATAACTTATCTATAGCAGTGCCTTCAAATATCCTTCTAAAAGGAATAGATAAAACTATGTATGCTGCATCTAAAGATGAAAGTAGATTTACCTTAAATGGAGTATGTTTTTCCTTTATATCAAACAAACTTGATTTAGTTGCAACGGACTCACATAGATTAGCCCTCTATCAGATAGATTACACCGGTAAAATAGAAAGCAATAAATTTATAGTTCCAACAAAAGCTTTAAATGAGTTAAAGAAGCTACTTCCGGAAGCAGTTGAAGTTGATATTGCTGTTTATGGAAGTAATATGTTTTTCAAAAGCAGAGACTGGGTATTACAGACAAGATTGCTTGAAGGTGTGTTCCCAGACTATACTATGGTTATTCCTAATCAGTTTATGATAGAAGTTCAAGTTAATAAAAGTCAGTTTATAGAGTCTTTAAAAAGGGTTATAGTGGCAATAGAAGACAGCACAAAACCTGTTAAGTTATCACTTTTACCAAATAAGATAAGGATATCTTCTGCTTCAGATGGTGTAAATGCTGAGGATGAGGTAGATGTAGAGTATAGTGGTGAAGAGTTTGAGATAGGGTTTAATGGTAATTATCTTCTTGATGCTATTGAAGAGATAGAGGGAGATACAGCTGTTATAAAATTTACAGGTAAGGATTCACAGGCAGTCATAAAATCAGCAGATGAAGAAGATTCTTACCTTGCAATAGTTATGCCTATGAATATTTAGAGAGGTGAGAAGTTGGAAGAGATTAAATATACAGCTGAAGCAATACAGGCAGTTACAGGTCTTGACCATGTAAGAGCAAGACCTGCAATGTATATAGGAGATATAGGTGAAAGAGGAGTCCACCATCTTGTATGGGAGATACTTGACAATGCCGTTGATGAAGCAATGGCAGGCTATGCCAAGAATATACATGTATCTATAAATGAAGATGGGTCTGTAACAGTTGAAGATGATGGTAGAGGTATTCCGGTAGATATACATCCGGAGTATAAAATTCCTGCTGTTGAGATGGTATTTACAATACTTGGAGCTGGAGGTAAATTTTCAAAGAAAGCTTACCAATATTCCGGAGGTCTTCATGGTGTTGGTGCTTCTGTAGTTAATGCTCTTTCTAAATGGCTTGTGGTAGAAGTTTACAGAGATGGTAAAATTTATAAACAAGAATACTCTTATGGAAAACCTGTAACACCTTTAAAGGTTGTAGGAGAGACCACAAAAAGAGGAACAAAAGTTATATTTAAACCAGACGATACTATCTTCGAGACTGTCAATATAAAGTATGATATTATCCAAAAGAGAGTTAGAGAACTTGCTTTCTTAAATCCAGGTGTAAAATTTACCGTAGAAGACAGAAGAAAAGATATAAAAGAGAAGTTTTACTTTGAAGATGGTATAGTTGACTTTGTAAAAGTTTTAAATCAAGCAAAGGAACCACTTTTTGATGATGTTATTTATGTTAAAGGTGAAAAGGATGGAGTTTTAGTAGAGGTTGCATTTCAATACACCACAAGTTATAACGAAGTTTTGGAAAGTTTTGTTAACAATATAAAGACAGTGGAAGGCGGAACCCATGTATCAGGTTTTAGGTCTGCTCTTACAAGGTCTATGAATAAAACTTTATCCTCAATGAAACTTCCTAAGGAGTTAAAATCTGGAATAAGCGGAGATGATTTAAGGGAAGGTTTAACTGCCGTTATATCTGTAAAAGTACCAGAGCCACAGTTTGAAGGACAGACAAAAACAAAACTCGGTAATCAAGATGTAAAGAGAGTTATTGAGACTGTAGTAGGTGATTATCTACTTGAATACTTTGATAAAAATAAAGATGTTGCAGTAAGGATAGCAGAAAAAGCCATAGAGGCAGCTGTTGCTAGGGAAGCGGCAAGAAAAGCAAAAGAGATGTCAAGGAGAAAGTCCTTCTTAGAGGATAGCTCTCTACCGGGAAAACTTGCTGACTGCTCTGAAACAGAACCAAGTTTATGTGAACTGTTTATAGTTGAAGGTGAGTCTGCTGGAGGTAGTGCTAAACAGGGAAGAGATAGAAGAACTCAGGCTATTTTGCCACTAAAAGGTAAGATACTTAATGTAGAGAAAGCAAGGATAGATAAAATACTATCTAATGATGAAATAAGGGCAATAGTAAGTGTTATAGGAACAGGTATAGGGCTGCCGGTAAAGTCCGAAGAAGAAGGTAAAGAAGAGGAAGGTTTTGACTTATCTAAACTAAGATATCACAAAATAATCATTATGGCAGATGCTGATGTTGACGGGTCCCACATAACAACCTTACTTTTAACACTATTTTATAGATTTTTCCCTCAGATAATAGAAAACGGCCATCTCTACATAGCCCAGCCACCACTTTATAAACTAAAAAAAGGAAAAACCCAGATATATGTTAAAGATGATGAAGAGTTAAATAAAATAGTTGTGGATTTTGCTTTAGATGAGATAGAGTTTCATGGGAAAAAGTTATCAAAAACACAGCTTAAAGATATAATAAAACTAAGTAGAGAGTATAAGAACCTGAAAGATACACTTTACAAAAAGAAAAGAAGAGAGATACTTGATTTAATTCTGTCTATGGATGTTAAGGAAGATGATTTAACACAAGATTTAAAAGTTAATGAGATTATACAAACTTTTAGGGAAAAACTTCCAGAGTATGAGATATATTCTGAGTTAAATAGGGAAGAGGGAAGTTATGAGATAAAACTTATAAAAAGGCAGAGATTATCATCTGAGGAGTTTATAATCAATACAGATTTTCTTTCTTCTTATGCATATGTTAGAGTGAAAGAGATAGAGACATATCTAAAAGAGATTTTAGGAGATTTACCTTATAAGATAATCACAAAATCAGATATTTTTGATGTTAATCATCTTGATGAGTTATACGATGTTGTATATAACATAGGAATGAAAAATGTAGAAATCCAGAGATACAAAGGTTTAGGAGAGATGAATCCAGAACAACTTTGGGAAACTACGATGAATCCAAAAACAAGAAGATTACTGCAA
Source organism: Hydrogenothermaceae bacterium (assembly GCA_041287495.1). Lineage (GTDB taxonomy): Bacteria > Aquificota > Aquificia > Aquificales > Hydrogenothermaceae > JAOABC01. The sequence goes on from JBEULE010000040.1 coordinate 64,310, forward strand.
GTTTCTATAGAAGATGCAGCTTTAGCAGATGAGGTGTTCTCTATCCTTATGGGTGAAAAGGTAGAACCAAGAAGAGATTTTATTATGAAGTATGCAAAAGAGGTTAAAAACTTAGATATATAAGTCTTAAATGGGGGCTTAAAGCCCCCTTATTTTTCTAAACATCAAAGTATAGTTCAAACTCTTTTGGATGAGGTATCAACCTTATTGCATCAATCTCAGCCTGTTTAGTTTCAATCCACATAGAGATAAAGTCTAAATCCATAACACCACCTTTAAGTAAAAATTCATTGTCAGCTTTAAGAGAGTCAATAGCTTCCTGTAATGACCCCGGAGTTTGTGGAACATTAGCAAGCTCTTCCGGAGGTAAAGAGTAGATATCTTTATCAAGAGGCTCACCTGGATGTATTCTGTTTTCTATACCATCTATAGCTGCCATCAATATAGCTGTAAAGGTTAGATATGGGTTAGAAGCTCCATCAGGGAATCTTACCTCTATTCTCTTTGCTTTAGGTGAATTAACGATAGGTATTCTTATTGCTGCTGACCTATTTCTTGCAGAGTAAGCAAGTCTTACTGGTGCCTCAAATCCTGGAACAAGTCTGTGATAAGAGTTAGTTGTAGGGTTAGAGAAAGCAGCTATTGCTTTTGCATGTTTAATTATTCCACCGATAGCATATAGAGCTACATCAGATAACCCTGCGTATCCATTACCTGCAAAAAGGTTAGTAGAGCCATTCCATATAGAAAAGTGTACATGCATACCTGAACCGTTGTCTCCGGCAATAGGCTTTGGCATAAATGTAACAAATTTACCGTATCTATAACCTACATTTCTTAAAACATATTTGTATTTTAGTATATTATCTCCAGATGTAACTATATCAGAAAATCTGAAGTTAATTTCTCCTTGTCCTGCAGTTGCAACTTCATGGTGTTCTCTCTCTACTGTTATTCCTACCTCTTCAAGGGTCTTTACCATCTCCATTCTTATATGGTGTGTTTTATCTATTGGAGAAACAGGGAAGTAGCCTCTTTTGTAAGGTATTTTGTATCCAAGGTTAGGATTTTCTTCTCTTGATGTGTTCCACCATGCTTCCTCTGAATCAACTTGATAATAAGAGTGATTAGGACCTGTGCTGAATCTTATATCATCAAATATGAAAAATTCTGCTTCTGGACCAAAGTAAGCTATATCACCTATTCCGGTAGATTTTAGATATTCGAGAGCTTTTTTTGCTATCTGTCTTGGGTCTCTTGAGTATGGTTCTTTTGTAATCGGGTCTACAACATCGCATATTAAAGATAGAGTAGGTTCGTCTATAAATGGGTCTATGAATGCTGTTTTAGGGTCTGGAATTAAATTCATATCAGATTCCTGAATACCTTTCCAACCTCTGATTGAAGAGCCGTCAAAAGGGATACCTTCCTCAAAAGATTCCTTTGAAATTTCATGGGTTGGAATAGTAAGATGTTGCCACTGTCCAAAAGGGTCAACAAATTTAAAATCAACAAAGGTTATTCCTTTTTCAGATATAACCCTCAAAACATCATCTACATTTTCACATTTAATCATTGCCATAAAAAAACCTCCTTTATAAAAAAACTTCTAAACTGCTTCCGGACCTCTTTCTCCTGTTCTTATTCTTATTACATCTTCAATAGGAATGACAAATATTTTTCCATCTCCAATTCTTCCGGTTCTTGCTGCCTGTGTTATAGCCTCTACAACTTTCTCAACCATAGAATCATCTACCACGACTTCTATTTTTAGTTTTGGTAAAAAGTCAATTACATACTCTGCTCCTCTGTATAACTCAGTGTGTCCTTTTTGTCTTCCAAATCCTTTTGCCTCTGTAACAGTCATACCATATACACCTATATTTGTAAGAGCATCTTTAACTTCATCAAGTTTAAAAGGCTTGATGATTGCTTCAATTTTTTTCATAACTGACCTCCATCTACTCTCTTTTAATTTAAGCAAAAGCTATGCCAAAAGTAAAAATTAAATATTATTAATATTTTAAACTATTTAACAAAAAACCTGCTGCACTATTTTTGTTCAATATAAATCCAAGATTGCACTATTTTTATGCAATCTATTGAATGGATACTGTATTAAAAACTTTTAGCTTCGGAAAGCATTAAATGTAATCCACCTCAAAGACTACCATTTTTATCTCTGTGTAATCTTCTATTGCAAATTTTGGACCTTCTCTTCCTATTCCGCTACCTTTTACACCACCATATGGCATATTGTCTGCTCTGAATGTTGGAATGTCGTTTATTATTACTCCCCCTACATTTACATTGTGTATAACTTTCATTATGTTTTTGTAGTCATTTGAGAATATACCTACTTGTAATCCGTAGTTTGTTTTATTTACAAGATTTATAGCTTCATCTATATCTTTAAATCTTTTTACGGCAACAACCGGCGCAAATGCTTCTTCATAGAAAAGTTTTGTATCCTCTGGAATATCAGACAGTATTGTTGGTTGGAATACCGTTTTATCTTCTGCACAGGACATTCCACCAATTTTTACTTTTGCACCTTTTTGAACAGCCTCTGTTATCCAAGTATGGATTCTATCAACTTCATTTATTGATATTACAGGTCCTACATCTGTATCTTCTTCCATAGGGTTTCCGAATTTAAGTTTCATAGCCTCTTCTTTCATTAACTCTTCAAATTCATCTGCTACATCTTGGTGCACTAAAACTCTCTGGACTGATATGCATATCTGTCCGGCTAATGCAAATCCTCCTATAACACATTTTTTTGCAGCTTTTTCTAAATCTGCCGATTTATCCACTATCACAGCAGAATTTGAGCCAAGTTCCATAACTAACTTTTTAAGTCCTGCTTGTTTTGAGATTATCTCCCCTACTTTTAGACTTCCGGTAAAAGACACTACTCTGACATCTGGATGGGTTGTCATTCTCTGACCTACATCTGCAAATCCCGGAATTACTGAGACAGCTTCTTTTGGAACTCCGGCTTCGAGGAATAACTCACATAACATTATTGGAGACAAGGGAGTTTTTTCACTTGGTTTAAGTATAAAAGGACAACCAGCAGCTATTGAAGGAGCTATTTTATGAGCAGTCAAATTTACTGGAAAGTTAAAAGGAGTAATTGCAGATACTATTCCGGCAGGTTCTCTAAAGTAGAAACCTTTTTTACCTTTTCCATTAGGAGAAGCATCTATATGGACATACTCACCGTTTATCCTTTTTGCTTCTTCGGCAGATAGTGTTATTGTGTTAATTGCTCTATCAACTTCTACTCTTGCTTCTCTTATGGTTTTTCCAGTTTCAAGGACAATCGTTTTTGCAAACTCTTCTCTTCTACTTTTTAAAAGGTTTGCTACTTTTAGGAGCATCTCGTATTTTTCATAAGCTGACAACTTTTTCAATTTTTCAAGTCCTATTTTTGCTTTTTCTACGGCTTTATCAACATCTTCAACTGAGCCTTTTGCTACTTCTCCTATCTTTTGAAGGTTATAAGGATATATAACATCAATTTTTTCTTCTTTATCAACAAGCTCCCCACCGATAATCATCTGCTTTTTAATCATCTGTGAACTCCTTGATGAAGTTATAATAACAAAAATATAAACTATTAAGTCGAGAAATTCAATACAAAATAAAAAAGGCGGGGTTTTTTAACCCCGCCTGCTGTATAATAGATAAGCTTTATACGAGATTAGAAGAGGAATCCAAGTTCAACAGCTCCGGTAGTTCTGGAGCTTTTTTCTTTGCCACTAGTGTTTATAAATATTTTTTTATCAGAGCCTACATAAGAAACTTCAGCTCTTAAGAATGTATTTTTAGTTGGGTTGTAAGTTGGAGTGATTGTAAATGTCCAAACAGAGTTTTTCTCTGGTGTTTTGTTTATTGTATTTTCCGCAGCTATAGTAGGTATTAATATAGATTTTTTAGTATCTGCATACTCAATTCTTACAGGTATTTGAACTCCTGCCATAGGTTTTATGTTAGCACAGAGAGCTGCACCCCATGCATTGCTATCATATTTTTTAGTTCCATTAGAATAGTTTTTTAGATTTTTATCTGCTACGAAGTAGTCAACTTCTACACCAAGAGAAACCATTCCAAGGTCTGTTCCAGCTGTTAAAGCGTAGATATCTCTACCACCTGCTTCGTTGTAAGTATGTAATCCAACATCAGCAGGCAAGCCGAACTGTTTTAAGTTTGCTGTAACTCCGGCTTCCATGTAGCTTTTAGCATAACCATTACCTAAAGCTGAAGCTTTACCTTCAAAAACCGGTTTCATTAATTGATCACCTACTTTACCTGCACCTACATAAACTTTTGCCACTCCAAAGTCATAAGTACCTCTTGCACCTGCCATCAATGCAGGGTTAGCTGTAAAGAGAACACCTCTTGTGATGTGTGGATTTAAGATAGTAACAGGTTTTTCACCGAATTGAGACCATAGAAGACCTGCATCAAGAGTTAATCCAGCAACCGGTTTGTAAGTTACATAAGCAAGCCAAGGTTTAAAAGTTGTTGAATCACCATAGCCTATTAACCCCTTACCGTTAACCACTTTAGAACTTGCAACTACTGTTGGAGCTTCCCATGAGCCGAATGCTGCTGTAAAGCCAATTCCACCATCTTGAGCTGGCTTAGTAAGACCAATGATAACATTGTTTACAGAGAAACTATCTTTTTCAAAACCTTTTGGAGAAATTTTACTTCTTAGCTGGTGGTCATTGTCCTGAAGATTGTAACCTGCAGAAACACCACCAAAGAGAGTGATATCTGTGTTTGCTACTGTGATCTGACCTGCGTTTGCTGCAGAAACTCCTAAAAGTCCTGCTGCTGCTAAACCTACTACTTTCTTCATAGTAAAACCTCCTTTAAAGAATTTAAATATTTTCCTAAATTAAATTTTAAATTTTTTTAACGGCTTTGTCAAGCCCTATGACTCACATCATAAATTTTAAACCTATTCAACTTAAACCTACTTTTATATAAGCAAACTTTATGCCAAATTTTAAACCTACAAAAACCACTGTTTTAAGCCTTATTCTTTTGTGTATCAGTTGGCAACTTTGCAAAAATTCAAAATTACTCATAAACTATCTTTGGTGATAGGAATATAATTAGCTCATTATCTTGAAATTGCTTAACTTTTTCTTTAAATAGATTGCCCAAAATTGGTATATTCATCAATCCAGGAACACCACTATTCTGAACATCTTCTGTTTTTTCTAATATACCACCTATCGCTATTACAGAACCATCTTTGGCTACAACTTTACTTGTAACAGTTTTTGTCTGTATAGGTGGATTTCCAAGTAGTAGGTTTTTAAAGTCCGGAATGTCTTGGCTTAATTTTAAATCCATAATAATATTACCATCTGCAGTAGTCCTTGGTGTAACATTTAGCTTTAAGACAGCTTTCTTAAATGATACAGAAGAGACTGTCCCACCTCCGGCTGCTACTGCTGTAGTATAAGGTATTTCATATCCTTGGGATATTTCTGCTGTCTCTCCATCTATAGTCACTATCTGTGGTTTTGAGAGTATTTTACTCTGACCAACCTTTTCGAGAGCAGATAATCTTATGTCAATAAAATTATTTAATGTTCCGTAAACTAAACCAATAGAAAATCCTCCTGGGATACTTGAATAAATAGCTGGAAAATCAACAGCGTATCTACTACCTGTGACAATAGCACTTGTTGAGTTTGTCCCCCCAGCTCTAAAATTACCGCTTACTCCGGAACCTCCCCACTGTATTCCTAAATCCCTCAAACTACTTGAACTAATCTGTACAATTCTTGCTTCTATTGCTATCTGATAAGGTTTATCTAACAGGTAATCAGAAAATTTATACTTTATTTTATCAATAATCTCCGGAGTATCAGTTATACATATTTTTGGAAGAGATGTTATTATTTTTTCCGGCTGAGTTGTTGATTTAGTTTCACCAACTTCAAGACTTTCTTTTGATTTGAAAATAACAGTTCCATTTTCAGAAAGGTAGTTTTCCTTTATTGTCAAAAGAATTTCACCTGGTTCTAACCCTCTTGCATAGAAACATCTTGTTTCCATTTTGACATCTGTGAATTTACCTATAATTTTTGAAATATTCAGAACATTGTTTTTTGTATCTAAGATGGTTAATTTACCTTTTTCTTTGTCATAGTTATAACTACCTATATTTGATAAATTTTCAATAATTTTATCTTCAATTTTTTTAAAGTTATCGTAAGATATATCAAACTCTCTTTTGACTAAACCTCCTTGCTCTTTCTGTAATTTTGCAAATTCTTCTGACTGTTTTTTAAGGTTATCTATGTAAGAGGTAACAATAGCTTTTATTTTATTTATATTATCTTTTTGGTCTTTTACATAAATTGCATATGCATTTTTATCTGTTTCTATTAAAGCAGATGTAGAAGCATTCTTTTTGATGGTATTTACCACTTCGTCAAAGATATCTTTCCCAAGATTTTTTATGATATCCGGAGGTAGTGAGACAATATACTCATCAGCAACTCTTATCTTGTAGATATCTTGTTCTTTAATAGCAATCAAACCATTTTCCAGAAGCACTAAGTTTAATAACTTTTCTGAATCTATAGGTTTTTTTATTGATAGATATATTAGTTTATCTTTCTGGGATACTGCATCTTTATCCCATAAAATATTTGTGTTTGAAACTTGGGATATAGACTCTACAACTGTGCTCAGTTTTGCTCCAGAAAATTCTGCCGTTATTCTCTCTGCTGCATTTACATCAGTTAATGTTAGTAATGTTAAAGATAGTAATTTTAACTTTTTCATGGCTTCTCTCCAATTATCATTTTATTTTCGGTTTTCCTAAGATTTCTGATGGATTAGATTTTACTTTTACCAACTTTGTCCCTTCTGGAGTTTCTACCACTAAGAATTTTTCCCCGTTTTCTTTCTGTATATAACCCACTGTTGCTTCAAGTCCGGTAAATGGTCCTAAATCTGGGTTCAGTGGAGGTAATGAAGGAGGTTCTGCAGCAAAGGACAATATAAAACTTAACATTATTCCATAGATAATCTTCTTCATCTTATTTTTCCTCCGGAGAGTAATATACAGACAAGGAAAGTGTATAATTTAAATTTCCACTTTCTTTTTTAACATTTAAAGATTCTACGCTTATTAATCTTTTTGAAGTTGCAATTTTATCAAGGAAAGGAAATATACCTCTTATATTTCCATAGAATGAAGATTGTATATTTATTTTCTTTAGATGAATAGCATTTTCCGGTATCTGATTTTGATCTTTCTTCTTATTGTCTTTATTATCATCTGTTTTTTGTATAGTTTTCAAGGAGTTGTCATTTTTGTCATAGTAAAGATATATATCCTCTTCTTTATCGACTTTAAAGTTGTTTAAAACCAAACCTGATGTTTTTGCAGAAGCTGACACTATGTTAAGAATTTCCTCTAACTCCGGTTTTTGGGGTATTGTGCTGCTAAGACTTTCCAATTTTGATAATTTTTGTTTGTTTTGGTTTTGAATCTCATTTATCTTTCTTTCTAACTTTTCTAAAGTTTTTGAGTCCGCTGATATTTTTAGTTTTTCTAATTCACTTTTTAAATTTTCTACTTCTGTGTTTAAATTGTCATATTCTTCTTTTTTAGGAGATATCATTAGGATAAATATCAGATAGGCTAATCCAAAAGAGAAAGCGACTATCAATAGTATTCTTTGCCATAAAGGTGTCTGCTGCCACTGTTCTTTGATATCCATCACATTTTCCCCTCTTTTTTCTCTAATTTAAAGTTTTTAATTTCAAAGTTAAATGTGTAATATCTTAAATTTGTCGGAGAAACTTTTGATTCTGAATTTGTAAAATTTATTTCATAATGTTTAGCTAAATCTGTGTAATACTTAGATATATACTGAGGGTCAAAAGCATATCCTACTATATTCCCTTTTTCAGAAGAAATGGTTATGTTATCTAACCAAACTCCATCCGGAATAGGCTCTAAAGAATACCTTAGCAACTCTTTAGCCAAGGATTGAGATGATGCTAAATATTCATATGTTTTTATCTTCATATCTAATTTTTCACTTATTTTTTCATTTTCTGCTATCTCTTTTTTCAATCTGTCTATCTTAACTTTAACATTGTTATATTTTGATATTTCTGCTGATAACTTTTCTTTTTCTTCGGAAAGGGAACTAACTTTACTTGATAGGTATAAGTAGTATAAAAGTGTTCCTCCAAGCACTACCGCCGGAACAGTAATAAAGATTGTCTTCTCATTTTTTAAAGATATATCCGGAAACCCTATTGTTGGTTTTTTAAAAGATGGAAGTTTTTTCTTTTCTCTTTTGGGATTAAGGTTTATCTTTATCATTTTTCTATACCTCTGTATGCTAAAAATATGGAAGTGCTATAAAGTTGCAAAGGAAAATTACCACTATATTTGATATCCAAAGCAACAATTGGATCAAGGTCTTCAAGTATGAATCTTGAGCTAAATTTTAGTTGCATGTAAGCTTTAATCTCCGGAAATTTAATAAAATATCCACTTGTATATATTATCTTTGGTTCATTTATGGTTAAGAAAAAGTAGTTTATTTCGTTTATAAGTCTTACAACTTCTTGCTCTTTATCATCCATAGATAAAGTCTCGTATCTTTTAATATCAAAATCAAGTGGCTGAAGAAAAATATCATCTTTTGAAAATAGGATAAAAGAGTCATTTCTGTCAATGTGAACGATACATATATTTTTTTCTTCTTTGTGACTTTTTATCTTATCTTTTTGGAGTAATGCTATGTTAACGAGAGATGTCCCTACACTGTCTATTATGTCTGGTTCAATACCGGCACTTTCTGCTATAGCCAATATCCTGTTAATTGCATCCAATTTTGTTATAACAACTACAATATTTAAAAAATCTTCTTCCTCTGAAAGAATTGCATAATCAAAAATTGTTGAAGCTTTTAAATTCTCAATATCTTCTTTTATATTCCACTCTATAGCTTCCTTTAATTCTTTTTCAGAAGCTTTTGGAAGTTTTATATTTTTATAGAGGGTTGAGGATATGGGGATACTGAAATTGGCTGTTTTTACATTTATACTTCTCTTACTTAACTCATCTTTTAATATTAATCCGGATTGGTCTTTATCTTCTAAAATATCAAACTCAAAAGGCATAAATGGTAAAATTAATCCCTCTTCTCCCAATGATAACGAACAAACTCTGCAGTAGTCATAATCTACTTCTATTCCTAAACTCACTTTTGATTTACTAAACAAATTTAGTTTAGGTAATTTTATATTTTTAATCTCTGGCAATTTTATCTTCAACATTTTTAACTCCACAAATACTTGCTTAATACATATTTCGTAAATTTTTATGAAAACTTTAAAACTTTATTGAGAGGGAGACTTTTCGTCTCCCCATTGAAATTTAATGAATACTGAGTTTTTTCTCTATTTCGTATATGGCTTTTGTAGTTTTTATAATCGAGTCAGGATTTATTGATATTGTATCAATTCCCTGTTCTACTAAAAATTGAGCAAAATCAGGAAAGTCTGAAGGTCCCTGTCCACATATACCTATCTTTTTACCTTTTTCTTTGGCTATTTTTATAACCTGAGATATCATTCTCTTAACTGCTTCGTTTCTCTCATCGTAAAGGTGAGCCACAAGTGAAGAGTCTCTGTCTAAGCCAAGAGTTAGCTGTGTTAAATCGTTTGAACCTATTGAAAATCCATCAAAATATTCTGCAAACTGATCCGCAAGTATAACATTTGAAGGAAGCTCGCACATAACATAAACTTGAAGTCCGTTTTCCCCTCTTCTTAATCCATACTCTTGCATAACTTCAAGAACTTTTTTAGCTTCTTCTGGTGTCCTACAGAAAGGAACCATAACTATAACATTTTTAAGTCCCATCTTATTTCTAACTCTTAAAATTGCTTTACATTCAAGACCAAAGGCAGGTTTGAAAAATTCTGAGTAATATCTTGAAGCTCCCCTAAATCCTATCATTGGGTTTTCTTCTTCTGGTTCAAAGTATTTTCCACCTATTAAGTTTGCATACTCGTTTGACTTAAAGTCAGAGAATCTTACTATAACAGGTTTTGGATAGAATGCTGCTGCGATTTTTGCTATACCGTAAGATAATTTTTTTACATAATACTCTTCTTTATTTTCGTATCCAAATGTTTTGTCCTCTATAATTTCTGCCAGTTTAGGGTCTTTTTCTTTTATCTCATCAAATTTTATAAGTGCAAGTGGATGAATGGATATATAATTGTTTATTATAAATTCCTCTCTGGCAAGTCCTACTCCGGAATTTGGTAAGAAAGATAAATCAAAGGCTCCCTCTGGAGATGCCACATTCATAAGTATTGGTGTCTTTGTTTTTGGAAGCTCATTTAGATCAAACTCTTCTATTTCATACTCAACCTTTCCTTTGTAAACATATCCTCTATCTCCCTCTGCACATGAAACTGTAACCTCATCGCCATTTTCTAAAACTTCTGTGGCATTGCCTGTTCCTACAACAGCCGGAACTCCTAACTCCCTTGCAACTATTGCAGCGTGACAGGTTCTACCACCTTTGTTTGTAACAATAGCTGCAGCTCTCTTCATTATAGGCTCCCAGTCTGGGTCTGTCATATCTGTAACAAGGACTTCTCCAGCTTGGAAGTTTTTAGCATCTTCAAGATCGTGAAGTATTCTAACTTTTCCAAATGCAACCTTATCACCTACAGCTATACCTTCTACAATTCTTTTTTTCTCTCTCTCCTCGTAAGGTTCTACTATTTTATATGTTATAACTTTTGAGTGGTCTTTCTGAGAGTGTATTGTTTCTGGTCTTGCTTGAACTATAAACAGCTCATTAATTTCACCATCTTTTGCCCATTCGCAATCCATAGGTGTCCATTTTCCGTATTTGTTTGAGTAATACTCTTCTATCTTCATAACCCAATCTGCAAGTTTTAAAACTTCCGGATCAGATAAACAAAACTTAGCTTGCTCTTCTTTTGATACGGCTATTATCTTTGTCCTTTCTTCGGCAGAAGTGCCATAAACCATCTTATGAGTCTTTCTACCTAACTTCTTCTCTATTATCGCTTCATATCCTTCTTTTAAGGTTGGTTTAAATACGAGGAACTCATCTGGTGTAATAGCTCCTTGAACTACCATCTCACCAAGTCCGTAAGAAGCATTTATGAGAACTACATCCTTAAATCCACTGTCAGAATCTATTGAGAATGCAACACCTGAAGCAGCAAGGTCAGACCTTACCATCTTCTGAACACCAACCGCAAGTCCTATCGCAAAGTGATCAAACTTAAATGCTTCCCTGTATGATATAGCCCTGTCTGTGAAAAGTGAAGCAAAACAGCTTCTTATTGCAGAGAGAAGGTCTTCATCTCCTTTTATATTCAGATAAGTGTCTTGCTGTCCGGCAAAGGAAGCATTAGGTAAATCTTCAGCTGTTGCAGATGACCTAACAGCTACATCTACTCTATACTGTCCATACATCTTACTTAATTCTTCGTAAGCTTTTATTATGTAATCTTTTAAATCAGGAGGAAAAGTTCCACCTTTAATCATATCCCTGATGGCAAGTCCTCTTTTAGCTAAATCTTCAATATCATCCGGATTAAGTCCTGTAAGGGTTTCTCTAATCTTCTCTTTAAGGTTGTTATACTCTACAAAATACCAGTATGCTTTTGATGTTACTACAAACCCCATAGGAACTTTGATGCCTAACGGTGAGAGGTTATTAATCATCTCTCCAAGGGAAGCATTTTTACCACCAACTAGTTCTATATCTTCCATTCCAACTTCATTAAGCCAAAGAACAAGGTTGTCCTTCATAGTTTTAACCTCCGATCATTTTTGTAAAATCAGCTATATTCTTAAATAAAGAATTTATCTCTTTAAGTAAAGCAAGTCTGTTATTTTTGATGTTTTGGTTTTCTACCATAACCATAACATTATCAAAAAAGCTATCTATATAAGGTTTTAGTTCCAATAATGTTAGCAGTCCATGACTATAATCTTTTTTATCTATAAAAGATTTAAATATCGGCTTTATACTTTGAAGTTTTTCGTATAATTTAAATTCTTCTTCTTTCTCAAATAGATTGGTGTTTATACTACCTTCAAACTCTGGAGGGACTATATTTGCTATTCTTTTAAATACCATAATTATTTTTTCATATTCCGGATTGTTTTTAAGCTCCATCAAAGCTTTTGCTTTTTTGTATATAGAGTATGGGTCAAAGTCCTGTGTAGATAAAACAGCATTTACTATATCTGCAGGGATACCTTCGGATATCAAAAAACTCTCTAATCTTGATTTTATAAAATCTAAAACTTGTATATTATCTGTGATTTTTGATAAATCTAAATTTATCTGTTTTGATATCAGGATTTTTATTATACCTATGCCATTTCTCCTAATTGCAAACGGGTCTGCGGAAGCCTTTGGTATCTCCCCTATGGATATAAATGATATAACTGTATCAAGTTTGTCGGCTAATGCTAAAACTGTGCCTATCGTTGTTTGAGGTAGTATATCATCGGCAGTTCTTGGAAGGTAATGTTCAAAAATTGCCCTTGCTACTTCTTCATCTTCACCTTGCTTTAAGGCGTAGTACATACCCATAACACCTTGAAGTTCGTCAAACTCTTTTACCATCTCTGTTAGAAGGTCTGTCTTTGATAGATAACAGGCTCTCTCTAATTTCTGTATATCTGTGTATCCAATTATTGAAGCAATTTTTTTAGCAAGTTCTAAATTTCTAATAACTTTATCATAAACTGACCCTAATTTTTCATGAAATTGTATATTTTTTAGTTTAGGTATGTTGTCCTCTAACTTTCTCTTAAGGTCTTCTTTGTAGAAAAATAGAGCATCTTCAAGTCTTGCTTTTAGAACTTTCTCATAACCTCTTTTAACTGTATCTTTATCTCTAACGGCATTGTTGGAAAATGCAAGAAATTGAGGAATGAGTTTTCCATTCTTTTTAAAGTTAAAATATCTCTGGTGATGTTTACAAACTGTTATTATAACTTCATCAGGCATAACAAGGTATTCCGGAGAAAACTCTCCAAGTATACCAACCGGAAATTCTGTAAGATTAACAACTTCATCTATTAAATCTTCATCCATAACTCCTTCTGCGTCTAATGTTTTTGCAAAACCTGTTATCTGGGTCTCTATAGATTTCTTTCTCTCTTCAAAAGACGGAATTATAAAACCTAATTTAAGTTTCTCTTCGTACTCTGAAGGGTGATTAATCTCTTTTTTTTCTCCTCTTCCAACAGGATTTGTCATAAATCTGTGAAGATAAGTATGGTTAGAAGCTTTTATACCTGCTATTTCAAACTCGATAACTTGGTTATCAAGAATTGATAAAATCCATCTTATAGGTCTTGGGAATGTAAAGTTTGTTTCATTCCATCTCATGGATTTTAATGGGGGAAGATTGTTAAAAGCTTTTGGTACCACTTTTTTTATATACTCTTTTAAATCTTCCCCTTCTCTCTCAATATAACATCCTATATATTCTCCTTTATCTGTTGTTATTTTTGTAAGTTTTTCAAGAGGTATTGAGTTCTTTTGAGCAAATGATATTGCTGCTTTTGTAAATTTTCCTTCACTATCTACGGCTACTTTATACGGAGGTCCTATTAATGTCTGTATCAAAGATGGACTTTTTTCTCTAAGGTTTTTTAGATATATTCCTATTCTTCTAGGAGTAGAAAAGATTTTTATATTTTCTTCTGAATCTATGTTGAAAAAATCTTTAAACTCTTCTTTAAAAAAATTATAGAAATATTCTTTTAAACTGTTAGAGGCTTTTGGTGGAAGCTCTTCACAACCTACCTCAAAAAGATACTCTGCCATACTAACTCCTTTTGATTAATGGATATCCAAGTTCTTCTCTGTGAGAGACAAAGGCTTTAGCACACTCTCTTGCAAGGTTTCTAACCCTTGCTATATACCTTGCTCTCTCATTTACAGATATGGCACCTCTTGCATCCAGTAAGTTAAAAGTGTGGGAACATTTTAATGTGTAGTCATAGGCTGGAATAGGAAGATTTTTCTCTATAAGTCTGTATCCTTCTTTTTCATACATATCAAAAGTTTTTATAAGCATATCAATATCTGCTTCCTCGAAGTTATATACAGACCACTGTTTCTCTGATTCTCTGTATATATCTCCATAGGTAAGTCCATCTGACCATACTATATCATAAACACTGTCAACACCTTGTAGATAGGTAGCTATTCTTTCTAATCCGTATGTTATCTCAACACTTATACTTGGAAGGTCTAAACTTCCGGCTTGTTGGAAATAGGTAAATTGAGTTATCTCCATACCGTCAAGCCAAATTTCCCACCCAAGTCCCCAAGCTCCCAAGGTTGGACTTTCCCAGTCATCTTCAACAAATCTAACATCGTGTTTTGTTAAATCTATACCGAGGGCTGTTAAACTTTCAAGGTATAACTCTTGAGGATTTTCTGGTGCAGGTTTTAGTATAACTTGAAATTGGTAGTAATGTTGTAATCTGTTTGGATTTTCTCCGTATCTTCCATCTTTTGGCCTTCTTGAAGGTTCCACATAACATACATTCCAAGGCTCCGGACCTAAAACTCTTAGAAATGTTGCCGGGTTCATCGTTCCGGCACCAACTTCAATATCGTAAGGTTGCCACAGAATACATCCCTTACTTATCCAGTATCTCTGTAATGTCGTTATTATATCCTGAAAGGTCATAATAACCTCTTGTTAGTTTTATCTTAAATATTTTACAATAAGAAAGTTAAGAAGACAAAACTAATACTTATAATTTTTATTACTTACTTCCACATAGATAGCATACTCCTTTTTCTGTCTTTGCCCAGTGTTTTGTTTTAGCTTTTACCTCTAATATATCACCTTCTTTAAGATGGTAAATCTTTTCTTGTGTCCCTATCGTTATTTCTCCAGTTAAAATATATCTAACCTCATCTTCATTATGAAAATGCCAATCATAGTAAGTTCCTGGTGGATCACACCATTTATATATCCCAGAATATCCTAAGCTTTTTAGCTTTTCTCTTGCCTGTATTTCATCTATCATTTTATTAACTCCAAAAACTGTTCTTCTGATATTATCTTTATTGTAGCTATCTTTTGAGCTTTTTGAAGTTTTGAACCTGGCTCTTTACCTACAACCAGGTAGTTAACTTTTTTACTTACTGTATCACTTACTTCACCGCCTAAACTTTCCACTATTTCTTTTGCTTTTTCCCTTGAGCAACAGTCTAATGTTCCCGTAAACACAAATACCAATCCTTTCAGTTTTCCTTCTTTTTTCTCTTCTTTATCTTCACAGGTTTTTACTCCAAGATTTTTCAGCTCTTGAATTATCTTTATATTTCTCTCTGTATGGAAAAAGTTATAAATCTCGTCTGCTACCTTTTCTCCTATATCTTGAAGTTTCATCAAATCTTCTTTTGAGAAATCTTGTAAATCTTCAACACATCTTACAGCAGATGCCAATGTTTTAGCAGTTGCTTCTCCTACATACCTTATTCCAAGTCCATAAATCAGTCTGTATATAGGTCTGTTTTTTGATTCTTCTATGGCCTCTTTCAGATTTTTTACTGATTTTTCTCCAAAACCTGGTAGTTGTTTTATTAGGTTAAAGTTTAGTCTGTAGATATCCGGAATTGATTTAAGAAGATTTAGTTTATAAAATTTTTTAACTGTAGCTTCAGAAAGTCCCCTTATATCCATAGCATCTTTTGACGCAAAATGGATTATTCTCTCAATTACCTGTGCCGGACAGTCTATATTAAAACATCTATAAACTGCTTCTCCTAATGGTCTTTTTATAGGATATCCACAGGAAGGACAAGTTTTTGGAAACTCAATAGGTTTTTCATTTCCAGTCCTTGCTTCTTTTATAACCATAGCTACATAAGGAATTACATCCCCGGCTCTTTCTACTAAAACTGTGTCTCCTATCCTTATATCTTTTTCTCTTATAAAGTCTTCATTTATAAGTGATACTGATGAAACGATAACACCACCTATCTCTACCGGTTCTAACTTCGCCACCGGAGTTATTGCCCCCGTTCTTCCAACCTGAAAAACTACATTTAAAATCTTTGTAGTTGCCTGTCTTGCCTTAAATTTAAAGGCTATAGCCCATCTTGGATGGTGAGAGGTAAAACCAAGTTTTTCGTATAAAGAAATATCATTTACTTTTATAACCATTCCATCTATCTCATATGGATAGCTATCTCTTTTTTCTTGCCAGTAATTACAGTAATCAATCACTTCTTCTATACCTTTACACACTTTCATAACTTCATAGGGAGTTTTAAAGCCAAGTAAGTGAAGCATTTTTATATTTTCTGAGTGTTTTAAAAGATTTTTTCCGAGTATATTCTCACCTTTTTCATTTTCTGCATAGGTTATCTGGTAAACAAAAGTTTCCAGATTTCTTTTTGCAACTTCTTTTGGATCTTGTAATCTTATAGAACCAGCTGCCATATTTCTCGGATTTGCAAAAGGAACTAATCCTTCTTTTATTCTCTCTTCGTTTAACTGTTTAAAAATATCTTTCTTTATTAAAACTTCTCCCCTTATCTCTACTTTTTTAATGCCATATTTACTAAATTGAGCAGAAAGTGGTATTGTTTTTATAGTTTTAAGATTGTTTGTGATATCTTCACCAACCTCTCCATCTCCTCTTGTAGCACCTCTTATAAACAGGTCATTTTCATAAATAAGTGATATTCCTGATCCGTCAAATTTAGGTTCAACAGCATATTCAACTATATCCAATCCTGTTAACTCTCTCACTCTCCTGTCAAAATCTCTTAAATCCTGCTCGTCATAGGAGTTATCTAAAGAGAGCATAGGAGTAAGGTGTTTAACTTCCGGAAAAGTT
This sequence comes from Hydrogenothermaceae bacterium, assembly GCA_041287495.1. GTDB lineage: Bacteria > Aquificota > Aquificia > Aquificales > Hydrogenothermaceae > JAOABC01. The sequence goes on from JBEULE010000040.1 coordinate 81,261, forward strand.
TTGGTTATCTCAGAAGGTATCCTCTGGGTAGGAGAGTCCGGAGTTATTAAATCCGGAAATTTAGCTTCAATATCTTTAAGTAATTTAAAAAGTTTATCATATTCATAGTCAGATATAACCGGTTGAGCTAAAACATAGTATCTGTAATCGTGATATCTTATAACATCTCTTAAATCACTAACTATTTTCTTAGCACTATCTCTATCAATCTTCTTAACATCCAATTTCAAAAGTTCTCTTGATTTTTCTATAAGCAATTTTTCTGTATTCTCATCATACATCTTGTTAGCCCCATTAAAAATTATAATTCATATTAATGTTATCATAGTTTGGCGGTAGAAAAAGGTAAAAAATGATTTAAAACAGACCAAAATGTTAATATTAAAGAATGTTATAATTATAAAAACATTTTAAAATGGAGATTAAAAAGTGAAAGCTATTATACTTGCTGGAGGAAGTGGGACAAGATTATATCCTGTTACACAGATAATAAACAAGCATTTTTTACCTATATACAATAAGCCGATGATATATTATCCTCTGTCTTTGGTTATGCTGTTGAAAATAAGAGATGTTATCTTTGTTATAAATCCAGAAGATTTGCCTCTTTATGAAAAAGTGTTTTCACATGGTAAAGATTTAGGAATGAATATAAACTATGTTATTCAAGAAAATCCAAATGGGCTTGCCGAGGGATTAATATTAAGTGAGGAGTATATAAAAGATAATCCTGTAATGTATTTACTTGGAGATAATATCCTCTATGGACACAATGCTTGGCAAGTTTTAGAAGAAGCAAAAGAAGATGTTATAAAAAATGGTGGAGCTTATGTTTTTGGTTATGCTGTAAAAGACCCTGAAAGGTTTGGAGTTGTGGAGTTTGATAAGAACGGAAAGGTTTTAAGTATTGAAGAAAAACCTAAAAATCCAAAATCCCATTTTGCAGTAATAGGAATCTATTTCTTTGATAAAGATGCAGTTAATATAGCAAAGAATGTAAAACCTTCAGAGAGAGGAGAGCTTGAGATAACATCTGTTTTAGATGACTATTTAAAGAGAGAGTCTTTAAAAGTTAAACTTTTGGGAAGAGGTTATGCGTGGTTTGATGCCGGAACCCACGATAGTTTTCTTGAAGCTGGAGATTTTGTCGCAACAATAGAAAAGAGAACCGGACTGATGATAGGTTGTCTTGAGGAGATAGCCTACAAAAACGGCTGGATAGATAAAGACCAACTTCTTCAGATAGCAAAAAAACTTCAAAAAACAGACTATGGACAGTATCTTTTAAAGGAAGTTTTAAAAGGAGGATGAAATGCCTTTTGAGTTCAAAATGTTAGAAATTCCGGAAGTTATTCTTATAAAACCTAAAGTTTTTAAAGATGAAAGAGGTTTTTTCTTAGAGGTTTATAAAAAATCTGATTTTGAAAAGTTTGGAATAGATACAGACTTTATTCAGGATAACCATTCTGGTTCTGTAAAAGGAGTTTTAAGAGGTCTTCACTATCAAAAACATCCAAAAGCTCAAGGAAAATTAGTTAGATGTATAAAAGGGAAGATTTTTGACGTTGCAGTGGATATCAGAAAAAATAGTAAAACATTCGGAAAGTATGTTTTTGCAGAATTATCAGAAGAAAATAAACATATACTCTGGATACCTAAAGGATTTGCCCATGGGTTTTTAACACTTTCAGATTATGCTGAAATTATATACAAAGTTTCAGGAGCAGAGTACTCACCTGAGCATGATGCAGGTATAATATATAACGACCCTGATATTAATATAAAATGGCCATTAGAAGAAATTAAAGAAATTATACTTTCAGAAAAAGATAAAAAACTACCAAAATTAAGAGATTTAAAGGAGGAAGATTTACTTTGAAAAAACTACTTGTTACAGGTGGAGCAGGATTTATAGGAAGCTGGTTTGTAAAATCGGCAGTAGAGAAAGGATATGAAGTTGTAGTTTTAGATGCATTAACGTATGCAGGAGATTTAGAAAGATTAAAAAAAGTTAAAGATAATGTAAGTTTTCACCAAACTGATATTACAGATATAAACGCAGTTGAAGAAATATTTAAAAAGGAAAACCCTGATATAGTAGTTCACTTTGCAGCTGAAAGTCATGTAGATAGAAGTATAATAGAGCCTTCCATTTTCATAAAAACAAATGTAGAAGGTACATTTAATTTACTCGAAACAGCTAAAAAATACTCAGTTGAAAAATTCATAAACATATCAACAGATGAAGTATACGGAGAACTTGAAAATTTAGAAGACCAATTTACAGAGGAAACATGCTTAAAACCAAACTCTCCATACTCATCATCAAAAGCCTCTGCAGATATGCTTGGAAGAGCATACTACAAAACTTATAACCTACCTGTAATTACTGTTAGACCATCAAATAACTATGGACCTTGGCAGTATCCTGAGAAATTTATACCTGTAATAATTTTAAAAGCTTTACAAAATGAGCCTATACCAGTTTACGGAACTGGTAAAAACAGAAGAGAGTGGATATTTGTAAAAGACTGTGCTGAAGGTGTTTTAACTGTAATGGAGAAAGGAAGGATAGGAGAGATTTACAACTTAGGAAGTGGAGAAGAAAAAGAGAATATAGAAGTAGTAAAAACGATATTGAAAATACTTGGAAAGCCGGAAAATTTAATTTCTTTTGTAAAAGACAGACCTGGACACGACTTAAGATACAGAATGAATTCAGAAAAAATAAAAAAAGAACTTGGATTTACTCCAAAAACCACATTTGAAGAAGGAATAAAACAGACTATAGAGTTTTATATTGAAAATATGGATTGGGTTAAGCAAAAAGAAAAAGAATTACAAAATTTATGGCAAAAGGTTTACAGATGAAGTTCCTTATACTTGGTTCAAAAGGACAACTTGGAAATGAATTTGTAAAAACTTTTGAAAAAGAAAAGAGAGATTATTTAGCTTTATCAAGACAGCAGTTGGATGTAACAAATTTAGATGAAGTATATAAATTAGTAAAAGATTACAAACCAAATGTTATTATAAACTGCACAGCATATAATCAGGTAGATAGGGCCGAGGGAGAAGAGTTTAATCAGGCTTTAAAAGTAAATAACACCGCTGTTTCAAATTTGGCATTTATATGTAAAGAAAAAAATATATTTCTAATACACTACTCAACAGATTATGTTTTTGACGGTAAGAAAGAAGGATTATATACGGAAGAAGATAAACCAAATCCAATTAATAAGTATGGCTTAAGTAAATACTTAGGTGAAGAAGCAGTTAAAAATACATTAGATAAATACTTACTTTTTAGAGTAAGCTGGGTATATGGAGATGGTAAACAGAACTTTCTTTACAAATTATCCCAATGGGCTGAAAAAAACCCATATTTAAAGGTAGCTTGTGATGAATTTTCTATACCTACATCTACAAGGACAATTGTGGAAGTTACACTAAAAGCTATAGAAAAAGGTTTAACAGGGCTGTATCATCTCACAAACTCAGAATATGCATCAAGATATGAGTGGGCGAAAGAGTATTTTAAACTAAAAGATATTGACAAATTTATATATCCGGTATACAGGTCAGATTTTGAGCAAAACTTTCCGGCAAAACGTCCGAAATGGTCAGCAATGAGTAATGAGAAAATAAGTAAAGAGTTAAATATAGAAATTCCACCTTGGCAGGAGGAGTTAAAGAGATCTTTATTATGAAAAAATTACCAAGTAACTACTACTATGCAAACAAAACTCATTTTTTAGTTTTAACATATTCCACAAATTCCCTTTGCTTTTTATGTGCCATTTATAAACCCTCCTCCTGCAGATAATCTTATTAATTCTAATAAATTTTTAAAACTCTCTATATCTTTTGGTTTTGAAAAAAGATATTTTTCTAAGTTTGATATGTATTCTTCAATGTTGTTTGATGGTTCTGGTTTAGATATCTTCTCTGGAGTTATGCTAAAGTTTAAATCTGCCTTTCCATAAATTCCTCTGTAATAATCAATTACACCCTTCAAGATTGCAAAAAGCATATCTCTTTTGTATATATTTTGTTGGTAAAGGTATAAGATATGATTTTTAGCTGATGATAAATCTGTAGAAATTTCTTTATTCCAATGTAGTAAATTTCTTACAAAATAATAAACTGTTAAAGGATTTGTAAGGAATTTTCCGGTTGTTTTAGAGCCTTTGTGGTAAATGTAAGTAAATGGGGTATATAGAGGATAGATGTTGCTTTTTAGCATTCTTGAAAAATATTCATTATCTTCAAAATATAAGAAAAATTTTTCATCCATATAGCCTATCTTATCGATAACTTCTTTTTTCATAAAAATATTTGCACCACTTAAAAATGAGACTCTGAAAATACCAGATTTTTCCTCTTTTATGCCGTTAAAATCAACCTTTAAGCCATTATACTGACAAAGTTTTGTATAGTAGTCAACAATTTTACATGTAGCAACCGGCACATCTGTAAATTCAACTGTTCTTACTAACTCTATAGGTGTGTTTTCTGTTATCACTGTATCAGGATTTAATAACCATATGTATTCCGGATTTAGGTTTTCAATGGCAAATTTTATCCCTAAATTATTCCCTCCGGCATATCCGGTATTTTTATTTTTTAGTATATAGAATTTTTTCTGGCTACCTCTAAAAGCTTCTGTAATACACTTTTCTAAATTTAAAAACTCTTCTTCATCTTCTGAATTATCAACCACTATAAAAGCTATATTAGGATAACTGTTGTTTATCACAGAGTAAGCAAGTTCACACACATCTTGATGGGATTTGTAATTTACAGTTATTATAGCTATCAATGGCTTAGATTTAATTAATTTTGCTTTTTCTCTGAAAAACTCTTTATCTTTATTTATGTGTGAAAAGTTGAAAATAAATCTGTATTTTCCGGATACAAGATATTGGAAAAATGGATATGGCATTAAATTTATACTATCTGAAAAAAATTCATAAGGTTCCGGAACATTACCGTAGCCATATTTCTTTATTAATTTTTTCATAAAGTTATTAAAACTTATCTGATTTAACTTGTTAGCTTTTTTATCATCTTTCTCAAAGGATTTATGATTAAGATGTTTTATATAGATTGATGGAATAACAAGCTGTTTATAACCATTATTCACAAGGAACATAGAGTAATCAAAATCATCAAATCCTAGAATTAAACTTTCATCAAAATAACCGTATTTATCTGCAAAAATTTCCTTCTTTGTAGCTACACAGAAACCAGATAACAGTCTAACTTCCTTAAAATAATCTTTGTAAATGTTAAAAAGTGAATTAGCAATTTCTTTATCAGAAAGTTTTGATAAAATTTCTACATTTGTATAACTTATAATATTATTATAGAAAAAAGCTGCATTTGAAATTCCTCCAACAGCACCAACTTCTTCATCTTTTAGATATAGATAGAAATACTCAAGCCAATTTTTAGATATAACTTTTGTATCCGGATTTAAAAACACTAAATAGCCGTTTTTTGCTAATTTTACACCCTGATTTATAGCTTTTGCATAGCCTATGTTTTCTTTGTTTTTTATAAATCTTATGTTCTTATATTTATTTAATAACTCTCTTACAGCTTCTTCGGTTCTACTATCAGGTGAGTTATCTATAATTATTATCTCATCTTTTTCTGTAAGTGTGTCAGCAAAAGAGTTGATACAACCTTCTATGGTCTCTTCACTTTTGTAAGTAACTATTATTACTGAAAATCCTTCCCTATACATTTTCTCCTCTTTTTCGGATAGCCAGAGTTCTTTAACTTTTTCAGTAAAACCTAATTCTTTTATAAAATACAAATTAATATAAACAAATTCTGAGTATTTCACAGGATTAATATTAACCCCTAAATAATTAAGAGAATCTTTAGAGTAAATTATTAATTTCTCTTCTGCTCCTTTTTTTAACAAGGAAAACTGTTCATTTGCTCCGTGTATTCTAAAAACATTAGTAAAGTCTTTGTATAAAAAAGCTTTACCTTTCTTAACCAAATTCATCCACAAGATTGTGTCAGAATTTGCTTTAAATTCATAATCTCTGAATTTAAATAACTCAAAATCTACATCAGATTTTCTAAAGCAAAATCCGGACATACTACCAAAAATATTTAAGATATTTTTTTTGTAGAGAATTTATTATAAGGTCATATCCATCTACAATCTTGTTGTTAAAGAAAGTTGCATACTCTTGTAAAAAGATTGAAAAGTATTTTGTATGCAGAGTCTTATCTTTGTTAGCAAAAAATGTTTTTCCAGCAGTTAATTTTATCTCTTTATTCTCAATTAAAGGTTTTGCTAATTTTTCTAAAGCGTCCGGAAAAAGTAAATCATCATCTCCAAGGAACTGTATAATATCACCGGAGGCAAGTTTGAAAAGATTAGCATAATTTCTGTTACTACCGAGATTTTTATCATTTTTGTGATAGACTACAAATGGATATTTTTTAGAAAACTCTTCAATGACAGCACGATTTATTTTACTTATATTCTCATCCATGTTATCATCTGCAACTATCAACTCGTAAGGAAGCAAAGTCTGTTTAACTACACTTTCTAAAGCTTCCTTTAAAAAATCAGGTCTATTATAGGTTGGAATCAATACGGAGATTTTACTATCCATCTTTACTGTCCTATCAATCTATTAATAAGTCCTTTTACTTTTTCTTCTTTTCCAAGCTCTTTTGACACATCTATAAGATTGTGCAACATATTATCATCAATAGGATTGATAGTTACAGCCTTGTAAAAGAATTTGAAAGCATCTTCTTTATTTCCGGCTATGTAGTTGATAACACCTAATATATTAAGTATTGGAGCACCTTTATAAACACTGTATATTTCGCTTATAGACTCCATTATCTCTCTTACTTTTCCTTCGGAAATGGATTTTTCAATACTGTCTATAAGGTTTTTTATACTGTTTATATCATCTGTTAAACTTTTTATCTCTTCTTTTGTAAATCCTTGGTCTTCTCTTAATAACTCTAATGCTCTGTCAAAAATTCCCATATTTAAGTATGTGTTAACAAGCTTTTTGATAGATATTTTATTGTGAAAAGATATAGCAGATTTTCTAAAATACTCTGAAGCGTTAAATAGGTCATAATAATCAGATAGAGTATCACCTATTAGATAGTAAGCTGTAGAAAGTGCAAGGTTTTCATTATTTGACCAGTTTAGGTGAGGAAAAAGCTCTTCTAATCTGTAAAGGGATATATTCTTTCTTAAAGAGTAGGAGTTATAAGATGTATCTACAAATGTATCTGTGTGTTTGTTTATTATAAAAGAAAATTTAGAAAGTTTCATTTTTAATGATTTTACATTTTTCCAGATAAAGTCATAGATTTCGTAATCTTCAAAGTATTCATCAAATTTACCTAATTTTTCAAAAATGCTTTTTCTCGTTATTATCCCCCACTCTGGTATATTTTTTTCTGGTTTTAAAACTCTTACTAATTCTATCTCCCTATCATAAATATCATCAAACTTTCTTACTATCTCAACACCATTTATATCTATAATCACCTCATTTGGATAGACAATATCTACATCTGGATTTTTCTCTATTACCTCTAAAATTTCTCCAACAAAATCAAAGTCAAGCTCACAGCTGTTTGATATCCAGATTATATAATCTCCATCGGAATTATCTATTATGGAGTTCCTTAAAACAGACTTATTATCACTGTTTATATTCAGATATTTTACAGGAATACCTATATCTGATAAATTTATATCATTTTCTGTTCCTGAAAAAACTATTTCTGACAAACCATCTAAGTTATCCTGTATTGAAGATAGTAGGTCTTCATGGAATTTCCCAGTTAAATCTGTTTTTACTATACCTAAGGTAATTTTCATAATTTTCATTTCCCCCATTTTATTAAATGTCGTAAAATACTACTATATTTTAATAGTGGATGTAAAGGGGTTTCAGATGTTAGAGAAAGTATCTGCGTGTATAATAGCCAAAAATGAAGAAAAAAATCTGCCAAGATTACTAAAAAGTATAAAAGGTAAATTTAAGGAGATAATTTTGGTTGATACAGGGTCTACAGATAAAACTGTAGATATTGCAAAGGAATATGGTTGTAAAGTTTTCCATAGACAGTGGAACGGTTTTGCAGATGCAAGAAACTATGCTGTTGAAAATGCTTCTGGTGAGTGGGTATGGCATTTTGATGCTGATACAGAACTTGAAGAAAGTGAATATCAAAGGTTCAAAACATTTTTCAATTTATTTAACAAAGATATTTATGAAGGAATTCAAACTGTTTATAAAAATATAGGGATAGATGGTAAGATAAAAGGGATTTCTACAACAGTCCATATCCATAAGAAAAAAGATAATATAAAGTGGATAGGAAAAGTCCATGAGAGAGTAGTAAACATGGATACATATACGATTTTGGTTCCAAATTTTCAAGTAAAAGTACTACATTATGGTTATAGCTTAGCGGATGTTCAGAAAGATAAAGCAAAAAGAAATTTAAAGCTTATATTTGATGAGATCAAAAGTGCCAAAGATAAAAACTCTTTTGATTACCTTGTAAATCTATTTTATGCTATACAATCTTACAATGCTTTGTCATTTATCGAAGAAAAAGATAAAAACCTTAAACGAGCTGCTAAGTATATAGAGAAGCTTTACAAAAATATAGACAAGTTTCAAAAAGAATCTATTTTCTTTAAACATTTCTTTGTTTATGCAGCAACTGTTTATAAAAGTTTAAACAATTTAGAAAGAGCAACATTTTTTGTTGAAGAAGGGTTAAAAATAGATCCAAATTATCCGGATATTCTATACTTGAAAGCTGATATTTTTGAAACTAAAAAAGATTTAGAAAAAGCAGTTTCCTATTACATAGATTTTTTAAAATCCATAGATACTATTATAGAGCAAAATATATCCATAGTGTCAGATTATGTTGCATATTCAAAGTTTATTGCTACTCGAAAGTTGCCTGATTTAATAGAAAAAATGGACAATAAACAAAAAGTTATCGATGAGATAAGAAAAATCTGGAACCAGACAAGGGGTCTTCATATTGGTTTACTACTATATTCACTTGAAAAGAGTAATAATCCAAAAAAAGCTGAAGCTATATTAGAGAAACTATCAAGGATTTACAGTGAAGATGATTATATCTTAAGTTTAAAAGGTTTAATATACAAAGAAAGAGGACTAATTGATAAAGCTATAGAGTTTATGAAAAAAGCTTTAGATATAAATCCTTTAAATCCTCAAGCTAATTTATTCTTTGCAGAAATTTTTGAAAAAGAAGGAAAGTTAGTAGAATCTATAAACTTCTATAAAACATATTTAGAAAGTGCCAAAGATATTGATATATACAATAAAGTTTTAAATCTGGCAAAAAAATTAACTAAAAACTAAAAAATTCTAAAAAACTTACGATAATGAAATTGAAAAAAATATTTAGGAGGTAATTGACATGGCAATGAGAATTAACTACAACTACTCTTCAGACTTCACACTTGTGAATCTAAACAACACAGAGTTACAACAGAACAAATCTCTTGAGAGATTATCAACAGGTTACAGAATCAACAGAGCAGCAGATGATGCAGCTGGATATTTCATATCAAACCAGTTAAAAACCTATGCACTTTCACTACAACAGGGAACAAGAAACGCAAATGATGGTATCTCAATAGCTCAAATAGCTCAGGGTGCATTACAACAAGTTTACAACATCTTAAACGACATAAAAACTAAAGCAATACAGGCCGCTAACTCTTCTGATAATACCTCAAGAGGACAGATCCAACAGGATATAAACATGCTTGTTGATGCAATCAGTAAGATATTCAAAGACACTGAATTCAATGGTTTGAAAATTTTTTCAAGTGGAACTGCTCAAGTATTTACCATCCATTACGGTGGTAGAGTGGACCAAGAACTAGTAGTAACAACAGCAACTGCAGCAGCAACTGCCGGAACAGGTACTAACAATGCTTCTACTGTAACTATAGGAAATACTCTATATACTATAGATGTTACATCACAAACTGCTGCAAATGCTACAGTTTCAGCTGTTGATGCGTTAATAAAAGCAGTAGACGATGTGGCTGCTAAGTTTGGTTCTTATCAGATAGAGCTTGAGAGAATAATTGCAAATAACGAGATTGCAAGAGTTAATACATCGGAAGCTGAAAGCAGAATAAGAAACGTAGATATGGCAAATGAGATGGCAAACTTCACAAGGCTACAGATACTAATGCAGTCTGGTACGGCAATGCTTGCTCAAGCTAACGCTAAGAACCAACTCGTTTTACAGCTACTTAGATAATTTGACTTTCCAGTTAATTTGGTTTATATTTAAAGGGAGGTTTAAATCCTCCCTTATTAAGTTGAAACATAAGAGGCGTGAGTCATGAAGATAGATAGCTTAAATCCTACTTATATAGATGAAATTATAAGAATTTCTGGTTCTCAAAATCAGCCTCAAAATATAAATATTCAAAATCAAAAATCAGATGTTATGAATAGAGATGTTTTGAAAGATCCTCAAGAGCTTAAAAAGTTAATGGATGAACTAAAATCAAAATTATCATATCTGAATAGTCAATTAAAGATAGAGTTGGATAACGAGATAAAGGAACCAATTGTTAAAATAATAGATATAAATACAAATCAGGTCATTAGGCAGATACCTCCGGATTATATAGTGAACATAATAAAAAACATAAATAAATTGTTAGGTGTTTTATTTGAAGAAAAAGTTTAAAATTTTAAAGGAAGGTAGATAGCTATGGCAGGAGAATTTAGTATAACCGGGTTAGGTGGAACATTTGATTACAGCTCTATACTTCAACAGATGCAGGCTCTGAAAAGTCAGCAGATATATATGGCTCAAGCTAATCAGCAAAAGCTACAGGATAAGAAAAATGTTATTTCTGAAATAAACAATATTTTAAAGAATATTTTGAATGATGTAAGTAAATTTACAGATTTAAATACTCTGAATGCTAAAACTGCCATAGTATCTGATAGTTCAATTTTATCTGTAAATATCACAGATCCATTGAAAGCTCAACCTGGTGTGTACGATATCAATGTAGTACAACTTGCTCAAGCTGATTTTTATGCATCTAATAACTCTTTTAGCAATAAAGATACATCTATACCTGGATTAGGTTCTGGAACATTAAAGATAACTTATAAAGGATCAGATTATAACATTGTATATGACTCTACATATTCTTTGCAAGCTGTTGCTGACGAGATAAATAAGGTGGCTCAGACTCATAATGGAGATTTCAGAGCCTCTATTGTTAATATAGGAACAGCTACTAATCCGCAGTATAAGTTAGTAATAGTAGGAACAAAGACCGGTGCTGAGAATGCTATTATAATCAATTCTGACTCTGGCGGTTTATTAAATATTTTGGGAGGTATGCAACATTTAAGACAAGCTCAGAATGCAACAATACAGATAAATGGCTTACAGGTTGATAGTTCTACAAATCAGTTTAATGATGTTTTAGAAGGTGTATCCTTTACTGCTACGAAGGTTGGATCTGCAACATTAGAGATTAAGCAAGACACAAAACCTTTGAAGGACACTCTTGCTGATTTTGTAAATCAGTATAACTCTCTTGTAGATAAACTCAATACAGAAACAGGTAAGAATGGTAGATTATCCGGGGAGTATTCTTTAAATCAGATTAAAAATAGTATCCTAAACTCTTTAACAGATCTTTTAGTTGGTGGTGTATTAAGTTTTGACAGAACTACCGGACATATATCTTTAAATTCATCTGTTTTAGATAACAAGCTTTCCACAAATCCTTCTGATATTACTTCCAAACTGTCTAATGTAAAAAATAGTTTGTATAACTATTTATTACAGACTACTACAGCTGGTGGACCATTAGACAATATGATAAAATCTTATGACAAACAGATATCTTCTTTACAAAGTTATATAGACCAGATGACTGCAAGAGTCAATCAAGAGATAGAAACTCTTAAAAATCAGTTTATCTACATGACTAATTTGCAAGCTCAGTATAACTCTCTAAGTACGAGGATACAGCAAACTTTCGGATTAAACAATAAACAATAGTAAAGAGGAGTAAGGGATGACAAATCCTTATGAAACTTATCTAAAAACCGGTCTTGAGACTATGCCACTTCCAAAGGTTATATCAAGTGGATATGAAAGGATTATTTTAGAGTTAAAATCTGCCATAGAAGATATAAAAAAAGGGGATACAAAAGGTAAGCTTGATCACATACATAGAGCTTTGGAGATTTTAAGAGTATTAAGGTTAGGTCTTGATTTTGAAAAAGGTGGAGAGATTGCTGTAAATCTTGATAATATTTACGAATTTTTAGAGAGACATATATCACTTGGAAATCTTAAAAATGATGAAAAAATCTTAAATGAAGCCATAAAAATCTTAGATACCGTTAAATCTGGATGGGATGAGATATCTTGAACTTTGACGATATTATCCAGCAGATAGATTCCGTCATATTGATTTTGAGTAATCAAGATGGTTTAGATTTTGCTGATTTGGAATCTATATATAATATCCTCGATAAATTTGATTACCAAAATTTGAGCAAAACAGAAGCTGAAACTCTTTTAGATAAAATATCTGCTATAAACTCTTTGATTGAAAGTAAAAAAACAGAGATGCTAAATAAATTAGAGAATAAAAACAAAGAATTAGAACTACTCAATGATATTAAAAGAAATATTCGAGAGCTTATTAATATTAGTTAAATATAGATTCAAACAGCTTATCTGCAAGCTGACTATCTAACTGTCTCAACTCTTTGTAATACTTTATAGCTGTATCTTTATCTCCGGAATAGCTGTATATAAGACCAAGTAGATATACTACCTCTGACTTTTCTCTATCTATATACATCTCATAGGCTTTCTTTAGATAATCTTTAGCTTGGTTGTAATTTCCTGTTTCATACAGAATTTTTCCTAAGAGAAGGTAAGCTTCTTTAAACTCTGGGTTAAATTTTATAGCATTTTTTAAGTTTTCTATGGCAGACTCTTTATGGTCTTCCATTAATGCTAAATTATAATAAGATAGAGATAGATTATATGCTACTTTTTTATCTTTAAGGTCGGCTTTTTTATAGTTTTCTATTGCAGATTTATAATCTTCCATTTTGAAATATGCATTTGCCATATTGTAATATGCAGATTTATTTTCAGGATTTAGTGATACAACCTTTTTATAATTTTCTATTGCCTGTTTATAATAGCTTATACTTTTATAAATATCTCCCAATTGATAATAAACATTACCTAAGTTGTAATAAGCATCTACAAATTTATCATCTCTTTTGATTGCTTCATTAAAATATTTTATAGCTTTATCATAATCTTTAAGCGAGAAATATAAAATGCCGAGATTATTTAGTGCTTCCTTATCAAAAGGATCTAACTTTAAAGCATTTAAGAAAGAGTTCTTAGCATCTTCTAATCTTCCTTGGTTTAAATATAGAATACCAAGTTTATTGAATACGGAAGGAGATGGATTTTCTTTTGCGGCTTTTAGAAGTTCTGACTCAGTTTCTAAATTAACAGTCGTTGTTGAAACTGGTTTATCAATATTTATTATCTCTTTTTTGTAGTTAGTAGAAAGTTTTGGTATATTTTTCTCTACATCTGTAATTTTATGTTTTGTATGGGTTGATACTCTTTCTTTCTTCTTAACTACTATTTCCTCTTTACCACCTAATCTATTTTGTTTTAGTTCTGCAAGAATTTCAGAAGCTTTTAAAGATATATCTCTATCTTTTGAGTCTTTTAGATTCTCTAAAATTTTCTTTGCTGTTTCTGTTTTAGTGTTGGTTTTAATATAGCTTTGGGCTACTATTAATTGATAATTTTCTGGAAGCAAGCTTATATCTATATTTAGACCTGCTATATCTTCATATCTTCCCTTTGATACACTAAACTCAAAGAAATGCTTAACAGCGTCATTAAACTTTGGGTTACTAACAATGGCTTTTTTCAGATTTTCTATATAACCTTCTTCATCTGAATTTTTTTTCTCAATATCTGCTAAAACATAATAAGTTAAAGCTTTTAACTCTCTGTCTTTTATATAGTTTAAAGATTTTAATAGATACTCTTTTGCTTTGTTAAAATTACCTGTTTTATAGTAGATAAAACCTAAATTAGATAATGCTACCGAGTTTGATGGATCTTCTTTTAAAGCTTCTTCAAAAGAGGATATAGCTTTGTCATAGTTACCAATTTTATAATAATTTATACCTTCTGATATTTTATCGTTTACAGATCCAAAAGTTACAGAGCTCAAAACCGTCAATGTTAAGATAGATTGTTTTATTCTTTTCATAAAATTCCTCCATATGTCGAAAATACTTAATTATTATATCTCAAAATTTTATTTTTCTTGTTTATATTCCTCTAAAATATTCTTTAAAGCTGTTGCCAATTTCGGATCATCCTTTACTCTTTCTAAAAGGAATTTTATCGTTTCTCTTTTATTTTCTTCTATCTCGTTAGAGATGTTATCTATTTTACCTTCTATTTTCATGGCTTCTTTTTTATATTTAGCAAGTAGTATCATAAATACTAAGAATATTGCAAATATTGTATATTGCATAATATTTTGAAGTAGTAACTGTTTACTTATCTGCTTTTCAAGATCATCTACTTTCAAGTTGAGGTCTTTTTGGTTCTGTATTATTAAATCAAGTTTTTGATTTATATCCTTAGGTATATCTACCTTTGTAGAATGATGCCCCTGTGAAAGTGTTTCAAGTATATATTTTTGATTTTTTTCAATCTCAGAGAGTCTTAATTTTAGTCTGTTTATCTCCTCTCTGCTTACTTCTTGTTTTACTATCCTTGATTCAACTACTAAACCTTCTTCCCCAAAGGAGAAAAAAGCTGTTGTTAATATGGTTATTAAATAAAAAAATATACTTCTCATTTTGCCTTTTATAATTCTTAATCAATGAGAAAATTTTACCATAAAAAGAAAAAATAAACTACTGATTACTTAAAGAAATCCAGTAGAGATAGATTTTTTACAGAGTTAAATGCTGCTATTAATGCTTCATAAGCTGTTTTGGCTTTTTGTAGATTTGTTATTGCTTCTGATGCGTCAGTATCTTCAAGATTTGATATGAGATTGTTATTAAAAACTTTATTCTGTTGATAGCTGGTTTTGATATCAATTATTATCTTTTGCTGCGTTCCTATCATAGAAGTATGCTGTAAAACAGCATTTAGTCCTTTATCAAATACTTCAAGTATTTTCATAGGGGTTCCGTTAACATTTATTGTGGCTGTATTTAATTCTCCAAGACTTCCTGTTCCATTCAAGGCATTATCTATTATTTGAATTATTTTGTCCATTGCTGCAACCATTAGGATTTTTTTATTGCTACTTCCATCAACATAGTCTGCGCCTACATAAGTTGAACCGTCAAAAGTTGTATTTACTTCTACACCTTTTGCAATTGGAACTTTAGTCTCTGTTGTCTGTCCTTGGTAACTACCACTGGAATCAAAAGGGTCCTGTTGTGATGCTACTCCACCAAATAGCCTTGTATCTCCTATGGATGTATTAGCCGTTTTTATGATGTAATCTCTCATCTGTTGGAAATAATCTTTTAACACTTTTGCATCTTCTTTATCAAGAACTCCTGTGTTTAAAAGCCTTATAATTTCAACTCTTATCTCCTGTCCAGCATCTGATATATTTCTTAATGTAGTTTCAGCAACATCTAATATATTAGAGGTAAAATCCATATTTCTTAGATAACTGTCAAAGTCTTCGTTCATTCTTTTAAGTCTTAGAGATGCTACTGTGGCTACTGTATCATCTGATGGTGTAAGAATCTTTTTTCCGGTAGCTATCTGCTTAAAATATTTCTCTACTTCACTTTGTCTTAACTGGTCATTCTTTATATAGTTATCATATCTAAGTAAATCTGTTATCCTCATAGTACACCACTTTTAAGGTTAATTCTCAATTACATTATCGTAAATTTTTTAAAAATTTTTAATTATTTTCCTGCCATATTCAATATTGTTTGAAATAGTTCATCTGCAACTGTTATTATTCTTGCATTTGCTTGATATGCTCTTTGTAATTTTGTGAGATTTATAAGCTCTTCATCAAGGTTAACACCGGATAAACTTTTCATCTTCTCTGTAACAGCATCATATAACGCCTGAATATTTGCTTTTTGGGTTTTTATTGTAGAAGACTTAGAAGATATTTCTGCAACTAATTTTGAGTTGTAAAATTCAAAAAATCCTCTTGACTTAATTAAATTGTAGTTTGCAGAGTCTGTTCCATTGTAATCGTTTAAGCTACTTATTAAGCTACTTTCTTCAGAAGGAGTTAAAACATTAGATATGCTGTTTTTAAGGTTTAATAGAGCTTTGCCGTTTGTGTTATCTGAGTTTAAATAATTAGGGTCTTTAGCTAAAGCAACGTCTTTGGGGTCTGTAATGTTAAGGTATATATTTGAAGCGTCAATCTTGTTTAGAGATGAAGATGGGTCTATTTTGAAGAAATCTAAGTTGGTTGTACCACCCAGATTATATCCTTGTCTATGGATTTTATTGAAAACTGTAGCAAAAACTGTTGTAAAGTCATTTAGATTATTTATCTGTGTGTTTATATCATTTATACCTTTTAAATTACCTCCAAGTTCTCCATTTTTGATATCTTTTGTTATATCATTTGTGTTATTCCATTTTATTACCGGATTACCGTTTGAATCTGTCTCAAAGTTTAACTGAGTCTGCTGAGTTCCAACTACAAGTCCAAATCCTTTTGCTGTGTAAATATTGACAGTGTTATCTGTGTTATAAACCACTTTTGTATCTATCAGATTACTAAGCTTTGATATTAGTCTATCTCTTTCATTTAGATATTCACTATTTGCTTCAACATCTATAACTTTTGTTTTGATGTTGTTATTTAGTTTTGCTATTTGGTCTGTTATCTGGTTTATCTGGTTTATCTGATCTCTTATTTTAAGAGTTATCTGTTGTTTTAGGTCTTGTAGAGATTGATAGGAATTTCTGATTTTACCTATGAGAGTTTGAGCATTTCCTAAAAATTGCTGTCTTGCTGAAAGGTCGTTGGGATTTATAAGCATATCATTTATAGAGTTAAAAAACTGGTTTAAATCTTGAGAGAATCCAGTTCCGTTTATATCGTTAAATATACTTTCTATACTTGAAAGGACATCGGAGTATGCTTTATCAGAGTTTAAGCTTTGACCGAGATTTATCTGCCTTGTAAATAAAAACTGGTCAAAGACTCTCAAAACTTTATTTACAAAAACGCCACCTCTCGGTATATCTTGAAAAACTGCTATCTCTCTGTTATATCCTTCTGTAGCTACATTTGATATGTTTTTGTTTACGGTATTTATTCCTCTTTGTGTGGAAAGTAAGCTCTGACCTGCTATAGATAACATACCGAATAAAGACATCTCTACACCTCACAACTTATTTATTTTATTATCGCAAAAATTTTACACTTTTTTATTTATAAGTCCTTGTCCTGAAGATTTTACAGAACCTTCTGGAGAGTATGTTTTTGTGGTTTCAAATATTGCTTCAAAAATATCCTCTATAAACATCATGTTCTGTATGATTAGCTCTCTATTTATATTTAAAAGTGTATTCAATTCCTCTATCTTGTTTAACTTTTCCAATGCTTCTTCTTTTGAAAATTGAGAAAGTTTTGATAGTAAATCTCTCTTTTCTTGGGCTATCTCTATTAATCTATCAGCACAGGAGGTATCCTTTAAAGAGTTTAAGATACATATCTTTTCTTCTTCTAGAATATCTTTTAGTTTTTCAAGGATTGTATCTAAATCTTCCATGTTTTCCTCTCTATTAGTATATAATTATTAAATTATATCACTTAAATTGGAGATATAGATGGATAAAAATAAAATCTCCGGGTCAGAAAAAGCTGCGATATTACTATCTATAATTCCAGAGGATAAAAATGTAAATATATTCAAACATCTAAAACAGGCTGACCTTGAAAAAGTTGTTAGGGCATTACTTACTTTAGAAACTCCTTCTAAGGAAGTTATAAAGTCTGTACTAGATGAAGCTTATAAACAGCTTTCAGAATCTGCGCCTTTGAGGCTTCTACCTGAGAATTTAAGAAAAATTTTAGAGAAAGCTTTACCTCCGGATAAGGTTAAAGAGCTATTTGAAGGACTTGTCAGTGCAGAGGAAGGTAAAGCTATATTTAAAGAGATTGAAAAACTTCCTCCCAAGGTTGTGGCAAATCTTATAAAGAATGAGCATCCTCAAGTGATAGCCCTTATCTTAACTCAACTTTCTCCTCAAAAAGCAGCAGAGATAATCCAGTATCTACCAAGAAGACAGGGAATATCTAATATCCAAGAAGAGGTTATAAAGAGAATTGCTTCCCTTGAAAAGGTGTCAAGTAATATGCTTAAAACGGTTGCATCTTCTCTTGAGGAAGAGCTTTATACTCTCGGAGCAGGAAAGGAAGAGATGTTGAGTGGAATTGATGTATCTGCAGAAATAGTAAATAACCTACCTAAGGATATAGCTAACGAAATACTTGAAGAGATAAGAAAAGAAAATGCATTTCTTGCAGATGCCATTGAAGAGAGAATGTTTAAATTTGAAGATATTGTTAAGATTGATAATAGGGGTATTATGGAGATACTTAAGAATGTGGATAAAAATGATTTACTCGTTGCACTTAAAGGAGCTCCCCAGGAGATTATTGATAAATTCCTAGCTAACATGTCAAAAAGGGCAGCACAGATGTTTATGGAAGATATGGAAGTTCTGGGGCCTGTTAAGAAGTCTGATGTTGAGAATGCTCGTAAGAAAATTATACAAGTTATCAAAAATCTCATACAGACAGGAGTTATTGAATATGGAGCTGGTGGTGAAGAAATGCTTTGATGGAGGGCTGATAAATGTCTGATTTTCTTTCTCAAGAAGAAATAGATGCCTTATTAGGTGGTGGGGACAAAGAGAAAGAGGAAAAAGTAGAAGTATCAAAAGTAAAACCTTTTGATTTTTCCAAAATAGAAAGAATAGAGAAAGGTGGCTTTCCTGGACTTGAGATAATCTTTGAAAGGTGGGCAAAGTACTTTAGAGAGGAGATAAGAAAAATATTTCCCACAATAAATATGGTCTCAAAATCAAAGATATATACATCAAGGTATGGTAACTATATATCAAAGATACCATTACCTGCTGCTTATGCTATCTTTTATATGAAGCCACTTAAAGAACCGGCACTCTTAGTGACAGATGCAAGATTAGTTTTTTCTCTCGTTAGCTCTATTTTTGGTGGTGGTTCAAGAATTTTTAAGATAGAAGGTAGAGATTTTACTAAACTTGAACTTAAAATAGTAAACGACTTTATAAACATTGCAATGGATACCTTTAATAAAGTTTTAGAGGAATTTTACCCATTACAGATAGAACTTAAAAGTCTTGAGATTAACCCATTCCTTGTAAGAATAGTCTCACAGGCTGAAAAAGTTATAGTTGTAGAGATGAGCATGGATATAGATGGAACGGAGGTTCTATTTAGTTTCTGTTTTCCTCAGATGATGTTTTTACCTATAAAGGATATTGTTTTTTCAGAAACTTTTGGGACTGAAGTTTCACAAGAGTGGAAACAGACAATTTATGACAAACTGATGAAAGTAATTCTAACTTTGAGCATAGAACTTGATAGAAGAAACTTTACAGTGGAAGAATTTTTAAATTTTGAAGTCGGCAGTAGTATAATATTAGATAAAAAGAAAGAAGCACTGTTAGACTGTTATATTGAAGGCAAGAAGAAATTTTTGGTTAAACTGGGTAAAGTGGATAAAAAATTTGCTGTAAGTATTGAAAAAAAGATAGAGGAGAGGGAAAATGGCTGAAGAAGAAAAGTTAGAGTCTGAGGGACCAGAAGATAAAATAAATAAAGAAGAAGAACTTGCTTCTCAATGGGCTTCTATGATTGAGAATCAACAGCAACATGGTACAGAATCAGAAAGTCATAAACCTACCAAAGAAGAATATCAAGAGGTAGACCCTAAGGTATCCCAAAAATTACAGCTTATACTTGATATTCCTATATCTATAACATTTGAGATAGGTTCAAGGAAAATGAGTATAGAAGAGATAACTAAACTCTCTCCAAGTTCCGTAATTGAACTTGACAGATATATAGACCAGCCGATAGATATAAAGGTAAACGGAGTTTTAGTGGCAAAGGGGGAGTTGTATCAGGTAGAGGATAACTTTGCTGTAAAGATAACTCAGATATTAAGCAGAGAAGAGAGATTAAAACTTTTAACTACAATAGGGGTATAAAAGATGGCTGTTAATTTTCAACCTATATATATATTAGCTTCTGGAGGAGAAAGAGTATTAGAGCAGCTTGATATAACTACAAATAATATATCAAATGCCAATACAACCGGATTTAAGAAGGTTTTAATGAGGGAGATGAGTCAAAAAATTCCGGAGAATTTACCTCCTGCTTCCGATTTATTTGTCTTCCCAAGATTTATGGACTCTCCTACTTTAAATATACAGGGAAGTTCGATAAAAACAGATAACCCTCTTGATGTTGCTATAGAGGGAGATGGATTCTTTACTGTAGAAACCGGAAGGGGAAGATTATATACAAGAAATGGACATTTCAATATATCTTCTGATGGCTTTTTAGTAACTTCAAGTGGTGGTTATCTACTTGATGAAAATGGAAAAAGAATAAAATTAAATCAAAATGGCAGAATAGATATAACGAGAGAAGGATTTATATATCAAAACGGACAACAGATAGGAAGACTCAGGATTGTAAATCTTCAAAATTTATCCCATGTAGGGGATTCCTATTATACAGGTCAGGAAAGTCCTGCCGGAAATTATAGGATACACCAAGGTTATTTGGAAAACTCTAATGTTGAAATAGTTAAAGAGATGGTAAATCTTATAAACAGTCATAGAAGGTTTGATATATATATGAATTTAGCAAAATCTCTTGATATGTTAGAAGGAAAGGTTAATGATATTGGTAAAGCTTAAAAATATTTAAAGGAGGTAAGGAAAATGTTAAGGGCACTTTGGACTTCAGCTTCAGGAATGACAGCTCAGCAGACTAATCTTGATGTAATATCTCATAACATCGCAAACGTTAATACTGTTGGATTTAAAAGAAGTAGAGCAAACTTTGAAGACCTGATATATCAGGATATAAGAGATCCCGGAGTTTTAAGTTCTACTCAAAACAGGGTTCCTGCCGGTATTCAGATAGGACTTGGTGTAAAGCTTGCAGATGTTGCCAAAATCTTTTTACAAGGTAGCCTTATAAAAACCGATAATCCTTTGGATGTTGCCATTCAGGGGGAAGGGTTTTTTAAGATTGAGATGCCTGACGGTAGTGAATCCTTTACAAGAGCAGGAAATTTTAAAATAGACAATGAAGGGTATGTAGTTACGACAGAAGGATACAGATTAAGCCCAAATATCCAGATATCTGCACCGGAGACTGTTATAAATATATCCATAAGTCCAAATGGAAAGGTTGTGGTGGTTAGAAACTCCGGGGGACAGCAAACAACTGAAGAGGTAGGGAATATAAAACTTTACAGATTTATGAACCCAGCGGGATTAAAAGCTATAGGTGAGAATCTGTTTAAATACACAGAAGCATCCGGAGAGCCTATAGAGGGAGACCCAAATACAGATGGATTTGGTAAGCTATCCCAAGGATTCTTGGAAGCTTCAAATGTAAATATAGTTGAGGAGATGGTAAATCTTATCGTTGCTCAAAGGGCATACGAAGTTAACTCTAAAGGAATAATTACAGCAGATGAGATGTTAAGAACGGTTTCAACTTTAAAATCCTAATGATTTACTTAACTTTACTGTTTTTTTTGGTATTTGATGTTTTTGGTGATGAAGATTTAAACTCAAAGTTAGATAAAATGTTGAATAGTTACGTTAAGGAGAATTTTAATCAGTATGAAATTATATCATTGGTTCCTATAGCTAAAAGTTATGTTAAAACCCTAGAAGGTAAAGATTTTGATAAAGTTGAATGTACATCAAAGGGAAACAGTAGTATGTATCTCTATCTTAACTGTAGTTTTTTAAATGGCAATCAGTTAGTTTCTTCTTTTCCAGTTACATTTCGGATAAAAGAAGGTGGAAAGCCGATTATAGAAAAAAATAAAAAAGTTGATATTATATATATTATAAAGAATTTAAAGATAAAGATAATGGGTGTAGCACTCCAAAGTGGAAAAATCGGTGATGTTATAGAAGTGAAAAATATATCAACAGGAAAGATTTTAAAAGGAAAAGTTATATCTGAAAATGAGGTTTTAATAGAGGAGCAGCAATGAAGAGATTGTTTATAATTTCTGCTTTTATACTTGTCTCATGTGCTCCAAAGAGGGTAGATTACGGAAAAGAGTTTAACCCTCTACCTCCAACAGTAGAAAATGATATTAAACCAGTATCAGCCGGGTCTTTATATACAGGATATTACAATAACTTATTTTCAGATGCAAAAGCATATACGGTTGGAGACATTGTAACTATAAGAGTAGTGGAAAATCTCTCTGGACAGGGAAGTGCAAATACACAAACCCAAGAACAGTCTAAAATGAGTCTCTCAGCTCCAAGTCCAACACTTATGGGTAAACCTCTCATAAACAAAAACCCTGTTTTAGGAGTAACAGAGGATAACAGTGATACCTACAAAGGAAGTGCTGCAACAAACAGAAACGCACGGCTTATAGCTACTATAACCGCAAGAGTTACTAAAGTTTATCCTAACGGTAATCTTTTTATAGTAGGTAAAAAGGTTGTAAGGGTAAATGATGATAACCAAGTACTTCTTATATCTGGAATAGTTAAACCAACAGATATAACGCAAGATAACTCGGTAGATTCTTCAAGAATTTCGGATATGTATGTTGAGTATAATGGAGAAGGTTATATGGCTGACTCTGCTAAACCAGGCTGGCTTGCTCAGTTTTTAAAGATGATCTGGCCATTTTAGAGGTGTGTAGTAGATGTTAAGGATCATATTTGCAACAGTTATACTTCTAACTTCTCTTTCTTATAGTGCTGTTAAGATAAGAGATGAGGTTGAGGTAGAAAGCTTTAGAACCAACTATCTTACTGGATATGGTATAGTCGTGGGACTGAATGGAACCGGAGATGGAACCACAAGCCGTTATACTCTTATCTCTATAGCTAATATGTTGAGAAAACTTGGTATATATATAGACCCTGCACAAGTTAGAACAAAGAATGCTGCTGCTGTTATAGTGACTGGGAACTTTCCACCATTTGCAAAACCTGGAATGACTTTTGATGTTAATGTTGCTTCGTTGGGAGATGCTAAAGATATAGGAAACGGTATTTTAATCAGGACTCCTCTATATGGACCTGATGGAAAGATATATGCTTTTGCTCAAGGGTCTGTATCTACAGGTGGAGGTTTCTTTGAATCAAATAAAGGTGGTAAGATTCAAAAAGGTTTTCCAACTGCAGGGATAATTGTAAACGGTGGTATAGTAGAGGAGGAACTTCCGTTTGATTTTAACTCTTTGGAAACAGTTAAATTAAACCTTAGAAATCCAGATTTTAAAATAGCAACAAATATATCAACAGCTATAAACAGTAAATACGGAGATATATCAAAAGTTTTAGATCCTTCTACCGTGCTATTAAAATTTCCAAAAGGAGTAGATAAGACATCATTTTTGGCAGATGTTTTAAACCTGGAAATTTCTTTAGATAATGTACCAACAATTGTTATAGATGAGAGAACAGGAACCGTTATAATGAGTGGAGATATAAAGCTAGACCCTCCGATATATGTATCTCACGGGAATATATATGTTATGGTTGAATCTACTCCGGTTATATCTCAACCTCAACCTTTTGGGCAAGGTCAGACTGTAGTTACCCAGAAAGTCCAAACTAAAGTGGTTGAAGAAAAAGGAAGAATAATACCAATAGAGTCTGCATCTATTAAAGATTTAGTTAAAGCTTTAAATGACCTTGGAGTTTCTCCAAGGGACCTTATAGCCATCTTACAGGCTATAAAAAGTGCAGGTAAGATAAATGCAAATATAAAAGTTATGTGAGGTATCCTATGATAGGAAGTATAAATTTTTACTATGATATACATAATCTAAATCAGATTAAAACTCCGGAAGAAGCAGCTAAAGCTTTTGAAACTATTTTTTACTCTTTTCTGATGAAGGAGATGGAAAAGGGTATAACTTCTCAGTCATCATTCTCTTACAACTTTTACTTTGATATGTTTATGATGCAGATAGCTCAGATTATATCAGATTCAGACCAGACAGGATTGAAAAACTATATACTTCAAGCGATAAAATCTTATCAGGAAAACTCAGAAAGAGGTAATATTGGAAAACATAATACAATTTCTGAACAGAGCAAGTAAATACAGAGATGTAGTTTTAATTGTTCTTATTGTTATAATATTAGCATCTCTTGTTTTACCTATTCCTCCTTTACTACTTGATATTTTACTTACCACATCCATAACATTCTCTATGTTGATATTGATGGTTACAGTTTACATAGGTAATCCTCTTCAGCTTTCTTCTTTTCCATCTTTGCTACTAATTGCAACACTTTTTAGACTTTCTTTAAATGTGGCATCTACAAGGAGAATACTACTTCATGGACACGAAGGTCCTGACGCTGCTGGACACGTAATACAGGCTTTTGGCCAGTTTGTTGTTGGTGGTAACTATGTTGTAGGACTTATAGTTTTTGTAGTATTGGTTGTTATAAATTACATCGTTATCACAAAGGGAACAGAGAGAATATCTGAAGTAGCTGCAAGATTTACACTTGATGCTATGCCAGGAAAACAGATGAGTATAGATGCAGATTTAAACAGTGGTCTTATAGATGAAAAAGAAGCCCAAAGAAGAAGACAGGAAATCCAGAGGGAAGCAGATTTCTATGGAGCTATGGATGGAGCAACGAAGTTTATAAGAGGTGACGCTATAGCCGGAATTATAATAACTCTAATTAATATTATAGGTGGAATTATTATAGGAATGGTTCAAAGGGGAATGGATTTTGGGTCTGCTTTAAATAACTTTACAATCCTTACAATTGGTGATGGACTTGTATCCCAGATACCGGCATTAATAACCTCTACTGCAGCTGGACTTATGGTAACCAGAGCTGCTTCAGAGATGGATTTAGGTAGAGAGATAACTTCACAACTTACAAGTTATCCTAAAGCTCTCTTTATGTCGGCCGGAGTTATATTTATGATGGGTATAGTACCGGGAATGCCAACTATACCATTTTTGCTCCTATCATCTATTCTTCTGTCAATAGGATACTTTATGAACATAACTCTTAAAGAGAAGGAAAAACAAGAAAAAGAGCAAAAAGCAAGAGAACTTATCAAAAGTATAGAACAGGAAGAAAAAGTAGAAGACTTTATCCCTCAACCTGATATTTTAAGTTTAGAGATAGGATACGGACTTGTTCCATATGTAGATGAATCTCAAGGTGGAGATATTCCAAAAAGAATAAGAGCACTTAGGAAACAGTTAACTAAGGACCTTGGCATTGTTATACCTTTAATACATATAAGAGATAATTTAGAATTGAAACCAAGTGAGTATAGAGTTTTGATAAAAGGGGTGGAAGTTGCAAAGTATGAAGTTGTAATTGGTAAAGTTTTAGCCATAGATACCGGTATAACAAAGGAGAAACTTCAAGGAGTACCAACTAAAGACCCAGCCTTTAACCTCAATGCTATATGGATAGATGAATCCCAAAAGGATACTGCAAAAATGTCAGGGTATACGGTTGTAGATATAAGTACAGTGATTATCACTCACCTTTCTGAGATTATAAAGAGGTATTCTTATGAACTCCTTACACGAGAACAAGTAAAAGAGATGGTAGATAAGTTATCTAAAATATATCCAGTTGTAAAAGAGATAGTCCCTGAACGTGTTCCTCTTAACATATTACAGAGAGTTTTGCAGAACTTACTTAAAGAAAATATACCTATAAGGGATTTACTTACAATAATTGAAACTCTCTCGGACTATACAGATAAAACTACTGATGTAGAAATACTTACAGAATATGTAAGAACTTCATTAAATAGACTTATCGCCTCTATTTACACTGTAAATGGTCAGATAACAGCCGTAGTATTAGGTCCAAAAGCAGAAAAGTATATTACAGATTCTATATCTAAATCTCAGAACGGATACCCTTCTGTAAGTCCTGTATTTGTACAGAAGCTAGTGACAGAAATTTCTAAACATATAGAAAATTTCTTAATAAATTCAGCTAATCCTATTCTTATAACATCTCCTCAGATTAGAAGATATGTTAAAAAAATGGTAGAATCTTATATACCAAATTTAGCCGTTTTATCTTATTCTGAGATAGACAGTAAAGTAAAACTTAACATAATTGGAGTAGTTGAAGTAGATGAAAGTTAAAGTATTTGAAGGAAAAAGTGTTGAGATAGTTTTAGAGCAGATAAAATCGGAGTTTGGAGAAGGTTATACAATACTGTATCAGGATACCATAAAAGAGAAAACATTTATTCCATTTATAAAAAGGAAAAAGTATGTTTTTGTTGTTGAAAAGAAAGAGGAAGAAAAAAATATAGACGAGATAACATCTACAAACGATGTTACTACTGAAGAAGAAGCTAATAAAGAAAAAAGTGATTTTACCCAGATAATAAAAAAATATGAAATAAAGGAAGAAGAAGAGAAAAAAGATTTTATTCATATAAAACCTAACTATTTCCAAGAATTTCAACCTAAAAGAATACCTATAAATAACGATAATCTTACTAATGATATTTTAGAAGAGTTTACTGGTAAATCTATAGATTTGATTAAATTACTCGTTAGTAAAGATGTGGAGGTAGATGTTGCAAAAGAGGTTGTTAAAAATGCCTGTGGTTTTGAGATAGATTCAGGAAAGATGGATTTGAGGCACTATACCCTTAGAGAATCTTTAGTAGAGGGAATAGAAAATACTGTAAGTTTTGCAGGAGATATCTTTGAAAAAGATTTATATGAAGATAGAAGAAAGGTTTACGCTTTCTTAGGTCCTACAGGTGTTGGAAAGACAACTAATCTATTTAAAATAGCTTCAAAACTTGTTTTGGAGAAAGGTAAGAAATTAGCTGTTATATCTACAGATACTTTTAAAGCTGGTGCAGGAGATCAGATAAGAGGTTATACAAACATACTGAAAATACCATATGGGATATTTTCCGATCCTAAAAAGTTAAGGGAAGCTCTTGATGATTGGAGTGATTTTGATGTTATACTGATAGATACAGTAGGTAGAAGTCATTATGACCACTGGAAAATAGGTGAGATAAGAGAAGTTTTAAAATATGCAGATGAAACAGAATACATACTTACTTTAAGTTGTAATATGAATATAAAAGAGATGTATACAATAGTAGAAAAATTTGGAAAGTTCTTCGACTTAAAGTATATTTTCTTTACGAAAATAGATGAAACTTCATATCCTGGGGCTTTACTTAATCTTCCTGTTAAGACTGGTTTAAAACTAACATATATAAGCACCGGACAGAATGTCCCTGAAGATATAAAAGTTCTTACTGCCGAAAGAGTTGCATCATACTTCCTTATGGAAAGGTAGTTAAGATGGAAAGACAGTTGGAAAGTTTAAAAAAGTATCTCTATCAAAAAAAAGAAGAGGAGATAAAAAAAGCTACAAAGTTTATCTCCATTGCAAGTGGAAAAGGCGGTGTAGGAAAAACAAATTTTACTGTAAATTTTGCATATATACTCGCAAACATATTTAATAAGAAGGTTTTACTTATAGATGCAGATATAGGTCTTGGAAATGTTCATATACTTCTAAGACTACCTCTTGTAAAGTCTCTGAAAGAAGTATTAAATGATAAGTCTATTGAAGAAAACATAGTTAATATAAGGAATTTTGATGTACTACCTGGATTTTCTGGATTTGAAAAACTTAGTGAGATAGAATCTGTAAGTATAAGCTCATTTATTAATCAGCTAGAGAAAATCTCAGCAAATTATGACTATGTTTTAATTGATACTTCTGCTGGAATAACAGATGAAGTTGTAAACTTTATAAGGTCATCAGATAAAACTTTTATAATAACAACTCCGGAACCTACTGCTATAGCAGATGCTTATGCACTTATAAAAACCATGATCAAGATTTATAACTACTATGATTTTGATATAGTTGTCAATATGTGTAAAAATAGAGAAGAAGGTATAGAGGTATTTGAAAAGATAAACAACTCATCTATTAAGTTTTTGGGAGTAGACTTAAAATTTGCAGGTTTTCTCCCATTCTCGGATGAACTTAAAAAATCTGTCTTGGAAAGGAAGTTAGTAGTAGAAAGTTATCCGAAGAATAACTATACAAAATATCTGATAGAGATAGTAAAAGAAGAGTTAAATATATCATCTGGAAAAGATGAAAGATCTTTTTGGGAAAAATTTTTATCTTTCTTTAAAAGATGATGAAGCAAAATAGTGAAAAAAAGAAAATAGTTGAAGAGAATTTACAACTTGTTAAAAAGGTTGCAAGTAAGATATATGCAAAGCTTCCAGATTGTGGTATTGAGTTTGACGATTTAGTTCAGGTAGGAGTCATAGGACTTATAAAAGCTATAGATAGTTATAAACAGGACAGAGCTCAATTTTCAACATACGCTTATATAAGGATAAGAGGAGAGATTTTAGATTTTTTAAGGTCACTGGATATTATGCCCCATACAGAAAGAGAGAAAATTAAAACAGAGATGGCGGAAGAGGGTTTAGATTTACCTGTATCTAACACAGCAATATTTGTAAGTCTTGATAAAGTTATATCTGAGGAAGATGAAAGTATATCTTTTATAGATACCTTTATATCAAAAATAAAAACTCCGGAAGATGAATACTCTATAAAAGAGTTAATAGAGAGGATAAATGATTATATAGATATAAATTTCTCTGAAAAAGATAAAAAAGTGATTCATATGTTATTTTTTGAAGAGAAAGAGCCGAAAGAGATATCAGAGAGTTTAGGAATATCTTTATCTCGGATATCCCAGATTAAAAATTTTGCTATTGCAAAACTAAAAAGTTTTTTGTATGATATTACCTAAAGAGGGTGCCATGGAAAGTAATGTAGTGTCAGTACAGCTTAATCACTCTAAGATAGGTGACAAAGGGAAAAATAAGAAAGTAAGTTCACCATCTTTTTTTGATATTCTTTTCTCCAAAGAGAAAACTTCTAAAAATGATAGTCCTACAGCTACTGTTTTAACCTCTAAAAAGGATGGGAGAAAAGATAAGCTTTCAGAAAATTTTTCTAAAATTCAGAATATAGATAGCTATGCTCCACTAAATATGCCAGAGGTTTTTATTCAAATTGATAAAAACGTAGCTCTGTCTGCAAAAGATAATAAGAAGATTAATAGAAACGAAGTTTCTATACAGACAAAGAATGACAACCAAAATCATAGAGATATAATAGTTGTTGATAATTTACTTAATCAAGAAAAGATTAAAGAAAGTGTTATAGGTAAGAAAATACGGAATAAAGATTTGTTGAATACTTCAATTTCAATAATAAATTCAGCGGTGAAAGAGCCGAAAATCAGAGAAGACATTAAGCCGAAACTTAAAGAACTATCTGAAAATTTAAATTATGAGATATTAAAAAATGGTGATTCTTTTAAGAATCTAAACATTGTAAATGATACTGTTTCTATGGAAAATAACGGATTATTACGGGATATTAAACTTCCGGAGAATAAAAACCTTAATGTGAGTGTGGATACCGGACAAAGTGGACAAAATCAGATTGGATTAGTAAATTTAGTAGATGTAAAAAGTTCTGATAATTATAGTTATGACCAGAGTTTCCAAAACCAAGGGCAGAATAATAATCAAGGAAACACACAAACAGAAATTAACCAAAATAGTAAATTTAATCTGACATTCAACTATCTCGATACAAGAATAAACATTCAGTCTATAAACAACAGTATGGTTATGTATTTAACAACGGATCAACATTTAAATCCACAGATTATACAAAATATACAAAGAATTCTTACGGAAAACGGTATAAATAACCATAATCTTGTAATAAAAGATAAAACGAAAGTAACTAAGGTTTATAGCTCAAAGGTAAATATAAACGATAGTGTAAAGTCTGATGGTTTTAGAATATCCGCATGAGAAAGTTTTTTTTGATACTATCTTTAATTATTTCGTTCTCTTCGTTTGGTAAGGACAAATCTAAATTAGAAGAATACTATCAATCTGCTCTTGAAGATTATAGTAGAGGCTCTTATTATAGTGCACTAGATACCATAGAAAAAGCTCTTGTATATCAAAAGGATAAAAAGTATAAAGATGTTCTTCTACTTGTAGCTAAAATATACCTTGAAATAGGTAAAAAAACCGGCTTAAAACAGTATCTTTGGAAAGCTAATTACTATCTAAATATGTATATCCAAGCAGGGGGAGAAGCTAACGCTGAATACTACTATACAAAAGCTTTAGTTTTTGAAAGGTTATCCTTTTTTGAAAGAGCTTTTACTCTCTATAAGATGGCTTTAATGGAAAACAAAGATAATAAATTAAACAATAAGATAATTTTTGGACTTATGAGAACCGCAATAATGATAGGAAATGTAGATGCATACTCAAAGTATCTCATATACCTTGCACCTCTCACCTTAACGGACAGTAAAGAGTTAACATTTTTAACAGGTATGAAATACTTCTATGAAGGTAAATACTTCTTAGCTCTACAGCTTTTTAAGGATGTTTATAATGATTTTGAGCTTTATTTACTTGACAATCCAGATTTTTATTTTTATGTAGGTGAAACTGCTTTTCTAAATGGAGATTATGATTTTGCAAAAAAAATATTTAGAAGAATTGTATCAGTAGTTAAAAATGATGATGTTATAAGAAAGTCCTACATAAGACTTGGAGATATAGCCCTAATTCAAAAGGATAAAAATGAAGCTTTCAATAACTATCTGATAGTTATAAATAAATTTCCAGAAACAGATGAAAATACAATAGCAAAATTAAAAATGCTTGCCTTAGAGGAGTTTTTTCCTGACTTAAAACCTAAGATAGAAAAAATAAAAGATCTTCAAGATCCGATAAAGTTTATTGTAAAAACATTAATAATTAATAGAACTAACTATATAGGAAAATACGCTATAGCAAATTTTGGAGTATTGGTTTTCAAAAACAGAACAGATTATCTTATAGATAGACTTTCCTGGGAGCTTTCACTACTTCATCCCCTAGTGCTAGATCCGGATCAGAAGTGGTATATATATACCCTGTGGAAACCTTATATTTTAAAAATTGATGATAAAGACCTTTTAAAACTTTACTCTTCAAACCCTAAATTCTTTATGTCTATATTTGATAGACAGGTTTTTATAAAAATTTTGGATGTTATGGATAAAAACAATTTTGACAAAAAATCAATGATTAAATTACTTGAGTTTATGGTATCAAAGTACGGAGAAGATGAGGACAAAAGAAAACTTGCTTCACTCTATTATAACTTAGGTCAAAAAGATAAAGCTTTGCAAACATTACAGAGTATAAAAGACAAAAATTGTTCTGATGAACTGTTTATAGCTGTTATCGAGAATAAAGTGGATAAAGAATTTAAGGATTGTGATATATCCTCCTTACCTATCACAGTTAAACTGACTTATGAACTAGACCTTTACAAAAAAACAAAAAGTAAAGATAGTTTATATAAATTAACTAAACTACTTTCAGAGACCAAATCAATAAAAGATAGTATTTCAAAAGAGATTATTGATACTTTAGAAATAACAGTTAAACAGTTGTATAATAATAAAGATTATAATGGGATAGTAGAAGCAGTAAGACCTTATATTACAATTATTGCTAACTCTGATAAAAAATGTGATATTCTACCTTACTATTTAATATCTGAAATAAGGACTTCAAATTTTTCATATGTTGACGAAATATATAATAAAATTAATAGTTGTAAGACAGAGGTGGCTTTTATTGCAATACAAATATATAAAGATCAGAAACTTTTTAGAGAGGTAAAGTAATATGGCTGACATTTTTGGAGATTTAGAGATTTTAAACAAGTCAGCATACTTTTTTATGGAGAGAAGTAAAGTTATACAAGGTAATATTGCAAACGCTGATACTCCTTTCTATAAGCCTGTTGATATCACTTTTCAGCATATACTATCTAATCAAACTAAGCTTAAAACCACTGATAACAGACATATAAATCCGGAAAACCAAGATAGTATCAAATTTGTTAAAGTTGAGTCTGGATATTTAACTGGCTATGACCAGAATAAAGTTATTATAGAAGAAGAAATGGCAAAGCTTGCGGAGAGTTCAATAATGTATAAAACAGTTGTTGAGATAATGAAGAAAGAGATGGCAAAATTAAAATATGCAATATCCGGAAAGTAAGAAGGGGGTTAGAAGATGATTTTTAAAGGTCTTGAAGTATCTGTTTCCGGAATGCAGGCAGAAAGAGTTAGAATGGACTTATCTGCAAGTAATCTTGCAAACATAAACTCTACAAGGACAGAAGATGGACAACCATATAGAAGAAAAGTTCCGGTTTTTGAAGCAATTTTAGATAGTCAATCTCAAATTCCTGTTTACAAAGTAAAAGTTAAAGATATACAGACAGATCCTTCTGATTTTAAATTGAAGTACGACCCAGGAAATCCGGATGCAGACCAAAATGGATATGTAAGACTTCCAAATGTAGACCCACTTAGAGAGATGGTTGATATGATGTCTGCTATTAGAAGTTATGAAGCTAATTTAACAGCATTTAATACCCATAAGGACATGCTTCTTAAAAGCTTAGAAATAATAAGAGTTTAAGGAGGGGATAAGATATGAAAGTAGATATAGTTAATCTGTCAGATTCCATACCTCTAAAGTTAGATGAAAAAGTTCAACAGAAAAAAGAAGGATTTTCTTCTATCTTAGAAGATTTTATAAAAGATGTAAATAATGACCTACTAAAGGCTAAGGATATAGAAAAGCAGATTGCATTAGGAAAAGTTGAGAATTTACAAGAAGCTATGTATCTGATAGAGAAAGCAGATATATCTTTTAGGCTTCTTACGGAGATCAGGAATAAAGCCCTTGAAAGTTATCAAGAGATAATGAGAATGCAGGTATAGGGAGAGTAATTCTTGAATTTTCAGGAACTTAAGGATAAAGCTCTAGGTTTTCTACAGGATAAAAGTAAGTTAAAATATCTTATTATTGGTGTTGCCGGACTTTTTCTTTTAATACTTTTAGGTATCATTCTGTTATCTTTTCTAAATAGAGAGGATTATGGTGTTTTATACACAAATTTAAGCCCTGACGATGCAGGAAATGTTTTAACTGTATTGGGACAGGAAAATATACCATACAAAGTCGAGGGGAATGGTAGTATTATACTTGTCCCAAAAGATAAAGTTTACGAAACAAGACTGAAACTTGCGGCAAAGGGATTACCATCAGGTAAAGTTGTAGGGTTTGAAATATTTGAGGAGCCAAAGTTAGGTACAACACAATTTCAAGAAAATGTTAACTACATAAGAGCTGTTGAAGGGGAACTTGCCAGAACTATAAAACATATAGATGCTATTCAGGATGCAAAAGTTAATATAGCCCTTCCAAGGGACTCTATATTTGTAAGAGATGAAGGAGAAGCCAAAGCTTCTGTAATAGTAAAGTTATACCCAGATAAAGACCTAACAAAAGAACAGATAAAAGCTATAGTTTTCCTTGTATCAAGAGCTGTTCCAAATCTTAAACCAGAAAATGTTACTGTTGTAGATAATAGAGGAAGAGTTTTATCTGACCTTATAGATGAAGACTCTACAACTGCCAGTTCAGATAAAGCTGTAGAGTTAAAGAGAAAACTTGAAAAACAGATAGAGAAAGATATACAGGCGATGCTTGCAAAGGTTGTAGGTCCGGAGAGGGTAGTTGTAAAAGCTTCTGTAGAACTTGAAACCGGAAAAGTTAACCAAAAAGATGAAATATACGACCCAGATAAAGTTGCAGTTGTAAGTGAAAGAAAGATAAAAGAGTCAGAAACAGAGTCTCCACAGACAATTAACGCTCCTCCTGGTACACCTACAAATGTTCCACCTGTTATGAACGTACCAATCCTTGGAGGAGGAATAAAAAATAAAGATAAAAGTGATATTACTACCAACTATGATGTATCTAAGTCTATGATAGAAACTCAGAAGCCTCTCTTTGTTATAAAAAAGATAAGTGTTGGAGTTATGATAGATGGTAAATATAAAGAAGTTAAAGATAAGGATGGTAATATAACAAAACAGTTTGAGCCAAGAAGCCAGCAAGAATTACAGTCCTATGAGAATCTTATAAAGAGTGCCATAGGGTTTGATCCTAATAGAGGAGATCAGGTTACTGTTATAAGTGTTCCTTTTGAAGCAGTTAAAGAAGAGCAAGCCCAAGTATCATCAACAGAAAGTGTAGTCAAACTTGTGGCTTTGATAGTTTTATTACTTACACTTGTAGGTCTTGTAGTATTTATACTATTGAGGATGAGAAAATCAAAACAACAACCTGTTGTTGCTACGGCACCTCCTTTGGAAGCCTTGGCAACTCAGCAGCTTTCAAAAGCTTATAAAGAGGAGGAAAGTATTATTGAAGGTTTTGAGGACATTCCAGAGTATCTAAAGATACTGAAAATAGCAGAAGAAAGTCCGGAACTAATAGCTGGCTTAATATCTAAATGGCTTAAAGAAGAGGGTAAGAAAAAATGATAGACCTTGAAGACTTTTCTTTAAAGTCTGAAGATAGTTTATGTGTGAAAAATTCAGAAGTAGATAGATTGAAAGAAGAGATAAGTAAGCTTAAAAGTCAGTTAGAAGAGTTAAAGAGTAATTTTGAGATAGAAAAGGAAGAAGCTTTTCAAGAAGGTTTCTTAAAAGGAAAAGAAGTAGCTAAATCTGAATTATCTTCTCAGTTTGAACTTAAAATAAAAGAGATTAGAGACCAGTCTCAATCTGAGATGATTGAAAAACTAAAAGAGCAGATATCTCATTTTGAGAAAACTTTAAATGATATTAAAAATAACTATAGGCAGCTCCTTGAGAAAACTATTGATATTTTGTCAGACTCTATTGCTTCAATTTTAGAATTCCTTTATATAAATCAAGAGTACAGTGATGATGTAATTGCACAGATAAATGGGCTTGTTGAGGAGTTCTATGAATATCCGCAATTTGTTATAAAAGTTGGAAATAGTAAGCTTTTTGAGATTTTAAAAAATAGATTCGAGAATGTAGAGTTTGATAGTTCTCTTAAAGGGCTGGATTTTGTTGTAGATTTTAAGGAGTTTAAGATAGAGAATAAGCTTAAAGAAAAGTTAGAGATAATAAAAGATGAAATTAAAAGAGAGATTAAAAAGCTATCCGAAGTATAAAGTTATAGGTAAAGTTACAAAAGTAGTAGGTAACACTATTGAAGCTTCATTGAAAAATGTTAAACTTGGTAGTGTGGTCTATATTGATAAAAGTATAGAATGTGAAGTTGTAGGATTTAAAGACGGGAAGGCTATACTTATGCCATATGATACGCCAGATGGGATAGGATTATCTTCTATTGTAGAAAGCTCTTATCTTCCTTTAAAGGTAGGGGTTGGAGATGACCTTTTAGGATCTGTTGTAGACCCTTTTGGAAAGCCGTTAAATAGAGATAACATATTATATTCAAATTACTACTACCTAAAACAGGAAAGTGTAAATCCAATAGAGAGAGAAAGAATAAAAGAACCTTTAGATACTGGTATAAGGGTGATTAATTCTCTACTGACGATAGGTAAAGGACAGAGAATAGGTATATTTGCTGGAGCAGGTGTAGGTAAAAGTACTCTTTTAGGAATGATATGTAGATATACAGATGCAGATGTTAATATTATAGCCCTGATAGGTGAAAGGGGAAGAGAAGTAAGAGAGTTTATAGAGGATAATTTAGGAGAAGAAGGATTAAAAAGGTCAGTCATTGTTGTTTCAACATCAGATACATCTCCCCTCTCAAAGTTAAGAGCAGTTTACTCAGCTTTGGCTATAGCAAAATACTTTTCAAACAAAGGTAAAAATGTCCTCTTTATGTTAGACTCACTTACAAGAGTGGCTATGGCTCAGAGAGAGATAGGGTTGTCTGTAGGAGAGCCTCCAACAACTAAAGGTTATACGCCCTCTGTTTTCACACTTTTACCTAAAATAATAGAGCAAGCAGGTAGTTTTAAAGGTAAGGGAAGTATAACCGGTATATACACAGTTTTAGTAGAGGGAGATAAGATAGATAATGACCCTATTGCAGATGCTGCCGTTTCGTTTTTAGATGGACATATTGTATTATCTAGAGATTTAGCAAATAGAAGGATCTTCCCTGCCGTAGATATAGTTAAAAGTATAAGTAGATTAACGCCTCAGATAGTTTCTGCTGAAATATTAAAATATCAATCAAAGGTAATAGAACTTGAATCTAAATATAGGGAAGTTGAAGATATGATAAATTTAGGGTTATATAAAGAAGGAACTTCAAAAGAGATTGATTTATCAATAAAAATGCATCCGTTAATCCTTGAGTTTATAAAACAGGATATTAATGATAAGGTAAATTTTGAAAAAAGTATTGCAGATTTAAAAAATATGATAAACTATTATAAACAAATAGGGGGTGATGTATAATGGTTAATTTAGACCCTTCTTTAACTCAGTTTCCGGACACGTCAAAAAAACCAAAAATTGTTGATGCAAACTATGATAACTCAAAAATGAGCAGTGAGGATTTCCTAAAAGTTCTTCTAACGGATTTACAGTTTCAGGATCCTCTTAATGCTAAGGATATATCAGAGTTTATTGACAACACTATAAAACTTAAACAGATAGAGAGTTTTGATGCTATCCAGAAGTTAGCTAACGCTTTTTCTCAATACTCTGGAAGTTTACTTATGGCTTCCAATCTTATAGGTAAGACTATCACTTATAGTAATGGAAATTCAGACCAAACTGGACAGGTAACAGGTGTTGTCATCGAAAACAATCAGGTGATGTTTAAAGTTGGTGGTGATATGGTTTCATTAGATAAAATTAAAGGAATCGGTATTTAAAAGAGGAGGTAAGTAGCCATGATGCTATCATTCTATACTGCTATAACTGGATTAAATGGAAATAAACAGTGGTTAGACGTGATATCTGATAATATTGCTAACATTAATACAATAGGTTTTAAAGCAGAGAGAGTTACATTTGAAGATATAATAGCAAGAAGTTTAACAACTTTTGGAAACAATGTGCCTAAAAATATGGAAATCGGTGGTGGTAGTTTTATAGCTGTGACAACTAAAGATTTTTCTCAAGGTTCATTCCAAACTACAAATATACCTACAGATCTTGCCATTGACGGAGAAGGATTCTTTATGGTTAAAGATAACCAAGGTGTAACATACTACACCAGAGCCGGACAGTTCAGACTTGATGCAAACGGAAATCTTGTAAATGTTGATGGGTTGAAGCTTCAAGGGTGGGCATTAGATGCAAATGGTAATATAGTAGGAGCTTTAGGAAATATTAATATTCCCTATTCAGTAGCTCCAAAAGGGACAACAAAGATAAACATGTCAGAACCTACCAATTTGGATTCAAGGTCAGCTGTTATTACTTCAACTTTTAATCCAAATGATTCAAAAACTTTTAACTATGTAAACTCTATGACTGTTTATGATTCTTTAGGAAATCCCCATACACTATCTTTATACTTCCAGAAGACAGCAGCTAATACTTGGAAAGTTTATGCTTATGCAGATAATGATTTAAACAATCAGGTTGGTAGTGGAACATTAACATTTAATTCTGACGGAACATATGCATCTGGATCTCCGATTAGTTTAAACATCCCTCTTACAAATGGAGCTACTACACCTTTAACTATAACTGTAGACTTTACAAAAACAAGACAGGTAGCATCTGATTTTATCTTTTATGCTTCACAGGATGGTTATGCTAAAGGAGATTTACTTGGTGTTGCAGTTGCAGAGGATGGTGTTATTAAAGGAATGTATTCTAATGGTTCTGTTAAAGATATAGCAAGACTTGGGGTTGCAACTTTTAAAGACAAGGAGATGCTTGTAAGGAAAGGAAGTAATCTATACTTACCAAATACACAAACTTTTACACCTATTATCACTCCCGGAGGGGTTTTAAGTAAAATAAGAAGTGGATTTTTAGAGCTTTCAAATGTAGATATATCAAGGGAATTTGTTAATCTTATAATAGCTCAAAGAGCTTATCAAGCAAATGCAAGAGTTATCACAACAGATGACCAGATGTTACAGGAAGTTGTAAACCTCAAAAGATAAAATAAGAGGGTGATAGATGGCTGAAGAGAGAGAAAATCAAGAAGGTCAACAGAAAGAAGAAACATCTGGAGGAGGAAAGAAAAAACTTATCATAATTCTTCTTCCTGTTTTGTTACTTTTGATTGGTGGTGGATTTGCAGCCTATAAATTCTTTTTTGCAAAACCTGAAGACCAAAAAGAATCTGAGAAAATAACAAAAGAAGTAAAAAATGCAGAAGAACATGGTGTTGAACTAGACCTTGGAACATTTATTGCAAATCTTGCAGATAAGGATGCAGATAGATATATAAAAGTTACTATAGTTATGGAAGTCCAGGATGAAAAAGTAAAAGAAGAGGCAACAAAGAGAATGCCACAGATAAAAGACGCTATAAACACACTTCTGTTTACCAAAACATCCGATGAGTTAAAATCTCCGGAAGGTATAGAGAAACTTAAAGAGGAAATTATAAGAAGAACCAATGCAATACTACCTTTAGGTGGTGTTAAAGATGTGTACTTTACAGAGTTTATTATACAAACAAGTTAGGTAGTAGCTGTGAGTACTTTTGAAGATCTAAAGTTTTTATACGATGTAGAGTTAGATATAATTGTTAGTATTGGGCAGATAGAGAAGAATTTTGGTTATCTTCTTAATTTAGTAGAGGGAGATATTATAGAGATAAATAAAAATATTGAAGACTATCTTGATATATGTATAGAGAATATACCCTTTGGTAAAGGTGAACTAGTAGTTGTTAATAACAGATACAGTGTCAGGCTTATAGATTTGGTAAAATAATGGACAGTATAACTATCTTTAAGGTAGTGTTTTCTTTATTTGTAGTTGTTGGTTTGCTGTTTTTTTTCTCGTATCTTTTAAAGAATTATATTTTAAAGTTTATTCCTGCTTCCAAAACTGATGATATAAAATTGAGAGATGTTAAATTTTTATCGAAAGATAAGGCTCTTGTTTCTTTTGAGTTTGATGGCAGAATTTTTTTAATAGGTTTTGATAATAACAGTATAACTAAACTTTATGAACGAGAAGTAAAAAAAGATGAAAGTAGTTAAAATTTTTCTCTTTACTCTACTACTTTTTAATATATCTTTCGCAGATGCTCTATCGGATACATTAAACGCTTTTACAAAACTTGACACTGCTATAAAGATACTTCTTCTTATTACACTTTTAAGTATAGCACCTTCTCTTTTGATAGCATTAACGTCTTTTACAAGAATAGTTATAGTTTTATCTCTTTTGAGGCATGCCATAGGTGTTCCAACTGCTCCCCCAAATCAGGTTATTATAGCCTTGTCTCTATTTTTAACTTTTTTTATAATGAAGCCGGTTTTTGAAAAGATAAATGAAGTTAGTATTCAACCTTATCTTAAAAAAGAGATATCAGATATAAAGGCTATAGAGAATGCAAAAGAACCTATTAAAGAGTTTATGCTAAAAAATACCAGAAAAGAAGATTTAAAACTTTTCCTTGATATAGCTAAAGAGAAACCTAAAGAACCAAAAGATATAAATATGATAACTCTTATACCAGCTTTTATGATAAGTGAGATAAAGACAGCTTTTGAGATTGTGTTTGTTATATATCTACCTTTTTTGGTAATAGATTTTGTTGTTGCTAGTATACTGATGTCTATGGGTATGATGATGATTCCTCCTATGTTTATATCTTTACCTTTTAAAATAATGCTTTTTGTTCTTGCAGATGGCTGGGAGCTTTTGGCTAAAGCTTTAGTTGAAAGCTATAAATTTTGAGGCTTAAAAATATGACGCTGGATATGGCTGTAAATCTTACAGATGCTATGTTTAAAACTACAATTATAGTAGTTGCTCCAGTTATAATTATAACCTTTGTAGTTGGACTTATTATAAGTATATTCCAAGCTGCCACCCAGATAAATGAGATGACTCTTACTTTTGTTCCAAAGATAGTAGCTACTGCTATAGCTCTCATAATATTTGGTTCATGGATGACTGTTAAACTTGTTGATTATACACGGGAGCTTTTAGAAACTATCCTTACTATAACCAGATGAACCCTATAATAACACCGGATCAGGCTGTTGTAGTTGCTCTTATATTTAGTAGGATAGTGGCTTTTTTTATGGCTTTCCCTATCTTAACCGCA
Source organism: Hydrogenothermaceae bacterium (assembly GCA_041287495.1). Lineage (GTDB taxonomy): Bacteria > Aquificota > Aquificia > Aquificales > Hydrogenothermaceae > JAOABC01. The sequence continues at coordinate 121,928 of JBEULE010000040.1, forward strand.
AATCTCATACCTCTTAATGTAAGAATATTACTGGCAGTAGCTTTCTCTTTTGTAGTTATGTTACATTACAATATATCAATATCTGTGAAGGAAATTGACCTGATAGTATTTACTTTACTTATACTTAAAGAGGCTCTCATTGGATTTTCTATGGGCATAGTTGTTTTGATATTTTTATCTATATTTATGTATGCTGCAGAAGTGATAAGTTATTTTATGGGACTTACCGTTGTTAATATATTTAATCCAGCTTTTGGACAAACTTCTGTTTTATCTACATTTTTTCTCTTACTTTTTTATCTACTTTTCTTTATAACTGGTGCCTATCAGATAGTTATAGGCTCACTTTATAAAAGTTTTGAGATTATACCAGTTAATAAGATTGTATATAATGATGCTATTTTCCCATATATAATATCTAAGTCAGCAGATATATTTAAACTTGGTTTTCAGATATCTTTTCCTTTTATGTTAGTTTTGATTGTTTTTAACGTTGTTATGGCACTAATAAATAGATTAATTCCTCAGATAAATGTGTTCTTTGTAGGTCTTCCAGCCCAGATAATGATAGGATTTTTGGCTCTTGTATTTGGTTCTGTTGTTATTGTAAATCTTGGAGTTAATCTATCTGATAAAATGGTAAGTAGTATTTTAGAAATTATAAAGATTTTAAGTAGGTAAGGATATGGCAAAAGACCCAAGTAAAACAGAGAAAGCCACACCCCGGCGACGCCAGAAGGCGAGAGAAGAGGGACAGGTTTTAAGAAGTCAAGATATACCTATCTCTGCAACTCTACTAGCTGTATTTTTAGGTTTTTTATTTTATTTGCCTTATGCCTATAAAATTTTGATTGGCTATTTTAAATACACTTTTTCCGACCCTGTGTATCTCATTCCCTCAGTAAACTCTGGATTTATATACTATACGGCAAAAATTATTGGAATACTTATATTCCCTATATTGATTTTACTTCTTGTCATAGGTGTTTTATCTAATGTTGCCCAGTTCGGATTTTTATTTACTATGAAACCTCTTACTCCTAAAATTGACAATCTTAATCCTTTTTCCGGCATAAAGAGAATCTTCTCTCTAACTACCTTGTTTGAGCTTATTAGAAATTTACTTAAACTTACTCTAGCATTAGCAGTTTCTTACTTTGTTGTAAGTTATCTCATATCTGGGTTTTTAAGTTTTATAACTGTATCTTTAACAGATCAAGTTAGAATAATGATAAAAACCATTATGATACTTATTTTTGCATTTGCTATTTTATCTATTCCTATTGCTGTTATCGACTTTCTCTATAGGAGATATGAATATGAAGAAAATCTTAAAATGACAAAATATGAAGTCAAGGAAGAGATGAAAAGTTATGAAGGTAATCCTCTGATTAAGAAAGAGATAAGGAAGAAGATGAGAATGCTTGCTTTAAGGAGGATGATAAAGGAAGTTCCAAAGGCAGATGTGGTTATTACTAACCCGGAGCATTTTGCTGTTGCCCTTAAATATGAGAAAGGTAAAATGGAAGCTCCGAAAGTTATAGCCAAAGGACAGGACCTAATAGCTCAAAGGATAAAAGAAGTAGCCAATGAATACGGTGTAAAGATTGTGGAAGACCCTCCTCTTGCAAGAGGACTTTATGAATCCTGTGAGGTTGGAGATTATATACCAGAGAAATTTTATGTGGCTGTAGCAAAAATCCTTGCTGAAATATACAAAAGTAAAAAAAATTAAGGTTTAGATTGGCTTTTTATAAGTGTTAGATATTTTAAAATTTTGTTTACCATTTCAGGGTCTGTGTTATTTAGAATAGCTGCTGCTTTTTTTTCATTCATGTTATATAGTATGAAGGCTATCTCCTCTGGATTTTCTGCTTTTGATATCTTTTTTCCAGCTTCTTCTGGATCCATCTTTTCAAAAATTTTTGCAAGTTTTTTATATCTCTCTTCTTTTATTTTTTTACTTTGCTCTTCAATCTCTTTTTTTAATTGTTCTAACTTCTGTTTTTCTTCCTTTATCTGTTTTAAAATCTCTTGATTTTTAGAGTACTCTGATTTTATTTCATTTCTTAATTTCTCAAGTCTATCAGCCTCTTTTTTTAGCTCTTCTACCTGTCCAAAAGAGTAACTATTTATTGTTAACAAGCTTATTAATATAAACCTCTTCAGCAATTTCAATCTCCTTTTTTTTGTCTAATAATTCTTCCTTTTCCTTATACTTTTTAATCAATATCTCAAAGGCTTTTTTCTGACCATATCTCAACTTAATATCTTCTCTTAACCTTTCTAATTCGGCTTTTAACTTCTCTCTCTCTTTCTCAAGGTATTCTATCTGCTGTAGTAAAAATTTGATATACTCTATATTAGACTTAATACTAAAAATAGTAGTGGACTCTAAATTGATTGTATCTATTTTCTTTTTTAGGTCCTCTATCTTCTCCTCTAATTCTTTATAGTGAGCTAATCCTTTAAGATAAAGTGCAACTGTTTGCTCTATATGATAATTCATAATCTTTATGTATCTATCTGGATTCATTCTTTTTCTCCTCAGGCTGAGTATTATTAATATTCTCCCCTTTATTTTGCTGCTCTCTTAAATAAGCTTCTTTATCTGTTCCTGTGATAAGGTTTATCTCTATTCTTCTGTTCATTGACCTTCCTAAGGCTGAAGTGTTTGGTGCTATCGGTCTTGTATCTGCATATCCTACTGCTGTAAATAGTTTAGGATCTAGACCTTGTTGTATGAGAAATCTTACTACTGCAGCAGCCCTTGCAGCTGAAAGTTCCCAGTTAGATGGAAATCCACAACCTGCCGAAGGTGGGATATTATCTGTATGACCTTCAACCTCAACTGGAAGGTCTGCCTCTTTTATAATTTGAGCTATCTGTTTTAATAATTCTTGATTTTCATTACTTATATCTACGCTACATGGTTGAAATAGTATGTAGTCAAGTATCCTTATTTTAACACCCATAGGTATAAGTTCAACCTGTACTTTACCTTCAAGATTAAGCTGTTTTATTATTTTCTCTACTCTTTCCTTTATTTTTTTCCTAGCATCTTCCCTCTTTTGTTTAACTCCTGCTCCTTCTATTATAGAAGGTGGTGCAGCTGTAGATATAGGTTTGAAACTAAAAGCTGTAGATATAGCTTCGACAAAAGATGCTAATTTTTTCTTATCTATCGTAGATATAGCAAAAAGTGCTATAAATAGTGCCAATAACAGACTCAAAAAGTCAGCATAAGGAACTGCCCATCTTTCTCCTGCTCCGTGTTCTTCATGTTTTTTCTTTTTTGCCAATTTACTCCTCTTTTGTCTCTGATTTTCCTGTATAAATCATCAGCTGTTCTCTAAGCATTTTTGGATTTTTAGATAGAGATATACCGATAATTCCTTCCATAATCATAACCCTTGTTTTTATTATATCTTTTGCTTTTGCTTTCATCTTGTGTCCCCATGGTCCAAACAGTAGGTATGAAGAAACGATACCTGTAACTGTAGCGGTAAACGCACCTGCTATTCCTTCTGCCATCTCTACCGGATTTTCAAGCCTCTTTAATGCCAGAATAAGACCCATAACCGCTCCAACAAGTCCAAAAACAGGAGTGGTTTCACCAGCTGTAATCCAGTATTTAGATGCTCCTTCATAATACTCTTCTACTGCTTCTATCTCAAGTTCAAGTCTCTCTCGTATAACCTCCGGTTCCAACCCGTCAACGAGCATCTGTAAACCTTTTCTGAAAAACGGGTCTTCTATATTCCCTATATCTGCTTCTATTGAGAGAATACCTTCCTTTCTTGCCTTCTCAGCTATCTTAACTATCTGATCTAAAGTTTCTTCTGGATTGAGTTGTGGATTTCCAAAAACAATCTTTAACTCTTTATAAGCTGCTACTACATATTTCTGTTTTGTAGCAACAACAGCTGCTGACAATGTGGTAGGAACAACTATAATTATAGATGATATATGGATAAGTCCAGCAGGATTACCTCCCTCCATAATATCTCCTACAGCAAAGAGAACAAGCGCAGCTATAATTCCACCGATAGTAGTTAAATCCATCTTTCCTCCGTCTTATTCTATATTTATCTCTCTACATACACATAATAATTTTAAATCTAAATTTTCTACTTTGTAAACTCTTTCGGTATCTACCATACTTTCTAAAATGAAACCTATAGCCTCTAAACTATTTGTATTTACTGATGTTATTAAACCCACTTTCTTATCATTGTAAAATATAGGAGTATTCTCCGGAATTTCTTGAGAAAGTTTAAATTTAGCCATCACCCTTGGAGATTTTCCTCTGAAATATATTCTTGCTATAACTTCCTGTCCTGTATAACAGCCTTTATCAAAACTAATTGCATATTTGTAAACATTTGTTTCAAGTGGAATTATCCCTTCTTTCAATTCTCTATTTATTTTTGGTATGCAGTTTTTTATCCTCAGAGATTCAAATTTTTGATAACTTACTTCCCCATCTCCAAAATTAAATTCCATATTAGAGAAGATATCAAATCCATCTGTACCTAATCTGAGGGGGTTTCTCAGTATATAACTATCAGAAGTTTTTATATACTCAAATTTATCTGGTAGCTTTTCTATGTTAAAGCCTTCTTTTAAAAACTCCGTAGCCTTTTCTCCGAAAACAAAATAGTGATTAAGGTTTAACACTTCAAAATAAACTTTTAGAGATAATTTTAATTTGTTAAAAAGTTCTACCCTTTGAACTGCTTCTCCTTCAAAATCAAGAATAAAATCCTCTCCATTTTTTAATATAAAAAAATCATCTATTGGATATCCTTTACCATTTAACATAAGGTTGTAGTTAAATTTACCATCTTCAAGCTTTTTTATATCGTTTGTAAGTATACTGTTTAAAAATGCAACATGGTCAGGAATTTGTCCCATTTTTGGAGATATGATTTTAGAACTTTTACCATAAACTCTTATCTTCCCTCTGTTTAGCTTAATCCAATTCATAATGTCTCCTTTTCTATGAATATCAATGATATTTCAAACTATTTTACTATAATCCTATTTTAGGAAGCCTATTTGAATTATACAATTTCATATTCTATACAATTTCATATTCATGATATAATCATGTAATTATAATCAGTTAACATTTGCTAACAAAGTTGTATAGTAGTATTATATTAATATTAAATGTTAAATTAACATATATAGGAGGAAGTCATGGCAAAGATTGTGATTGCAGGAAGCGGTTTTGCAGGACATTACGCTGCTTTGATCTTAGCTGATAAATTGAAAGGGAAAGGTAATCACGAGATAACTGTAGTTACCCCCAACGAAACATTTAACTATATACCTTCTCTTATCTGGGTTGGTGTGGGTCAGATGCCTGTTGAAAAAACTCAGTTTAAGCTCAAGCCCGTTTATGATAAGTTTGGGATAAACTACGAGAGAGCTTTCTTAACAGAGGTTCATCCTGATGAGAATTACGTGATTATTGAAAGTTATGATACAAGGACACCTAAGAGACTTAACTATGATTATCTACTTGTTGCAACAGGTCCAAAGTTAAACTTTGATGCTACTCCCGGACTTGGCCCAGATAAAGGTTATACATACTCTGTTTGTACTCCTCCTCATGCTGTAGAAACAGCAAAAGCTTATCTTGAGCTTGTAAAGAGACTTGAAAAAGGAGATAAAGCCAAGATAGTTGTAGGAACAGGACACGGTGGGTGTACTTGTCAAGGAGCAGCGTTTGAATATATAACAAATGTTCATAATGACCTCGTAGCAAGGGGCTTAAGAGATAGAGTAGAGCTTTTATGGTTATCCAATGAACCAAAACTCGGAGATTTTGGAATAGATGGGCTTGAAGCTAGGAGAGGTTCACTAATTTTCACTTCAGAGATGATGGCTGAAGGTATGTTCTACGATTATGGAATAAAGTATGAGATAAGAAGTCATGTCCATAAGGTAGATGAGAAGAAGATATACACCGAAAATATAGACGGAGAATTCAAAGAGATTGAGTATGACTTTGCTATGCTCATACCTCCATTTGCTGGGCAACCTATAAAGTGGATAGATAAAGATGGAAATGATATAAAAGATAAAGTGTGCAATCCTGCTGGTTTTGTTAAAGTTGATGCTGTATATGGAAAACCTTACGAAGAGCTTGATGGTCCAGATTGGCCAAAGACATATCAAAATCCTGTTTATAAAAACATATTTGCAGCAGGTATTGCATTTGCACCTCCGGGGCCGTTGTCTAAGCCAAGTAAATCACCTAACGGAACATTAATTGCCCCTGCTCCACCAAGAACTGGATACACTGCAGAGTTATCTGGAAAAGCTGCTGCTTTAAATATAGTTGATATGATAGAGGGAAGGGAGCCTCAAAATACAGCTTCTATGGCTGAAACTCCGGGACTCTGTATTGCTTCTATGAAAAACGGGATATTTAGTGGAATGGCAGGAACAATAGCTATTTATCCAGTAGCAAGAAACAGAGCTAAATATCCGGAATACGGAAGAGATTTAGATCTTTCTCTTGCTGAACCTGGTAAAGCTGGAGCTTGGTTTAAATTGGGGCTTCACTATGCTTTCTTATGGAAGTTACAAGGTAAACCTTTCTGGAAATTAATACCTTAAAATCAAGGAGGAGTAATTATGGCACAGGCAAAATTTAGATTTTCAGATTCTGACAGAAGAAGGATGCACTCTCTAATTTCTCAATTTTTCAGAGCTATATCTTTGGCTTTCCACTTTTTAAAATTGGTAAAATTTGCGGAAAAAGGTTATAAGACTCATTAATATCTATGGTGGGCTTTAAGGCTCACCTTCTTATCTGTAAAGATTATTTTTATAAATATACTCAGCAACTTCTTTTACAACTAAATATCTTATAGAGAGATTTTTCTTTATCCTTTCTCTTATTTCAGTAGATGAAATATCCATTCTTCGTTTAGAGTAAATATATACTCCTGTTTTATTAAAGTCAATCCTGTTGTGATTCAGTACCTGTATATCACTATTTATTTTATAAACAACTTCTTTTATCTGATCTATATAAGCTTTATCTCTAAAAACTACGATGAAGTTTGCAGTGTTAAGTAATCTTTTTGGTTCTTTCCACTTTTCAAGAGTTAAAAAAGCATCTGTCCCAACAATAAATGCTGGATTGTATCCTAATTTCTCTTTGAAAAAGTTAAGAGTATCTATGGAGTAAGATTTGCCTTTTTTATCAATTTCGTATGTAGATATATCAAAATTAGGATTATCTGAAATTGCAAGTTTAAGCATATTTAACCTATCTTCTGCAGAGGCAGAATGGGAAAACTTTAAGGGAGAAAGGTAGGCTGGAGTAAATATAATCTTTTCTAAACTAAAATATTCCCTTATATCTTCTGCAATACGGAGGTGACCCAGATGAACTGGGTCAAAACTGCCTCCGAATATTGCAACAGTCATTATTTTAAAGGAAGAGATATATAAGTTCCTATATCCTGTCTCTGGATATAGAGTAACACACTGTCAGAACCAGATTTAATAGCTTGTTTTATCTCTTTCCAAAACTCAGCTGAATTTTTTACTGGTTTTTTGTTTACTGATAATATAATATCTCCTGCTTGTAGTCCAGCATCTTCTGCAACTGACCCACTTTTTACATCATAAACTAAAACACCATAATCAACTTTTGGAAGCCCGTATTTCTGTATAATCTGTGGAGTTATATCTTTAACTATCAATCCTAAACTATTTTCATCTGGAGTTTGTTTATCTTCTGTGTTATTTGCCTTATCTTCTTCAAGAGATACTGTTTTAACTTTAAAGTCTAATAATTTACCATCTCTTAAAACTTTTACTGAAATTTCTGTTCCCGGAGGATTTTTCATTATTTGATTTTGTAGGTCAGATATATCTGTAATCTTTTTACCATTTACTTCTACTATAACATCTCCTGATTTTATACCTGCTTTATCTGCTGGACCACCAGGCTGAACATTAGAAACTATTGCACCATAATTTACTCCAAAATGTTCTGCTAACTCTGGAGTAACAGGTTGAACGATTACACCTATCTTACTTCTCTTAACTTTTCCATATTTTAATATCTGTTCCATTACCCATTTTGCTTGATTTACCGGAACTGCAAATCCTAGTCCCTGTGCTCCTTGTATTATAGCCGTATTTATTCCAACTACCTCTCCTTTTACATTAACTAAAGGTCCTCCGGAATTTCCTGGATTAATAGCTGCATCTGTCTGTATAAATCCTTCTCCAGGTCTGTCTTCTATCTGTCTGTTTTTAGCAGAAACAATACCGATTGTTATCGTATCTGTAAGTCCTAAAGGACTACCTATAGCTATAACTGTACTTCCTACTTTTAAAGTATCGGAATCTCCAAGTTTAAGCATATTCTCTGCTGCAAATTTCTCTATTCCTTTTTTGAAAGGAACTCCAACAACGGCTATATCACTTAACCTATCTCCACCTATAACTTTACCTTCTACTGCTACTTTATTTTTAAAGAGAACTTGTATATTTTTGGCATTATCTATAACATGGTTGTTTGTAAGTAGATAAACCAATTTTTTATCGTAATCTATAGCTACTATAAATCCAGAGCCAAGTCCCTGTCTTCTTTGCTTAAATTCCGGTTGATTTGGAATACCAAAGAAATCACCAAAAGGTATATCAAAAAATGGATTTGGAACTTTTACCTCTTGGGTTGTGTATATTGTAGCAACACCATTAGATACTTTTTCAATAAGGGCTATCCTCTCTTTTTCTTGTGCTTCTAAAGTAGGAGAGCTTAAAGATGGTCCATCGTTTACCACAAAAGACTTACCCAGCTTTGCTGAAAATTGAGCAAGTCCTATATAGGTAACTGCCAGTATAACTATGATGGGTAAAACAAATTTTTTCATGATTCTCACAACCTCCTTTCTGCTAATCAACTTTTTCCTCACTTTCAAATGGTATAATTAATTATAATGATAACTTCAAGAGGTTCAATAAACAAGTGTTAAATAAGATTAAAACATATTTTGAACTTATAAAATTTTCACATACTATCTTTGCTCTTCCTTTTGGATTTGCTTCCATCTTTATGGTAGAGAAAGGTTTACCACCTTTTAATAAGGTACTCTGGATTTTGCTGGCTTTGATTTTTGCAAGAACTGCCGGCATGGCATTCAACAGATATATAGACATTCCAATAGATAAGTTAAATCCGAGAACAAAAAATTGGTCCTCTGCTTCTGGAAAGGTTAAACCTTTAGAGATAATGGCTATTGGAATTTTGTCTTCTATAGCTTTTATGTATGCTTCTTACAATCTAAATATGCTTGCTTTTTGGCTTTCTCCTGTAGTTATTCTTCTTTTACTTCTCTATCCTGCTGGAAAGAGATTTACTGAGTATGTCCATCTTATTTTGGGGTTAGTATATTTTTTAATCCCTATAGCAGTAAGTATAGCTCTAAAAGGTTATATTGAGTTATCTATGGTAGCTTTGGGTGTTGCTATGGCATTTTGGGTATCTGGGTTTGATATACTCTATGCTTTACAGGATTATAGTTTTGATAAACAGTATAATATTTACTCTATTCCTGCAAAGTTTGGTATAAAAAGAGCTATACAGATAGCAAGGTTTTTTCATATATTAACATTTGTGTTTATCATTGTTTCCGGGGTTTTGGCTGGTATGAAGTTTATATACTTTATTGGTGTATTTATTTTAGCCGGATTTTTGGTGTATGAACACAGTCTAATAAAAGAGGATGATTTATCAAAGGTAAATAAAGCGTTCTTTACAGTTAATGGATTTGTAAGTATAATTTTCTTACTTTTTGTCCTTGCTGATATATATTTGGAGGTTTGGTGATGTATGAAGATGTTATGAAGATAATGGATATATTGCCTCATAGATATCCATTTTTACTTGTAGATAGGATATTGGAGCTTGACCTTGAAAATATGAAAGTGGTTGCTCTTAAAAATGTTACTTACAATGAGCCATTCTTCGTTGGTCATTTTCCAAATAACCCTGTTATGCCTGGTGTATTGATAATAGAAGCTATGGCTCAAGTAGGTGCATATATGATGCTTAAAAAAGCACAGATAGATAAAGGGACAGTTCTGTTTGCAAGTATAGAAGAAGCAAAGTTTAGAAAACCTGTAGTTCCAGGAGACCAGATTATATTTGAAGTAGAAGGTATAAATATAAAGAAATCTATGGGGAAAATAAAAGGAGTTGCTAAGGTTGATGGACAGGTTGTCTGTGAAGCTACCCTTATGGCAGCTGTAAGAAAAGGATTTTAATCATAAAGTTTTTTAAAAATCTTAGATAAAGTTTTTTCTTATTTTCTTATGATAAAATTTAATTTTTAATCATAAAGTTTTTTAAAAATCTTAGATAAAATTAATTTCATGTTTAGGTTAAATTCCAAACTTTTTAACTTATTTATAAGTTTTTATCTACTTTTTACAAATTTTGTGGCAACTACTCATCACCATAGCGATGGAGATTCTCATCCAGATTGTCAGATATGTGTTCTACAACTTAACCAACAATCAGAAGACCCTTTAGATTTAGGTTTTAACTATGAAATAAAATCTGAAAAATTCTCATATATACCGGATTTAGAATCTAAATTAATATCAAAAGATTTTCCAATAAACACTCTCCCAAGAAGTCCTCCTGCTTTAATTTCCAAACATTCTCTGTATTTTTCAACAAAAAATAAAGCAGGAGGTTAATACTATGAAGAAATTACTTTTTGCAGGATTGCTGTCTATTACATTTGTATCAATAAGTTATGGGTCAGATGATATTCAGCAGTTGAAAGAAGAGTTAAAGAAACAACAAGAAATGATAAATCAACTTCAAGAAAAGATTAAAGAGCTTCAAGCTAAAGAAGAGTTGATAGAGAAGACAAGAGAGAAATTAGATAACTTAGATAAATCTGGCATTGATAAAATCTTCTCAAATCCTTCCTCTCAATCAAAATTTGTTCCAGATATATCTCTAATAACAGATTTTTCCTATGTAAGTAGAAATTTAACAGATGATACTTATAGACAAGTTCAGATACCTGGGTTTAACCATGGATTTTTTCACACACATGATGGACACGCACATATGCCTTTCAATGCAGAGAGAGGATTTAACTTTAACTACAGTGAGCTTTATATAACTTCTACAGTTAACCCATACTTTGATTTGGTAGGAATATTTCATTTAGGAGAAGACTCTTTTGAGATTGAAGAAGGATACTTTACGACAAGAAGTTTACCATTTAATCTTAAACTTAAAGGTGGTAAATTTTACAGCAAAATCGGAAGACTAAATGAACAACATCATCATGATTGGGATTTTGCAGATGCTCCTTTGATTTACAGGGCAGTTTTTGGGGAAGATAATCTTTTAGAAAAGGGAGCTCAACTTACATGGCTTGCTCCTACGCCTTTTTATCTGCTTTTTGGTACTGAGGTTTTACAAGGAGACAACGAAAATAATTTCAACAGAAATGGATTTTTAGTACCAAAAAACATTTCAACCAACTGTAATACTAACTCACAAAATTGCATTAAAGTTTCAGACACCAAAAAACCAAACCTCTACACTTTCTTTGTAAAACCATCTTTTGATATCGGTAATGTTTCTATACTTGCTGGTTTATCTTATGCTCAAGGTAAAACAAGAATAAACCATCTTGAAGATAAAGATCGCCATGCTCTTTCAGGAACAACAAAAATATACGGCTTAGATTTGACAGCAAGATACAACATTGACTCATACAGATATATATCTTGGCAATCAGAGTATTTCTACAGAAATTTTGATGGAGTGAAATATAGCTATAAAAACAATAATTGTAATTATAATTTAATTACATCTTCTCTTGAAAAAAAACAGGCAGGTTTTTACTCACAGATAATTTATAAATTTGACCAAAGGTGGAGAGTTGGAGCAAGATATGATTTGATAAACAAGAACGATGTGTTTGTTGACAATAAAAACATGAATTTACCTGACAATCTGTATAAATACTCCTTCATGATAGACTTTCTACCTTCTGAATTTTCAAGGATAAGACTTCAGTATAACTATGATAGGTCTCTATTTTTAGGTGATGTAAGGAAACCTAACAATGAGATAATCCTACAATTTAACATGGCTATAGGAGGTGAATAGCTATGAAAAACATACTTTTTATAATTTTAGCTGTATTTATAGGTTTTAATTTTGCAAAAGCAGAGCTTAAGATAGTTACTACATATCCTTACATAGCAAGTATAACAAAGGAGGTAGTGAAGGATAAAGCTTCTGTGGAGTATCTTGCTGAAGGTAATGTAGACCCTCACTTTATAGTCCCAAAACCCTCTCTTTCTGTTAAGTTGAGAAATGCTGACTTACTGATAATAAACGGAGCAAGTTTAGAGATAGGTTGGTTACCACCTCTTATAAATCAGGCAAGTAATCCTAAGATAAACCCATCTTCCTCAGGATTTTTAGATTTATCACAATTTATCAACCTTATAGAGAAACATGAAAATGTTTCAAGAGCTTTGGGAGATGTTCATCCAGAAGGAAACCCTCACTTTCACTTGGACCCATACAACATTCCGGTAATTTCGGATGTTATAACAAAGAATGCAAAACATATTGAAAATCTTATTAATAGTGCCCAATCTCAAGGATTAGATTACATACTTCAAGATGTTTATCACTCTCAAAAGCCGGCTAAATTTTTAGCAGAGAAAACCGGTGTTAAAATGGTTGTTCTTCCTCATGATGTTTGGGGCTACTCCGGAGGTAAAAGACATATTCGGACTTTTTGATGAGATAGTTTCGTGCTTTTGATTATTCACAGTTATTTTGGATTACAGATAATAAAGAGAAACATCATATTTACAGATTTAGCAGTGGGACAGATGGCAGCTCTGGGAGTTGCCATCTCCCTTTACCTTTTTGAAGGTGTTTATACATATCTGTTTTCTTTAATATTTGCTATATTAACAGCTTCCTTGATAGCATACATTCAGTATAAAAATGATAAAACTCCGGAAGCTTTTATAGGGCTTATATATGCTTTAGGAATATCCGGAGTTTTTATTGTAATGTCTAAATCTCCCCACGGGCTTGAAGAACTAAACAATTTACTTGCATACGATATTCTTTTTACCGGATATAATGAAATTATTAAAGTGTCAATTTTGTATATATTTGTAGGTATAGCTCTGTATTTTGTGGTAAATAAACTCTCAGGATTTAAGAGAGAAATTTTATTTTTTATACTTTTTGCTATAACATTGACAAGTTCAGTCAAACTTGCAGGTGTTTTTGTAGTTTTTTCACTTCTTATAGCTCCCACACTGATATCTTTAAAACTTTTCTCTAAAAATCATCTTCTATATTCAACATTAATCGGCACAGTTCTTATACTACTATCTCTTATTATCTCTTATAACTTTGATTTTCCAACTGGATACACAATAGTTTTCATAAACGCCTTAGCTTCTATTTTGGTTAGTTTGATAATGGTAAAATAGATAAAGTGGAATATTTTTAGTTTGTGAGGTGATTTTATTAATGTATATTTACATTAAAAGAATGCAAAAATGAGATATTTAGTTGATGTGATTACAAAGGAGTATAATTTAGGAAGAAAAGGTAGAACCGAACCAGAGGATTTAATTAGGAGGCTTAATTGCAGTTAGTTGTTAGATATAGAGGGAAAGATGTTATTTTAGAGTTTGATAGAGAGAAGATAAAAGCTTCTGATATATTAAAGGTTTTAAACTTATCAAAAGATTTTGCATTTGTAGTTAAAAATGGAGAGATTGTTCCGGAAAATGAAGAGATAACTCAAACCGATGAGATAAGAGTAATTAATGCAATATCCGGAGGAAAATTTTGAGAAGATGCTTTAGATGTAAAGAAAAAGCCCAGGTTTATCTACCTCAACATAGATTGGCAATGTGTAAAGACCATTATATAGAGTGGTTTGAGAATAGAGTAGAAAGAACTATAAAAGAGTTTAAAATGTTTTCAAAATCGGATAAAATTCTTGTTGCTGTTTCCGGAGGAAAAGACAGTTTATCTCTCTGGCAATCTCTTGTTAAACTTGGATATAATGCAGACGGATTTTATATTAATCTTGGTATAGGTGAATATTCTGAGAAGTCTTTTACTTTGGCAACTGAATTTTCAAAGAAATTAGCTAAAACTTTACATACTATTTCCTTAAAAGATGAGATTATGTCTATCCCTGATATAAAGAAGTATGATAACAGACCAGCTTGCTCTGCATGTGGAACAGTTAAAAGATACTATATGAATAAATTTGCAAAAGATAACGGATATAAAATTATAGCAACTGGACATAATCTTGATGATGAGTCAGCAGTTTTGTTTTCTAACACCCTTAACTGGAATATAGATTACTTAAAAAGACAGTATCCGGTTTTACCTGAAGAAGATGGATTTATAAGAAAAGTTAAACCTTTATGTAAGATATCTGAAAAGGAAAGTGCTATGTATGCTGTGTTGTCCGGAATTGAGTATATAGAGGAAGAATGTCCTTTCTCAGAAGGTGCTACATCTATAGATTATAAGATATTTCTATCTCAATTAGAAGAAAAAAGTCCCGGAACTAAACTTAGATTTTACAGTGAATTTCTAAGAAAGATGTATCCTTTACTAAAACATTTAGATGAAAAACCTACCTTAAATAGATGTAGAATCTGCGGTGAGCCGACTACTGGAGATATATGTTCAGTGTGTAATCTAAAGCAAAAGTTAAAAAGTAAAATAGAGGTTGAAACATGAAGCTACTTGCCCCATCTATATTGTCTGCGGATTTTTCAAGGTTGGGAGAACAGATAAAGGAAGTAGAGGAAGCTGGAGCAGATATAATACATCTTGATATAATGGATGGAATTTATGTTCCAAATATAACTTTTGGTGTTCCAGTGATAGAATCGATAAGACCAATAACAAAACTTCCCTTTGATGCCCATTTTATGATAGTTAATCCGGAGAAGTATATCTTAGATTTTATAAAAGCTGGAGTAAATATGATATCTTTTCATATGGATGCTACAATCCATCCCCATAGAGTTGTAGATATGATAAAGAGTAATGGAGCTAAAGCCGGTGTAGTTTTGAATCCGGCAACACCAGTGAATACTTTAGAAGAGATTATACACTATATAGATTATGTTCTTATAATGTCAGTAAACCCAGGATTTGGAGGACAAAAATTTATACCTCAAACGGCACAAAAGGTAACTAAATTGATTAGTCTCATGGAAGAATCTGGTAGAACGGATATAGTTATAGAGATAGACGGAGGAGTTGGACAGGATAATATAAGCTATTTATCTACACTTGGAGTAAATATATTTGTAGCCGGTAGTGCTGTGTTTAAAGGAAATATTAAAGAAAATATCACTACCTTAAAACAAAAGATGCAGGTAGTTGTGTAAGAGGTGATAGTTATGGTTGCTAAAGATATTTCTAAGGAAGAGTTAAAGGATTTATACAATAGAGACTTTCCACTTTGGGCTGAAATCAATCTGCAACTTCTCAAAGAGAAAGCTTATGAACTTGTGGATTGGGAGAATCTACTTGAGGAGATTGAGGATATAGGAACCAGACATCTTGAAAGCTGTATAAGTTATTTGGCGGTTATACTTGAACATCTCTATAAGATTGACAATCTTAAGGATATAGTCGGTGGGGAAACTGCGGGAAAAAGTTGGATTAGAAGTGTGCTAAACTCAAGGAGTAGAATTGAGATATGGTTTGATATATATCAAAGCTTAAAATCTAAGCTTCAGAAAGAAGTTGATACTGCTTGGAAAATATCTCGTAGAAAATTAGAAATATGGCTAAGAAACAATGATTACAATCCGGAAGATTTCGATATTCCGGTTCAATGTCCCTATACATACCAAGAAGCTATGGAAAGAAAACTTTAAAAGGAGATTGCTATGGATTATAGAATAAGAACTTGGCCTGATAAAATACTTAAAGAACCTACAAAAGAGGTTGATTTCTTTGATGAGAGATTGAAAGAGTACATAGATAAAATGTGGGAGTTTATGTATAAAGAGGAAGGTGTAGGACTTGCTGCAAATCAGATAGGAATACCATATCAGATACTTGTATTAGATACTACCATTAGGGAAAAGAGAAGTGAAGATGAAAAAGAAGAGCCGGTTAAAATGGTTCTTGTTAATCCAAAGATAGTGGAGAAGGAAGGAGAAGTTCAGTCAACGGAAGGTTGTTTAAGCTTTCCTGGTGTTCAGATAACTATACCAAGAGCAAAGAGAGTGAAAGTGGTAGCAAAGAATGAAAAGGGAGAAGAAGTTGTTGTTGAAAGTCAGGAGTTTCTCGCCATTGTCTTGCAACATGAGATAGACCATCTAAACGGTGTTCCTTTTATAAATTATCTTTCACCTCTAAAAAGAAAACTTGTCCTTGATAAATATCTTAAATCTTTAAAAGAAAGAGAGCTTGAAAGAGCTTAAAGGGAGGTATTAATGTTTCCTGATTTGATTACAATAGGTGGGTTTACTATCCATACTTACGGAGTTTTGGTTGCTATAGGTATATTGGTAGGATTTTACGTTGGATTGTATTTTGCAAGGAAGGAGGGAATATCCGAAAAAGATTACGAAAATACTTTTTTGATTACAGTTTCCACCGGAATAGCAGGAGCAAGAATAGCTTACGTAATTGAGCATAAAGAGGAGTTTAAATCGGTTTTTGATTTTATAGCTGTTTGGAATGGTGGTATAGATTGGTTTGGTGGATTTATAGGTGGTTTGGTTGGAGCGTTAGCTTATTTAAGTTATAAAAAAATATCTATAATAAAATTTTCAGATCTAGCCGGTATATCTATTCCTATAGGACATTTTTTCGGAAGACTCGGTTGCACTTCTGCCGGATGTTGTCATGGAAAACCTGTACCGGAAGATTCACCTTTTAGAGATATAGCTATAATCTTTCCAAATAACCCTTACTGTCAAGCACCTGCCGGAGTTCCACTCTACCCAACGCAACCTGCAGAAGCTTTAGGTAATCTAATCATATTTTTCACATTGTTTTATATATACAGAAAAAAATCTTTTGATGGACAGATTTTTAGTTTGTATCTTATCTTTTATGGAATAGAGAGATTTTTACTTGAATTTTGGAGAGGTGTTACACCACCAATACCCGGATTGGGACTTACTTGGAATCAGATTGTAACATTAGGCATGGTGATTTTTGGCTTAATCTCTTTCTTCATACTTAAAAGTAGATATAATAGACAGAAATCAGAAATTTAGATGAAACTATTTAATCTGTTTAACAAAAAAGTTTTTAAAATAGAGCCGGGATTAGACAGAATTAATAAAGCTTTGGAGTATATAGGAAATCCTCAAAAAAGTTTAAATTCAATACTAATTGCAGGGACTAATGGTAAAGGTTCAACATCTGCTTATATAGAAAGTCTGTTTAGGTATCATGGTTTTAAAACCGGTCTGTTTACCTCTCCCCATCTAATAAAAGAAAATGAGAGATGGCAGATAAATAGAAAAAATATAGATGATGAAAAACTTAAATGGTACATAAAAGATTTAAAACCTGTGATAGAAAAATTTGAGTTAACATACTTTGAAGCTTCTACATTACTTGCCTTTAAATATTTTTATGACGAAAAGATAGATGTAGCTGTAGTTGAAGTTGGACTTGGTGGTAGATGGGATGCAACAAATACACTCTATCCTGATGTATCAGTAATAACAAATGTGTCCTTTGACCATACACATATACTTGGGAATACACTTAAAGATATAGCTTTTGAGAAAACAGGAATAACAAGACCAGATAGACCGGTAGTAGTAGGTAGAAATCAAGAAGAGATTATTTATTGGCTCAAAGAAAGAGGTATTAGAGAGAGGTATATATCAACTGTAGATTTTCATTATAAAACTAAAAATTACAACTCTTTTGACTACTTCTTTAGAGACTTTGAAATAAAAGATATAAATCTATCAATGATAGGATACAGACAGATAGAGAACTGTTCAACTGGTTTAACATCATTTCTTGTTTATATGGAGAGATACGGTTTAAAGATAGATGAGAATTTGATAAAAAAAGCTTTAAAAGAAACATTTTGGCAAGGTAGAATGCAGATTATTTTAGAAAATCCGATTATAATCTTAGATGGAGCTCATAACACAGAGGGACTTGAAAAGACTTTTAAGGAGTTAAAATCAATATTTCCTAACAAAAAAATATTCACAATCTACTCGTTTTTAAAAGATAAGGATATTCAATCTATGATTAGTATAATTAAGGAAAATTCAGATTATACCTTAGCAACAACCATAGATATTTCCAGAGGTATGAATAGAGAAGATTTTGAGAGTTTGGGGGAGTATAATTTTGAACCGGATATAAATTCAGCAATACAAAGAGTTATTTCAATTTCTAATGATAACATAATACTTATTACTGGATCTTTATATTTGATAGGAGAGGTCCTTAATGGATGGAATACTGCTGGTAAACAAACCTAAATTTATAACATCAAATGATTTAGTTCAAAAAATAAAAAAACACATAAATGAAAAAGTAGGACATACTGGAATACTTGATTATGCAGCTCAAGGTTTGATGGTATTAACATTTGGAAAAGCTACAAGATTTACCCAATTTTTACAAAAATTAGATAAAGAGTATATAGCTACTGGAAAGTTAGGAGAAGTAACTGATACCTATGACAGTCAGGGGAAGATTATACAGACAAATCCTGTTTATATAGACCAAGAAAGTTTAAAAGATATAATCCTATCTTTTGTAGGTGAGTACAACCAACTTCCACCACCATACTCAGCTAAGAAAATTGAAGGAAAAAGAGCCTATCAACTTGCTAAAAAAGGAATCCAGCCTTCTCTTAAACCAGTTAAAGTTAAGATTTACAGTATAGAGATACTAAGTATAGATATTCCCTATTTTACAATTAAAGTATACTGCTCAAGTGGAACTTATATAAGGTCTCTTATAAAGGATATAGGAGATAAAGCAGAAACGGGAGCTTATATGACTGAACTGACAAGAACAAAAGTAGGACAGTTCAAAATTGAGGACTCACTATCCTTAGATGATTTATTAGTCATGGATAAAGAAGATATCAAAAAGAGATTGGTACCTATTAAAGATGCACTTTATTTTATGGAAAGTTTAATTTTAAGAGGTGAATATATAAGAAGATTTAAACACGGTCAGAAATTTGAAGTTAATATGAAGGATACAGACAGTATAAAAGTGTTAGATGAATCAGAGAATCTTATAGGTTTGGCGAAAGTTGAGAATGGGGTTTTAAAACCTATAATCGTAGTTAGCAATCTCTAACTGGTGTCTAAACTGGTATAATACTTGAAAACTTACCAAGAGGTTATAGTATTAAATGTGGATACTTGGCTTACATGATGAAGGATATAGGAAAAAGAGAAAGTCTATACTTGAACTCGTTGGAAATACACCACTTATAAAG
Organism: Hydrogenothermaceae bacterium; assembly: GCA_041287495.1. GTDB lineage: Bacteria > Aquificota > Aquificia > Aquificales > Hydrogenothermaceae > JAOABC01. The sequence goes on from JBEULE010000040.1 coordinate 141,472, forward strand.
CTTGATAAATCTCTTCCGGAAGATATAAAGAAAAAAAATATAGAAATTTATGCGAAACTTGAAAGTTATAACCCAGGAGGGTCTGTAAAAGATAGACCTGCAACAAGAATGATACTTGATGCGATAAATTCCGGAAAACTTACAAAAGATAAAGTAATAATAGATGCAACTTCCGGGAATACAGGTATAGCTCTTGCAATGGTAGGTACAGCTCTTGGTTATCAAGTAGAACTTGCTATGCCGTCTAATGTTAGTGAAGAGAGAAAGAGAATAATAAAAGCTTTTGGAGCTAAGATACACTTTACAAATCCACTTGAAAGCACAGATGGAGCTATAATCTATGTTAGAAAACTTGTTGAAAAAAATCCGGATAAATACTTCTATATAGATCAGTATAACAATGACTCAAATTGGAAAGCTCATTTTGAATCAACTGCTGTTGAGATATGGAATCAGACAGAGGGAAGGATTACTCACTTTGTTGCCGGAATAGGAACAGGTGGGACAGTTATGGGAACGGGAAGAAGATTAAAGATATACAATCCAGATATACAGATTATAGGAGTCCAACCTGATAGTCCTTTCCACGGAATAGAAGGATTAAAGTACATAGAAACATCCATAAAACCTGGAATATTTGACGAAAATAGACTTGACAGAACAATGTTTATAGGAACAGATATTGCATATCAAAGAGCAAGAGAGTTATCAAGATTGGAAGGTATATTTGTAGGACAGTCTTCCGGAGCTGCCTATGAAGCAGCAATAAGAATTGCCAGAGAGATTGAGGAAGGTGTTATAGTTTTTATCTGTCCAGATGGTGGAGAAAAATATCTCACAACAGCTTTATATGACTATTAATAGGAAGTTTGTAAATGATTCATGTATCCTGTGTCATACTTGCTGGGGGACAAAGTAAAAGAATGGGACGGGATAAAGCTTTTCTTGATTTTAATGGTAAATCCTTTATTAGAGTTATTTCCGAAAAACTTTCAAAAAAATGCTCTCAACTTATAATTTCTGCCAACAAAGATGAGGATATATACAGAAAGGAGCTTAAAGGAATAGATTTTGATTTTGTTAAGGATATTGACCCATTTGAAGGACCTTTAAATGCTGTATCATCAGTTGCTGATTACATCAAAAATGATTACGTTTTTATAGCTACCTGTGATACACCTTTTTTGAATGAAAATCTTATAGATTTATACCTTGATATAATAGATGGTTATGATGCAGTTGTTCCCCTTATTAATGGAAAGTTTCAGACATTAAATACACTATACACTGATAAAGCTTTAAAAAAAGCAAAGGAAGTTTATAAGGAAAATAAATCTCTGATAAGCTGGATTAAAAATCTAAACTATTTTGTTCCGGAAATATCAATAATAAAGAAAATAGATGGCAATCTGTTAACATATAAAAGTATAAATACTCCAAATCAGTATGAAGAGTTATTATTTTTTGTAAATCCCCCGCCCCCCGCTTTTTAGAGAGATAGTCTCTCTTATTAGAAGAATCTAAAAGTTATTCCACTATAGATAGAGTAATTATTTTCTTGGCTAAATATCTTCCCTGTACACAAACCTATATCTATTTTTCCTTTACTATAACTCATATATTGTAAATGGTTCTAAATCTATTTGAGATGTTAAAGTTAAACCATAACTTATATAATGCTCACTAAATTCACTGTCATTTTTTATCGGAAATCCTAAGAATGGTTTTATAGCAAATTTAACTCCATTTTTATCAGAAAATCTGTATTTTACCTCAACAAATGGGTCTGCCATATCTAAATGAGTGTTTTCTTCATAGCTTTTTAAATATTAAATATCCAACAGGAATATTTATGGCTAGGTCGGTTAAATCATTATAGCCGTATGTAAAATTAGAAATATAGCTACCTTCCTTTTCTCCAGAATTATCTGTATAAAAAAAGTAGTTTTCATTTTGGTAATTTGAAGTTCCTAATGTTTCTGTATCATCCCAGATGAGAGCTTTTTCCCTGCAAAAGCATAAGTATGTAAAAACAAAAGTGTAATAATAGCTACTTTAATATACCTCATATATATCCTCCATATTATAAAGTTTTTTTATATATTATTTTGATTAAGATTAAATCTCAATGATATAAAGGACAGTTTTGTCATAAAAAGTTAACTTCTTGAAACTAATAGTTTTAATATCAAAGGAGATATCAAAGTGGTAAATGCTACTACAAATATAACAACAGCATAAAGCATATCATTAAACAACTTAGACTGTTTTCCTATCTCAGCAAATATTAATCCTACTTCCCCCCGTGGAAGCATAGAGAATCCAATAAGAAATTTCTCTTTTATGTTTGCTTTTATAAAAAATCCAGAAGCAACCTTTCCTATAATTGCAATTAAGAGTATAACTAATGATATTTTCCAAAATTCAAATGATGAGAAATCTATTGCTTTTAAGTTTAAACTTAAACCTATGGATACAAAGAAAATTGGCGTCAAAACATAAACAAGAGGTTTTATTGAATTTTCTATTTTATCTATCATCTTTTCTTTCTCTTCTATCCTTAAAAATACTGCAAAAGGAATAATAAATCTTCTTGATAAAGCAAGACCTACCGTAAATGCTCCCAGTATCTCCGGAGAACCTACCTGATGGGACAGATAAGCAAATAGGAATATCACTGACATTATGGAAACAGGAATAAACTCTTCATTTTTAAGTTTTATGGAGAAAATATTTATAAGCTTTGCCAATAACTTTGCCAATATAGGAGATAATAAAAAGAAAGTTGATATATAAAATATTAATGTAAGTATACTGTTTATATCTACTGTTCCCCGTTTTGAAAACTCGTATAAAACTGCTAATATTACGACACCGATTATATCGTCTAAAACTGCAGCTGCGAGAACTATCTGAGCAAACCTATAACTCATCTTGCCAAGGTCTGTTAAAACCTTTACTGTTATTCCTATACTTGTAGCTGTTAATGTTCCACCTATTAATAGAGAAGTTGCAAGAGGGATGTTAAATATATAATAACTTGCTAAAAATCCAAAAATCATAGGTAAAGATGCTCCAACTGTTGCCACTATGAAAGCCGGAACACCTACTCTTTTTAACTGATGTATATCCGCTTCAAGTCCAACTTGGAATAAAAGAAGTATTATTCCAATTTCTGCGAGAACTTTTGTAGCTTCATTTATCTCAATTAAACCAAAACCACTGACACCAAGTATTATCCCAGCTAATATCTCTCCTAAAATTGCCGGTAATCCAAATTTACTAAATATATCTCCTAAAACTCTTCCAACGAATATAATTACAGCAAGATATAGAAATAGAGAATCCATATTAAAAACTCCCGAACTTATTTAATATTGGCATCCTTCTGTCTTTTCCGAAAGCTTTTTCTGTTATCTTTATACCAATAGGTGCTTGTCTTCTTTTGTATTCATTTATATCAATAAGTCTGACTATTTTCTTTACTAATTTTTCATCAAATCCAGATTTTATAATCTCTTCTACCGAATAATCTTCCTCTACATACATTCTTATAATCTCATCAAGAATTGGATAGGGAGCTAACTCAGATTCATCTGTCTGTCCTGGTCTTAACTCTGCGGAAGGTGGTTTTGTCAGTACTCTATCAGGAATAACTTTTGATATAGAATTTCTATAACGGCAAAGGTCATAAACCTTTGTTTTAAGAATATCTTTTATAACAGCAAATCCTCCAACCATATCTCCATAGAGTGTAGAATATCCAACACTCATCTCACTTTTATTTCCTGTTGCAAGGACAATCCAGCCAAATTTGTTAGATATAGCCATAAGAATATTGCCTCTTATTCTAGCTTGTAGATTTTCTTCTGTGGTATCCGGATTTAATCCTTTAAATACAGAGTTCAACTCTTTAAGGTAAATTTCAAATATATCGTTTATAGGAATTGTAAATGTCTCAATACTGAGATTTTTGGCAAGTTCTAATGCATCTTCTACTGACTCTTTTGATGTGTAAGGTGAAGGCATCAAAACACCTTTTACATTGTCTTTGCCAAGTGCATCTGTCGCAATAACAGCAACAAGAGAGCTATCTATTCCGCCACTTAACCCTATCACTACCTTTTTAAATCCGCTTTTTGTTATGTAATCCCTTAATCCTAGTACAAGTGCTTTGTAAATTTCCTCATCTTCTGTTTTATCAAGAACTATCTTTTGAGTTATAGGTTGTGATTTTTCTAATATCTGATAGTCTATATACACTTCTTGGACTTTTTCTTTTCTTTCATACTCATACCTTAGATTTCTTAATCTGTTGTCTTTGAGTTGATATCTAAAAATCTCATCAAGGTCAATATCTGCAATCACTAAATCTTCTTCAAAGGATCTACCTTTAGCTATAATCTCTCCATTGGGATTAACTATAAAACTGTTTCCATCAAATACAAGCTCATCCTGTCCTCCTACAAGATTTACATAAGCAATCGCCACCAAATTATCTCTTGACCTGACTTTTACAAGTTCTTCTCTATTTTTTACTTTCCGGATAGAGTAAGGTGATGCATTGAGATTAAAAACAATCTCACAACCTTCTATTGCGTAATCGTTTATCGGATTTTCCGGATACCATATGTCTTCACAGATAGATAAACCAAATTTATAGCCATCTATATTCAGTATAGTTAGATTTTTACCTCTTTGAAAATATCTGTTTTCATCAAACACACCGTAATTGGGAAGATACTGTTTATTGTATTTAGCTATAATTTCTCCTCGGTATATAACATAAGCTGTATTGTATAGGTCTTCCTCTTTGTATATTGAACCTAATATAACTATGATATTTTCTATACTACCTGTAATCTTCTGGATATATTCTTGGTTTTTTTCAATAAAACTTGGTTTTAAAAGTAGATCTTCCGGTGGATAACCGGTTAGAGCAAGCTCCGGAAAAACTACTATATCAGCTTCTTTTTCTTTTGCTTTGTCTACAAACTCCAAAATTTTCTGTGAATTATACTCAAAATCTCCGACTACCGGATTTATCTGAGCAAGAGCTACTCTTATCTTCTTCACCTACTGATGACCCCTCTTTAAAATGGATTTAGGACACAGGACTACCAACTCCAACTTCTTTATCTACAGTCAAAAGTGTTAATCTTTCTCCATCTTTTGCTGCAAGAAGCATTCCATAAGATTCAATACCAAAGATTTTTCTTGGTTTTAAGTTTGCTAAAACTATCACATACTTTCCGATAACCTCCTCTGGTTTGTAATATTGAGCTATTCCCGATACTATAGTTCTCTCTTCATCTCCGAGACTTACCTTGAGTTTAAGTAATTTATCGGACTTTTCCACCTTCTCTGCTTGAAGAACTTTTCCCACTCTCATTTTAATTTTTGCGAAGTCTTCAATTGTTATAAACTCTTCCTGTTTAACTTCTTCCACTTTCTTTTCCTCCGGTTTTATTTCTATTCTTGGGAATAATGGTTGAACATTGTTTAAAGTTATACCTGAAGGGAATATGTAAGGTTTTATTGATTTTGGTAATTCTTTGTAGTTTAACATATCTAAGGCTTCTTCCATTTTTGTAGGCATATATGGTTTTAACATCCAGATTATTCCGTATATTCCATCAACAAGTGTATATAAAACCGTTTTCATATAATCTCTATCTTCTTTGTTTAACTTCCAAGGTTCAACTTTAACTATATACTTATTAAGCCAGTCTACAAATTGCCAAATCTCTTCCAAGGATTTACTAAACTCAAGAGTATTCATAAACTTATCAAAATTCTCAAAGGTTTTGATATAAATCTGTTTATATTCTTCTTCTAACTCTGTTGTTTTGGATAAGGGCTCAACTACACCTTTTTGAAATTTATGAACCATCGTTAAACTTCTTGATATAAGATTTCCAAGATCGTTTGCAAGGTCAGAGTTTATTCTGTTTATAACTGCCTGTTTTGAAAAATCTCCATCAAGTCCAAAGGGCACTTCTCTAAGTAAAAAGTATCTAAGCTGGTCAACACCGTATTCATCTGCTGCTTTAAATGGGTCTACTACATTCCCAAGTGATTTTGACATCTTATGTCCTTCCACTGTCCACCAGCCATGGGCAAAAACTTTTTTAGGTAATTCTAATCCGGCACTCATAAGGAATGCAGGCCAATATACCGCATGAAATCTCAATATATCCTTTCCTACTACATGGACATCTGCTGGCCAAAATTCATTTAGTTTATCTGGATAACCTACAGCTGTTAAGTAATTTGTTAAAGCATCAAACCATACATAAATAGTGTGATTTTCATCAAAAGGTACAGGTATTCCCCAACTTACCCTATCTCTCCTTCTTGAGACAGAAAGGTCTTTCAATCCCTGTTTTACAAAGGCAATTACTTCATTTTTCCTAAAATCAGGCTGTATGAAGTTAGGATTTTCTTCGTAGAATTTAAGTAGTCTATCTGTGTATTTTGATAATCTGAAAAAATAACTCTCTTCTTTTACTTTTTCACACTCTTTTAAATGTATAGGACATTTATAATCGTAATCTTTTATCTCTGTTTCTGTTTTAAACTCTTCACAACCTACACAGTAGTAACTTTCATACTCAGCCAAATATATATCACCATTTTCATAACATTTTTGGAAGATGTACTGAACAGCTTTTATATGATCTTGGTCTGTTGTCCTTATAAATCTATTGTAAGTTATATTTAGTTTTTCCCAAAGGTGTTTAAATGCAGTATGTGTTTTATCTGCCAGTTCCTTTGGTGATATACCTTTTTCTTGAGCTGTTTTTTGTATTTTCTGTCCATGTTCATCTGTTCCTGTTAAGAAGAATGTTTTTATACCTTTTTGTCTGTTGTATCTTGCAAGGACATCGCAGGCAATTGTTGTGTAAGCATGTCCTAAATGTGGTATATCATTTACATAGTAAATTGGTGTAGTTATGTAAAACTTCTCCATCTTCACCTCTTTAAATTTACTAATAAAAAATTATACTATAGTGATAACATTGTAAATAATTTTAATGGTATAATTTTATGGGTTTAGTTTATCTTGGAGGAAGCAATGGTTTTTTTTAGAATAGTTTTGGTTATGGTTTTATCTATTTTTACGTTTTCAAATGCCCAGATAAAGGTAAAGCCTGCTGAAGTTAACTATCTTGAAGTTGATTATAATAACACACTTGTAGCTGGAGAGGAATACACTTTAAAATTAAAAGCCAAAGATAAATTTGGTAATCCTTCAAATAACCTTGGGACTGCCGGAAGCATAAAATTTTTGGCTTCTGGAATAAACCTAGACAGAACCGTCATAACTTCAAAGGATATTGTAGATGGAACCTTTTACTTAAAACTGTATCCGTCAAAAGCTGGAGATTACTCGATACAGGCATTTTTAAATGATAGGCCTCTTGTATTTAAAATAAAACCGACAGATGATATTCACAACTCTTTAAAGTTTAAAGTTATAAACAATAAGGTTGATAATGCTGTGATATCTTCTTCAGATTACTTCTTGCCAGGATACGATTACAGTATTAAGTTATTCTTCTATGATAAAGAAGGAAATCCGGTTACACAAAAAAATCATATAAATCAAACTTTGATAATTACCGCTGAAAATTTCTATAAAGAACTAAATGTTGAAAATATAGATGGATACGAGTATAATTTAACCATAAAGCCATATACAATTACAGATTTTAGTATAACAGTTATAGATAGTGCAACTCAAAAAAAGGTTGCTGTTAAAACTGTAAGACCAGAGATACAGAGCATAGGAAGGTTTGAGATTGAAATTCCTTATGAAACAGAAGCTGGAGAGCCTTTTAAGATTAGGATTAAAGCTTTGGACACAGATGGAAGAATTATAAAAGTTTACGACGGGATAGGAAAAGATGTTAAATTGATACCTTCCGGGACAGGACAACTTATACCAAATATAATTAGTAGAGAGCAATTTAAAGATGGTGTTGCGGAAGTAGATGTGATGTACACAAAAAGTGAGGTTATAAATATTCAGGTTATAACGGTAGATAATAAAGAGATTAAGACTGTACCTATACAAACCTACCATGAAGCTAAACAGCCTGTAAAAGAGGATCAAAAAACAAACCCACAAGAGCAACCTCATGGAGAACAAAAAAAGGAAGTTAAAAAAGAAGAAATATCTCAGCAAAAACCTTTAAAGACAACATTAAAATTAAAATTTCCGTTAGAGGTAGGTTATCTGTCAAAGCTTGTCCAATTGAATAAAGATTCAACATCTATAACTATAAAAGGGATATTTGGAAATAGGAATCCTGAATATGAGATAAAAAAATTTGAAAATGATATATCTATAAATAATCAAAAAGTTGGTAAAATCTCTTTCTATGAAGACCAACATGGAAATCTTATTATAGTTGTAAAGATGAACGAAGAAGGATTTAAAATTACACCAGAACTTTTGGAAAAAAATCAGATAGAGATAAAGGTAGAAAAGTTACAAAAGAGATAGTTTAAAAGATACATCTAAACTTTAACCTCATTTTTCTTGTTCAAAATTTCGGAAACATCTACCTCTTCCATTAAGTAAACTTTATCTCCAACCCTAACTTTTTCGTTAGTTTTTAGTCCTACAACCATTCCTCTCTCCGCAACTTCTATATTCTGTTTATCTATCTGCATAGATTCTACTTTCTGTCTAACTACTCCAGTAGTTTTTCCTATTATATGGATTGTATCTCCTATTTTCATAGGACTATTTACTATTCTAACCTCTGCAACTGATATTTTAGGATAGTACTTTATAACTTCACCTACATAGATCTTTTTCTCTTTTGCTATTGATGCATTCAATCCAAATAAACCTTGTCCAAAGTAAAATCCACTATCCCACTCTCTATGATATGCTCTTTCAAGTAAATCCCATAGGTCTTGATATCCCTTCGTAGTCCATTCTCCGTTTAGTATTCTATCCCTTGCTTCTCTATATGCGTATGTTACGAGATATGCATAATCTGGGTTTTTATTTCTTCCTTCTATTTTCCAGCTATCAGCCCACATCAGTTTATCTACGAAGTTTAATGTTACCAAATCTCTTGCAGAAAGTACATAATCAGATCCTAGTATGAAGTCTGTTCCGGTATTCTTTGATGTTATTTTAACCTCAAACTCATGTCTGCAGACTTGATAACACTCTCCTCTGTTACCGGAAGTTTCAAATACATCATGGCTTAGAAAGCATCTTCCAGATATAGCCATACACATAGCACCATGAACGAAGATTTCAATTTCAAGGTTTGTCTTCTCTTTGAGAGCCAAAAGTCCTTCAAGTTTTACTTCCCTTGCCGGAACAATTCTCTTTACTCCAAGTTGCTGATAAAACAGAGCAGCCTGTGAGTTTGAAACAGAAGCCATCGTAGATAGGTGGGTAGTTATACCTCTTTGTATAGCACCTGATAAAACAGCCATATCCCAACCGATGACAGCATCTACCCCTATCTCTTTAAGCTGGTCTAGTGTCTCATTTAACCAAGGTAGATCATCTTCAAAAACAATTGAGTTTAAAACTATGTACTGTTTTAAGCCTTTATCCTGTGTTATCTTTCTTATCTCTGCTACATCTTTTATATCAAATTCACTTTTTAATGCTCTCTGGTTTAATTTACCACAACCCATATATATAGCATCTGCTCCAGCTTTTATAACTGCTGCAAGTCCTTCATAATGACCAACAGGTGCAAGTATCTCCGGTTTGTTCATAGAATTACCTCTACTATTTGATTTACACAGTAGATTTTAATATATACCTTTTTTAGAATTTAATGATGATTATCATTTATCTATATTGATTAGCCTTATTCTTAAACTGTTTAGGACTACACTTACAGAGCTTATAGACATTGCTATGCCGGCATAAACCGGATTAAGTAAAATTCCAAATATAGGATAAAACAAGCCCGCTGCCAAAGGGATTCCTATTATGTTGTATATATATGCCCAAAAGAGATTCTGTTTTATTACTTTAAGACCAATCACTGATAGATTTAAAGCTTTAATCACACCTCTTAAATCTGTGTTCATAAGTATTATATCTCCACTTTCTTTTGCTATATCTGTTGAACTTTCTACTGCTATACCTATATCAGAAACAGACATTGCCGGAGCATCGTTTATTCCATCTCCTATAAAAATAACACTTTTGCCTTGATTCTTAAACTTTATAATTTCATTGTATTTATCTAACGGTGTTAAATTTGCTCTGTATTCATCTATATTTAACAGGGAAGCAATCTCTCGAGCTACAGCCTGATTATCTCCGGTTAACATAACAGGTTTTATACCTCTTTTTTTTAGGTACTCTATAACTTCCCTTGCCTCCTGTCTTAAGCTGTCGGATATAGACATAACTGCAACAATTTCATTATCTACAGCTGCAAACACTACTGTATCTTTTGTATGGACACTGTAGAAATCTTTTACTTCTTTACTCATTTTAATGTTATACCTTTCCAATATCTTTGAATTTCCAACAATAATAGTTTTTTCACCGAATTTTCCAACTACACCTTCCCCAGCTATAACTGTCTTATACTCTAATTTTTCATCTTTTAAATCTCCTAAAAATTTAACTATGGCCTTAGATATAGGGTGGTTTATGTCCTTTTCTAAAGAGTAGATGTAAGATAAAAATTTATCGTTTATTATTAGGCTTTCCTTAACTTCCATTTTTCCTGTTGTTAATGTTCCGGTTTTGTCAAAAACAGCAATATCTATTTTTGCTATCTTTTCTACAATTTCCGGATTTTTAAACAGGATACCTTCTTTTGCACCTCTACCAACAATGTTTACTATAGCAATCGGAGTTGCAAGTCCTAATGCACATGGACAAGCTATTACTAATACAGCAACCATATTAACAAATGCATATTCAAGGGAGTTAAAAAGTATATACCATACATCAAAAGTTAGTATTGCAAACATAAGAACAATTGGGACAAAAAACTGAGTTACTCTGTCAGCAAATTTACCTATTTGTGGCTTTCTACTCTGGGCTTGTAAAAGTAAATCTATTATCTGGTTTATCACACTTTCTTTTGCATTTTTCACAGCTTTTATTTTTATAACACCAATCTGATTTATACTTCCAGATATAACTGTATCTCCTACTTTTACAAACTCCAGTTTAGATTCTCCAGTTATGCTTGATTTATCAACTTCTGACTGTCCTTCTAAAACAACACCATCTACCGGAATAACATCGCCAGGTTTGATGATTATAACATCACCTTTTACTATATTCTCAGCATCTATTTCATACTCTTTTCCATCAATTAATACTGTAGCTTTTTTAGGTTTTAGATTTAAAAGTTTCTTCATAAAATCAGAAGCTTTAAATTTTGCCTTTGTTTCAAGATACCTTCCAAGTAAAACAAAAGTTATTACAGACCCACTTGCTTCAAAGTATACATGTCTAACATTTTCTGGTAACAGATTACCGAAGAATATTACAAATACAGAGTATAAATATGCAGATAAAGTTCCTATTGAAACAAGCAGGTTCATGTCGGCTATTCTGTTTTTTAAGGCTGTTAGAGAAAACCTGTAAAATTCTATTCCAACGTATATCTGAATTATAGATGCAAAAATAAACTGTGAGTATTTATTTAAAGGGTCAGCTAAAAACATTGATAGGAATAGAAATATCAGAGAAATAACAGATATAGTTAATCTCTTTTTAAGTTCTTCTATCTCCTTTAACTTTTTTTTTCAAAATCTTCTAAGTTTAAGCTAACATCGTATCCTAACTCTCTTATTTTGTTTATTATATCTTCTCTTTTTACTTTTGATGGGTCAAATGTGAATATTCCTTTTGAAGTTCCAAAATTAACGGAAGCTGTTTTGACTCCATCAAGAAGTTTTATAGTTGCTTCAATACCAGCGGCACAACCGGCACAGTGCATTCCTGTGATGTTGAACTCTACTGTTTCAAACTCTCCCGTGAAACTGTCATCTTTAGTTTCATTCTTCTTTCCACCAAAGAAAAACCAAGATATACCACCTATTAAACTTAAAGAAGATATTAAAACTATAATATCACTTTTCATATCTCACACCTATTGTTAATGTTCCTTATCGTTATATTCTATTTTATTATCTTCGTGGGATTTTGCAAGAAAGAATATAGCCAAAGCTATAAGTATTATACCTATAGCCAGATAAAGCAGACTTAAAATATCTTCATATTTAAAAGAGACAGCATACTTGAAAAATGTAACAATCATAACCATAACTATAACTTTCGCAAGTTTATCCTTTAGCTGGTCTAATGAATGTACAATGAGGACTCTTGATGATTTTGTATCTTTTTCTGCATAATCTATCTTACTTATAAAAAGTTCATATAATCCTACACCAAAAATTAGTAATACTGTTGCTATAAGGTAAGCGTCTATAGCACTTATTATATGTATGACAGCTTTTTTGTGAAACTGTTCATAAACCTCTTTATCTGAAAAAGCACGAAACAGTTCAAAGAAAATTTGTATTATATCAAAACTTCCCATTATAGTTAAGATTAATGCTGCAAATATAGATGCTAAAACAGCCAAGATGACCATAAGTCTACTTTCCCATAAAAATCTCTCAAATATCTGCTCTAGCTTGTTCAATCTTACCTCCGGAAGCTATGCTATAATACAGTTAATAAATTTTACCACACATAAATATAAATAATATAGGGAGTTTTTTAATTATGCAGGCTAAACTTTATGAAAAACTTAAAAGTAAGAGAGAAATCCTAAAAAGCTTGATAGAAAAAGATATAGATGTATCTTTGAAGGAAGAAGAAATATCAGAGAAATGGAATGAGTATGAGCCTAAGAGAAAAGATAGCTTTTCTGTTTTGGTGAGTGATGGTTCTTTAAATATCCGACAGTATTTAGGTTTTTACCTTATGGTTTTTGGTGGATATGGATATTTTTATGATTTAAGAAAAAAGGAAAAAGATAGCTTTTTTGCCGGAGATATAACAGTTTCGGTGGCAAAAAGGCCAGAGGTTGCAAAATCTTATCTGTCTATGCTTATGTTTTTAGCAGAAGTAAAGAGTATATACAAACTCTATATATCGAAAAATGCTGATTTGATACTGTTTGACGGAACGCTTACAAGTAGACTTATAACTCCTTTCCCCCGTTCTGAATGGTTTATTAAATCAGAAGAAGTAGATGATTATATTAATGGAGTTGCAAGAGAAATATTTGACAGTATAGATAAAGAAAAGATAGAGAGTTACGAAGATATCTATACACTTTCCGATGAAGTTAAAGAATATATAATTCAAAATCTTGAAAAATCAAAGTTGAGGCTTGATTACATAGAAGCTGTTCAGTCAAAACTTGCTTATTATGAATTTATGTATCTTATTTATAAGATTTTCAATATAAGAGATAAAGATATTATAGGAGTTGCAAAGACAAGTTCAGGTGTAGATATATTTAAAGCATCTGTTGCTGATATAAAACTTTTTTCTAAGTATATAAAAACATACGGATATTCGGTTGCAGTTAATCAAAATGTCCAAAAACTAAAATCATCTTTTGGTAATATACCCCAAGATATTGCAAACTATCTTTCCGATTTAAATATATTCTCTATATACTCAAAGTATGCAGATAAAAGGTTTGTAAATCTGATAGAAATATATCAACATTCTGATAGAGACTCTATAGATGTAGAAGATATTCTGGATAAGCTTTATTCCATATCTTTTGATGGTTACCCATTTTTACTTAAAAAAGTAGATAACGAAGTGAGAATAACTCACGATGATATGGATTTTATAGTCCAAGAACTTGGACTTGGAAGGGCTATAACCGGAAGAGAATTTCTATGAAGTTATCTGATTTCATACTTATAGATACAGAACTTCTTACAACACAAGTAAAAATTATATCAGCTATTATGATATTTCTTCTTATTATACTAACTTTTAAACCTACTTTGATCCCCAAGTTTAAACCGTCAGATTTAAAAGTGAATGTAAATACAGCTGATATAAATAGGTTGAAGGATGTTCCTTATATTGGCGAGAAAACAGCGAATTTAATCATAGAAATAAGAAATCGGAATGGATATTTTAAATCTGTTGAAGAACTCAAATTTTTACCTAATTTTGATAAATTTAAAAACTACATTAAAACGGAGGATTGAATTTGGATAGAATAGAAGAGTTAAAAAAGGCTTTGGAGAAAAATCCTAACAATCCTTTAGGTTTATACGGTCTTGCTTTGGAACTTTACAAAGCTGGAAGATATGAAGATGCAATTGTAGAGTTTAAAAAGTATCTAAGTTTATACGAAGACCAAGGAGCAGCATATAGAACCTTGGCACAGTGTTATATCAATTTGGGAGATATTGAGAATGCTATTGAAGCTTACGAAAGAGGTATAGAGAAGGCTTTAAAGTTTAATCATTCTACAATGGTTCAAGAGTTTAGGGAGGAGATAGAGAGATTAAGGCAGATGCTTTAAAGAGAGTTCTTGTCATCAGGCTTTCTTCCTTAGGAGATGTTATACTTTCTTCTGTAGTTTTACAGCCTCTATATGAGAGAGGTTATAGTGTAGATTTCTTAACATTTAAACCTTTTGATACTCTTTTTTTAGAAGATTATAGAGTTAATAAAGTGATAGGATTAGATAAAAAAGATGTTAAATCTATAATGGATATAGTTAAGTTTGCAAAATCTCTTGGTAGGTACGATTACGTTATAGATTTACATAAAAATTTAAGAAGTTTTATTATAAGTAGTTTTGTAAAAGGCAAAGTTTATAGATATAAAAAAAACTCTATCAAAAGAAGATTGAAAATATTGGATGAAAAGTTTAACGTAGTTAAAGCCTACCTTGAAGTTTTGAAAAATTTAGATATAAATGAAACTGGTAAATATAGACCAAAGATAATTCTAAAAGATGAAGAAATTGAAAAAGTTAAACATTTTATTCCAGATAGATTTATAACCTTGGGAACAGGTGCAAGGTATAAAAATAAAGTGTATCCGTTTTACAATCAAGTAGCAAAGATTTTTTTAAAGAAAGGTTATAATGTTGTACTAATAGGCTCAAAAGAGGATAAAGAGATTGACGGAAATATCTACCCTGATAAAGTTTTTGATTTAAGAGGGAAATTATCTTTAAGAGAGAGTATAGCTGTGGTTTCTCAAGGTATTATCACTATAAGTAATGACTCTGCAGTTGCCCACATGTCAAGAGCTACCAGAGTTCCCGTTCTGATGCTTTATGGTGCCACACATCCTGCTTTTGGCTTTGCACCTTTTGTAGATGAAGGAGGATATATCTTTAAAAATTTAGACTGTCAACCATGTGATTTACACGGTAAAGGTAAGTGTAAGAGGGGAGATTTACTCTGTCTTACATCTATACATCCAGAAGAAGTTGTAGAAAAAGCTTTAAAATTGGTAAGATGAGTTTTTTAAACTGTGAAGAAATTTTAGAAAGTATTACTGATCCTGTTATCATATTATCAAGAGAAGGTAAAGTTCTGTTTGAAAATCAAGAAGCAAAAAATTTTGCTTCTTTAAGTGGTATCCAATCTTTTGAAGATCTGTTAAGAGATGTGTTGAAAAGTAGGTATATATCAGAAGGTTTTAACATAAAAGGTATGTATAAAAGATTTAATGATAGAGCTTTAGAGATAGATGGCTATGTATACAGAGATAGTATTATCATTATCATAAGGGATATAACGAGATATATAAAACTTGAGGAAGATATAAAAAAGGAAGGAAATATACAGACTTTCTCAAAATTGTTGGCAGAGTTGTTTCACGACCTTAAAGGACCGATAGCCGGAGTAAAAGCTGCTGCTCAGTATCTTAAAGAAAATCCTTCTGAAGTAGAGATGATAGATCATATTATCAATGATATAGGAAGGATAGAAAGATTTTTAAAAGAGGTTATGAGTCTCACAAGACCTATAAATCTTGTTCTTAGAGAAGAGAATATACATAAAGTTATAGACAAAACTTTAATTAGATATGAAACAATCTATCCTAATGTAAAGATAAAGAGATATTACGACCCAAGCCTTCCTGAAGTGATGATTGATGAAGATTATTTTGTAAGAGTTTTGGAGAGCTTAATTCAAAATAGTATTGATGCAATAAATTCAGAAGGTGAGATAACTATAGAAACAGGTATATCTGACGATATGATATACTCTCCCAGGAGGGATAAAATATATATAAGAATAAAGGATTCTGGAGAAGGAGTACCAGAAGAAATAATTGATAAAATATTCTTACCTTTCTTCTCTACGAAGGAAGAAGGGACAGGGGTTGGACTTTCTAATGCATTTAATATAGTAAAATCTCATGGAGGCGTTTTGAGATACATTGGTAACTCAACTTTTGAAATATTAATTCCAATAAGGTGAAGATAATGAAGGCTATTGTTTTTGAAGATGAAAAAACTGTAAGAACAGTACTCAAGAGGATACTTTTAAAAGAGTCTATAGATGTTCTTGATTTTGATGGTTCTGAAAATCCGATTGAAATAATTCAAGAAGAGAAACCGGATTTTATACTTTTAGATATAGGACTTAAAAATACAGATGGTCTTGATATTCTTAGAAAGATAAACAGTTTAGATTTTAGACCCTACGTAGTAGTTGTATCCGGGCATACAGAACACAAATACATAATAGAAGCTATGAAACTTGGTGCTTATGACTATATAACAAAACCTTTTGATATAGAGAGAATAAAGAATGTTGTAAATGATATTAAGCAGAGTTTAAGGTTAAAAGTTGTATCGGCTATTCCAAAGGAAGAAGTGGTAGCAAATAGTCCTGTAATGAAAGAGGTTTTAAAACTTGTAGGTAGATCTGCTGCTTCAAAGGAGCCAGTTCTTATAACTGGAGAAAGTGGAACAGGTAAGGAAGTTATAGCAAATCTTATACATAACTTTTCAAATAGAGCCGATAAACCTTTTGTAGCTGTAAATATGGCAGCTATACCTATAGGTCTTGTTGAAAGTGAGCTTTTTGGTTATGAAAAAGGAGCTTTTACCGGAGCAGATAAAAGTAAGGAAGGTAAATTTTTACAGGCAAACGGAGGGACACTATTCTTTGACGAGATAGGGGAGATGCCTTTAGAAGCTCAAGGTAAGCTATTGAGAGCGATTCAGGAGATGGAGATTGTCCCTGTTGGAGGTAAAAAACCTATAAAAGTAGATGTAAGGATAATTGCTGCAACGAATAAAGATCTGATAAAACTTGTAGCAGAAGGAAAATTTAGGGAAGACCTGTTTTACCGTATATCTGTATTTGAAATACATCTTCCTACATTGAAAGAGAGAAAAGAGGATATTCCAGATTTAGTTAATCTATTTACAAAACAGGCTTTATCTCAACTTGGTTTAAAATCAGGAGGATTTACACAAGAATCTATGAAATTTTTAGTAAACTACTCCTATCCTGGTAATATCAGAGAACTTAAAAATCTTGTTTTTAAACTTATAACAACATACAGAGACAGACCTATAACTCCGGATTTACTGCCGGCAAATATAAAAGGAGAAGAAGAAAAAAGTTTTGACTGGAAAAAAGGGTTTGAGATTGAAGTTAAAAAATTTCTTACAAGAAAGAGAAAAAATATATATATAAAACTTATAGAAGAGGCAGAGTATATCCTAATAAAAGAAGCGATAAAATTTACGGAAGGAAATATATCGGAAGCTGCAGAACTACTTGGACTTCACAGAAACACCATATCCCGAAAGATGAAAGAGTTAGAGATAGAATTTAAAGATGAAGAAATATGATATAATAAAATTATGAAAAAGTTAATCTTTTCTACACTTTTAATAAGTTCTCTTCTTTACTCCTGCAGTGCTCCAAAAGAAAGTTATAGTATGCAGGAAGAAATGGACGGTAAGTTTTACTATGAGATGGGTATATCTTCTCTAAATACAGGGAACAATGCTCAAGCTATATCATATCTACTACAAGCCATAAAAAGTTATAAAACACCGGAAACTTATAATGCACTTGCCCTTGCATATCAGTTTTCCGGAGAATATCAAAAGGCTGAAAGTGTATTTAAGGAAGGGTTAAGTAGATTTCCGGATAATCCAGAGCTTCTCACTAATCTTGGAGTTTTATATGCAATAACTTCGAGAGAAAAAGAGGCTATATCTTATCTTGAAAAAGCAATATCCAATCCGACATATTCTAAAAAAGATAGAGCTTACTATAACCTTGGATTGATATATAAAAGCCTAGGTAATGAAGCTCTCTTCCTTGAAAACATTAATAAATCTATAATGTATAACTCAAATTTTGTTAACTCTTATATCGTATTGGGAGATTACTACTATGAAAGATATCAACGGACAGATAGTAGAGAATTTCTAAAAACAGCTTTATCAAACTATCTCAAAGCTGCGAGTTTAGGATATAACTCCGGAGAGATTTATTATAAGATAGGAAAAGTATATATAACCTTAGGAGAAAAAGAGCTGGCAAAATACTATCTTGAAAAAGCTTTAAAGATTGTTGATGATAAGGACCCTATGAAAAATGAGATAAAAAATTTACTTATAAATATAGCAGAGGGTAAAATAGAAACTTTAAAAGAGAAAAAAGATAGTTCTGAAAATATTTTGAATGGTCTATTAAGAAAGTAGAGGTTTGATTGTGGTAGAAAAGGTAGATATATCTGTAGTTATACCTATATACAACGAGGAGGAGAACTTACCTATACTTTATAAAAAATTAAAATCAGTTTTAGAAGTTTTAAGAGAAAAAGAAGGAAAAAGTTATGAAATAGTTTTTGTTAATGACGGTAGTAAAGATAAATCTTGGCAAATTATAAAAGAGATAGCACAGAAGGATAACACTGTTGTTGGAGTTAACTTTAGAAGGAATTTTGGTCAAACTGCGGCAATGTCTGCCGGCTTTGAAGTGGCTAAGGGTGATATTATAATCACAATGGATGGAGATCTTCAAAACGACCCTGAAGATATACCAAAGTTATTGCAGAAAATAGAAGAAGGATACGATATAGTAAGTGGTTGGAGAAAAGATAGGAAAGATGCATTTATAAGTAGAACTTTACCTTCAAGGATAGCAAACTGGCTAATATCTATTGTTACCGGAGTTCATCTCCATGATTACGGATGCTCTCTTAAGGCTTATAAATCGGAAATTGCAAAAAATCTTGATTTCTACGGAGAGATGCACAGATTTTTACCAGCTTTATCAAAACCATTTGGAGCGAAAGTTGTAGAGATTCCGGTTAAACATCATCCTCGTATATACGGAAAATCAAAATATGGAATATCAAGGACTTTTAAGGTTATACTGGATCTCATATTGGTAAAATTTTTACTTGATTACAGAACTAAACCACTTAGAGTTTTTGGTGGAACAGGTTTTCTATTGTCCTTTATAGGTTTTATGGTGATGTTTTACCTTTCCTGTGAGAAGTTATGTTTTGGTAAATCTATAGGAGATAGACCTTTACTTACTTTTGGTATGCTTCTATTTATAACCGGTATTCAGCTTATATCTACCGGTATAATAGCGGAGCTTATAACACGAACTTACTACGAGTCCCAGGGTAAAAGACCTTATATAATTAAAGAAATAGTTAATGGTAAAGATTGATAAAAAGAAAAGTATTCAGCTTTTTGTTTCTTTAATTGTAACTGGAATTTTTCTATATCTCTTTGAGATATATGTAGGTTTTGAAAAATTTATCTTACTTTTTAAAAGTTTAAGCTTAATTCATTTAGTAATAGGTATTGTATTATACACTTTCAGTTATATAATTAGGTCAATCCGGTGGAGTTTAACGTTAGATATAAAGGAGTTTGGTAAGTTATTTAAGATAACTGTTTTCAACACATTCTTTAATATCATACTACCTTTCAGGGTGGGAGAGATATCTTTTTTCTATATGCTGAAAAAAGAAGGGATAAGTTTAACTCAAACAACAATGAGTTTTATAACAACGAGGATTTTTGATGGATTATCGTTGATAGGATTTTTTTCTCTGTTTTATTTTCTGTATAAATCAAATTTAATACTGGGGGTTTTAACTTTTTTTATCTCTCCATTTATTTTTATACCTATTTCTCTTTTAATAAAGAAAATTAAACATCAAGAGATAGTGAATTACCACAGTAAGTTAGAAGTAAAAAATCTTCTTAATATATATATTCTATCGGTATTGACTCTTATATTTAAATTTTCCGCATTTTACTTCGTTCTTCCACCGGATATAAAGTTATCAATCTCAGAAGCTTTTCTCGCTTTTTCTGCCGGAGATCTAACTACAGTACTACCCATCCATGGTATAGCCGGAATAGGAACGTATGAATCAGGTTATGCAGGCTCTCTGTTAGTCTTGGGTGTTAGTAGGGATATTGCCCTCCTCTCAGCATTATTTACACATACCTTTATCCTATTTTCATCTTCTATTCTCGCTTTCTTAACTTATATCTTTTCTAAGAAACTTTGAATATCTGTTCTATCTTCTCTTTAATTATCTTTGTTGTAATCTCTGTTACATAGTCTTTCAGTTCTTCTTTTAATAGCTTCCTTATCTCTTCTGAGATTAATTTTTCTGCCTCTTGTCTTAACTTTTCCCTAAGTTCTAATTTTAAATTTTCCAACTCTTTTCTTGTTTCTTCTTGGAAGTCTATTTGTAAATGGTCAATTATCTTCTCCATAGCCGGGTCTTTTTCCAGGAAGTCTCTTGTCACTTGTAATGCTAACTTCTTTATCTCCTCGTCTGAGATCTGGATATTGAAGTTTGCTATCATCTTTTCTCCTCCTGTAAGCTTTTCTATAGGTGATTCTTCTTTTTTGGAAGATATTAATTCTTGTAAAGTAGTCCCCTTCTCCTTATTTGAAGGTGTCTCTATAATCTCTTCTATAACTTTTTCCTCAACCGGTTTTATAGCTGGAGTTACAAGATTTTCTAAAGTATGCAACTCTTGAGGTAGTTTTGACTCTTCTAAATTGTTGACTGTACTAAATTCATTTATACTTTCTATCTGAGGAAGATTTTCCATTTCAGGAATATGTTCAAATTCTATAATTTCTGTAGGTCGAGTTTTTTCTTCTTCTATCTTTAAATCTAAATCTTCACTTTGCAGTGATAAATCGTTAAACTCAAGTTCTAAAGTGGAGGGAATATCTATGGTTGTTTCCTGTTGTGGTATTTCGTTAAACTCTATCTCAAAAGGTGTTTTTGAAATTGTTATATCTTGCGTTGCAATATCATTGTACTCTATAAGTTCCTCTTGGATACCGGGATTTTTTGTTAAAAATTCGAAATCTGACAACGACTCAGAAGGAGAATTCTCTTCAACTTTTTCTTCAAATTTCAATTGGTTAGGTTCTTTTATCTCTGTTGGTTTCATGTTATTAAGCTCTGATATTAAATCTTGTAGTTGATTAAATTTGTGGAAAAATTTAACCTTTTCAGAAAATTGGTTTATATCAATAGGATTTTCTGGGGATATTAGCCCAAATATCTTTCCATCTTCTATCGCACTTTTTGTTAAAAGATATTTGAGGTCATCTTCCGCAAAGATTCCAGAAGTAGTGTCGTATATTATTAATTCCGGTTTTGTATTCTCTATATCTTTTAAAAATGAAACTGTATCACCGTATTGTATGACTTCTATATTTTCTAAATTTTTCCTCAAATCTTCTATGTATTTAACATCAAAGGATATTATAGCAACTTTCATACTAACTTACCTCCAAATTATTACTATTTTCTTATTCGTCAAAATTTCTATATAATTAAATCATAAATTTTTAGTTTGAGAGGTGATGAAAAATGAAATTTAAAGAAACAGACCTCCCGGGAATTGGTAAAAAGTTTTCAATCATAACAGCAGATAAAGAGAAAGTGAGTGTGATAATACATATCTCCGGAAAACGAGAAATTTACTTTTTTAATAAAGATGATTTTGATGAGCCGGTTTGCTCTTTTGTTTTAAATGAAGAAGAAGCGAATCAGCTTGGCTCTATTTTGATGGGAACTTACTTTAAACCGGAAGGGCAGGAAGAAAAAGAGATGTTTATGAAGAACTTAGTTATAGAATGGATAAATGTAGATAACTCTTCTCCTTTGGTAAATAAATCAATAAAAGACCTTGAAATTAGAAGAAAAACTGGGGTTACAGTTGTTTCTATAATAAGGGGAAACGAAACAATTACAAATCCTCTACCGGAGGAAGTTATAAGAGAAGGAGATACACTTGTGATAGTAGGTAATAAAGAGCAGATAGAAAAATTTTTCAAATTTTTTTATCCTGCATGTAAGATTAGATGATGAATATGCCTTTTCTCCTTGAATTTGGATTGCTAAGCCTCTCTCTATTTATAGCCGGATATATAGGAAAAGTTTTTAAACTTCCTACGGCAATATTTTATATAGTGATAGGTATTTTATTAGGTAGTTTTATTCATGAAGATGAAACTATAGAGAGATTCAGTGAGCTTGGTATTGTTTTGCTATTTTTTTATCTTGGACTTGAATTTAATATAGTAAGGGCAGTTTCTACTGCAAAGAGGATATGGACTGTTGGATTACTGGATATCTTTTTTAATTTTTTTATGATATTTATAGTCCTTAAATTACTTGGTTTTGATTGGCTTGTTTCCTTTTTAGGTGGTGCTATTGCCTATGCTTCTTCATCGGCTATTACAACAAAGGTTATTACAGACAATAAGAGAGTTGCAAATCCGGAAACAGAGATGATTCTAGGACTTATGGTATTTGAAGACATTGTAGCTCCTATTATGCTTGCTGTCCTTGCTGGTATCATGACCAGAGGAGACCTTACACCTGTTATGTTTGGTATTATAGCTTTAAAGATAATCGCTGTATTCTCTACTGTATATATTATAGTTATGCTGTTTCGTGATAAATTGTCTAATTTTATTGATAACTTTATAAATCAAGACCTGTTTATTCTTTTTGCATTCGGGGGACTTATAGTTTTTGCCGGATTTACTCAGGCCATCGGCTTATCGGAATCTATCGGAGCCTTTTTAATGGGGATGATTATCTCCGAAACAGGAAAGGCCCATGATGTAGAAAAGAGTATGTTTTCTATAAAAGAGCTTGCTGTTGCTTTATTTTTCTTTTTATTTGGTGCAAACATTATTGTAGATAAATCATTATTGGAAATTAAATTTACTGTGTTGATTAGTGTAGTTGTTATTTTGTCTATATTTGGAAAGTTTTTAACAGGTTACATAGGAGGAATGTTCTACGGATTATCAAAGAGAGGGTCTATGATAGCTGGTTTTTCTATTATTAGTAGAGGGGAGTTTTCTATAGTTATATCTAAGTTGTCACCGACGAATTTTCTACCATTTTTTGGTGTGTATATACTTATTATGGCTATTATAGGAATACTGTTTGCTCAGTATGCTCCAAGAATATCTAAATTTTTTGTTAAACCTAAAAAACCAGTTATATAAAGTCCTTATGATAGAATATTTTAAATAGGAAGTAAGCCGATAAATGGAGGAACTTATGGAAAAATCCAGAGAGCTTTTTAAAGAAGCACAGAAGTATCTAGTTGGTGGAGTGAACTCTCCTGTTAGGGCTTTTAAAGCTGTTGGAGCAGATCCTATCTTTATAAACAGAGGTAAAGGTTGTAGGATATGGGATGAAGATGGAAATGAGTATATAGATTATGTTTTATCTTGGGGACCTCTTATATTTGGTCATGCCCATGATCAGATAGTAAATGCTATAAAACAGATAGCTAACTTTGGGACAAGTTTTGGTGCTCCTACGAAAATAGAAGTAGAAATGGCAAAAGAGGTAGTGAATGCTGTTAAATCTGTTGAAATGGTCAGGTTTGTTAACTCTGGAACAGAAGCAACAATGAGTGCTATAAGACTTGCAAGAGGTTATACAAAGAGAAAGTACATAGTTAAGTTTGATGGATGTTATCATGGACATGGAGATAGTCTCTTAGTTTCTGCTGGCTCCGGAGTTGCTACCTTAGGTATTCCCGGAACTCCTGGAATTCCGGAGGAGTTGGCTAAATTAACAATTGTTTTACCTTACAACAATATTGAGGCAGTTGAAGAAGCATTTAAAAAGTACGGTGAAGATATTGCCTGTGTAATAATTGAACCTGTTGCCGGAAATATGGGAGTTGTAGCTCCTTCAAAAGAGTATCACCAAAAATTAAGACAGATAACAAGAGATTATGGAGCTTTACTTATATTCGATGAAGTTATGACAGGATTTAGATTGGCTTATGGTGGAGCACAAGAGCTATACGATGTGGAACCTGATATAACAACCTTCGGAAAGGTTATAGGAGGTGGTCTTCCAGTTGGAGCATATGGAGGAAAAAGAGAGATTATGGAGTATGTAGCTCCTGTAGGACCAGTTTACCAAGCTGGAACACTTTCTGGAAATCCTTTAGCTATGGCTGCAGGACTTACACAGCTTAAGCTTTTAAAGGAAATAAATCCTTATCAGGAGTTAGATAGAAAAGGTAAAATCTTAGAAGATGGTATAAAAGAAATATCAAAGTTAACTGGAAAACATATAACAGTTAACAGAGTTGGTTCGATGATAACAGCATTCTTCACAGATAAGGAAGTTGTAGATTTTCAAACAGCTAAAACTTCAGACACCCAGCTATTTGCAAAATTTTTCAGAGGTCTTATAAGAGAAGGTATATATTTACCAGCTTCCCAGTTTGAAGCCTTTTTCTTAAGTACAGCTCACTCTGATAGAGATTTAGAGATAACCTTAGAGAAGATGGAAAAAGTTTTAAGGGAAGTATAGTGAAATGTCCTAAATGTGGAAGTTTAAGTGATAAAGTTTTAGAAACAAGACAGTCAAAAGATGGAACTGTTATAAAGAGAAGACGGGAATGTCTTGGATGTGGATATAGATTTACCACTTACGAAAGAATAGAGGAAGAAGAGATTAAAGTAATCAAGAAAAATGGAAAGGTAGAAGCCTTTAATAAAGAAAAAGTTATAAGAGGTATAAAACTTGCGTCAAAAGGAAGACCTATATCTGATATGCAGATAACAGAGATTGCTGATAATATTGAAAAGTTTTTGATAGATGAAGGAAAACTTACTACAACAAGTTATGAAATTGGAGAGATGGTAAAAGAGAGGTTAAAACAGCTTGATAAGGTTGCATACTTAAGGTTTTTATCTGTGTATGAAGATTTTAAGGATATAAAAGATTTTCAGGAAAAGATAAGAGAGATAGAAGAGGGTGAACATGAATAGTGTTGAAGCATTTATCTTTGGTGTTGTTGAAGGGCTCACAGAGTTTTTGCCTATATCTTCTACTGGGCATCTTATTTTGGTTTCTAATTTAATGGGTATTCAGCAGACAGATGCCCATAAAGCTTTTGAAGTTTCCATACAGCTTGGTTCTATTATGGCTGTTGTTTTTCTCTATTGGAGAAAGTTTTTAGAGTTAGAAGTTTTAAAGAGGTTAGTTATAGCTTTTATACCTACTGGAATTCTTGGATTTTTACTTTATAAACTGATAAAATCCTTTTTTAATCCCTATGTAGTTATTTTTATGCTCATATTAGGAGGCTTTATACTCATAGGAATTGAGTATATCCATAAAAATAGAGAGTATGGGATAAAGAGTATATACGATATTGATTACAAAAAAGCTTTTTCTATAGGTATTTTCCAATCTTTTGCAATGATTCCGGGAACTTCAAGGTCTGGAGCTACTATAATCGGTGGATTACTTTTAAATCTTGACAGAAAGACTGCCGCCGAATTTTCATTTTTATTAGCAGTTCCTACTATGTTTATGGCTACATTATACGATATATATAAAAACTATTCTAATTTCAATGTATCAGATTGGAGTAATCTAATTGTAGGTTTTATAACTGCATTTATTTTTGCAGTTATTTCCATTAAATTATTACTTAGATTTATCTCTACCCATAACTTTATACCATTTGGTATATACAGAATATTCTTGGGGTTAATATACTTCTTTGTGGTGTTGAGGTAGTAAGGTGAATATCTTAGAGAAGATAATAAGGACTAAATATGAGGAGTTAGAAAGTTATACTCCAGAGTATATAAAAATTTTAGAAAACCTTGCTATATGTAGAAAAAAGAAAGTTTTAGATTTTAAAAAAGCATTAAAAGGTAAGGGAACAAATATAATAGCTGAGGTTAAAAAAGCATCCCCTTCCAAAGGTGTCATAAGACATGTATTTAATCCTGTTGAGATAGCAAAGGAGTATGAAGAGAGTGGAGCAAAGGCTATATCTGTTTTAACAGATAGGCAGTATTTTCAGGGGTCTATTGAGTATCTTGCCGAAATTGCAAAAGAAGTGAAATTGCCGATTTTGAGGAAAGATTTTATAGTTGATGAAAGACAGATACTTGAAGCTTACGCTTACGGTGCAGACAGCTATCTACTTATAGCAAAAGTTTTAGATGAAAAGAGGTTAAAGGAACTTATAGAATCCGGAAGAGAGTTAGATTTAGAGCCTTTGGTTGAGATACATTCTGATGAAGAGGCTTATAAAGCAATACAAGCCGGAGCTAAGATTATAGGAATAAACAACAGAAATCTGGAGGATTTTAAAGTAGATATAAATATATCAAAAACGATTGCTCCAAAGTTGAAGGATATGGGTGTTGAGGTTGTGGTTGCAGAAAGTGGAATATCTTCAAAAGAAGAGATAGAAGAGTTGAAAAAATATAAAGTTGATGCATTTTTAATAGGTGAGTCTCTGATGAAGGAGGCTAACATAGGAGAAAAGTTAAGGTCTCTCCTATAAATAAAAAGTAGCTAAGATACAACAAAGTAAATTTGGGGAATAAGTATGTATCAGAATATCAATAAAGAACTTGCAAAAATCTTTGAAAATATGGGAAATATATACGACTTTTTAGAGGATAAATTTAGAGCCTTGGCTTACCATAGGGCTGCTCAGATTATTGATAGCCTTCCAGATGATATAAGAAATCTTATACAAAGTGGAGAGATACATCATATCAGAGGAATAGGTAGTGGAATAGAGGAGAAGATTGAGGAGTATATAAAAACTGGAAAAATAAAAAAATATGAAGAGTTAAAACAGCTTGTACCTCCAGATTTTCTTGAACTTATGGAAGTTCCCGGTTTTGGACCAAAAACTTTAAAAAAAATTTATCAGGAACTTGGTATATCAACAAAAGAAGAACTTATAAAAGCACTAAAAGATGGAAGAGTTGCATCACTAAAAGGTTTTGGAGAGAAAAAAGTCCAGAATATGCTAAAAGGACTTGAACTTTATGAAAGTACTCAAAAGAGATTGCTTCTCTGGGAAGCTCTTCAAATAGGAAGGATGTTAGTGCAAAAGCTTAAAGTTTTAAAAGAAGTGGAGAATATAGAACTTGCCGGAAGTTTAAGAAGAAGAAAAGAAACGATAGGAGATATAGATATACTCATAGCCTGTGATGAGAAAGACAGACAGAAAGTTATAGATTACTTCACATCCCTTGAAGATGTTAAAGAAGTGATAGCGAAAGGAGATACAAAAGCCAGTGTTATGATACATGAAAAAGATAGGCAGGTTGACCTTAGGGTTTTAAATCCTGATGAGTGGGGAAGCGGTCTTCAATACTTTACAGGTTCAAAAGAACATAATGTCCATTTTAGGGATATAGCAAAATCAAAAGGTTTAAAAGTAAGTGAATACGGCGTTTTCGATATAAAGACCGGTAAGAAGATAGCAGGAAAAACAGAAGAGGAAGTTTATAAAGCTGTTGGTATGCAGTGGATTCCACCGGAAATGAGAGAAGATAGAGGAGAAATTGAGTTAGCTTTGGAAGGAAAAATACCAAAACTTGTGGAACTTTCAGATATAAAAGGTGATTTACATATGCACTCAACATGGACAGACGGAATAAATACTATTGAAGAGATAGCAGAATTTGTTTTAAAAAATTATAAATACGAGTATATAGCAATAACAGACCACTCCAAAGCTGTAAGGGTTGCACACGGCTTAGATGAAGAGGATATTTTAAGGTATATAGATGAGATAGATAGAATAAATAAAAAGTTAGGCTTAAAATTTATTAAGAAAGGAGTAGAGGTTGATATACTGGCCGATGGTAGTTTAGACCTGTCTGATGAAGTTTTGTCAAAACTTGATTGGGTAGTTGCATCTATACATACTCAGTTTAATAGAGATAATACAGACAGGATAATAAAAGCTATGGAAAATCCATATGTATGTGCAATAGGACACCCTACCGGTAGAACTTTTGGCTCACGGGAAGGTTATCCCCTTTCAGAAGAAATTTTAAAGGTGGCAAAAGAGACAAATACGGCTCTTGAAATAAATGCTCAACCAACAAGGATGGATTTACCGGATGTATGGATAAAAAAAGCTGTAGAGATGGGAGTCAAATTGGTAATATCAACAGATAGCCATAGTTTATCTAACTTTGCATATATGGAGATAGGAGTATCTCTTGCCAGAAGAGGCTGGGCAAAGAGAGAAGACATTCTTAACACTTACAGTTGGAAAGATATAGAGAAATTCAAACAGATTAAAAGAAAAAAACTTGGTGTTGTTAATTTATAATATTTACAGCATTCTTAAAGTGATTATAGGAGGAGAATTTTGAAGAGAGTTAGGTTTGCACCAAGTCCAACCGGATATTTACATCTTGGAAATGCTAGAACTGCTTTGTTTAATTACCTTTTTGCAAAACATGAGGGAGCTACATTTATACTTAGAATAGAAGATACAGATTTAGAGAGGTCAAAAAAAGAGTACGAAGAGATGCTTATAGAAGATTTAAAATGGCTTGGAATAGAGTGGGATGAAGGTCCAGATAAAGGAGGAGAATACGGACCATACAGACAGTCAGAGAGACTTGATATATACCATAAATATGTTGATAAATTGTTAAAATCAGGAGATGCTTACTATTGTTACTGCACAGAGGAAGAGTTGGAAGAGGAAAGAGAAAAAGCTATAGCAGAAGGAAGACCTTACAGATACTCTGGAAAATGTAGAAACCTTACGATAGAAGAAAGGTTAGAATATGAGGCAAAAGGTATAAAACCAGTCATAAGATTTAAAGTTCCAGATAAAACAGTTGTTTTTGAAGATGTAATAAGGGGGGTTGTAGAGATAGATACAAAAGAGTTTGGAGATTTTGTTATAGTTAGAGCTGATGGTATGCCTATTTATAACTTTGTTGTAGTTATAGATGATGCTCTTATGGGAATAACACACGTTATAAGAGGAGAAGACCATCTGTCAAACACACCAAAACAGATAGTTATATACGAAGCACTTGGTTTTATTATTCCAACATTTGCTCATCTTCCAATAATACTTGGTGAAGATAGAACAAAGTTATCAAAGAGACATGGAGCAGTTTCTGTAAGGGCTCTGAAAGATGAGGGTTATCTGTCAGAAGCTGTATTTAATGCTCTCTCACTACTTGGCTGGCATCCGAGAGATGAGAGGGAAGTTCTTCCGAAAGAAGAGATATTTAAACAATTTAAATTGGAAGAAGTCAATAAATCTCCGGCTATATTTGACAGAAATAAATTAAGATGGATGAATGGAGTTTATATAAGAGAAGTTCTTCCTTTGGAAGAAGTTACTAAAAGGGCTGTAGAGTTTTTTGAAGGCTTTGGATACAAAGCTGATTTTGATTACTACAAAAGAGTTATGGAAGCTATAAGAGATAGTATAGAGACTTTATTAGATATAAAAGAAAGAGCAAAGGTATTTTTTATTGATGAGATCGTTTTTAACGAAGATATTGTTAAAGAAGTTAGATCGGATGAGAAGTTTTACAAAGTTGTAGAGGCTTTTTATGAAAAAATAAAAGATAAAAATGATATAACAAAAGAAGAGTTTAAATCTATAACAAAAGAGATACAGCAGGAACTTGGTGTAAAAGGTAAAGGCTTGTTCCATCCTTTAAGGATAGCGTTAACTGGAGAGTCTTCCGGTGTAGGTTTGGATATATTGGTTGAGGTAATTGGAGTAGATAGAGTTAAATTTAGATTAAAAAGATTTCTCGAATATTTTGGTTGATGATTAGAGATTTTAGAAAGTTAAAGATTGTTTTTACTAAACAAGATGGTAAAAAACTCTCTTTGAATGAAGTCGAGAGTCTTTTAAGTTCTGTTTTTGATATAAAAGAGAAATGGTTTTTAAGAGGAGTAAAACATATACTTGAAAATCATTACACAGAAGCCATAAAGAGATTTCAACTTGTAGATGACCCAGATGCTAATTCAATCATTTTAGCCTGTGCTTACAAGATTCAGGATAAATATATCTTTGACAGTTATAAATCAAAAGCTTTATCCGGAGGTTCTTTATTTGAGAAGTTTGGATTTTATCCTTATTTTATGTATGAAGATAAAACAGAAGAAATATCTAAACTTTTGAAAGATGAGGGATTAATTGAAAAATCTTAATCCTACAAACATCTTAATGCTTAAAAGCCACAGTGCCGGTATTGGTGATATTCTTAGGTCTTCTGCAGCTTGGAGAGCTTTAAAGAATAGATATCCACAGGCAAAACTAAATCTTTTATTTATATCTAACAATGTAGGTTATCCTTCCGAAAAACTTATCTCTAAACATCATCTGATAGACAGTTTTTATGTTATAGATAAAAACTGGTTTAACAGTCAAAGGTTTTTCATAGATGCTTTAAGAGAGTCAGATAAAGTTATAAAAGAAGTAAAACCGGATTTTATTATAGATTTTGAACCTTATGGTCTTGAAACTACTTGGGTAGCAGTGATAGGAAGATTTAAATACAAAGTAAAAACTTTAGGTATAAATGAGGTTTTCCCAAGAGGATTTTTATATTCTATGTATGCTTCTTCAGTTAAGAGTTTTATGAAAAAACATAATATTAAAATCTTAAATTACACAGATAGAGATTTTATCGTTCTTGATAAATTAGGTATTGAGAGAGATAGAATACCTATAGAGATATCAGAAACGGAAAAAGGTAGGCAGTTTAGAGAAAGTTATAGAAATAAGTTTGGCATTCCAATATACAGGGAAATATTACTGGTTAACATTTGCTGTGGAACACCGGATGCCTTAAACAGAAGGGTAGATATGGATGTTATAGAAAATATTATTTTATATGGAGTGAAAAAGTATAATCTAACTCCAGTTCTGATGGGGGCAGATTTTGAAAAACAGATAAATAAAGAGTTAGAGAATAGATTAAAGAAGCAGAATATTACGGTTTTCAATTTAGCCGGAGAAACAGATATAGAAGAATCTGTTGGACTTA
This sequence comes from Hydrogenothermaceae bacterium, assembly GCA_041287495.1. Taxonomy (GTDB): domain Bacteria; phylum Aquificota; class Aquificia; order Aquificales; family Hydrogenothermaceae; genus JAOABC01. Next base: position 172,831 of record JBEULE010000040.1, read on the forward strand.
TAAATGATGCTACGATTTTCATCTCTGGAGATAGTGGCCCTTACCATATAGGGGTAGCTTTAAAAAAGCCAACCATTGCAATCTTTAACTTTAAAGAGATGATTGAAACAGCAGGACATTTTCATCCATGGGTAAAATGTGTTTATGGACCTTCTGTAGCTTATTTAGATGAAGTCAAAGAAGCCTTTGACAGTCTATACAGTAATTTAAAATCTTAGTTTATATGGTATAATCTTTCTTATGCTGAGAGAGATTTTGCAGATACTTAAAGATGTAGGATTTGATGAGTTGATTGTTGAGAATGACAGTTTAGAGAGTTTAAGAAGATACAGATTAGAAAAACTTAATGAGATAGATAGAGAGATACAGGTTTGTACAAAATGTCCCCTTCATCTAAACAGAAAGCAGGCTGTTTTAGGAGAAGGGAATGTTTTTGCAAAACTTATGTTTATAGGTGAAGCCCCTGGAGAAGAGGAAGATATTCAAGGAAGACCTTTCGTAGGTAGAGCTGGACAACTTCTCACAAAAGCTATTGAAAATGCAGGATATAAAAGAGAAGATTTCTATATAGCAAACATAAACAAATGTAGACCACCAGATAATAGGACACCAACAATAGAGGAGCAAGAAGCATGTTTTCCATATCTTCAAAGACAGATAGAGATAATAAATCCAAAAGTGTTATGTCTTCTTGGAGCCACAGCTTACCGTGGAGTTATGAAAGAAGAAGTAAAAATAACAAAAGAAAGAGGTAAAGTTTTAACTTATCAAGATAAATTGGTATACATTACTTTTCACCCATCTTATGTGTTAAGAAATCAATCAAGTAGAGATGTCTTTTTTGAAGATATAAAAAAGGCCATAGAGTTATCTCTATGAAAAAGGTGATTCTGAAAAAGGAGGCTTTAGAAAAAATAACTCTCTATAATCCTTGGATATACAACAGAGAGATAAAAGATATTCCAAAAGATGTAAAATCTGGAGAAGTTGTAGAGATAGTATCTCATAGGGGAGATTTTTTAGGTATAGGTTATATAAATCCAAAAAGTAAGATTACGGTTAGAGTTTTAACTTTTGAAAAAGAAGATATTGATATACAGTTTTTTGTTAAAAGGATAAAAAAAGCAGTAGAGAAAAGAGAAGAGATTTTTAAAACTTCAAATGGTGTAAGAATTATACATTCAGAAGCAGATGGACTTGCGGGACTTATAGCTGACTACTATGATGGTTATATATCTTTACAGATAAACACAGCTGGAATGGAAAATTTTAGAGATACTATTTTGGAAAGTTTAATAGAAGTTTTAAAACCTAAGGCTATCGTAGAGAAGTCAGATAGTAAATCAAGGTTGGTTGAAGGTTTGGAAACAGAGGAGAAAGTTTTATACGGAGAAGTTCCAGGTAGTATTGTGATAGTTGAAAATGGTGTTAAATTTAAAATAGATTTAATAACTGGACAAAAAACTGGATTCTATTTAGATCAAAGGGCAAATAGAGAAAAAGTTTCCAAATATGTCAAAAAAGGTTTTAAGGTTTTAGACCTGTTTTCTAATACAGGTGGATTTGGTATATACACAGCATTAAAAGGTGCCGAATTTGTTAAATTTGTTGACATATCGGAAAATGCAGTTTCACTTATATATGAAAATTTGAAATTGAATAATATTGATAATTTTGAAATAAAGAGAGCAGATGTGTTTGATTTTGTTAAAGAAGAGTTAAAATCCGGGTTAAAGTATGATATTATCGTTTTAGACCCACCACCTTTTGCAAAGAGTAAAAATGAGAAAGAGGGAGCTTTAAGAGGATTTAAATATCTAATTTTAAACAGTTTGAAACTTCTAAATGAAAATGGTTATTTAGCTGTATTTTCCTGCTCTCATCATATAACTTATGAAGACCTTATAAATACAACATTAGACTCTCTTAAAGACACAAAAACAAAAGCCCAATATATAGAATACCTAACCCAAGATACAGACCATCCATATATAATTAATATCCCTTCTACACTTTATCTTAAAGGTTTTATACTACAAAAGGTTAGATGAGATTAAAAGATATATATAACAAAGCTGTAAAAATTTTAAAAGATAACTTTATAGAAAATCCGGCTCTTGATGTTATGGTTATCATATCTTCTGTTTTAGGTATTCCGAAAGAGAAAATAATAACAGAACCGGATATCTATATTCCGGAAGATAAAATCCAAAAGATATTTCAAAGTATAAAGAGAAGGGCAGAAGGTGTTCCTATTGCTTATATAATTCAAAAAAAAGAATTTTTTGGTTTAGAGTTCTACATAGAAGAAGGAGTTCTTATTCCCCGTCCGGAAACTGAGATATTGGTTGAAGAAGTTATTAAGAGATTACCGGAAGATAAAAAATTGTTTGGTATTGATATTGGAGTTGGAAGTGGCTGTATAGCCATAACTATCTTAAAGATGAGAAAAAATGTTAGTATGATAGGTATAGATATATCAGAAAAGGCTTTGGAAATCTCTAACATAAATGCAAAGATACATAAAGTAGCAGATAGACTTACACTTAAAAAGCAGTCTATATTTGAAAATCCGAAGTTAGATATAAAACTTGATTTTGTTGTTTCAAATCCACCGTATATACCCCAATATGAGTACGAAACTTTGCAGAGAGAAGTCAAAAAGGAGCCTATAGAAGCTTTAATTTCTGGTAAAGTTGGAACAGAATTTTACGAAAAGATATTAAGTTGGTCTAAAAACTACCTTAAGGAAGATGGTTTTGTTGCCTTTGAATTGGGAATAGAGCAAGCAGAAAAAGTGAAAGATTTATTTTTAGCAGAAAGCTTTCAAAATATTCATATAATAAAAGATCTTCAAGGTATAGATAGAGTGATTATAGGTTATAATTAGGAGGCTAAACATGAAAGAGGTAAAAATAGAGTTGAGAGAGTCTCTTGTAGTAGAGGGTGGAAATAAGTTAGAAGGTATTTTAAGGGTATCTGGGGCAAAAAATGCAGCACTACCTAACATAGCTGCAACTATCCTTACAGATAAAGAAGTTATCTTAGAAAATGTTCCGGACTTACTTGATACTAAAATTATGAACTTGTTACTTGAAGGTATTGGCTCAGATATAACCAAGTTAGATAACGGAATTTTTTCTTATAGATTGTCAAATCCAAATTCTTACACAGCAGATTATGAACTTGTAAGTAAAATGAGAGCATCAATCCTTGTTTTAGGTCCATTACTTAGTAGATTTGGATATGCTGAAGTGGCACTTCCTGGGGGATGTTCCATTGGAGCAAGACCTGTAGACCTTCATTTAAAGGCTCTTGAAAAGATGGGAGCTCAGATCAAGATAGAACACGGCTACATAAAAGCTTATGCACTAAAAGGACTTAAAGGTGCACATATCTTTTTTGATAAAATAACAGTTACCGGAACAGAAAATATAATGATGGCAGCAGTTTTAGCAGAAGGTACAACCATAATAGAGAATGCTGCGTTAGAACCAGAAGTAGTTGATCTTGCCGTTATGTTAAAGAAGATGGGAGCTGATATAGAGGGAGAAGGTACAAATAGGATAGTTATAAATGGTGTTAAACAGCTAAATGGTACTACCCATAGAGTTATACCTGATAGAATAGAAGCAGGTACCTTTGTTGTTTTATCTGCCTTAACAGATGGAAAAATTGTAATAGAAAACTATCCATCTGAATATTTAGAGTATGTTAATAAAGTATTGGAAGAAATAGGTGTTTATGTTATCCCTATAGATAAAAATAAGGTAGTTGTAAAAAGAGAAAATAAACTCAGACCTGTAAATATTCAAACGAAAGAATATCCACTTTTTCCAACAGATTTACAAGCACAGTTTATGACTTTACTGTGTTTTGCAGATGGAGTGTCTGAGATTACTGAAAATATATTTGAAAATAGATTTATGCATGTTCCGGAGTTAAACAGATTAGGTGCAAATATAGAGATAGTAGGAAAAACCGCGATAGTAAGACCTATAGAGAAATTTTCAGCTACAGATGTTAAAGCAACAGACCTTAGAGCAAGTGCAGCTATGGTAATAGCAGGATTGATAGCAGAAGGAGAAACAAGGATACATAACATCTACCATTTAGACAGGGGATATGAACATATAGACCAAAAACTTATTAATATAGGAGCAAAGATAAGAAGAGAAGTAGTTTAAGTTTTATGCAGTTAAAATGGTTATTGAGACTTTTTTCTTTAAGTATGGTTGTATCATCTATTTTCTATCTACTTGATTACTACAACTTGGAGGAGTATGGGGGACTTTCCCACATTGGATTGACAGGACTACTTTTATTTTTACCATTTTTTAATGCTTCTTACACAAAAAACTGTCAGAGCTACTTAGCTATTTACTCTTTAACTGTATTTTTTCCTATAGTAGCATTGAAGTTTGATATAATAACATTACTCATAATTCTTCTTTATGCTGTTTTTTTGATTTTTACAATCTGTAATAAACTAAAGAGGAGAGAAGTTGAAGAGTGAGATAAAAAATCAGATTATAGATAAATTAAAGGAACATATACCAGAAGTCTTACAGATAGAAGATAAGGTAGTGATAGAGATACCAAAAAATGAAAAGTTAGGAGATTTTTCAACTAACATAGCTTTTTTACTTACAAAGATAGTTAAAAAACCTCCGATTCAGATAGCCGGGCAGATAAAAGAGATTTTGGAAAATCTTCCCATATTTTCAAAGGTTGAAGTAGCAGGAGCCGGATTTTTAAACTTCTTTCTGTCAGATAAATTTTATCACTCAATTTTACAGAAAGCTGTAAATGAAGGTGATAGGTTTGGTGAACAGAGAGAAAAAAATAAAGGGAAGATAAATATTGAGTTTGTAAGTGCTAATCCAACAGGTCCACTTCATCTTGGACACGGAAGAGGTGCGGTTGTAGGAAAGATACTGTCAGAAATTTATTCTTACACAGGTTATAAAGTTGAAAGGGAGTTTTATGTCAACGATGCCGGAAATCAGATAAGGAAACTTGGGGAGTCTATTTATGCAAGAATTAGACAGATAGAGGAACCTGATTATCCTTTTCCGGAAGATGGATACCACGGAGATTATATAAAAGACATAGCAAAGGAGCTCTATCTTCTTGAAAGGGAAAAAATTCTATCTATGATTTCTGAATATGATGCTATTGAGTTTTGTGCAAATTATGGTAAAAACTATCTTCTTGACAGGATAAAAGAGGACTTAAAGCTTATAGATGTAGAGTTTGATATATGGTATAGTGAAAAATATCTGTATGAACATGGAAAAGTGGAAGAAGCTATAAAGTTTCTTGAAGAAAAAGGTATGATTTATGAGAAAGATGGAGCCCTTTGGCTAAAAACTACTCTCTATGGAGATGATAAAGATAGAGTTATAAGAAAATCTGATGGAAGTTATACTTACTTTGCCGGAGATATAGCTTATCATTTTGATAAGTATAGAAGAGGTTATGACTTTATAATAAATATATGGGGATCTGACCATCATGGATATTTTCCAAGATTAAAGGCTGCTGTTATGAGTTTTGGAGTGTCAGAAGATTGGATAAAAGTTCTGTTTATTCAGCTAGTTAAACTATTTAAAGATGGAAAAGAAGTTAAAATGTCAAAGAGATCCGGAGATTTCATAACATTAAGGGAGCTTGTCGAAGAAGTAGGAAAGGACCCGGTTATATACTTCTTTGCATCAAAAGATAGTGATACACATCTTAACTTTGATATAGATGTTGCCCTTGAAAAAAGTTCAGAAAATCCAGTTTTCTATATCCAGTATGCCCATGCGAGAATATCAAGTGTATTTAGAGAAGCTAAAGAGAGATTTGCAGTAGATCCGGAAACAGATTTTACTTCAAAACTCCAATTATTAAAAGAAGATGCCGAAAAGTCTATTATGAAGTATGTTGCAGCAATTCCAGATTTAATATACGAAGCAGCATTAAAAAATCAGCCCCATAAAATAACAGCAATTACTTATGAACTTGCTTCAAGGTTCCATAAATATTACAACACACATAAGTTTTTAATGGAAGATGACAGAGAACTTATGATGGCAAGACTTTACCTTTTAAAATCAGTTAGAAATGTTTTAAGAACATTATTTAGAATTATGGGGATTACTCCAGTAGAGAGGATGTGATATGGAGAATAGAGATTTAAAAGATGTGTTTAAAACTGTGAAGGAAAAAAAGAAGAAGGAAAAGATAGAGAGACTTTTGATATATATGTCCGGGATACTACTCACTCTTGTGTTTGTTGCAATAGGACTTAACTTTTTCTCTGGAAAAGATAAAAATCAGGTATCAGAGCCGGATATAAAGATAGTAAAAGATATAAATCAACCTTCTGCTCCGCCTCAAATTCCAGCAGAAGAGAAACTACAAGAAGTTAAGATACCTCAATCAAATCAAAATTCACAGACAATACAACAACCTCAGACTGTAAATCAACCTCAAGTTATAAATCAACCTGAAAACCAAAAACCTATACAAACAACCAAGCCGACACAAAATATTAGTAACCTTCAGCAGGTTCAAAATAACAATCCTCCTGTAAAATCTCAACCTAAAAAAGAAGAAACTGTAAAACAAAAAACCGAACCTAAAGAACCTAAACCAGCTACAATAAAAGAAACAAAAGAAGTAAATACACAACCTAAAAAAGAAGAAAAGTCTGAATCTAAATATCAAGTAGCAAAAGAAGAAAAAAGTCAATCTAAAAAAGAGGAAACTCATAAAGATAAAAAAGTTGCTAAAGCTACAGAATCCACAGAAACTACGAAGAAACCAGAGCCTATCAATAAAAAAACTCAAAAACAGACAGAGTCTAAAAATGAAGTGTTATCTCTTGTTACATCTGGATATTTCTCTATACAAACCGGAGCTTTCAGTAGCAGAGAGAGGGCATTAGCAGAAAAGTCTAAATATAAAGATGCTTTTATAATTGAAGAAAATGGCCTTTACAAAGTGTTAGTTGGAAAATTTAAATCTGACAAAGAAGCAAGAGAGTATAGAGCAGAGAATAATATACCTGGTTTTATTAAGAGAATAAATAATTGATAGATATATTACTTTCCCCTGTTGTAGGAGCCTTTATAGGTTACTTTACAAATTGGTTAGCTATTAAGATGATATTCAGACCTTTTGAACCAAAATACATCTTTGGAATAAGGATTCCTTTCACACCTGGACTTATACCAAAAAGTAAAGGAGAGATATCAAGAAAAATTGCAAAAACTATCGTATCCCATCTCTTAACTACAGAGAAGCTTCACGTATTGTTTGACAATGAAGATTTCAAAAATAGTCTTAATCAGACGGTAAATAAGATAGTAGATAAAGCTTTTGAAGACCTAATTGAAAGCTTTAAAAAATCACTGTCAGATGAGGTTAAAATAGGATTTATTCAAGGAATGATAACTAATCTTTCAGAAAGATTAAAAGAAAAACTAAAACCAAAAATTACAGAAAAGTTATCCTCCCATATAGAATCTGGAGTAGAAGATTATCTTAAAGGAGACTTTATAACTGTTTTGGCAAAGATAGACTTGGAAGGTATGATATACGATACACTTATGGAAGTTGATATACAGACTCTTGAAGAGATAATATTAGGTTTCTCAAAAAAACAGCTTAAATACATAACAAATTTAGGTGGAGTTTTAGGATTTATTATAGGTGTCTTTCAGGTTATACTGTCTAAGATTTTTTAAACTTGAAAAATTTTTTTTACTTAATAAATTTTATAACTGTTTCAATTAAAAAAATTCAAATAATAAGTTAAGGTGGTTTAATGGCTATATCGCCTCAGACAGTTGAAGAAGTTCAAGCTGTTGCCAATGTTTATGATATTATATCGGATTATTTACCCCTGAAAAAAATCGGCGTAAATTACGTAGCACTCTGTCCTTTTCATACCGAAAAAACACCATCTTTTGTTGTGTCTCCTACAAAAAATATATTCAAATGTTTTGGATGTGGTATAAGTGGTGATGCTATCAAATTTGTTATGGAGTATGAGAAGATTTCCTTCTCAGAAGCTATAGTAAAAATAGCAAACAGATACGGTATAAAAGTTAAATATACTGGTAAAGATATAGAGGCAGAAAACAGGCCTATATACGAGGTTATGTCAAAAATTGCCCAATTTTACCAAGAAAATCTCTATCTTAAAGAAGAAGTTAAAAACTATATCAAACAGAGAGATATATCACCTTCTGTTATTAGACATTTCAGTTTAGGTTACTCTCCAAAAGAAGAGGGAAAATTTGAAAGTTTCTGTAAGGAAAGTGGTATAGATATTAATCTTTTAAAGGAGATTGGAATACTTTCCGAAGGAAAAATTACAGATAAATTTAGAGGAAGATTGATATTTCCTATAAGAGACTTAAAAGGGAATATTGTAGCTTTTGGCGGCAGAGCTATACAGTCCGGAGTTTTGCCTAAGTATCTTAACTCCCCTGAGAGTAAAATTTATAACAAAAGTAAAGTTTTATATGGACTGTTTGAGAATATAGAATTTATAAAGGAAAGTGGTGAGGTTATCATAGTAGAGGGATACATGGATTTGATTTCCCTATGGCAGATAGGTATTAAAAATGTAGTTGCTACCTTAGGAACAGCTTTTACAGAGGGACATGTAAATCTTCTAAAAAGATTTGTAAAAAAGGCTTATATCATGTTTGATAGTGATGAAGCTGGAAAGAAGGCATCAATTAAAGCAGCAAAGACTCTCCTTTCCGAAGGTATAACTCCGATGTATGTATTCTATCAAGGATTCAAAGACCCTGATGAACTATCAAAAGCTGGAATTAAAACTGTAAAAGAGATATTAAAAAACTCAGAAGATTTTCTTATCTTCCTTGTAAATAGGATAAAACAAACAAAAGACATTGAAGATGTAAAAGAGAGATTAAAGATTTATCAGAAGTTATACGAGATAGTTATAGATATTCTCAGAAGTATAAAAGAGTATCAGATAAGATATTCATACATATCAGTTATATCCCAAGAACTTGGTATTCCAGCTTCTAAACTTCAGACTGATATAGGAATACTAAAAACTCCACAAATTGAATTTAAAGAAAAAGACGAGTCTAAATTAACAAAGCTTTCAGCTACAGAAAAGGCTATACTTAAAACAGCTTACTATAACCCTTTATTATTGAAAAACTGTGATTTTTGTGATAAAATAAATATTTCTAAAATTTTGATGTACTATTTTGATTTTATAAAAAATGCCACACCAGAGGAATATGAAGAGTTAAGACCAGAAATTGATAAAATACCCGTTTCCATTCCAGAAGATCAATTCTATAAAATATTACAAAAACTTCATCAACGGCGTGTTCAAGAGGAAGAGAGATTGATTTATTCTGTCCTTCCAGAAGAAGAAAAGGAGAAATTTTTATCTAAGTTAATTCAAGAAAGAAAATCTAATAAGGAGGTTTTGATATGATTTCAAATCTCTATGAAAGAGATGATGTAAAAACCCTTATAAATCTGGCAAGAGAAAAAGGATATGTTACCCATTCTGAGATAACAAAGTATGTAGATGAAGAATTTTTTACTTCCGATGAAAAACTTGAAATGCTTATTGAGTATCTTAATGAACTGAATATTGATGTGAGAGATGATCAAAATATTACCTCCGAAGAAGATATATCTGAATACCTTGGTATAGACCTTGATAGTGATGTTTGGTCTAAGGCAGATGATCCTGTAAAGTTATACTTAAGAGAGATGGGGAAAATACCTCTTTTAACGAGAGATGAAGAGATCAGATATGCAAAAGAGATAGAAAGAGGGAGGAAAAAAGTTTTTAGAGGACTTCTCAGAACATCTTTTTTAACTGAGAGATTGTTAGATGAATGGGCAAAAGTTATAGATGGAAAAATAAAGGTTCAGGATATCCTAAGTATAGAAGAGCCGGATCAGGAGATGGAAGATAAGGAAGATTTATCTGAAGATACCAATTATGGATTTGAGAATCCAGATAGTTTTGATAAAATTACAGCTGACTTTATTAAAAAAGGTATGGAACTTGCAATTCTATACAGAGACCTAAAAGAAAAAGAAAAGAGATATCTTGAAGAGCAGAGCTTAGAAGCAAAGAAAGATTTTGTATGGCAACATGCAAAACTAAATAGATTTATAAAGCAACTTAACATTAAATTTACAAAACTGGATAAATTTGCAGATGAACTTAAGGACCTTTACACAAAGTTAAGAAAAAGTGAAAGAGATTATGAGAAGAGAATAAAGATTATTCAGAAGATAAGTCAGGATATAGATAAATTATTAGATGGTTCATATGAAAAGGATCCTGAATTGTTGAAAAAGATAGAAGAAAACGGTTTTTCCTTTGGAAGATTTGAGATATTGAGAACGGAAACGTTAAGACTTAAAAATGAGATAGAAGAGCTTAAAGAAAAAATTGGTACTGTACCTTCAGAGTTCGAACATGTTATAGATCTTATACAGGAAGGAAGGAATGAGATAAACAATGTTAAACAGATTATGGTTAAAGCAAACTTAAGACTTGTAGTTTCTATAGCTAAAAAGTATACAAACAGAGGTTTACAGTTCCTTGATTTGATACAAGAAGGAAATATAGGTCTTATGAAAGCTGTTGATAAGTACGATTACAAAAGGGGATATAAATTCTCAACTTACGCAACATGGTGGATAAGACAAGCTATAACAAGAGCAATAGCAGATCAAGCAAGGACGATAAGAATACCAGTTCATATGATAGAAACTATCAATAAACTTATTAGAGTGTCAAGGTCTTTAGTTCAGGAACTTGGAAGAGAACCTACTCCCGAAGAGATAGCTAAGAAAGTAGGAATGTCGGCAGACAAAGTGAGAAAGATACTAAGAACTTCTCAGGAACCTATATCTCTTGAAACACCTATTGGTACAGATGAAGAATCCCATCTTAGAGACTTTATTGAGGATAAAACAGTGTTATCTCCAGAAGCACATGTCCTTAAAAATGCTCTAAGGGCTCAACTTGATGAAGTTTTATCTACCCTTTCTGAAAGGGAGGAACAGGTTTTAAGGTATAGATTTGGTCTGGAAGATGATACTGAACATACACTTGAACAGGTAGGTAAAAGATTTGGAGTAACAAGAGAGAGAATAAGACAGATAGAGGCAAAAGCTCTAAGAAAATTAAGACATCCTCACAGGGCAAAATATCTAAAACCTTTTATAGAAGGTGAGTAATTAAGTCCCAGAGGTAGCTTTGGCTATCTCTTTCTCCCAATTTTCCCAAATCTCTCTTCCATCTAAAGAAAAATTTTTATCTCTGTAAGGAATAGCAAATCTTGAGTTTTTTATTTTTTCTATCTCTTCTTTTGGTAAATCCTGTAAACTTCCGTATTTTGTTGCCAGTAATGAAGGAGTTCTCCTTCCTACAGGAGATATATAGCCTATCTTAAATCCAGCTTCTAAAAGTCCTACTTTTACTGGTATAGCATTTGAATATGTTAAAAACACTCCATCATCTTTTATTATTTCATATAAAACTTTGAATATATCTAAAGTCCACATCTCAGTATTTACTTTTGGAGAAAATGGATCATAAAAAATCGTATCAAACTTTTTTCCTACTCTTTTTAAAAGGTTTATTATCTTCCTTCCTTCATCTATCAAAACTGATAAGTTTATACCATTTTTTTCTGCTTTAAAGCCTTTTATCTCTTCACCAGCTATATTAATTACAACCTCATTTAATGAAAGTATAAACTGATACTCCTCTGATAGACTTTCTGGGTAGCTAATTTTTTTTATATTTTCAAGGAAGTTTATATCTTTCTCTATTGAGATTATTTCTAAAACTGGATTTTCCGAGATAGTTTTTGCAAAGTTTATAGCAGTTGCTACATTGTATCCAAGACCAAACCCTACATCTAAGATACTTACCGGCTTTCCTTTTTCTAAAAGATTTTTTATGTTAGAAGGTTTTACAAACTTTTCAAGACTTTCTGTATATGCACCAGCTTTTGTACTGTGGTATGCCTCTTTATATTCAAAGTTATAGATAGTTTTGGTTTTGTCTCTCGTTATAACAACTCCATCTATGAATTTAAAGTCTGGAATTGATTTTATATATCTAAGTTCAAATAGATACTCTGAAAAAAGTAAAAGAGATTCTATATGTTTTTCTGTTAATGAGTAATCAAGGTTTTTAAGATAACTTTTAATAGAGTTGTCTAAATTTGTATCATCTAAGGATTTAAAGAAATTTTCTTTATTTTCTTTGAGTTGATTATATAAGTTTAAAACTTCTTCCCTATTTTTAAAGAATGTGTCTTTATTTACACACCATAGGGCAAATGTAAAGGGTAGTCCTGTATAATCAAACCATATTTTAGAAAGGTCAAAACAGTATTTAAAATACTGTTGAATCTCAAGAGCTTTATCTCCTATAACCAAGATAGTCTCTTTATTTTTTATAGAGTCAAAATATTTATAGTTTGGTTTTTTATTCAAAAATTTCTCAAATATAACCTTTGTAAGTAATACCGAGGTTTTTGACTCTTTTGTAAGATAAACGATATCAACATCTTCCAGAGGTTTATTTGAAAGTATGGCAACAGATTTAACATCTTTATATCCAGAGATAGATATATCCGGAAATATAAAGTATCTGTAGTAATGCTCTATATACTCTCCGGAGGAAACTATACCAACATCTATTTTCCCTTCAAATAACATTTTATTGAGATTTGAGGGATAATCTCGTACAACATCTATGTTTTTAACAAACTCTATACCAAAAGGTATAGTGTTTTTGTAATCTATAAATCCTACTTTTAACATCTATCTTTCAATCACCTTTTCCAAAAATAGAAAGTAAAAAAACTCTCAATCTAAATGCTAAACTACTGATTATAAATCCTAATATCAGGCTTAAAATGACTACTAAGATTGAATATATATATGGATGTTGTAGAAGCAAGTAAGAAAATATATTATCAGGCAAAGGAGGTTGGTAAGTTTCCTTTTTCCCCTCTATAAGTTGAAATAGGCTGTAAATTGCAACGGATAGCATAAGGAAAACTAATATAAGTTTGAGATAGTCTTTTTTCATCTTTTGTCCTATCAATGCTCCAAATAGGGCACCAAAGGATGAACCTATAAGAAGTAAAAGTCCAAGGATTATATCAACCCCGTGATTAAAGATAGAGTGAAAGAATGTCAAAAAAGAAGCAACGAATATCATTTGGAATATACTTACAGCAACAGCCATCTGTATAGAGTAGCCTGCCATATACATAAGAGCTGGTGTTACAAGGTTACCACCACCTATCCCCATAATTGCAGAGAGTAGTCCTGATAAAATACCTACAAAAGCAGGGATAAATATAGATCTCTCTCCTACTTTAAACTCCGTTTTTAAAGGCAACCTATCGCAAAACTTTTTGATTTTACCCTCTTTATCTTCTTTACCTTTATTTTTCAATGTTTCAAACAACATAAATGTTCCCAATAAAAACAGATAAACTACATACACAGAGAGGACAAACTGCCTAACATTCCCAAACTGTTTAAAGTAGTTGATTATTAAAACTCCTATGATTCCTCCTATTATCCCAAATGCAACGATAAACAGACCCATCTTAATATCTACAAGTTTTGACCTTAGATAAGTTAAAAATCCGGAAAGGGAAGCTCCTATAATCTGACTTATAGATGTTCCGACAACTATAACAGAAGGAACTCCTAATTTTATAAGAATAGGATTGACTATTATCCCACCTCCTATTCCCAACATTCCAGATAGTATTCCAACCCAGAAGCCTATAAGAATAATCTCAAATAGGTTTACAGGAGTGTTTGCTATAGGAAGTATTATTTCCATCTATATGCCATAAACCTCTTTAAGTTTCGATATTATTCTATCTCTTATATCTGGATTTGTATCAAGGTAGTTTTTAAGTTGTTGGACATCTTTATCTCCCCTACCTGATAGATTTACAACTACAATTTTCCCTTTTCCAAGTTCTTTTGCTATTTCTACAGCCTTTATAACAGCATGGGAACTTTCAAGGGCAGGTATTATACCCTCTGTTCTTGAAAGTAAGAAAAATCCTTCTATAGCTTCTTCGTCTGTTGCAGTTAAATAAGTAGCTCTTCCAGACATTTTTAGATAGGCATGTTCTGGACCTACACCAGGGTAGTCAAGTCCTGCCGATATTGAGTGTGTTTGTTCTATCTGTCCCCATTCATCCTGTAGAAAGAATGATTTCATACCGTGTAACACACCTACAGATCCACCGTTTAAGCTTGCAGCATGCATTCCCGTCTCTATACCGTATCCAGCTGCCTCTACACCATAGAGTCTAACTTCTATATCTTCAATAAATGGATAAAACATTCCTATTGCATTACTACCTCCACCTACACAGGCAACAACTGCATCAGGAAGTCTTCCTTCTATCTCAATAATCTGATTTTTTGTTTCATTTCCTATTACACTTTGAAAATCTCTAACTATCATAGGGAAGGGATGTGGTCCTAAAGCAGACCCTATTATGTAATGGGTTGTTCTCACATTAGTAACCCAATCTCTTAATGCCTCATTGACTGCATCTTTCAATGTTCTACTTCCACTTCTCACTATCTCAACATTAGCACCTAGTAATTTCATCCTAAAAACGTTCAGAGCCTGTCTCTCTGCATCTTCTTCACCCATGTATATGGTACATTCAAGACCAAAGAGAGCAGCAGCGGTTGCTGTTGAAACTCCGTGCTGTCCTGCACCTGTCTCTGCAATTATTCTTTTTTTACCTATCTTCTTTGTAAGAAGAACTTGCCCGAGTGTGTTATTTATCTTATGAGCTCCTGTATGGAGCATGTCTTCTCGTTTTAGATATATTTTTGCCCCACCTACTACTTCTGTTAATCTTTTGGCATAGTAAAGTACTGTAGGTCTTCTGGCGTATTCGTTTAGATAGTAAATTAGTTCTCTCTGAAAATCTCCATCTTTTTTTATCTGATTATACTTCTCTTCAAGTTCTTGTAAAGCCGGAATAAGAGTCTCTGGTAGATATTTACCACCAAATATCCCAAAATATCCTTTTTCATCAGGTAGATTATAAACTTTCATAGTTAACTCCTCACTGTTTATTCTTTTCTATTATATCAATAATACTTTGACTTTCATTAGGATTATTTTGTATTTCAGGATTATTTTGTGTTTCAGGACTAGTTTCTGTTGGAGCTGTTTGATCTTTTTCTGGTAAAGGTTCATCTTTTTTAGGTAGTAAGCTTGATATATCAACTTGGTTACCTTCACAGTCTACAGTTGGATATGTTCCATTTACAAACAGTAAATATTTACCTGGACAGTTATCATTTGCTACTTTTAAAGTTATAGGATCTATCGGTATATATACAGTTCCTTCTACTCTTGGAAATTCTTTATAAGGAGAGCCTTTGTTTGCATAAGCCATTACATCCATCCAAATAGGAAGTGCTACTGTTGCTCCAGCTACTCCTTTTCCTATGGTTCTTCTTTTATCATAACCTATCCATACAACTGTTGTTAAATCAGGATCAAATCCTGCAAACCATGCGTCTGCATAATTATTTGTTGTTCCAGTTTTTCCTGCTGTTTGGAAGGGTAGAGATGATGCAGCTGCAGCTGTTCCTTCTGTCGTAACAGCCCTAAGTAAATCAACCATAACAGCATTTTCTGGTTGAGGATATACAGCCTCACATACAGGCTCTTGGCTATATAAAACTTCTCCGAGCTGATTTACAATTTTCTTTATATAAAAAGGTTGACATTTCGTTCCCTGATTGCCGAATGTAGAGTACATTGTTGCAAGCTCAATAGGAGTTAACTCTATAGACCCAAGAGCCAAGGAGTAGTAAGGGGGAAGTTTCTGTTTTATACCTAATTTATATCCAAGGTTTATAACATCGTCAAAACCTACCTCTGACAGCAGGTAAACTGTAGCTGCGTTTAAACTCTTTGCTAAAGCAGTCCTTAATGTTACATTTCCGTAGTAGTTTCCGTCATAATTTTTAGGAGTCCATTCTTTACCTTGACTATAATCAAAGAAAGAGATTGGCTCGTCTTTTAGTATAGATATCTGAGTATATCCTTTTAATATTGCTGAAGCATAAATGAGAGGCTTTATCGCAGAACCAGGTTGTCTTTTACTTTGGAATATTCTATTAAACTGGGATTTTAAAATGTCATAACCACCTACTAATGCTCTGATTTCTCCGGATTTTGAGTCTATTGAAACAATAGCACCTTCTAAGAATGGAACTATCTTAAAGTTATCATTACCTAAATATTTTACATAAACATAACTACCAACCTGTAATCCTCTTATTTGATATGGAGCTGTTAAACTTTTCTCAAATTCAGATATTTGAAATTTTAGATATTTACCTTTTACTTCTAAAACCTTTGCAACATATATATAGTTATCTATAAATGAACCTACTTTCTGACTTTCAAACTTATCTCTTAGATACTGTTCCTCATCTTTAGATAACTTAGGAAATCCGTATGTTCCTTGATATATCTCAAGTTTCTCTTGAAGTCTCTTTTGTGCATAAATCTGGAGATCCTTATCTATTGTTGTGTATATCTTTAATCCACCTGAAATAATAGCTTCCTCACCGTATTTATCTATAACAAACTGTCTCACAGTTTCTGTAAAGTAGTCAAAATCTAAGGTTTTACTTTTTCCGACAAGTTTTATCGGTTGATTTTTACATCTATCTACTTCTTCCTGAGATATATATCCCTCATCTAACATCCTTTCCAAAACCACTAACTTTCTTTTTTCTGCAAGATCCAAGTTAGCGTAAGGGTTGTATCTACTGGGAGCTTTTGGTAAACCTGCTAAAACTGCTGCTTCACATAGATTTACTTCCCATATATGTTTACCGAAGTATGTTAAAGAGGCTGCTTCTACTCCGTAACTTCCTTGACCTAAGTATATCTGATTTAAATAAAGCTCTAATATCTTGTCTTTAGAGTAGTATCTATTTAACTTAACAGCTAAAATTATCTCTTTTATTTTTCTGTTTATACTTTTCTCCGGTGTTAAGAATAGATTTTTTACAAGTTGTTGAGAAATAGTACTTCCGCCTTCTGTAATACCTCCAGAGATGATATTTTTAACAAAAGCTCTAAAAATTCCAAAAAAGTCAACACCTATATTGTTATAAAAATTTTTATCTTCTGTAGCTATAAAAGCTTTTTTAACATTGTCAGGTATTTTATCTATCGGAACATAGTATCTTTTTTGGACATAAAGTTCCGAGTAAACTCTACCTTTGTAATCATAGATGACAGAAGCTTCTGGAGGTTTCCACTTTTCAAGTTGCCTAACATCAGGTAGATTTCGTGTTATAACTAAAACATATACAAAAAACAGTAAAGACAGAACTGATAAAACTAATAACGTATAAACTGCAATTTTCTTTTTCAAAAGATTAATAACTCCTATTGAAATATAAAAAATTTTACCAAACAATATTATAAACGACATTTACTTAAATATGTAAATAGGTTTAAAATAGATAAGTTTAAACTTAGAAAAGGTGGTAAATATGCAGCATCTTAAACCTCAAGAAATAGAACAGTTAAAAAAGATACTTTTAGAATGGAGGGACAAACTTATTGAGGAAACAAAAGAGAATATAGGTGAAAATCTTTCCTTTGTAGGATCAGATGAGATAGAGAGAGCCGAAGCGGAGTCTGAAAGAATACTTACACTCAGAACACTTGATAGAGACAGAAAACTTCTTAAAAAAATAGAATATACACTCCAAAAGATAGAGTATGGAACATACGGAATATGCGAATCTTGTGGTGCGGAGATACCTTTTAAAAGACTCCTTGCAAGGCCTGTAGCCTCTTTATGTATCGAGTGTAAAGAGAAGCAAGAGGAAGATGAGTAATGAAAGTTAGGCTAACAAAATATGATGCTCTTATAGTAGTTGATATACAGAATGACTTTATGCCTTACGGAGTTCTTCCTGTAAAAGATGCCGACCTTTTAGTCCCGTTTATAAATCAGTATGTAGATATATTCTCAAAGTCAGGTCAACCTGTATTTTTTACGAGAGATTGGCATCCGGAAAATCATATATCTTTTAAAGGTTTTGGTGGTGTATGGCCTCCTCACTGTGTAGCTGATACGGAGGGTTCAAAATTCCATCCTGACTTGAAAATTCCGGAGGATAATAAATTCATAATATCTAAGGGAACATCAAGAGATTTTGATGCATACTCCGGATTTCAAGGAACGATACTTGAAAGTTTATTGACAGAGAGAGGTATAAAGAGAGTATTTATCTGCGGTGTTGCTACAGATTTTTGTGTAAAAAATACAGCTTTAGGTGGTATAAATTTAGGTTTTCAAGTTTTTGTTTTGGAAGACGCTATTAAAGGGGTCTTTGAAGAAAGCTCAAAAGGTGCTATTGATACACTACTAAAAGAAGGTGCTGTGTTTATAAATAAAGATGAAATCACTATTTGATTTATTACCACAAGAACAATTATTAGACAAAGATTTTAAGTATATAACAGACGAGAAAGATATTCCATCTGTAATTAAACAGCTAGAAAAAGACAAATATATATATCTTGATACAGAGGTGGCAACAGAAGACCTTGATAATATAGATGTTTTTATTGATAGAATAAGGCTTATTCAGCTTGGTAATGAAGAAAAGATATTCGTTTTAGATGCTTTCAAATTAAAGCCGGAAACCATATCCTCTTTTTTAAAAGAAATATTCAGAAATAAAGGAGTTATAGGTCATAACCTTAAATTTGACCTGAAGTTTTTAAAAACTAACTATAACGTTTCCGTAGATACCGTTTTTGACACAATGATTGCTTCACAGATACTATCCAAAGGAAGTCAAACTGACAGACACTCACTTAAAGCAGTATCTAACAGATTTGCGGGAGAAGATGTAGATAAAAAACTTCAAAAATCAGACTGGACATCTTCTATATTAACAAAAGATCAACTTATTTATGCAGCGGAAGATATAAAAGCTCTAAGGAAGATATTTAAAAGTATACTAGATAGTTTAAACGATGGGTATACTTTACCAAAAAACTCAAAAATAGCTCAAATATTCAATCTCTATAATCCTGTTGCCATTTTAGAAATGGCTTTTCTACCTGTTCTTGTTGATATAGAACTTACTGGTATGCCAGTAAATCTTTCTGTTTTAGATTCATTATTAGAAGAAAATGAAAAACTGTTCCAATCTCTGTATTTTGAATTTAAGAAAAGCTATCAGATAGACCCATTTTCTCCACAACAGGTTACAAACTACCTTGTCAATAAACTACATATAAAACTTCCCAAAACAGAAAAAGGGTCTTACTCATCCCAAGACTCTGTTTTGAGAAATTATACTAATTTTGAAGAAGTTAAACTAATCTTAAGTATAAGAACGGTTAAAAAAATTACAGATAAATTAAGAGAGATAAAAAGTTTTATTAGAAATGGCAGAGTTTATGGAGAGTTTAAACAGATAGGAGCATCTACCGGAAGAATGGCCTCCATGAAACCAAATCTCCAAAATATTCCGGCTTCCCTAAAAAAAGTTTTTCAAACAAAAGAAAGTTACAAATTTATAATAGCAGATTACTCTCAAATAGAACTTCGGCTTGCAGCAGAGTATACTGCAGATGAGAATATGATAAAAGCGTTTTCAGAGGGACTTGATTTACACAGATTAACTGCATCTATAATAACAGGAAAAAAGTATGAAGATATCTCATCAGAAGATAGAAAACTTGCAAAAGCCATAAACTTCGGACTTATCTATGGAATGTCTCCTAAATCCCTTGTAGATTATGCAAAAGCTAATTATGATATTAATATCTCCTTAGATGAGGCAAAAGAGTTTCACAAAAACTTCTTTGAATACTACAAAAAGTTTGGACAGTGGCATAACACAGTAAAAGATTACCTTCAAAAACATAAAATCATAGAAGTATCAACTCTATTTGGTAGAAAATTGTTAGCTTCAAGATTTACAGATGCAGTTAACTATCCGATACAAGGGTCTGGAAGTGATTTATTAAAAATGGCAGTTATCCTTTACTATAAAAACAAAGATGAAAGTAGTAATATAGTTAACCTTATCCATGATGAGATAGTTATAGAATCTCGAGAAGATAGAATAGAAGAAAATGTAAAAATCTTAAAAGATGCTATGGAAAAGGCAGGAAAAAGGATACTAAAGAAAGTTCCTGTAGCTTTTGATATAAATATAAGTAATTCCTGGGAGAAGTAGTGTTTGGAGATCTTCCTAAAAGACCAAGCCGTTGTAATATCAAGAAGATTTATAGGAAATAGTGATGTTGCATTATCCATTTACACAAAAAATATGGGTGTAGAGAATATCATTATCCAAAATGGGCAGTTAATAAGGAATCTTCCATACATTTATCTTGATAAATTTACATACTTTGACGGCGTTTTTATAAAACTTAGAAACGATAAAATATATATAACCGATATTGACAGAGTTTATACATTAGGTATCTCTATATCAAAGGATTATGATAACTTTACCTATTCATCTAAGATGATAGATTTTATCTATAAATACTCTCCTTATCCTGATACAAATATTTACAATCTTTTAAAAAAAAGTTTATACCATATATCCAGAAGTAAGAATGGTTATAAGATATTTATATCTTTTTTGGTAAAGTTTAACTATCTTCTTGGTATATACGACCCTAAAAAGATAAGTTTGGACAGAGAGGGTTTACAGATTTTATCCATTATTTTCAAAACGAAGATACAAGATGCAGAAAATTTAAAGTTGGATAGATACTTTTACCAAAAACTTTACGATAAACTTATAGAAAACCTCAATAGATGGCTCTCTTAAATTCACTCATTTCCTACTTCTACATCCTTTAACCAATCTCTGTTCTGGATATACCATTCTACCGTTCTCTTTATACCTTCTTCAAAGCTAACCTTAGGTTTCCAACCTAAAATCTTCTCTGCTTTTGTTATGTCAGCCCAAGTTTCCTTTAAATCTGCTTTATGAAAAGGTCTATAATCTATAACAGCTTTCTTACCAAGATAGTTTTCTATAGTATTTATAACATGCTTCAAAGATATTGGATTTTTACCACCTCCTAAGTTTATTATCTCATAACCAACATCCTTCATTGCAAGGATAGTCCCATCAGCTATATCGTCAACATAAGTAAAATCTCTCGATTGTGATCCATCTCCATATAAAATAATAGGTTTTCCTTCATCTATCCATTTTATAAATCTGAATATACTCATATCTGGCCTTCCTGCTGGACCATAGACAGTAAAGTATCTAACTACAGATACATCTATGCCATAAAGGTAATGGTAACTATAAGCTGTTACCTCTGCTGCCTTTTTAGAAGCAGCGTAAGGTGATATAGGTGTATTTACTGGAAGGTCTTCTTTAAAAGGCATAGGCTGTCCGGCATACAGGGAAGATGTTGATGCTAAAACCATCTTTTTAACGTTATACTTTTTCATAATTTCAAGTAAGTTTAATGTTCCTATTGCGTTTGTTGTCATATAAACATGGGGATTTATCATACTATATCTTACTCCAGCCCTTGCAGCTAAATTTAAAACTACGTCAAAGTTGTATAGATTGAATATAACTTCTAAAGCCTGTATATTCTCTATATCAATCTGAAAGAATTTAAAATTTTGCTTATTTTTAATAGTATTTAATCTGGATTCTTTTAACCTTACATCATAATAGTTATTCATATTGTCAATACCGATAACTTGATATCCTAACTCAAGTAATTTTTCTGCAGTTTTCCAACCGATAAAACCTGCTACTCCAGTAAGTAAAACAGTTTTAACCATAACTTTCTCCTTAAACGTAGATGTTATAATATTCTAACATCAGTAATAGAGGTAGTAAATGGAGCATGAATTACTTTCTTATAAGCTTTTTGGTATGGAGTTTAAAAATCCTATATGGGTAGCATCTGGAACTTTCAGTTATGGTTTAGAGGTTGCAGAACTTTATGACCTATCTGAACTTGGAGCTGTGGTTGTTAAGGGACTTTCTCTAAAGCCCAGAAAAGGTAATATGCCCCAGAGAATAGTCGAAACTCCGGCAGGTATGTTAAATTCCATAGGATTACAGAATCCAGGTGTTGAGTATTTTATTGAAAATATACTTCCAAAACTGAAAAAGTATGATACGAAGATAATAGCAAATGTATTTGGAGAAAATGAGGAAGAGTATATAGCAGTTTCTGAAATTTTGGATAAAGCAGAAGGTGTACATGGATTGGAGCTTAATGTATCCTGTCCTAACGTAAAAAAGGGTGGTATAGCTTTCGGAAGTGATCCACAGGTTTTATACGATCTTGTTTATAAAATAAAAAAAGTGACAAAAAAACCCTTACTTGTAAAGTTAAGTCCAAATGTTACAAACATACTTGATACTGCTGATGCCTGTGTTTCAGCAAATGCTGATGGTTTAGTCCTTATAAACACATTACTTGGTGTTGCAATAGATGTAGAGAGAGAAAAACCTATTCTTTCAACAATTACAGGTGGATTATCTGGACCAGCTATTCTTCCGATAGCTGTTAGAATGATATGGCAAGTTTATAGTAAATATGGAAACAGAGTTCCTATAATAGGTGTAGGAGGTATAACAACTTATCAAGATGCTCTGCAACATTTTTTAGCTGGAGCAATACAGATACAGGTAGGAACAGCTAACTTCTATGACCCTTACTCTCCTATAAAAATAAAGGAAGGTTTAATAAAACATCTTAAGAAAAAAGGTTATAGCCATTTTTCGAAGCTCGTAGGAAAAGCCCATCAGATGGTTATAATATAATGTTGAAAGTATAGTTAATCTGCTTACTTTAAAATAAAGGAGGTTTTCAATGGTTGTTGTATTCACAAAGTTTCCTATTAATCCTGAATTTAGAGAAGAATTTGAAAAAAGAGCAGTAGAGAGATTTGGAGAACATGGAATTGACAAGATGGAGGGATTTATGGGGATGAAAATCCTTAGTGGTAAATCTTTTCCAAGTATACCACAGAATGATAATGTGGTAATTATCACCTATTGGAAAGATATGGATAGCTTTTTAAACTATACAAAGTCAGATGCTTTTGCAAAAGCTCACCAAAATCCTCCTCCGAAAGAGATGTTTAAGGGACCTCCATCTGTTGAGATATATGAAGTTTTAAAACAAATTTAAATTGACGTTAAATTTTAAACTTGAAATTTGTTTACACTTTGTTTAATATTAACTTAAATCATATTTGAATAGGAGGTTTCATATGGGAGAAAGCACTACTATCAGGTGGATCCTGTTCTTTTTCTTCCCAGCTCTTTTTATTTACGGTCTTCTTCACGTATATTCCTCTAAACCAGTACAAGCTAAGAAGACTGCTGACCTCACAGAGATGGAAGAGGCAGGAAGGAAGGTTTACAATAAGTTCTGCGTAGGTTGTCACGGTGAGAATGGTGATGGTAACAGTTTGGCAGCTCCATTCTTCAAAAACAAACCACCTAACTTCCATACTGGTGTATTTAGATGGAAGTCAACTCCTGAAGGGACTCTTCCAACCGATGAAGATCTATTACATGTCTTAAATTGGGGAATTCCTCAAACTGCAATGCCTTCTTTCCATCTTGTTCCAGAAATCCAAAAGAAGGCTGTTATAGCTTACATCAAAACATTCTCTGACAGATGGAAAAAAGAACAACCTGGAGAATCTGTTTATTCAAAGATTAAGGAAATCCCTGCCTTCTTTGGAACTAAAGAATCTATTGAAAAAGGTAAAGAGTTATATGCTGCAAACTGTACAGCTTGTCACGGAGAAAATGGTAAAGGTGATGGTCCTATAGCGAGTACATTACCTGTCCCACCTACAAACCTAACTTATCCTATTAGATCTGCAGGTCCTTCTCCAAAAGATACATTTAGAGTTTTAACTGTAGGTCTTGAAGGTTCTCCAATGCCTAAATTTGATCACTTATCAGAAGAAGATAGATGGCATCTTGTTTCTTACATAGCTTATCTAATGAATAAAGGAAAGTAATATAAAGGAGGTGTAAAGATGGCTACAAATGTAGCAACAGCAGGTGGAGAAGTTCAAGTTACAAACCTTGTAAACTATACCTTAGTTAAGCTCCATATTGGAATGGGTCTCCTTTTCTTTATCATTATTGGATTTATGGGATTCTTTTATTCCTTACAACTTGATGGTATTTATCCTTTCCCTGGAATTGAGTTTTTATCACCTGGTAGAGTAAGAATGATTCATACTGCAGGTGCTGCTTATGGATTCTTAGTAAACATGTTTACAGGATTGCTATACTGGGCTGTTCCAAGATTTACAGGTTATAAAGTTTTTGACGAAAAATATCTTGGTGGATTTATGTTTATAGGTCTTCAGGCTGCAGTTTTAATATCAGTTGTTGCTATACTTTTCTTTGGTCAAGCTGATAACGTAGAATGGGGTGAAACTCCTTGGTGGATTGACCCAGTGATAGTTGCATGGCTGTTATTACACGCTGTTCAGTTTGGAACACCTATACTTAAAGCATCTCAAAAGGCTCCTCTGTACGTATCTGGATGGTACATCTCTGCAATGTTGGTATGGACACCACTAGTTGTTTTCATGGGTAACTTTATACCAAGATTCTGGTCTGCAGGTTCTGGAGCAGGTGCAGTCCAATCTACATTTATACATGACCTAGTTGGACTATACGTTACACCTGTTGCATGGGGATTAATGTATTACTTTGTTCCTGTTATTATGAAAAAACCAATGTGGTCTCACGGTTTATCACTTCTTGGATTCTGGGGATTAGCTTTCTTCTATCCAATGAATGGTGTTCACCACTTTTTATGGTCTCCAATCCCTATGTTTGCTCAATACTCTGCAGTTTTTGCAACAGTTGCTATTGAATTTGCAGTTACATCTGTTTTAATTAACTTCATGATGACACTTAGAGGTTCTGCAGAAGTCCTAAAGTATAATGTTCCCCTAAGATATATGTATACAGGAGCAATATTCTACTGGATTACATGTTTCCAATGTGCATTTCACGTTACACTTACATTCCAAAAAGTTATACACTTTACTGACTGGGTAACAGGTCACGCACACCTTATAATGTTTGGAACATTCGGTATGTGGGTTCTAGGTATGGCTGAGTATGTATGGCCAAGATTATTTGGAAAAGAAACTATGTATTCAAAAGGTATGTCTGAAGGTGCATATTGGCTTCTAACAATAGGTGTTATAGCAATGTTTGTTGACCTTACAGCTGCTGGACTCGTTGAAGGATTTGACTGGATAGGATTAAACCCATGGATAGACTCTGTAAACTTTGCTAAACCTTTCTGGTATTTCAGATCTGTTGCTGGAATAATGATGCTTACAGGACTACTTATGTATGCTATGAACTTCTATAAAACTGCTACTGCTGGAAAAGGTTTAGAAGCTCAACTTAGAGAATCTGCATAATAGGAGGAATTGATTATGGGTAAAATGGAACGTTTTCCGTTTGTGGTTTTAGTAGCAGGTTTAGGTTTCTTCCTATTTGCTGACTTTGTGTCATGGGCATTGCCTATGTTTGTATTGAAAGATATACCTATGAAAAAAGTTTCAGATCTTGCCGCAGAAGCAAAAGCTAAAAATACATCTGCATGGGCAGATTTTGAGAGAATTGCTGCATACTATCCTGAACAGTTTAAAAAATATTATGGAGAGGTTAATGAAGAATCTTTTGCTAAAGCGCTAAAGATAGGTCATCACTGGTATGTTGCAGAAGGTTGCTGGAACTGCCACTCCCAGATGATAAGACCTGTTTCTAATGAAACTCTTAGATTTGGTATTCCTGGAGTCTCTAACACTGTCTCCTATCCATCTGAGTATCAAAATGAGCTTCAGGCACCTGTTCTATGGGGAACAAAGAGAATAGGACCAGACCTTATAAGAGAAGCTGCTGTCCATAACATAGATTGGCAAGTAGCCCACCTTTATAATCCTCAATCTACCTCTCCTGGGTCAAATATGCCTGGATATCCTTGGTATTTTGAGAAAGATAGCAAAGGAAATCTTGTTCCTAACGAAAGAGGTATAGGGATGCTTACTTATATAATGTGGCTTGGTTCTTGGGAAGTTAAACCTACAAAAGAGTGGGCTTTAAAGTGATATATTTAAAAACTATATGGGGCTACTATGCCCCTTATAATACATATTTAAAGGGGTGATAATATGAAGATAACCCAAAGAACAGTAGCTTTGATGACGATGTTTATATTCCTGTTTGTTGTAGGTTCTATAATAGCTGTAAGAACTGTTGCATATTTGGAAGCAGGTTTTGAACTTAAAGGATTTCTAATAGAAGTTATAACGTATGTTATAGCTCTTACAGGATGGTTAACTTTATTTATATACTCATACCTAAAAGGAGATTTTAAAGACATAGAAGGTCCAAAATATGAGCTGTTAGAGAGAGAAGAAAAAATTATTGAAGAAGAAAAAAAAGCTGGGAGGTATTAAAGTATGGCAGGACATTTAGAAAATACAAGGGCTATTGACAAGATTACTTATGTAACAGATGCAGTTCCTACATGGTGGATGATGTTCTGGATAGGATATATTCTCTTTACTGTTTCTTATATAGTATTTGACTGGATTCCGGACTTTCTAGGATGGATGTCTGTGATAGGTCACGGAGCAGAAGCTGCAGATAAGTATATCTGGTTCAGAGAACTTCTCAGAAACTAAGTATAATGAGGGGAGTTTATCTCCCCCTTTAGATAAAATCTATATCTAATCAATCTTATCTTTCATTTCTAAAAATGGTATAATATACTTATGAGAAAAGTGATACTTATTTTTATTATCTTTATGGGCTTTTATAATGTTTTTGGAGGAGAGAAATCTTTGGAAAGAGTCTATATTAACGATACTAAATTTATCCTAAAAGAAACAAAAGGTTTAGGTATCATATCTGGAAGCATATATATACTTGGTGGTAGTATAGAAGATCCTGAAGGAAAAAAAGGGTTAACAAATTTAACCACTAAATTATTACTAAAAGGTTCAAAAAATTATGATTCTTATATTATAAATAAGTTCTTTGAAGACAGTGGAGGGTTTATATCTTCTACTACAACAGATGAGTACTCTGTTATTGAGTTTAGTCTAAAAGTTGAAGATTTTGAAAAGGCTATTGAGATTATAAATGATATTTTAAAAAATCCTGTATTTGATAAAGAAAAACTTAAGATAGAGATAGAAAATACAAAAGCCCAGATTAGAGCCAAAAAAGAAAGTGGTATATCTTTTGCAATTGAAAAGCTACGAGAAGTTACTTTTAAAGGTACTCCTTATGAAACATCTTCATTAGGTAAAGAAGAAGACTTAGATAGTATAACAGTAGATGATATAAAAAGTAGATGGAATGAACTTTATAACTCATCTCGATTTGTTATATCTATAGTTGGAGATATACCTTTGAAAGAGATGAAAGAAAGTCTTAAGAAGTTGAAAATAGAAAATAAAAGAGAATATAAACCACCTTTGATAGATATATCTATTAAAAATTCTGATTGTCACATCTTTAAAAGAGATGGTGCTCAGTCAACTATACTACTTATGTTTAACGCTCCAAAAGTCAGCAAAGATGAGTATTTTAGCTTTAAAATTTTAAATTCTATATTAGGAGATGGTTTTACATCAAAACTTTTTCAAGAGCTAAGAGAGAAGAAAGGTTACGCTTACGCAGTTGGTAGTTTTTACTCTCCAAAACCTTCTTTTGGCTATATGGTAGCTTACATAGGAACTGCTCCAGAAAAAACAGAGGATGCCATTAAAGATATGAGGAATGTTATCTATAATTTTGACAAAGAGGTTACAGAAGAGGATTTAAAAATAGCAAAAGAGAAAATAGTAGGAACATTCCTTATGAATCATCAAACAAGATTAAAACAAGCTAACTATCTCGGAATGTTTGAAGTGATAGGTTTAGGTTATGAGTATGATGAAAAGTTTCCACAGATAATAAACAGTGTAACTTTAAACGAAGTTATCGAAGTTTATAAAAAGTATATACCAGCTGGTTCTGCTTGTGTAATAGTGGAACCTTAGAATAAGATATGGAGGTATAAAACAGTTGATCTGGTTCACAGAATATCAGACAAAAAATACCGGTTTGACGGTAAGAGTTAAAGAAAGTAGGAAATTTCAATCAGAGTATCAGGAGATTTTACTTTTGGATACTTACGAGTACGGGAAGATGCTTGTATTAGATGGTGCAGTTCAAACATCAGAGAGAGATGAGTTTATCTATCATGAGATGCTTGCTCATCCGGCTTTATTAGCCCATCCTAATCCAAAGATAGTGTTAGTTATAGGTGGAGGAGATGGTGGAACTGTTAGAGAAGTCTTAAAACACCCTACTGTTGAAGAAGTTCATCTATGTGAAATTGATAGAATGGTTATTGAAGTTTCAAGGGAGTACCTGCCTACCATATCTGAGAAGTTAAATGATAATAAGGTAACAGTGTTTATTGAAGATGGAAATAAATTTTTAGACGAGAGAAAAAACTACTATGATGTTATATTACTTGACCTCTCTGATCCAGTAGGTCCAGCAGAAGCTCTATTTAAGAGAAATTTTTATCAAAAAGTAAAAGAATCTTTAAAAGAAGATGGAATAATGGCGGCTCAAACAGAATCTCCGTTTTTGCAGGAAGAGTACTTTAAAACAGCCGTAAAGGAGATTAAAGCTGTATTTAAAAATAGTCAAACTTATCTTGCCTTTATCCCTACTTATCCAGCAGGAATGTGGAGTTTTACATTGGCTTCTGATTGCAATGATTTTTCTACTTTAAAGGATAAAAGTGTTAGTGACTTGAATACAAGGTATCTTTCTGATACAATATTAAATTCTTTATTTTCATTACCTAAATTTGTTTCTGATATTATTGAAAAATAAATATTAGTGAGGTGAGAAGTTGGCGAGAGAGGTTTTAAATCTGATTGCTTCAAGGGCAGCAGAAAAGACAGGTATAAAGCTCTATGGAAGGAGCGTAGAGAGAGTTTTATCTGGTCTTTTGGTTACATCAGACTTTTGGAAAGTGGTCGATTATGCAGATCAACCGGTTCCAGCAACATCTCAGATAGTTAGAGAACTTGTAGCTGAAGGTATAGCAAAGATAGAAAATGATGAAATTTTACTAACAGAAAAGGGTTTTAATATAGTTAAAGATTTAAAAATTCCTCCATATGTAGATTACAGTTGTAAGGCATGTGAAGGAAGGGGTATTCCTTTTTATGCAAACCTTGATTGGTACCACACATTCTTACAAGTTACAAAAGACAGACCAAAAGCTATACAGGATTATGATCAAGGAAGTGTAACACCAGAGACAACAGTTTCAAGGGTTCTTTTCTTGGATTCAAGGGGAGATTTAAGAGATAGAGATATTCTTGTTATGGGAGCAGAAGACGATCTTACCGGACTTGCTGTAGCAATTACAAAACTTCCAAGGAGAGTTTTAGTCCTTGATATTGATGAAAGGTCTATAGATTTTGATAACAGAATATTTAAGGAACTTGGAATAGATAACGCTGAAGCTATAAGATGGGATTTAAGAAATCCATTTCCTGAAGAGTGGATAAAATCTTTTGATGTTTTTATAACAGATCCTCCAGAAACTTTAAAAGCTTTTAAAGCTTTCATAGCAAGAGGAATTGCTTCTTTAAAGTCAGAGGGTAGTGTCGGATATTTTGGATTAACTTTAAGAGACTCATCTATAACAAGGTGGCACCAATTTCAGAAAGCTCTTATAAACGATTATGGTATGGTTATCACTGATATAGTTCAGGATTTTAACGCCTATATGAACTGGGATTACCATGCTGAAACAAAAGCTCAAGAGGTTGCACCAGTAAACAAAGTCCCAACAGATATATGGTATAGGTCTGCTTGGGTAAGAATGGAGGCACTTCCAGGATTTAAAGGTGAAAATGTTCAGATAACAGATGAAGTGTTTAGAGAGCTTTACTTAGACGAGGAAGGGTCAACCACATAAATCTATGGGGCTTTTGAGCCCCTGTCTTTGAAATCTTCAAAAAAATTATCATTTTAAGAATTCTTCCGAAAATTATATTAACTATTTGAAATTTTGTTGGTGTTTTTATGTCAATTTTTCGGATAGCCTTGGCTATTTTGTTCATAGGTTTTTTGATATATTTTTATATAAAATTTTTGCCACAAGCAGCTGAAAAATTTCAGAAGTGGATTTTAAATGAACCTGTTAAAAAGGAGCAAGTTGAAAAGCAATATACTTCAGAGTTAAAGAAGGAAGACAGAAACATAAGAAAAGAACCGGATAAGTCGGAGGATATCTATAAAAAGAAAGCAGATGAGGAATTAAATAAAATCTTAGGAATAAAAAAAGAGGAGAACTCAAAAGAAGAATCAGTTGTTGATAAATTTATGAATTTTCTTATAATGTTAAAAGAAAAACTTTTTCATAGGGGTGAGCAATGAAGTTTAACACTATAGAAGAAGCATTAAAGGATATACAAGAAGGTAAAATGATAATAGTAGTAGATGACCCAGATAGAGAAAATGAGGGTGATCTTGTTATGGCTGCTGAAAAAGTAACTCCGGAAGCTATAAATTTTATGGCAAAGGAAGGAAGAGGACTTATCTGTCTATCTATGCTTCCAGAGAGATTGAAGGAACTTGATATTCCACCTATGACTGTAAACAATACCGATCCAAAAGGAACAGCCTTCTGTGTATCGATAGATGCACATCCAAAGTACGGTATTACAACTGGAATATCTGCTTTTGATAGGGCTTTGACTATTAAATTAGCAGTGTCTCCAGAAGCTAAACCTTCTGATTTTGTAAAACCAGGGCATGTATTTCCACTTATGGCAAAGAAAGGTGGAGTTTTAGAGAGAACAGGTCATACAGAGGCATCCGTAGATCTTGCCAAACTTGCAGGTTTATATCCAGCTGGAGTTATTTGTGAGATTATGAAAGATGATGGAACTATGGCAAGACTTGATGACTTGATGGAGTTCGCACAGAAACATAATCTTAAAATAATAACAATAGCAGATTTAGTTCAGTATAGGCTAAAGAAAGAGAAACATGTAAAAAGAGAAGCAGAAGCTTTCTTACCTACAAAGTATGGTGTATTTAAAATATATGGTTATATAAATACATTAGATGGGACAGAACATGTTGCACTGACTATGGGAGATATAAATCCGGAAGAGCCGGTTTTAGTGAGAGTTCATTCTGAATGTTTAACCGGAGATATATTCGGTTCTTTAAGGTGTGACTGTCAAAATCAGTTACACAGAGCTTTACAGATGATAGCCCAGGAAGGGAAAGGTGTATTGGTTTATATGAGAGGACACGAAGGAAGAGGAATAGGCATTGTAAACAAAATAAAAGCTTATGACTTACAAGATAAAGGATACGATACAGTTGAGGCTAATCATAAACTTGGTTTTCAGTCAGATTTAAGAGATTTTGGAACAGGAGCACAGATATTACTTGATATTGGCGTAAGAAAGATGAGACTTATGACTAATAATCCTAGGAAGATAGTTGCTCTGGAGGGTTTTGGTCTTGAGATAGTTGAAAGAGTACCTATCTTTACGGGAACAAATCCACATAATGAGAAATATCTACTTGCAAAAAAGAATAAGTTAGGTCATATGATAGAATATTTTGAGGAATGGAAGTGCGATCTTTGATTTTCATATTTTTTGCCGTAATTCTATCTTCATGTGATAAGATTACCAATGTATTTCAGGAAGATGATTTACTTCAAAGACCTGTAGCAAGCAGGTGTGGAGATTGCCATCAAGAGATATATAAACAGTGGAAAGAATCTAGACATGCAAAGGCTTGGGTATCACAAGATTTTAAAAGGACAAGTGAAAACTACTCAAAAGAAAAATGTCTATCATGCCATGCTCCTTATGAAATAACAGTTGGAGATAAACCAAAAGTTAGGGAAACTAATCTTTCTGATGGGGTGAACTGTGTTTCTTGTCATTTTAGGGATTCTACAAAGTCTATGCATGGTCCGTATGATGTGTTTTCCCCTCCCCATCCATCTACAAAAGACCTGCAGTACACTAAAGCTGAAATCTGTTCCGGATGTCATCAGGAAACATTTAAACAATGGCAGATGGTTAAGACAGATAAAAACTGTCAAAACTGTCATATGTACCCTAAAGAAGGTAAACTTATACAGAAATTTCCTTTTGACCTTTTCCATGCCTCAAAAGAAGTACACCATCATGGCTTTATAGTTCCGATACCTAAACCTGACTTTTTCAGAGTTGAAGCCTCAAAAAATAAGGAAAATTTAACATTGTATATAACAAGTTTGAAAGCACCTCATAATGTTCCAACTGCAGACCACGGAGATCCTAAATACTATATAGATGTTGAGTATATCAAAGATGGAAAAGTTGTTTACACCGATAGTCAGACCTTAACAAAGAAAGAGCCTTTGATATTTAAACAGACAAAAGAAATAGTTTTCCCTGTAAATTTCCCATATGACAGAGTTAAAATTACTCTAAGTAGAAAACTAAGTTGGGAAGAAAAACCTAAGAAAATTGCAGACTTTGAGTTTTGATATAGTTCCTTACGAAAAAAGATATTTAAATGAAGTTTTAGATTTGCTGAATTCTGTTTTTGATTCTCATTACACAGAAGATTATATTAATACAGGATTATCTGAAAAGTATATTGTTTTAGAGAGTAAAAAAGTAATTGGTTTTGTTGAGTTTGTGATACTGTTTGATTTTGGTGAGATATTTATGATAGCTGTTGATAAAAATTTTCATGGTAAAGGTGTAGGAAAAGCTCTTATGGAGTTTGTTTTAGAGAGGATGAGAGAAAAGGATGTAAAAGAGGTATACCTTGATGTATCAGTAAATAACTTAAGAGCTATAAATTTTTACAAAAGTTATGGATTTGAGGAACTTTATAGAAGGGAAAAATATTACAGAAGTTTGGAAGATTCAATATTAATGAGGAAACAACTATAATAATGAAAGTTTAATATGTTAAAATTATAAAATAGCTAGTTTTATCTGGAATATTTTGTAGTGAATAAATTTTTTCATAAAGGAGCAATCAGTGAAAATAAAAGGCAGAGAGTTAGAGCTTCTTATTTCTGAAAATCAGATAAAAAGTAGGATAAAAGAGCTTGCCAAGGAGATAGATGAAGCCTTTGAAGGGGAAGATATATATGCTGTAGGAATACTCAAAGGGTCTTTTATATTTTTTGCAGATTTAGTAAGAGAGCTTAAAAGTAAGGTGTATGTAGATTTTATGCAAGTATCTTCATATGGAAGTAGAATGGAAAGTTTTGGAGAAGTTATCTTTATAAAAGATATGTCTGTTGATATCAAAGATAAAAATGTTCTGATAATAGATGATATTATAGATACGGGAAGAACTTTAAAAGCTCTGGTTGAAGCTCTATCTTTAAGATATCCTAGAAAATTAAAAACTGCAGTTCTTCTTGATAAAAAAGAGAGAAGAGAGGTTGATTATTATGCTGACTTTGTTGGCTTTGTTATTCCAGATAAATTTGTTGTAGGTTATGGTTTAGATTGGGCTGAAGAAGGAAGAAATCTAAAAGAAATTTATGGAGTGAAGTAAGATGAGGATGGTAGATGTTTCTATGAAGTTTGAAACTATAAGGACTGCACAAGCAGAGGGAAAGATATATCTTTCAAAAGAAACTGTTGAGATGATTAAAAATAAACAGATACCAAAAGGTGATGTTTTAGTTGCTTCCCAGATGGCAGGTATACTTGGAGCCAAAAAGACACCTGAGATACTACCTTTTTGCCATCCTATACATATAGACCAGGTGTATGTAGAGACCAGACTTGATGAAGATGGAGTGTATGTCAGATCATTTGTCAGATGTATAGGTAGAACAGGTGTTGAAATGGAAGCACTTTCAGCTGTATCTGCTGCACTTTTAAATGTTTATGATATGTGTAAAGCTTTTGATAAAGAGATGTTTATTTCAGAAGTGAGGCTTATATCAAAATCCGGAGGAAAATCCGACTATGAAGAAGACCTTTCAGGTTTAAACTGTGCAGTTATAACTTTAAGTGATAGCTGTTATAAAGGTGAAGCAGAAGATAAAAGCGGAAAAGCAGCGATAGATATAATACAAAATGAGTTTAATGGTAAAGTAGTTCATTATGAAGTTTTACCTGATGATTTAGATAAAATTGTGGAAAAGTTGAGAGAGCTTATAGATAAAGTTGATATTATCTTCACTACAGGTGGAACAGGATTTTCCAAGAGAGATGTGACACCGGAGGCAACATTACAGGTTATAGATAAAGAGATGGTAGGATTTGAGGAAGCTATGAGGATTGTAGGGATAAAGTTTACACCTAAATCTCTTCTATCAAGAGCAGTTTGTGGAGTAGCAGGGCAAAGTACACTTATAATAAATCTTCCCGGAAGTACTGGAGGAGTAAAGGATAATCTTAGAATGGTAGCACCACTTTTAAAACATGCTATAAGAATGGCAAAGGGAGAGAAAAAACATTAGAGACAGAGCTATATTAATTTTTGGTTTAATGTGGAATGAAGGATTTAAAGATAGATTAATTGCAGTAGAGAACATAATCCAGCAGGAGTATGGGAAAATAATTTACTCAACAGAAAACTTCACCTTATCATATTCTACATACTATCAAAAGGAGATGGGGAAACATTTGATAAAAAAGTTTATAGTATTAGATTGTATTATACATAAGCAAAATGCAGTCAATATAAAGAAGATGAGTATGTTATTAGAAGATAAGTTTAGATTAGGTGGTAGAACTGTGAATATAGACCCTGTATATTTAGATGAGTATCAGGTAGTAGCTTTAAGCTCAAAAGAAAGAGGGAGTAGAATCTATATATCTGATGGTGTATATGGAGAGATGGAGCTATTTTATCATCATAAAACTTTTCATCCCTTTGTATGGACTTATCTAGATTATAAAGAGAAAATTCCATTTTTTAATGAAGTAAGAAAAATATATCTGAAAAAGATTAAAGACGATGAAACGATTTATTGTAAAAACACCAAAAACTCTTAAAGATTTCGTTTCAGAAAGTTTAAAAATCTCCAAAAACAGAGCAAAAGATATTATAGATTCTAAAAATGTTTTTGTGAATAATAAAAGAATCTGGATTGCAAGCCATCAATTAAAATCCGGAGATGTAGTAGAGATTATATCTGCCGATTACAATTTTCCAAAGGAAGAAAATTTAGAGATTGTTTACGAAGATGAGTATATTATTGCAGTAAATAAGCCACCGTTCATTACATCAGATAGAGATTATAACTCTTTAGAGTTTAAGTTAAGGATAAAGTATAAAAATAATGACGTAAAAGCCATTCATAGGCTTGATAAAGAAACTTCCGGAGTTATCCTTTTTGCAAAGGGCTATGACATATTTCAAGAGTTTAAAAAACTATGGGAAGATAAATCTGTAAAAAAGATATACCTTGCTATATCTTACAATGAAGCAGATTTTCAGTTAAGAACTATAGATACAGATTTAGATGGTAAGGAAGCAGTGTCAACTGTAAAACTTTTAAAGAAAGCTAATGGCTTTTCTTATTTTGAAGTATCTATATATACTGGAAGGAAACATCAGATAAGAAGACACCTTGCCAGTATTAGACATCCTGTTGTTGGAGATAAAACCTATGGTCCTAAAAAGATAGAAGTAGGATTTTTAAAGAGTATAAAGAGGCATATGCTTCATGCATATAAACTTGAATTTATTCATCCTTTTAAACAGATTAAAACAACAATAAAAGCAGATATACCGGTTGACTTTAAAAATGTTTTACATTACCTAAAATAGTATAATAGTTAGAAAATTTTAATTTTAGGAGTTTTAAAATGGCTTTACCAACATTAAGAATTGGAAAGTATGAGATAGAATATCCAATAATACAGGGAGGAATGGGAGTAGGTATATCATGGGAAAATTTAGCAGGTAATGTATCTAAACATGGTTGCCTTGGTGTTGTCTCTGCTGTTGGAACAGGATATAGATATCCAAATTATGTAAAACTTAAAGATGGAAGACCAGTTAGTAGTAAATATATACACAACAAAGAAGCTTTAACAAAGATTATTAAAGATGCAAAAGAGATAGCTGGTGGAGAAAAAGCTGTAATAGGTGTAAATATACTCTGTGCTATAACCGATTACGATAGAGTTGTAAGAGATGCTATAGAAGCTGGAGCAAATATAATAATATCTGGAGCAGGGCTTCCTTTAAAGCTTCCTGAGTATGCTGCCGGAAGTGATGTAGCTTTGGTCCCTATCGTTTCTTCTGCAAGAGCGTTAAGAGTAATTTGTAAACATTGGACTAAAAAGTATAATAGACTTCCTGATGCTGTTGTTTTAGAAGGTCCTTTGTCTGGAGGTCATCAAGGTATACCTTATGAAGACTGTTTTAAACCAGAGTATCAACTTGAAAATTTACTTCCGGAAGTTTTGAAAGAGAGGGATCAGTGGGGAGATTTCCCTATTATTGTTGCAGGAGGGATATGGAGTAAAGAAGATATTGAGTGGTATATATCTCAGGGAGCTGCCGGTGTCCAGATGGGGACAAGATTTGTAGGAACTTATGAGTGTGATGCATCTAATGAATTTAAGCAAGTTATAATAAATGCTAAAAAAGAAGATATAATATTACTTAAATCTCCGGTAGGTTATCCTGCAAGAGGAATAGTAACTAAACTTATAAAAGATATAGAGAGAGGAACTGCTCCAGAGGTTAAATGTATTTCAAACTGTGTAGTACCATGTAACCATGGTGAAGAAGCAAAAAAAGTTGGATACTGTATAGCTGATAGATTAGGAGATGCTTATCTTGGAAGAGTTGAAACTGGACTTTTCTTTTCTGGATCAAATGGCTATAGGATAAAGAGACTTGTCCATGTAAAAGATTTAATAAGAGAGCTTGTGGAGGGAATACCCTGCGGACAGGAGGAAGAACAAAACGATTTTATAAGTGTCTAATTAAAGGTAACTTTCCATGCTCTTAACAGCATGGATTATTTATTTTTTAGTTACTTTAAAGCTAAAAATTTACAATAGAGGACAGCTTTTTTACATTCTATCTGTTGCTTCTATTATATTATCTTATATATTGGTAGCTTATAATTCATACATTTTATATTTTGCAGGTATTGTTTTTGCAAATTTAAATACCAAAAGATACATTAAGAAGGTTCCTTTTATTGTTTATTATTTAACACTTTTACTATTTTCCTTCTATTTTAAAACAGGGCTGATTCAAGATATTCTAACTACTTTAAGTATGTTTGGTTTAATATATCTTATTAAAGAAGAACCTTATAGTAAAAAGAGAGGACTTATCTTATCTTTCGTTGTTATCACCTCTATTATTCTATTTTTCAATAAAGAGATGTTTACGGTCCTAAATACAGCTATACCTATATTTTTGACATTAAATCTTATAGATTACTATTCAGAGTTAAAAGAGAGGGATTTAGAAGAGTTTAAAATAAAAACAGTAAAAACTGTAGATGCTGAAGTTAAAAAGGAAATAGAAAAATTAGAAATAAAACTTCAACTAGCACATAAGAAGTTGAAGGAAATATTCAAATTAAACAGTTATACAATAAAGGAGATTGATATTGATGAAATAACTGATAAAGTTGTTAAAGGACTTATTGAGTTAGGATATACTGGTTGTGCTTTAAAAATTAAAAATTACAATATTTTAAAAAAAGAAGGATATATTCCAAATTTTAAAGTATATGTTGAAGATATATTTAAAACAGTTACAGCTGATAGTATAGAGGTTTTTGAAAAAGGTAAATGTATTGTGATTCCGATATTTGCTGAAAATAATAGGCTTGGGACAATGTTAGTTTATTCAAGAAATGAAATTCTACCGGAAGAGATAGAATACTTAATGACATATGCTAAATCTGTAGGAACAGCAATAGCAAAAGTAGATTACTTCACACAGATAATAAAACTTAGAGACCTTATCTATACCGCTGTTGACTCTATTAACATACCATTGGTTATCACTGGAAATGGATTTAAAATTGAAATTGCAAACAAAGCTTTTTTAAATTTTGTTAATAGAGAAGATGTATTAAGTTTAAATCTTGTTGACCTTCTTCCATTTTTGGAGGATAAGAAAGAAGACATTATTAATAAGATAATAAATAACAGAGAGTTTTTAGAATGGAATACAAAAATATACATGCAAAATAGAGATGTAAGTTTAAACATTAGGGTTTATCCTGTAATCTCTGAAAACAAAGTTGAGAGTGTAGTTTTTATAGTAGAAGATATAACAGAAAAAGAGGAAATGGAACATCAAATAATACAGTCAGAAAAACTTGCTGTAATAGGAAGATTAGCTGCAGGTTTATCCCATGAGATTAAAAATCCATTGGCAATAATATCCCAGTCTGTATTTTCTCTAAAGAGAAGATTAAAGAAAATATGTGATGAAGGTATGATAAATGATTTAATTGAACCTTTGGAAAGAATAGAGAGAAGTTCCAATAGAGCTAAAGATATAATAGATAGACTTTTAAACTTTTCAAAACCTTACTATAGAAATGTAGAGAAAGTTAATCTGAAAAATATTATAGAAGAAGCAGTAAAATTAGCTGTTTTTCAAGCCAACAAATCTGAAGTTAAGATAAGTTCAAAGTTAAAAGATATCTTTATAAAAGGTGATAGAAATTCACTTATCCAGCTATTTTTAAACATAATAATAAATGCTTTTGAATCAATTACTTCAGATGGTAAGATAACTATAACATTAAAATATCTTAAAAAGGATAAATTAGCAGAAGTATCTATTAAAGATACAGGTATAGGAATATCTCCAGATATAATAGATAGGATATTTGAACCATTTTTCACTACAAAAGAAAAGGGAACGGGACTTGGCTTATCTGTTGCTTACCGTATCGCTAAAGATCATAATGGGGATATAAAAGTTAAAAGTATAGAAGGAGAAGGAACAGAGTTTATAATATATTTACCTGTGTATGAGGATGGAGATGGAGAATAAAGGTTATATACTTTTTGTTGATGATGAAGAGGATATTTTGGCAACTTTCAGGGAGATATTTGAGGATGAAGGTTATAAGGTAGATTTAGAGTCTAATCCATTGAATGCTTTAGAAAAAATCAAAAAAAACGATTATGATTTGGTTATATCAGATTTAAAGATGCCTTCCCTTACCGGAGATAATCTCTTAAAAGAGGTAAGAAAATTTAATACAGCTACTCAGTTTATACTGCTTACAGCTTATGGAACAATAGAAAATGCCGTTGAATGTATGAAGTACGGAGCCTATGACTATCTTTTAAAACCTTTGGATTTCAGTGATGAAAAGGTTTGGAATGTAATTGATACTGCAATAAAAAAAGCTAAAGATTTAAAAAGTAGAGAGTTCTACAGAGCTTTTATTACAAATTCATCAGGTAGTGATACAAAGATTGTTTATAAAAGTTCAATAATGGAAGAGGTTTTAGATTACTGTAGGAAGATATCTCCATTTGATTTTACCGTATTAATATACGGAGAGAGTGGAGTTGGTAAAGAGCTTATAGCAAGATATATACATGATATAAGTCCTAGGAAAGATAAGATTTTTTTACCCATAAACTGTGCTACAATTCAGAAGGATATAATGGAAGCTGAATTTTTCGGATCCAAGAAAGGAGTATATACAGGTGCTGATACAGATAGACCAGGTATAATTGAGCAGGCAGATGGCGGAACCCTTTTTTTAGACGAGATATCTGAGTTACCATTGGAACTTCAAGCTAAATTTCTAAGATTTTTACAAGAGAAGGAAGTCAGAAGATTAGGAGATGTATCTTCAAAGAAAGTAGATGTTAGAGTGATATGTGCTACAAATAAAGATTTAAAATCTCTTGTGAAAGAAGGTAAATTTAGGGAAGATTTATACTTTAGGTTGGAAGGTATAAAAATATATATCCCTCCTTTAAGGGAGAGAATAGAAGATATTCCGGTATTGGCTTATAAATTTTTAGATGAGTTTAACAGACGATATAAGACAGATATAGAAGGTATATCTGTAGAGGCATTACAGAAATTCATTAGCTATAAATGGGAAGGAAATGTTAGACAACTTCAGAATGTAATAAATGAAGCTTGTGTAAAGGCAATGATAAAAGATAATTTTATTGAACTTAAACATCTTCCTTCTTACATTACCGGAGATAAAAACGAAGAGATATTTGACTATAATCTTGCTAAAAAGAAGAATGATGAAGAATTTACAAAAAGATACCTAACAACACTTTTAAGTATAACAAAAGGTAATATATCTCAAGCTGCTAAACTTGCAAATATAGAGAGACAGTCTTTGCAAAAGATACTAAAAAAATATGGAATTGCTGCATCAGAATTTAAAGATTAATCCTTGTCCATAAAGATTTTGGAAGCTGTTGTTCCTTTCTGTCCTTGATATTTTCCCCTGTATGGTTTTTCTGAAGGTTCTTCCATCTTTGCAAATACAAGTTGACATATCCTCATCCCTGGGTATATTTTTATAGGTATAGAGTTTGCATTGTAAAACTCTAATGTTATATTACCTTCAAATCCAGCATCTACCCATCCAGCATTCTCTATAAATAATCCCAATCTTCCCAAAGAGGATCTACCTTCTACAAAAGCGGTTATAAAGTCTGGTAATTTGATATACTCTATTGTTGTGGCTAAGACAAACTGTTTAGGTTTAATTATAAATCCTTCTTCTGTGGCTTCTTCTCTTATTAATCTACTACTGAAATACGGATCTTTAACATCTAAAATATCAATATCTTCAGGATATACTAAAAAATCATAACCAAGTCTCAAGTCAACAGAGGATGGTTGTATCTGAAATTCATCTAATGGATTTATCTCTATAACCTTATCTTTAAGGTATTTTTTGATTGTCTTGTCATTTAAAATCATAGTAATATATTATACACAATTAATTTTAAAGAGGTGACTTTAATTGATAATCTTTCTCAATCTTAAAGAAGAGCTAAAAAGGGATCTTTTCAAAGAGCTTTACTTTGAAATTCCCCTTAAAAATCTTGACCTTCCGGAGAATTATATATTTTCTGATGAAGAAAAAATTCCCGTTCATATTAATCTTTTAAAGGATAAAGATGGATACATAATAACAATATCCGTAGATACTTCTATAAAGATGTGTTGTGATAGATGTTTAATAGAGTTTCCTCAGAAGTTTGTATTTTCAGAAAGTGTACTTTTTACTAAAAAAATGCCAAAACATTCTGAGCTTTCTGAAGAGGAACTCTTTACAGAGTATCTTGAAGATGAGGAAAAGTTTAATCTTAATGAGTTTGTAAGAGAAGAGATATTAGTAAATACTCCTATGAAAGTTTTATGTAAAGAAGATTGTAAAGGTTTATGTCCTTTCTGTGGTATCGATAAAAATATAGAAAGTTGTGATTGTGAGAAAAAGTATCTTAGAGAAACATCTCCATTCTCAAAACTCCAAAAATTACTTAAGTAAATTTCTGATATAATATATACTTTGATTTTTAAAAAGGAGGTATATTTATGGCTGTACCAAAGAGGAAAAAATCTAAAGCTAAAACTGCAATGAGAAGGGCTCAGTGGTTAAGAAAAGTTAGCATGGTTGGACTCTCTCTATGTCCAGAATGTAATCAGCCAAAAGCTCCTCATAGAGTTTGCCCACACTGTGGATATTACAAAAATAAAGAGGTTGTTGAGGTTATATAGTGTATATAGCCCTTGATGGAATGGGAGGGGATTACGCCCCTCTATGTAATATTAAAGGTGCAATAGAATTTGCATCTGAAACAAAAATAGGTGTCTATCTTGTAGGTAATAAAGAAATTCTATTACAGGAGTTAAAAAAACACAATCTTGATATAAAAAATCTTCCTATAGAGATAGTGGATGCTCCGGAAACTATCCAGATGCATGAGTCTCCTTCTGTTGCATTAAGAAAGAAAAAAAATTCATCTATGCATATTGCAGGAAGACTTGTTAGGGAAGGAAAGGCTCAAGCTTTTGTTTCTGCTGGAAATACCGGAGCTGCTATGAGTATAGGTAAATTTGTCATAGGTGCTGCAGAAGGGATAGAGAGACCTGGTATAGCAGTTGCATTTCCTAATAAAAAGGGAACGAAAACCGTTTTGATAGATGTAGGAGCAAATGTAGACAGTAGACCAAGACATCTTCTATATTTTGCTGTTATGGGACACACATATGTAAAGGAGATATTGAAAACATCTGATAATCCAAAAATAGGTATTTTGAGTATAGGTGAAGAAGAAGGTAAAGGTAATGAACTTGTGAAAGATACTTATCCTTTACTTAAAATGACTAAACTTAACTTTATAGGTAATGCCGAAGGTAGAGATATTTTTACCGGAGATTTTGATGTTATTGTTTGTGATGGCTTTGTTGGTAATGTTGTTTTAAAAACTGCCGAAAGTCTTGGAATGATAGTCCTTGAGATGATAAAAGAAGAGGTAAATAAAAGTTTAATCTCAAAGATAGGTGCTGCTTTAATGATTCCAGCTTTAAGAAGATTTAAAAAGAAGGCAGATTTTACTGAATACGGGGGAGCACCTTTACTGGGAACAAAAGGAACTTGTATCATAACCCATGGAAGAGCCGATGAAAGAGCCATAAAAAATGCTTTAAAATTTGCCTCAGAGTTTGTTAATCACGATTTTAATAAAAAACTTCTTGAAAATATAAATAACCTTATTCCTTCAGAGCTTTTAAAATCAAGAGAAGAGGAATTTTCTGGGGTTTTTAATGGGTAGTAAGATAATAGGTATGGGGATGTATGTTCCTCCCCGTGTTGTAACAAATTTTCACCTTGAAAAGATATTTGAAACATCCGATGAGTGGATAACTACAAGAACAGGTATAAAAGAAAGAAGAATAGCAGATGAATGGATAAAAGCAAGTGATCTTGCTTATGAAGCATCAAAAATAGCAATACAGAACGCTGGTATCTCTGAAAAGGAGATAGAGCTGGTTTTAGTCGCAACTTCTACACCAGATAATATATTTCCATCAACAGCTTGCATATTGGCTGATAAGTTAGGATTAAAACATCCTATGGCTTTTGACTTTTCTGCAGCATGTAGTGGGTTTATTTATGGACTTACAATTGCAGATAGTTTTATAAAGAGTGGTAAAGCTAAAAATATACTTCTTGTTGGAACAGAAGTGTTTTCTAAACTTATAGATTGGTCAGATAGAACAACTGCTGTTTTATTTGGGGATGGTGCTGGAGCTGTTGTCCTATCTTCATCTGAAGATGATTCTGATATATTAAGTACAGTGATGAAATCTGATGGTTCATATGGAAATCTCTTACACTGTCAAGTGGGAGAAAAGTTAAAGATGCATGGAAGAGAAACGTTTAAACAGGCAGTTAAATCTATGGAGTCAACCTCTTTGAAAGCCATCCAAAAAGCCGGTATAAGTAAAGATGATATAAAACTTGTTATACCTCATCAAGCTAATATAAGAATTATAGAAGCTTTAGCTGAAAAATTGGAATTACCTTTAGAGAAAGTCTACTCTAATATTCAAAAGTATGGAAATACAAGTGCAGCTTCTATACCTATTGCTATGTATGAGGCTTACAATGAAGGTAAATTTAAAAGAGGAGACTATCTCCTCCTTACTGCCTTTGGTGGTGGTCTAACTTGGGGTTCAGTAGTTTTAAAATTTTAAAACTCTATATTTCTTTCAAAATCTTCTGGTTTTAGAGACTCTATCCACTCTTTTAGGTCCTCTAATTCATCTTCTGTTTTATCTTCTCTTGTTTTATTTAAAACTTCTTCAGATACAAATATCGGAGAGTTTGTCCTTAATGCTATATTGATAGCATCACTTGGACGTGCATCTACTTCTATAGATTTTCCATCTGGAAGTCTTAAAGATATTGAGGCATAGTAAGTATTATCTATCAGAGAATGGATTTTAACATTTTCTACATACGAAGATAGACTTTCAATAATGTTTACCATAAGTTCATAGGTTAATGGTCTTGGATAACTTATACATTCTAATTTTATAGCTATCGAGTTTGCTTCAAACACACCTATCCAGATTGTAAGAACATCGTCAGTCTCTTTTCCTTTTAATACTACTATTGGAACATTGGAAATAGGATCAAGTGTTAGTCCTTGAACTTCCATCTCGACCATCTTTTATTCCTCCTTAATTATTCCTTCTAAGGAAAATCTATTAACTGTATTTACTTTGACATTAACAATTTCACCTAATAAATTATCCCTTCCTTCAAAATATACAAGCTTATTTGTTCTAGTTCTTCCTACAAACTTTCCATCTTCTCTTTGTTCTTCAACTAAAACTTCAACTACTTTATCCTGGTACTTTAAATTGTTTTCAAAAGTTATCTCTTTTTGC
This sequence comes from Hydrogenothermaceae bacterium, assembly GCA_041287495.1. Lineage (GTDB taxonomy): Bacteria > Aquificota > Aquificia > Aquificales > Hydrogenothermaceae > JAOABC01. Next base: position 217,453 of record JBEULE010000040.1, read on the forward strand.
ATGTTAATAAGGTCAGAGAGCCATTTTGAATATTCTTCTTCATTGGTATCAGACACCATTAGTGCTGCAGGAGTTCCTGGTCTTGGAGAGTATTTAAATGCAAAGACTTGGTCGTATCTAACCTCTTTTAAAACTTTTATAGTTTCAAGATAATCTTGATAAGTTTCTCCAGGAAATCCAACTATTATATCCGTAGATAAAGCTATATCTGGAATATACTTTTTTAGAAGTTCAATCTTCTGTAAGTACTCTTTTTGGGTATAACCTCTATCCATTGCCTGAAGGATTTTATCTGAACCAGCTTGAATAGGAAGATGTAAAGCTTCACACACCTGTGGTATATCTGCCATTGCTTTTATTGTGTCCTCATCTAAATCTTTCGGATGTCCGGTGGTAAATCTTATCCTCTCAACTCCTTTAACTTCTGCAACTGCATAGAGAAGCTCCCAAAACTTTACATCTCCTAAATCTTTTCCATATGCAGTTACATTCTGTCCTATCAGATGTATCTCCTTAACTCCGTCTTCAACAAGATACTGGATTTCCCTAAGTATATCTCCTATCCTTCTACTTCTCTCTCTACCTCTTGTATAAGGCACAATACAGTAAGTACATTTTTTATCGCAACCTCTTATTACCGTTACGTAAGCTGTGTATTTATTTTCTCTTACAGTAGGATATTGGTCTAATAAGTTTTCGTTTTCATCTATATCTTCAAGTATCTCTATAGCTTTATTTCCGTGTTTTGCTTGTTCTAAAAGTTTTGGAAGGTTATGTATATTTGTAGTACCAAAAACCATATCTATAAATGGTGCTTTTTGGAGAAGCTCGTATCCGGCTCTCTGTGCAAGACAACCGCAAACTCCTATTACTGCCGAAGGGTTTTCTTTTTTTATTTTTTTAAACTCTCCCAGTACTGACAAAACTTTTTGATCAGGTTTTTCTCTTACAGAACATGTGTTTACAAGGATAACATCTGCCTCTTCCCAACTTTTTGCTGGAGTGTATCCTAAGGATTTTAAAATACCTGCCATCTTTTCTGAATCATTCACATTCATCTGACAACCAAAAGTCCGTATATAATACTTCATTTTTACTCCTTTAGATTGTTTTGTTTTAAATAAATTAGTCAATTTTAAAAATATCTCTATATCTTCTTTAGAAAAATTTTTTAATATTTGCCAAATACCCTTTCGTATATGTAAGGAACATTTCTTAAAAATTCTTTTACATTAAATATCTTATCTATATCTTCTTTTGAAAGTCTTGATGTAACTTCTTCATCAGATAAAAGAGCATCCTTAAACATTAATCCTTCTGTATCCCAAGCTTTCATTGCATTTCTCTGGACTATATCGTAAGCTTCATCTCTTGATAGACCTTTCTCTACAAGAGCTACTAAAACTTTTGATGAGAAGTAAAGTCCTTTAGATTTATCCATATTTTTCTTCATATTCTCAGGATAGACAACTAAATCTTTTAGGACTTTTTTTGTAAGTTCAAGTATATAATCTAATGCTATTGAGCTATCTGGAAGTATAACTCTCTCTACAGAAGAGTGTGATATATCTCTTTCATGCCAGAGGGCAATGTTTTCCATTGCAGGAATCACGTTTGACCTTACAAGCCTTGCAAGCCCGGTAATCCTTTCACAGGTTATAGGATTCTTCTTATGAGGCATTGCTGATGAACCTCTTTGACCTTTCTTAAATGGTTCCTGAGCTTCTAAAACTTCTGTTCTCTGTAGATGTCTTATCTCAACTGCTATCTTTTCCAGAGAGGAAGCTATTAATCCTAATGTTACCATATAATGGGCATGTCTATCTCTCTGTATAACCTGATTTGATACAGGCTCTGGTTTTAGTCCAAGTTCGGATAGTGTTAACTCTTCAAGCTGTGGTGGTATGTTAGAGTATGTGCCAACTGCTCCAGATATCGCTCCTACGGATACAATCTCTTTTGTATGTTTTAATCTTTCTTTGTGTCTTTTAAACTCTTCATACCATAGGGCAAACTTTAAACCAAAAACCATCGGTTCTGCATGGACACCATGGGTTCTTCCCATCATAACTGTGTCTTTGTATTTAAAAGCATTTTCTTTTAGTATCTCTAAAAGTTCATCAACATCTTTCTCCAGTAGTTCAACTGATTCTCTTAAAATAAGTCCAAGGGCAGTGTCTATTACATCGGAGGAAGTTAATCCAAGGTGTATGTACCTTCCATTTTCACCTACCTGTTCTGCAATCGCCGTAACAAAAGCTAAAACATCGTGGTTGTATATTCTGTCAAGTTCGTTTATTCTCTCTATGGTTTTATCATCTATATATGTTTTTTCTATTATATCTCTAAGTGCATCATCAGGGATTTTTCCTAATTTATTCCATGCTTTACATACCGCTATTTCAACATCTAACCACTTTTGGAATTTATTTTTTTCACTCCATATGTTTCCCATTCTTTCAAGTGTATATCTCTTTATCATCCAAGCTCCTCTTGAAGTATTTTATTTACTAATGCAGGATTTGCTTTTCCTTTTGTCTCTTTCATAATCTGTCCTACAAAGAAACCGAGTAATTTTGTGTTTCCTTCTTTGTATTTCTGAACTTCATTTGGATGTTTTTCCAATACAGATTTTACTATCTGTCTAATCTGTCCTTCATCTGAAATCTGCTTTAATCCTTTCTCTTCAACTATCTTAGCAGGGTCTTTTCCACTTTCAAATACCTCATCAAATATCTCTTTTCCAATTTTTCCAGAAATTGTACCATCTTTTATAAGCTTAACAAGCTGTGCTATATGGGAAGGTTTTACAGGAGATTCTTTTATATCTATTCCTCTGTCATTTAATTTTCCAAGTAGTTCATTTATAATCCAATTTGCTGTCTGTTTTGGATTTTCTGAGTAATCTCTTAAACTTTCTTCAAAGAATATTGCTAAATCTTTATCAGATGCAAGAACTGTTGCATCATACTCGGTAAGTCCAAACTCTCTTATGTATCTCTCTACTTTTTGATCCGGAAGCTCTGGAAGAGATATTTTTATCTCTTCTATCTTTTCTTCCTTTACTACTATCGGTAGTAAATCCGGGTCTGGAAAGTATCTGTAATCGTGGGCTTCTTCTTTTGTCCTCATTGTGTAAGTTTTTCCGGAGCTGGGGTCAAACAGTCTTGTCTCTTGAACTATCTTTTCTCCTTTTTTCAGAAGTTTTGACTGTCTCTCTATCTCATACTCTATGGCTTTTACTATAAATCTGAATGAGTTTATATTTTTAAGCTCTACCTTTGTTCCAAGTTTATCACTGCCCTTAGGTTTTAGGGAGATGTTAACATCACACCTTAACTGTCCTTTTTCCATATCTGCATCTGATACACCTATATATCTCATTATAAGTCTGAGTTTTTCAAGATACTGGCGGGCTTCTTCAGCTGAAGATATATCTGGTTCGGTAACTATCTCCATAAGTGGTGTTCCAGCTCTGTTTAGGTCAATATAGGAAAAACTTCCTTCGTGTATTGTTTTTCCGGCATCTTCCTCTATATGAAGTCTGTGTATCCTTATTTTCTTATAACCATTCTCTGTTTTTATCTGTATCCAACCATCTGTTGCTAATGGTTTATCATACTGAGATATCTGATAACCTTTGGGAAGGTCAGGGTAAAAGTAATTTTTCCTTGCCATAATTGAAAGGTTATGAATCTTACAGTTTAAAGCAATAGCTGCCTTTACAGCATACTCAACAGCTTGTCTGTTTATAACAGGAAGAGTTCCAGGGTGTGCAAGACATACTGGACATACATTTGTGTTAGGAGGTGCTGCAAATTCAACTTTACATCCACAAAACATCTTTGTGTTTGTAGACATCTGAACATGGGTTTCTAAGCCTATAACAACATCAAACTCTTTCTCTAAACTTACTGCCGATTCCATATTTTTCCCTCTCTTTATTTTTTACCTGTTAAAGGAGCTTTCAGATTTTTTATAGCTCTATCTCCGGCAAACTTAAATCTTATATCCTGTTTTGCAAGTTTCTCTATCTCTGCTTTTATCTGCTTTTCTGCCTCATCTGAGGCATTCTTATAACCAAGGACATAAGCTACAATTGCAACAAGTGCAAATCCAAAAAATTCAACAAATTTACCTAATACTGCTGAAGTTGATTGTAAAAAAAGACCACCAACAGCAAAGACAATACCAACACCTAATATAATTTTCCAGTACTTTAATAAGAAGTCGCCAAGCATAAAAGCTCCTTTAAAAGTTTTTAATCATATCTATTTTATCATTTTTTGAGAGTTTTAAGATATATCAGGTAAAGCTTTTTTAGCTTTAAGCATTTTAAATATCTGGTCGTAAAGTTGAGGTTCCCCTGCTTTAAAAGCAAGTGTATCTATTGAGTATTTATCTTTTATAACTACTCCTTTTGCTATAAACTCTGCTATAGACATTCCTTCTCTTCTCTTGTGTTCGTAAGATAAAACTCCTAAAACTCCTATATCATTTTTGTTTATCTTGTAAATAATATCCATACCTAAAACATTTTTAACTGCAAAGTTAGCTAATACGTGTTCCTCTACTGCTTTTTTTATCTGCATCTGTTGTTCTTGAAATATATTCTCAATTTTTTTAATTTCTTCCTGTGGATTTTCTTCAAAGTTATCTTCCGGTTTAAACTTAATAATCTTTGTCATTTTACCTCCTACTTTACAACCTGTTTTTATAACTTTCTTTTACAAAGAAAGTCGTTATGAAAACAATAAATGCAACAATAGACAGATATACAGAAGGAGATATTAGATTTCCGGTAGATTTTAGCAGATAAGTTGCTAAAATCGGAACAGTACCTCCGAAAATACCAAGGGAGATGTTATATCCTACGGAAAAGGCAGTATTTCTAACATCAGAAGGAAAGTTTTCTATTAAAACTGTCGGAAGTATACTCATAAAGAGAGATGATATAAATGCAAAAGCTAAGTGAGACATTATAATTACATTTATGTTACCTGACTTTATCAAGTAAAATAAAACCGGAGATAAAACTGTATAGAGAAACGTTGAGATGTAAAGTAAAGGTTTTCTCCCTACTTTATCTGAAAGTGAAGCCATAACGGGAATTAGTACTGCTAAAACAAACATGGCAAATGTGTTTATAAATAGAGCTGTTGACATAGGAATATTTATGAATTTTGAGTAAAAGGTTGGCATATATACAAACAGAAGGAAAAAAGCAACACCTTGAAGTGAGCTGAATATAACAGCTATCAAAAGTTCTCTGTAATGTTCTTTAACGGTCTTAAAAAGTGGATTATGGTTTTGTTCATTTTGTTGTATCTGTAAGAATATTGGAGTTTCTTCTGTTTTTCTACGGATATACAGCCCCACAAATGCAAGAACTATACCGAAAAGAAAACCAATTCTCCACCCCCAATCTAAAAGAGATTCCTTTGGTATAGTAAATGTTAAAACTGCCCCCATAAGAGACCCAAACATTATCCCTATAACTGCACCAAGGAGGTTGATACTTCCGAAGAAGCCTCTTTTATCTTGTGGAGCATGCTCTACAACGAAAGATACTGATGTTGTATATTCACCTCCAGTGGAAAGCCCTTGGAGAATCCTTAGAATAATGAGTAATACAGGAGCAAGAATACCTATCTGCTGATATGTAGGAAGTAATCCTATTAAAAATGTAGGAAAAGCCATAAGCATTATAGAAATAATTAGAGCTTTTTTTCTGCCATATTTATCACCTATATAACCAAACATAATAGACCCTAAGGGCCTAAATATAAATCCTACTGCAAAAGCTCCGGAAGATGCCAAAAGTGAAGCAATTGGGTCTTCTGAAGGAAAGAAAACCTGTGCAAGTATAGCTGCTAAATATCCGTAAAGTGTAAAATCATACCATTCCAGAATGTTTCCAACCATTCCAGAAAAAGCTATCTTGAAGTAAGGATCTCTCTGCAAAAACACCTCCAAAGTTTTTAAATAATAAAATCATTATAGCATTAGAATGTTAAGAGAGAGGATATTTTTTCGAGTTCTCCGGTCATTATAAGTATTCCTATTAAAATCAGTAATATTCCACCTACAATTTCAATAACAACAAAGTATTTTCTTATAAAATTGAAAAATTTAAAAAACATATTTATAGCTGCTGCTGTTATTATAAACGGTATTCCAAGACCAAGTGAAAAAGCAAATAATAGCATTGTTCCCTGCATTACAGTTTCCTGTTGTGAAGCCATCAGAAGAATGGCACCTAAAATAGGACCTATACATGGAGTCCATCCAAAAGCAAAGGCTATACCTACCAAAAACGCACCAACTATACCCGGTGGTTTCTTTTGGAGTTCCGTAGTTTTCTGTATATATAACAGTTTATAAAACCCAGAAAAGTAGAATATATCCACTGCTACCGCCAAAATGAATAAGAAAAACATATTTCCAAAAAATTCTTTACTGCTTAAAATCTCATATCCATAAAGTATAACTGTTAAACCTGTAAATCCTAATAAAACTTTCTTTGCATAGTTAGATTGAAGTATCCCTGTAAAGTGAATACCTAAGATTATAACTACTATAGCTGCAATCTTTGATATTATCCATTTGTATTCCTGTAAAAATGACCCAACTGCTGTAGATGCAGCACCCATGAGAGTAAAAACTATAGAAAAACCTATAACAAAAGAAACTGCAGAAGCAACAACCTTCCAATCTATACCCTTAGATTCCTGTGTGGAACCTAAAGATATACCTGATATGTAAGCTATATATCCCGGAATTATAGGAAGGACACATGGAGATAAGAATCCTAATACTCCTGCAAAAAATGCCGCTAACAAACTTACATTTTCCATTATATTTCTCCCAATGCTTTTTTTATAGCTTGTTCAAATCTTTCAACTGGTTGAGGTCCTATAAATATCTTTACCAAACTATTATTTTTACCTATCACATAAGTTATAGGTGTTCCTATTATTCTATATTTTTCCATAACTTCGCTATTTCCAAATAAAACTGGCATATCAAATTTCCAATCATTTTTTATAGATGCTATCTGTTTTGGATTGTCTGAATCTATCACAATAGCATAAAACTTAATCTTATCTTTATACTTTGGATAAATTGTTTTACTTATCTCAGGAAGCTCTCTCTTACATGAATGACAAGTAGTAGCCCAGAATGTTATAAAAACAACATCGTTTTTCAAATCTGAGAGTTTTACTACCTTTCCTGTCTCATCTTTGAGACTAAAATCTGGAGCCTTAATCTCTCCATAACTTTTGATAGCAATAAGTAAGATAAATATAAAACTGAAGAGCTTTCTCATAGTAAAACCTCCCAAATTAGATTGTAATATAATAATACACCAAAGTACAAATTTTGTTATGAGGAAAAACTTATAATGGAAAAAAACTTTTTTGTAAAATCCCATGGACTTGGAAATGATTACATAGTAGTAGATTCCGAGAGTATAACATTTGATATAACACCAGAGTTTGTTAAAAAGATATGTGATGTCCATTATGGAATAGGTAGTGATGGACTTTTGGTTAAATATCCTTCAGAGAAAGCAGATTTTAAATTGAGGATATTTAATCCTGATGGTTCAGAAGCAGAAAAAAGTGGAAATGGATTGAGGATATTTTGCAAATTCCTTTACGACTATGGTTATACAAAAAACAAGGAATTTACCGTTGAGACAAAAGGTGGTATAGTAAAGGCAAAGATAGAAAAAGAGGAAAACTCAAAAGCAAAAGTGATAACTGTTGATATGGGAAAGGCAACATTTAAATCTTCAGAAATTCCGGTAAATATAGAAGTGGAAGAATGTTTAGATATAGATTTAAAGGTAGAAGACAAAACTTTTAAAGTTAACTGTGTTTCTGTTGGTAATCCTCACTGTGTTGTGATCGTTGATGAGTTAAAGGAAGAAGATATTAAAAAGTATGGGAAGATGATAGAAAATCATCCTATCTTTCCAAACAGGACAAATGTTCAATTTGCAAAACCTATATCAAGAGATGAGGTCCAGATACTTATTTGGGAAAGGGGGGCAGGTTATACATTGGCTTCTGGAAGCTCTTCCTGTGCAGTTGCTTCTGTTATGGTGAAAAAGGGATTTACAGATAGAAAAGTCAAAGTAAAAATGCCAGGAGGAGAACTTCTTATAGAACTGGATGAAGATTTCAACATAAAAATGACCGGAGAAGTTCAAGAGATATGTAAAGGTGTCTTAAGTGATGAGTTTAAATAAGAGGATATTTATAGGAACATTCCTAACTGTGGATATAGAGAAACATCTTACTCAGATAAAGAAAGATTTTGGTGGAGTTATATCCGGAAGATGGGTTAAAAAAGAAAATCTCCACCTAACATTTAAATTTATAGGAGATATTCCGGTAGAAAGGATAAATGATATAAAAGAAATCTTGTCTGACATAATAAATGTAGATATAGATACAGAGATATATTTAAATGGCTTGGGAATTTTTCCGAATATTAATCAACCTAAAATCCTTTATTTGACAGTTAAGCCAACAGAAGGACTTTTAGATATAAAAAAAGAGATTGAGAATAGACTTTATAGATTAGGATTCAAAAAGGATATGAAAACATTTACACCTCATATAACTATAAACAGAATAAAAGATGCAAAAATTTCACAGCTTACAGAGAAACTTCAAAAATATGAAAACAAAAGTTTTGGTAGTCAGAGAAAAATACAGATTAACATAATTGAGAGTGTTTTAAAAACAGATGGTGCACAGTATAAACCTATAATATAAAACATTGCATAACTTGAAGAAAGACACTAAAATTATCCAAAATTCTTTATTGTGGAGGTAAGTGTAATGAGAAGGTTAAAGATTTTGGTAACTGTTTTAGCAGTTTTTTCTATATCTTCTAAAGGAGAGACGATAAAACTTGAAACACCACCTAAAGATGTAGGTAAATACTATCCTCCAAACTCGAAAAAATTTGAGTTTTTAAACTCTATGTATACTATGTCAACTGCTTTTACTGGAATGTTTACAGATATTCAGGAAAATGATTGGAAAAATGCGGAAAAATGGGCAAAGATTTTAAGAGATAACTATCTGAATATAGGAAAGATGGTTCCGGAATTTGATAAAGGATTAAAGAAAGATGAAATAGAAGCTCTTGTAAAAGCTGTTGAAAATAGAGATACTAATAAGATAAAAACATATGCAGATATAGTTGGAAAATCTTGTGCCCAGTGTCATCAAAAATATAAAATTACAACAAAAATTATGTATCACTATCCTTCTTTCAGTGTGATAAACATAGAGGACCCTGTAACTAAAACATCTATGGAATTTGAAGATTATATGAAAAAAATGACAGACTCAATGAAAAAGATAAGAATATACCTTGAAGATGGTAAACCTGATAAAGCTCAGATAGAAGGAAATAACTTTATAAAGAGATTCAAAGCCGTAGCAGAGAGTTGTTCAGAATGTCATAATAATAAACTTTCCGAAGAAATCTACTATGGAAAAGATATAGAGGAAAAAATACAGGCTTTATCAAAAGCATTACAGCTAAAAAATAGGGAAGAGGTATATAAAAATCTAAGCTACATATCAGCTAATAACTGTTCTAAATGTCATAATACTCACCAAACTATAGCGGAGCTAAAAAATTTGATGAAATAAAGTATGTTAAAATGTTATTTTAGAACTTTAAGAGGTGGAGAGTGAAAACCTTTACCTTCTTTGAGAAAGACCCTATTTCATATATAGAGAAGTTAAAAGATATCTTAAATGATATATCTCCAGATTTATTTGTTTTGTTCTTACCATCTTATATTTATTCCCATAGAGTATTCTTCCAACTTTTAAAAGACACTTTGAAAAATACATTCTATATTTCTCTTTCCTCTATCGGTGTAATGGAAGGTAAGAAGATAGGTTATGATTATTTTGGCGGTTTTGCTATCAAATTTGAGAAGAGTGGTAGTTTTGAAATTTACACAGTAAAAGATTTTTCAGCTTTAGATATAAATTATCTCAAAGAAGATATCCTGAAATTTTTGAAAGAGGGTCCTTACACATACCTTTTGTTTTCTACAGCCCAGCATAATCAGATTAATAAACTTCTAAACAGTATATTTAAATCTGATAACTACCCTAAGGTTAGAATCTATGGTGGTATTGCATCCTCTAATCTAAGAGATTTTACTACTTACATCTCAGAAAATGATAAAGTGTTTGAAGATGGAATCATATTGGTAAAGCTGAATAATATAATTTCTTACAACACTTTGTCGTTTGGATTTATACCTGTTGGGACCACTTACAGGATAACAAAAGCTGAGGACAATAAACTCTATGAGATAGATGGAATAAATGTTGAATACTTTCTACTTAACTTACTTTCAGATACAGAGCTAAAACTGAAAGACCTTACTCCAGAAGTTATTTCAGAAGTTTTTTATCAGTTTCCATTACTTTTGATAGATGAAGATAGAAAGTATGTTAATTCTATTAGAGTTATTATTGATTTTGATATTAACGAAAGATGTTTAAAATTAGCTGGTCTTTTGAGAGAAGGTTCATTGGTAAAGTTATCAACTGGAGATAGTGAGGACATACTTAAAGATGTTGAAGTAAGAGCTAAAGAGTTTTACAATATGCTTACTTATTTTGATAGGAAACCTGAACTTATTATGAATATAAGTTGTGCTGCCAGAAATTATGTTCTTTTAATGGATAAAAAAGAATCTATAGAACAGGAAATATACAGTGATACTTTAAAAGATTTTAATATTGTAGGTTTTTTAACTTTTGGAGAAATAGGTCATGATAGATTTGGTAAACCTGGTGAGTTTTTCAACGAAACTTCAATATTAGTTGGGCTAGAGGAGTTGGATGGATTACAGGTTAAAGGAAAGAATACTTAAGAATATCCTTATAGATATAACAAAAAAATATGATTATATCATCAGAGATTATAAGGCTTGTGAATCTGAATATAAAGAGGGTTTTCTGAAAGATTACCTAACTGGATTGCTTAGTAAAAACGAGTTTATGATTCAGCTTGAAAATATTCATAGAAGATGTGAACAAGAAGAAGCAGGTTATGGTGTTTTGGTTTTAGACTTAGATGACTTTAAATATATAAACAATTTTTATGGACAGGATATAGGAGATATATTCCTTAAGGAGATAGCTAATATCATAGTAAAATCAACACCAGATACATCTATCCATAGTAGAATAGAAGGAGATAGATTTGCTGTTGCAGTTTATGGAATAAAAGAAGAAGAAATTATAAAGATATCTAATGATATAAGGAGAGCAATAGAGGGTTTTAGATTTATTGTTGGAGATAATTTTATAAATTCCACTGCTTCTATAGGTGTATCTTATAATAAAGAGTGTAAAAATTTCAATCAGGTTTTTGAGGAAGCTTTAAGTGCACTTGCAGAATCTAAGCAAAAAGGTAAAAATACTGTGACATTTTATAATCTCTCCTTACAAATTAAATTTAGGAATCTCATAAATGGCAAAAACCTAATATCGAAAGCTCTATCGGAAGAAAATAGTGTTATTCCTTTTATTCAACCTATAGTTGAGGCAAATTCAAAAAGGATTATAGGTGGTGAGCTATTAATGAGATTAAAGATAGATGGAACTGTATACTCTCCCAATTCCTTTTTAGAATCTGCAATATACTTTAGATTAATAAATAAACTTGAGACTAAGATGTTATCTTATATAGAAAATATAAATATAAATTTTAGTAATGGTAATTTACTCTTCTTCCTCAATAAGAGTATAGTTAAAGATGAAGAAGTTGATATGCTGAAACCGGATATGGATATTATAAGTAAAATTGCTAAAGATAAATCTATGAATTTTGTGATAGAGATTACAGAAAACTCTCTACTTGATAATGCTAACAAGATTATTGAGATGATGATTATTGGAAGAAATTTAAACATAGGGTTTGCTATAGATGATTTTGGATCTGGATACACATCTTTGAGATATCTACATGAGCTTGATTTTGATTTTCTAAAGATAGATGGAAATCTTATAAAACAGATGAGCAGTAATCCTAAAATGGAAGCAATAGTGAAAGGTATAGTTAAGATATCTAAGTTGCTGGGTATAAAAAACATTGCAGAGTATATAGAGACCGAGGAAGATTATAGAAGATGTGTTAATTTAGGAATTAACTACTGTCAGGGATATTACTTCTATAAACCTATGGAAGTTGAGGAGTTTTTAAAGTTAATATAAAGAAAGAGAGCCTTTAGAAGACTCTCTCTAATTTTTAATATCTCATATTTCTTGCCATTTCTTCTAATCTTCTTATTCTTTCCTCTGTAGGAGGGTGAGTTGAGAAAAGTTTCATTATTGTATCAGCTTTCAAAGGGTTAACTATCATCATATGAGCTGTTCCTGGATTTATTTCCTGAGAAGCTATCTCTTGTAAATTAGGGTTATGAGCTATTTCTTCAAGTTTCCTTAAAGCATTTGCCAAACATAATGGACAACCTGATATTTTAGCTCCGGTTTCATCAGCAATAAATTCTCTTGATCTGGATATAGCCATTTGTATTAGGGTTGCTGCTAAAGGAGCTACTATAAACAGTATTAATGCACCTATTATATGGACTATAGGATTGTTATTTTCCTCTTTACTTCCTCCAAATATGGAAGAGAAATAAGCCATATTAGCAAGCATTGAGATGGCACCACCTATAGTTGCAGCTATAGATGAGATGAGTATATCTCTATTCTTGATATGTCCTAATTCATGGGCTAAAACACCTCTTAACTCGTCTCTGTTTAAAATCTGCAGTATTCCGGATGTTACAGCTACAGCTGCATGGTTAGGATCTCTTCCTGTAGCAAAAGCATTTGGCACATAGATAGGTGCAAGGTATATCTTTGGCTTAGGTATTCCTGCTCTTTCTGCTAAATCTTCAACCATCTGGTGAAGCCATGGAGCTTCCTCATAAGGAATCTCCCTAGCTCCATACATTGCAAGAGCTACTTTATCAGAGAAAAAGTAAGAGAAGAAGTTCATTGCTAAGGCGACAAAAAATGCTATAATCATACCTTGTTTTCCAGCAACTAAATGTCCTATAGCAAGAAACATACCTGTAAGTATACCAAGTAGTAATACAGTTTTTAACTGATTTGCCATACTATGTATGACCTCCGGTAAAAATTTTGGAATAAATATAATGAAAAAGGGAGCTTTTTTCAAGCTCCCTATGTAAACAGTTTGTAAATACTTTGTTAATGGACTTCCGGATTTATAACATCATCTGAACCAGATCCACCACCTTGCCCGTATAGCTTTGATGCAAATTTGTTAGCTACATTCTGTAATTTATCCATAGCAGACTGTATCTGATTTCTATCATTTGAATCTATTGCTTTTTTAGCTTCTGCTATGGCATTCTCAGCTTCTGTTATCTCTTCAGAGCTGAATTTAGCTTTATTCTCATTGAAAGATTTTTCAAATGAGTAAGTTAATGCATCAAGTTGGTTTCTGAGCTCTATTGTTTCTTTAAACTTCTTATCTTCCTCTTCATGTTTTTTAGCTTCTTCAATTATCCTTTCAATATCCTCTTTTGTTAAACCACTTGAAGGTGTTACAGTTATAGATTGAGCTTTTCCTGTTGCTTTATCTGTTGCAGTTACGTGTAATATACCATCTGCATCTATATCAAAACATACCTCTATCTGAGGAACTCCTCTTGGAGCTGGAGGTATATCTGTTAATTTGAAACTACCAAGTAATTTATTCTCTTTTGCAATACTTCTTTCACCTTGATAAACAGCAATCTCAACCATAGTTTGGTTATCAACAGCAGTTGTAAACATCTCACACTTTTTAGTAGGTATAGGAGTGTTTCTCGGAATGAGAACGGTCATAACTCCACCGAGAGTCTCTATACCTAAGGATAGAGGTGTTACATCTATGAGCAAAACGTCTTTTACTTCACCTTTTAAAACTCCACCTTGTATAGCAGCACCTACTGCAACAACTTCGTCTGGATTGACAGATTTGTTAGGTTCTTTTCCAAAGAAGTCTCTTATCTTCTGTTGAACTAAAGGTATCCTTGTAGAACCACCAACCAATACAACTTCATCTATATCAGAAGGTTTTAACTTAGCAGCCTCTAAAGCTCTCTTGACAATCTCCATAGTTCTATCTATGAGATCCTTTATCATCTCTTCAAGTCTTGCTCTTGTAAGTTTTTTCTGTAAATGTAATGGTTGATTTGTGTTTGTATCTATTGTTATAAATGGAAGATTTATCTCTGTTTCTATTTTGAATGATAGCTCTTTTTTAGCTTGTTCTGCTGCTTCTTTTAATCTTTGGAAAGCTGTTTTATCTTTTCTTAAATCTATACCATATTCTTTTTGGAATTCATCAACAAGCCAATTTACAATTCTTGCATCGATATCTGATCCACCAAGATGTGTATCTCCGTCAGAAGCTTTTACCTCTATAACTCCATCTCCACCTTCAAGTATTGATACGTCAAACGTTCCACCACCAAAGTCATAAACAAGAATTTTTACATCGGATTTTTTATCAAGTCCGTATGCAAGTGCAGCTGCTGTAGGCTCGTTTATAATCCTTTTGACCTCTAATCCGGCTATCTTACCTGCATCTTTGGTAGCTTGTCTCTGTCTTTCGTTGAAGTATGCAGGAACTGTTATAACAGCTTCTGTTACCTTTTCTCCAAGGTAGGCTTCTGCTGCTTCTTTTAGTTTTTTAAGTATGTGGGCTCCAACCTCTTCAGGTCTTATAACTCTACCTGCGTTAGGAACATCAAAGGCAGCGTCCCCTTTATCATCTGCAACTACTTTGTAAGGAACATGTTTTATCTCTTGAGTAACTTCTTCAAACTTTCTTCCTATAAATCTTTTAGATTCATATATTGTGTTTAGAGGGTCTAAAACTGCTCTTCTCTTTGCAGGCTCCCCTACTAAAATCTCTCCTTCCTTTGTCCAAGAAACAATAGATGGAGTAGTTCTAAATCCTTCTTGGTTTGCTATAACTACCGGCTCACCACCTATAACTACTGAAACAACAGAGTTTGTAGTTCCAAGGTCAATTCCTATAACTTTTCCCATAGTTGAAAACCTCCTTAAGTCTGAATATTTTACAGTATATATAATAATACTTTAGTGTAATCTTGTCAATATTTTTTATAATACCATAATAAGAATTTTTTTTTAATGTACATATAAAAAAACTGGTTTAAATCAAATCTTGATGAACTTCCTGATTTTATAGGATATAAATTGGTTGTATAATAGTTTTAACTAATTTTTGAAGGAGAGTAATGTGAGGAGATTTATTGCCGGAATTTTAGCTTTATTTTCAATATCTTTTGCTGACAGTTTAACTGTTAATAAATCTGGATTTTCTACCTACACTCAGATTAATGAGTTTGTTCTTCCAGAAGGTGAGGGTGTTGTAGGACCTATAAAACTTCTTCCTTTGGCAAAGGTAGATAGTTTAGTAATAACACCTATGGATTCCACTGTCTCTGTTGTTGGTTATGTGTTTGAGCCTTCAAGGAGTAATTGGATTGAGAATATAGTTGGGAAAACTATATCTCTTGAAGGTGAAGGGAGAGTTATATCTGGAACGGTTATATCAGTTAAAGATGGATATATAACAATAGATACTAAAAGAGGTCTGGTTATAACAACTTTACCAACATTCCCAAATAGATTATCATCTTCACTTAACTGGCAAGACCTTATGTCTCCTAAAATAACAATTAGGTTAAAGTCATTGAAACCTCAAAACGCTACTGTAAAAATCTCTTATCCATTAGAAGGGTTTAGCTGGCAGGTAAGTTATGTGGGAAATATAATTAAAGATAAAGTTTTGATACAGGAGTTTTATACAATTAAAAATGAAACTTCTCTAAATTTAAAAGATATTGAACTTTATGTAAAGGATAGGGATAGGATTATAAAAATATTCAATAGAACTTTTATAGAACCTTATACATCCAAAGTTGTTAAATACAGAGAGATAGAAGGTATTCTATCTAGAAAAACTATCAGAATACCTGAAAGATTTAACCTAAACAACATCAATATAAACATTTACAGAGATAGTATCTTTTTAGGAAGTTTCAAAGTGATAAACAATACAGTGAATCTACCTTGAAAGGTAAGCTTTATGTAGTAGCAACACCTATAGGTAATCTTAAAGATATAACTTTAAGGGCTTTAGAAACGCTTAAAATTGTTAATTATATTGCATGTGAAGATACAAGACATACAAGGAAACTTTTAAACTATTACGGTATAACTAATAAAAAACTTATCTCTTATCATGATTACAACGAAGAAAAAGTAGCACCAAAGATTTTGAATATACTACAAAATGAAGATGTAGCTCTTGTTTCTGATGCCGGAACTCCATGTATATCGGACCCTGGATACAACATAGTGAAACTATGTAGAGAAAACAGCATTGATGTTATTCCTATACCTGGAGTTTCTGCTTTGACAACAGCTATTTCTGTAAGTGGACTTCCGACAGATAAATTTTTCTTTGTAGGATTTTTACACCAAAAGGAAAGTCAAAAAACTAAACAACTTAAAGGGTATATAGGTTTAGGATATACATTCATATTTTATGAAAGCCCTGCAAGAATTTTAAACAGTTTGGAGATTATAAATAATATAGACAGAGATGCCAAGATATTTATTGGAAAGGAACTTACAAAGATACATGAAAAATTTTTCTATGGGACTGTTGAAGAGGTGATAAACTCTATCAAACAGAGTAAGGAGAATTTAAAGGGAGAGTTTGTTATCGTTGTTTATCCTTCTGAAAAAGAAGAAGAGATAGATATAGAAGAAGAGGTAAAACAGCTTTTATTATCCGGAAAATCTGCAAAAGATATAACAAAACTTTTAACAGCAAAGTATAATCTACCTAAAAATAAAGTTTACAAAATTATAATGGATATCAAAGAGAAACTTTAGACTTATCTACCTTAAATCTT
Source organism: Hydrogenothermaceae bacterium (assembly GCA_041287495.1). Classification (GTDB taxonomy): domain Bacteria; phylum Aquificota; class Aquificia; order Aquificales; family Hydrogenothermaceae; genus JAOABC01. Next base: position 234,488 of record JBEULE010000040.1, read on the forward strand.
AACTGTGGTGTCTTTTTTATATCTATCTTCTTACTTAAAACATACCTTATATGTTTACTTTCCTTGTTTAGATTCTCAACTATAGCTTCTTCATCTTTTAAAGATGATATATAGATATATGCAACACTTAAATCAGCTTTTGTATCTACAATATTTACTGATACAAAGTTATCAAGTCCAAACTCATACTCCTCTTTTAAAATTTCACTTAACTCTCTTCTTATAAGTGAGTTTATTTTTTCCATTCTGTTTGACTTTTTCTCCATAACTTACCACCTTTATAGAATTTCTTGGGATATATTTATATGTAGGTGTGGAAAATTTTCATCAAGAAAATTTATAACAGATTGTAATGTTCTATCAAGATGTTTTTTATCAGAAGCTACGGTTACAACGGCAACTACCGCAGATTGCCAACTATCTTGATTATTTACTTCAGAGACAGAAACGTTAAACTTATTCCTTAATTTTTCTTTTAAAGATTTAATTATCATCCTCTTTTCCTTAAGTGAATGAGCCTGTGGCAAGTATATTTCAAGAATAAGGCTACCTATTACCACTTTTTACAACCTCATACAGTTTTAATATCTGTTGTAAATCTATCTCTTCTATTCTACTTTCAGGATTTATATCTACTTGTTTTAAAAGCTCTGGATTTATTTTAGTTCTAAGCATCTTCCTTCTATTTTGGAAAAGTTTTGATAAAAACTCTTTATAATCATCTATATCTGTTATCTGTATGTTCTCTTTTGGTATGAGTTTTATAACTCCAGAGGTTACTTTCGGAGGTGGATGGAAAAACCTTGCTGGAACACTCATTATATACTCAGGTTTATAAAAAGTTTGTATAAAAACGGAAAAAAATGTATAATCCTTAGTCCGTGGTTTTGCTATTATTTTCTCTGCTACCTCTTTTTGAACCATAAAGACAGATAATTTGATATTTCTTAAAAAGTAAACTGTCCTAATTATTATGTTGGAAGCTACATTATAAGGAAGATTTCCGGTAAATTTAACTTTCCTATCATCAATTAAAGATTGTAAATCTACATCAAAAAAATCTGCTTTTATAAGCTCAAAGTTTCTGTAATCTTTAAATTTTTCTTCAATTATAGGATAAGCTGTTTGGTCTATCTCTATACCATAAACCATAGACAGATTATTTGATAAAATCTCCTGTGTTAAATAACCTGTTCCAACACCTATTTCTATCAATATATCACATTCTTCTATTTCCAGTGTATCAACTATCTTAGTTATAACATCTTTTGATATAAGAAGATGTTGTCCAAACTGCTTTTTCGTTTTAAAATTTTTATCCATTAATCTCTTTACACTTCTCTATCAGAAGTTTCTTTATATCCTCCTTTATATCATCTGACATAAGAGCAAAATCTATAATGGCTTTTATGTATCCTAATTTATTTCCGGTGTCGTGTCTTATACCTTGTATATCTTTTGAGTATATAGCCTCTCTTTTTAAGAGATTAACCATTGCATCTGTAAGCTGAAGTTCTCCTCCTTTTCCAAAAGGTGTCTTTTCTAACTCTTCAAATATAGTCGGTGTAAGGACATATCTTCCTATTATTGCAGATGTTGAAGGTGCTTCTTCCGGCTTTGGTTTCTCAACCATATAATCAACAAGTTTAATATCTTCAGTTATATTTTTACCTGCAACTATACCGTATTTGCTAACATCTTCCGGAGGGACTTCCATAGTTCCTATTACCGATTTACCAAATTTGTGATAGGCTGAGATAATCTGTCCTATAGCAGGTTGTTTATCATTTATAATTACTTCGTCTCCAAGTAATACTGCAAAAGGTTCATGTCCTACTATATTTTTGGCAGTCAATACAGCATGCCCAAGTCCAAGTTGTTCTTTCTGTCTTACATAGATAAATTCTGCCATATTTGATATATTTCTAATCTTTTCTACAAGCTCTTTTTTTTCATTTTTTAAAAGTACATTTTCAAGTTCAGGATAGTAATCAAAATAGTCCTCTATAGCCCTCTTATGTCTCCCAGTTACAAATATTATAGTTTCTATACCGGACTTTACTGCCTCTTCTACAATATAGTGTATTATCGGTTTATTTATTATTGGAAACATCTCTTTTGGTGTTGATTTTGTAGCAGGTAAAAATCTTGTTCCAAACCCTGCAACTGGAATAACAGCTTTTTTTACTTTTTCCATTTCTCTATCCTCCTTAAAACCTCTTCGTAATACTTTATTAATTCTCCTAAATTTAATCTAAATCTATCTTTATCCATTTTTTCTCCGGTTTTTTCATCCCAGAATCTACATGTATCAGGAGATATCTCATCGGCAACGACTATAGTTCCATCAGATTTTTTACCAAACTCAAGTTTAAAATCTACTAAAATAATTCCCTTTGACTTCATAAAATCTCTTAAGATACCATTAATTTTCAATGCAAGATTTTTTATTGTATTTATATCTTCATCAGAAGCTAAATTTAAAGCTCTTATATGTTCATAACAGATTATAGGGTCTCCTAAGGCATCATTTTTTAGATAGAACTCTATAAGTGGAGGGTTAAAAACAGTTTTTTCCTCTATACCAAGTCTCTTTACTATACTTCCAGTTGCTATATTTCTAACTACTACTTCAACAGGTATAATTGTTGTTTTATAGGTAAGCATCTCTCTATCTGAAAGCTGCTGTATAAAATGGGTTGGAATACCTCTCTCATTTAAAAGCTTAAAGAATAGAGATGATATCTTGTTGTTTAAAACACCTTTACCTTCTATTACATCTCTTTTTTGAGCGTTAAAAGCTGTTGCTTCATCTTTAAAGTATATTATCACTTTATCCGGTTCATCTGTTTTGTAAACTATCTTGGCTTTTCCTTCATAAAGCTTTTCCATAAATCCTCCTATAGATTCTCTTTACCTATTAGAGAGAAGTATCTATAATTACAGTTTGATAAAAGTTTAAACATCTCCTGAGCCTTCTGAATGTCCCCCTCTTTTTTGTATATAAAACCGAGTAAAACTCTTGAAGAGTAGAAGTTATAGTTTTTCTGGTCAATACTTTCAAGTATTGATTTTGCCTCTTTTAGTTTATTCTCTTTATAATCAATATAAGCTATATACTCCTTCACTCCACTTTTTAGGTCTGTTTTGAGAAGTTCGGAGAGTTCTCTTGCTGATTTTTTGTCTTCTTTATTATTTTCTTTATCAATTAAGATTTTATAAGCAAGAACTACTTTGTATAAATCTGTTGAGCTATAATTTTTCTCAAAATCTGATATAAGTTTTTTTGCTTCTTCTATTTTGTTTTCCGATAGCTGGCTGGTTATCTTTGATAGTAAAACTGAAGCTTCCTCTCTTTTTTTCTCATCTAAACTTTTTTTAAAGTAATAGCCAAAAACTCCTATCAGAATAACAATTAACAAACTGGTAAATAATTTCCATCTTTTCTTTATAAGATCATAAAAAGAGTAAAGTTTATACTCCAGTTCTACATCTACATCCTTTTCTAAAGGAAGTTTCTCTTTCTCCAAATTTATTACCTTCCTTATCTTAAATTTTTGAAAATTATTATATCAAAGGTTAAATAATTTAATGTTATATCTTAATTTTAAACTCTATAGCTTTTGACAAGGTAAACTCGTCTGCATTTTCTAAAACAGCACCGAAAGGAAGTCCATAAGCTAACCTTGTTATTGATATATTTTTATTTTTTAGTAGATTATGAATGTAGTTTGCTGTTGCTTCTCCTTCAACTGTAGGATTTGTTGCTATTAAAACTTCTTCTATTTCTAACGATTCAATCCTCTTTAGAAGTTTATCTATATTTAGGTTTTCTGGTGTTATTCCTTCTAAAGGAGATAACCTACCTCCAAGAACATGGTAAAGTCCGTTAAATTTACCTGTTTGCTCTATTATAAATCCATCGAAAGATTCTTCCACGACACAGATTGTCTTTCTATTTCTCTCCTCATCTTTGCATATAGAACATATCTCATCTTCTGTGAATAAGCCACACTCTCTACAGGGAGTCACCTTTTCTATCATCTGTGCTAATTCTTTTATAAAATCCAGTGCCTCTCCTTTTGGCATTTTAAGAAGGTTTAAAGTAAATCTTTTAGAAGCTTTTTCCCCATATCCAGGGAAAGACATAAGATGCTGTATAACTTTTGTTATACTTTCAGGGATTACTGTTTTCAAAATAGACCACCCATTTTAAGCATACTTAAAGGTATTCCTGCTGCTTCTGTCATTTTTTGAGTCATAGTATCTCTCGATCTTTCTATAGCTTCATTTATTCCAGATATAAGTAATTCTCTGAGAAGTTCATAATCGTTAAGTATTGATTTATCTATATCGATGTCTATAATTTCACCTACACCGTTTGTTGTTATTTTTACCATTCCACCTCCTACTTCAACAACTATCTTTTCTTTTTTTAGTTCTTCCTTTGCTTTTTCCATATTCTCTTTCATTGTTTGAAACTGTTTTATCATCTCTGCAAGGTTTGAAAACATACTACTCCTCCTTACCTTCGTATTTCAAAATTTTTGACCCTGGAAAAAGTTCAAGTATTTTATCTACAGAATCATCTCTCTTTTTGCTTTTTTTAGTAGCTTTTTCTTCACTTTTTGGGGCAATTATTATAACTTTTTTATCTGTAACTTTTTTTATATCATCAATTTTTTTCTCAAGTAAGGCAGCTACAGGTGGAATGTCTGTTTTTAGAATAACTTTATCTTCTGTTTCTTCTATATTTATCTGGTTTAAATAAGCACTTAACATAGGCTCTGGTTTTATTAATTTTATAAGCTTTTCCTTTGTATCTGGCTCTCTATTTTCTATCTTTTCCGGTGTTTCAGTAATTTTAGTTTCTGTCTGCTTAGATATCTGAGGTAAATTTATACCTTCCTTGATTAATTTTTCAATTGGTTTAATGTACTCTAAAAATTTAAGTTTCAGTATGTATAGCTGATAAACAGATTTTGGATTTTGTAAATTTCTGCTTTCTGTGAATGCTTTGTTAAAAAGGGATATTATATAGATAATTTTCTTTTCGTCACCTTGAGAGAATATATCACCTTTTTGATTTAATGTTATACTTAAAAGCTCTTGATTTAGACTATCTACAAGTTGCTTCCAGAATATATTCAGGTCGTATCCTTGAGTTTCAAGTATATCTATAATTTTTACTGCTTCCTTTAAATCTTGATTTTTAATGTAGTGCAGAGTCTGTTTTATATAACTTTTTGGGATTATACCTAAAAGCTCTTCTACTGTATTTAAAGTTAATTTACCATCTGAAAATGTTACTGCTTGGTCTAACAAACTGGCAAAATCTCTCATCCCTCCCTCAGACTCTTCAACTAATAGCTCTATAGCTTCTTCTTCATAGGGTAAGTTCTCTCTCTCTAATATGCTTTTTAAATACTGTTTAATCTGGCTTTTTGTAGGTTGTTTAAATAAGAATATCTGACATCTTGATTTTATTGTATCTGGGATTTTGTAAAGTTCTGTTGTTGCTAAGATAAATATATTTTTGGGCGGTGGTTCTTCTAATGTTTTAAGTAAAGCATTAAAAGCTTCTTTTGTAAGCATATGGACTTCATCTATTATGTAAACCTTGTAGTTTCCCTTTATAGGAGCATAACCAACATTGTCCCGTATTAATCTGATATCGTCTATACCTCTATTTGATGCTGCGTCTATCTCATACATATCTGGAAAAGCACCTTTCTCTATCTCAATACAGTTTTCACACTGATTACAGGGTTCAAAATCTACTGGATTTTTACAGTTTAAAGCTTTTGTAAGTATCCTTGCTATTGTTGTTTTACCTACACCTCTTGAGCCGGAAAATATATAAGCATGGCTGATTCTATTTAATTTAATGGCATTCTTAAGAGTTTTCACAACATGGTCCTGTCCTATGACTTCTGAAAAGCTTTTTGGTCTGTATTTTCTTGAAAATGCTTCGTATGGCAAATGTTTACCTCTATTTAAGTATATAAATTAAAATTATACCTTATTGACTTTAAATCCAGTAGGCTTTTATAAAACCTTTAATCCAGTCCCATAAAACTTTTTTTGCTGTTCTCTCTAAATCTATCTCTCCCCCAGAAGATTTATAATTTAATCTCTTTCCTATATCTTCCAGTGTTTTTAATGGGTCTTCTATATTTGGTTCTATTTTATAAGTTTCTTTAATAGCTTCTGGTCTTTCTTTGAGAATCTTTTCCAAAAGTTTTAGGGCAACTTCTACTGGAAGTTGAAGTTTATCTGGAATCCACGAACATTTCAAAGCTAAATCTTCTTGATATTCCAAAGTAATTATTCCAGGTGTGTCTATGAGAAATATATTTTCATCAAGTTTTACAAGTTTTTCTCCTGTTGTCATACCTGGTTTTGGAGAGGTTGTTGCAACTTTTTTACCTTTTAATGTATTTATGATAGATGACTTTCCAACATTAGGATAACCTAAAACACCTACTTTTACTATACCTTTATCTTTTGCTAAATCTTTTATCTTCTGAAAAAGTTCCTTTACACCTATCTTTTTATGGGCAGAAAAGATAACTGCTGGAAACTCATTTTCTATGATAGATTTTGCTTTTTCTAAAAACTCTTTAGGAACAAGGTCTGCTTTGTTTAAAACTACAATTAAATTTTTATTCCGTTCTTTTGCTAAATTTTCAACTACACTGTTTCTGGTTTCAAAAGGTATTCTACTGTCAACAACTTCAAATATAAGATTAGATTCTGAAAGTATCTTTTTTGCTATACTTTTTTCTCTGAGCCACTCTCTTGGTTTTTCCAACATCATTCTCCTTTGTTATATAATAAAAAGTCAAACTTCAGTCATATGGAGGTCATTTGCAGTTAGTTTTTATTTTAGTTTTAACTATTATATATCTAACTTATGGTTCAGAGCCAGTAATTGTAGAGGCTGATAAATTAGAGAGAGATAAGGATGGAGTAATTATAGCTACAGGTAATGTTAATATAGTTTATAAAGATAAAATTTTAAAATCTGAAGAAGCTATCTATGACACTCAAAACAAGAAGATAACTATTCCCACTAAGATGTATATTAAAACTCCTTCCTTTGAAGGTGTAGCTTCAAACGGATGGTGGGATATAGAGAATGATGAGGGAGAAGTTTATAACTATGAAGGTTTGATGGATAAACAGTTTTATGTGAGAGGAACTGCTTTAAAAAAGATTAAAGATGAATATGATTTTAAAAATTTAGAGTTTTCATTATGTCCATTTAATCAGAGGGATTGGTTTATAAAATCAACTTCCGGACATGCTAAAGAAAATGATAAACTGGTATCATATAACACTACTTTTAGATTCTGTAAAATTCCTATTCTCTATACACCGTATTTTTCTTATCCACTTGTAGAGAGAAAATCAGGATTTTTACAACCAATCATAGGTTCTGACAAGTATAACACATTTATATACAAACAGCCTTTTTTCTATGTTATAAATGACTACTCTGATATAACTTTAACATCAGATTACAGAAACAAACAGGGAGAAGGACTATCGGTAGAATACAGGAGGTTATTTGATGAAAAGTCTTACTTTACCGGTCAGATAGATTTTTTCAGAGAAAGTGGTAGTAGGGAGTGGTGGTTAGGAAGAACACAAACACCTTTGATTTACAGATGGAGATTAAAACTTGAAAGTAATTACTCTCCTTTTGATAGATGGAAATTCTACTCAAAAGTTGATATTCCGAGTGATAAATATTTCTTTGAAGATTTTTACAATATGAGTCCTTTAAGATATACAGCTTTCACAAGGTCCTATATAGTAGGAAGGGCAGATTATGGTGATTTTTTAACTGAGATAAATTTTGATTACTTTTATGACCTTACACAACCAAACAACAAACAAACTTTACAGAGACTTCCAGAGATTAGGATATACAAGAAAACTTCTAAATTTTTATTTGAAAACACTTACTATGACTTTTTATCTGATAATAACTACTTCTACAGAGAAGAGGGAACTTCTGGTATAAGGACAGATAACATACTCAATATATACAGATATGACTACTTTGGTAAATTTACAAACATAGCTCAACTTCAACCTAGATTTACAGGTTATATAAATACAAAAGATGGAAAAGGCTTAGATACCAGGTTTCTAATACCTTTTAAAGATAGTATTCAGACGAGTTTTATTAAAAGTTATAACGGTTTTATACACACTTTTATTCCAAAGTTAACTTTTGAGTATATCTCAAAACTAAATCAGTCTAATCTACCTTACTATGACAGAGATGACAGAGTAGATGAGAAAAAAGATATAGATATCTATCTTTACAACATTTTAAACTTCAAAAAAGATTACTACTTTAGATGGGAAGTATCATCCGGATATACATTCTTAGGTAGTTATAAAATCGGTGAAAATCAGTATTATTCAAACGTAAAACCTCTAAAAAATGGTCTTCTCTTTTCATTTAAAAGGATAACAGCAGATACAATAACATACTATGATATTGATAAAGGTAAGATCATAAGGACAGTAACATCTTTTGGCTTTACTCCAAAAAACTGGCTTTATTACAATATATCCTACTCATTTGACAGCTCTACTGCAAATTCAAAACAGCTTTCAAACAGTTTTAGTATAAATCTTGAAAATTACAAACTTTATGGTTATATACTAAACAACCTCTCTGGTGGATATATACAGAGAAAAGCCTTATCTTTTGTTTTTGATAGAAGATGTTGGAACTTAACATTAAGTTTTTCCGAAGATTATAATAAAGTTACCGAGAAAAAATACAGAAACTTATTTATTATAATAAATATAATGGGCTATGGATATAGATTACCGTTTATCAGAAATTAAAGTACCCTTTTTTTGACCCAGCTTTAAGCATACTTATAGGTTTTCTACCTTGAAATCCTTCATATTTACCATGCCAGTAGAGAATACTTTCCTCGTCTTCTTTCCAACATAGGAATATCTCTTCTCCGTTATTCTCTGCCGGAAAATCAATTATCACCGGGTCAAGTCCTTTTACCAAAACACCGAATCCTTCTATAACTTCAATAAGCTCTTTTATCTCTTGATTTTCTGTAGAAATTAAAGTTTTAACATACATAAGTTCAAGTTCATCTTTTTCATCTCTGTCTTTCTCATTTAACTCTTCATATCTGAATAGGTAGTAGTTCATATATTCTCTCTTTTCAGCTATCTCTTCAACCAGAGCTTTTATTTGCGGTAGTAGATAGTTAGCTTCTTTTAAAGTAAAATACTTTTTAAACATGTTAAACCTCCAGACTATCTGACATATATTATATCAGAGTGTATAATATTGTTTATGAGTTTAAGCAGGAGAAATTATGGAGATTTTTGCAATAGGTTTAAACTATAAAACAGCTCCGGTAGAGATAAGGGAGAAGTTTGCCGTATCAGATAGTCAGGTAGGAGATATTCTAAATTTACTTTCTAAAGTTGATGAGATTCTTGAAGTTTGTGTTTTATCTACATGTAATAGAGTTGAGTTTTACGGTGTAGCTTCAAATTCTGAAAATCTTAAATCAGAGATACTAAAAGTTCTATCCAAATACTTCTCTACACCTATACACTTTTTTGAGAAACATTTATTTTTTTTCACAGGAAGGGAAGCTATAACCCATATATTCAGAGTTGCCTCAAGTTTAGACTCTATGGTTATAGGTGAGCCTCAGATTGTATGTCAGTTTAAAGACTCATTTTCAAAAGCAAGGGAGTACAAAACTGTAAGACATATACTCACAAGACTGTTTGACAAAGCTCTGAATGTTTCTAAAAAGATTAGAACTTCTACTGGAATATCAAGAAAGGCAGTTTCAATAAGTTATGCTGCAGCTTTACTTGCAAAGAAGATATTCGGAAGTTTAAAAGATAAGAATGTGCTTATAATCGGTGCTGGAGAGATGGCAGAGCTTGCAGTAAAACACCTTGCATCCATAGGTGTAAAACATATTTTTGTATCTAATAGAACTTTTGAAAAAGCTGTAGAACTTGCCCAAGAATTTAACGGAAGTGCAATAAGATTTGATAAACTTTTGGAGTTTTTACCTCAGACTGATATAGTTATCGTATCAACAGGTGCACCCGAACCTATCTTGAAAAAAAATGATATAAAGAAAGCAATAAAGGATCGTAAAAATCCGCTATTTATAATAGATATATCTGTCCCAAGGAATGTGGAAGAATCTGTAAATGATTTAGAAGGAGTTTATCTATACAACATAGATGACCTTCAAACAATTGTAAACAGTAATATGGAGGAGAGGAAGATAGAAGCCCAGAGAGCAGAACTTATCCTACAAGATGAAGTTGATAAATTTATAAAGTGGCTTCAAATTCAAAAAGTAAATCCACTTATATCTTCTATAAGGAATTATGCAGACTCTTTAAGAGAGAAGCAACTTGAAAGGTTGTTTAAAGATTTACCATACTTAACAGATAAAGAAAAAGAAAAGATAGATATAGCAATGAGGTCTCTCATCAATAAACTACTTCACAGACCGACAATGTATATAAAAGATAAAGCAATTTCTGAAGATGGTGTCTATTATATGAAAATCCTTCAAGATATGTTTAATTCTAGATGGGACACAAGAAATAAAGAGAAGGAGAAAGATGTTGAAAAATTTGACTAAAAACATCTTTTTCTATATATCTGTCTTTTTTGTTATATCTTACATCTTTAAAGAGGTAATAGATTTTTTGGATAGAGAAAATATATCAAAACTATCTTTTAATTATTCAAAAATAGAGAATTTTTCACTGTATTCTATCGGAAAAGATAGATACTATATGGAAGGAAAATATATAATAGATTATGGTAACAATGTATATATAAACAAACCAAAAGTTTTAATAAATTCAGCTGGAGATAAGGTGGAGATTATATCAGAAGAAGCTTATTATTATCCAAAAGGGGAGGTTGTAAGTTTTACAGGGAATGTTCAAGTGTTATCTAAGGATACATCCCTAACTACAACTATTTTAAACATAGCTATAAAAGACTCTCTGGCTTATAACAATGTAGAAAATATTATTGAATCAAAAAGATTAAAAATAGAGGGAAAAAACCTTATCTTTAAAATAAAGGAAAGAGATATGTCCTTAGAAAAAGTAAAAACTGAGATAAGAGGTAAAGATGGTTAAGTATACTGTAATTTTTTTAGTATTGATACTATTTTTATCAAGGGGGTTTTCCGCAGAAAAGGTAGATAAAAAAGCTCCAACAGTTATAACAGCAGATAAAGTTGAGTATTTTAATAAAGAAAGATTAATCATTTATACCGGAAATGTCGAAGTAAATAAGGGGAATATATATTTAAGGGCAGATAGTATGAAAATTTATTTAGATAATAAAAATGATATATCGAGGATACTTGCAGTTGGTAATGTTTATTTTAAACAGGAGAATAAATGGGGAAAGGGAAATGAGGGAGAGTATATTAAAGACCAAGATTTGATAATTTTAAGGGGGAAGGCAGAAGTTCATCAGGATAAAAATAGTGTTGAAGGAGAAGTTATCTACTACTATATAACAGAAGAAAAAGCTATAAGTACCGGACAGAAAGAGAGAGTTAGAACAATCTTCTTCCCAAAAGATAAAGAAGGAAAATGAACTACTTAGAATATTTTGGTTTGAAAGAAGACCCTTTTAAAATAACTCCGGACCATATATATTTCTTTCCAGCTTTAACCCATAGAGTTGCAGAGAATTTACTTCATTATGTTGTTACAAATGGAGAAGGTTTCTGTGTAATAATAGGAGAGCCGGGGACTGGTAAAACCACTGTACTAAGAAGATTTTTATCCAAACTTCCTAATAACTATATTTATGCTCTCATACTAAGTCCAACTCTCAATCCAGATGAGTTTTTAAAAACACTCCTTGATGAGTTTGGTATAGAGCATGATAAAAATATATCTAAAAATGAGATATTTAAAATATTTAAGAAATTTTTGGAAGATAAAGTAAAAGAAGGTAAGAAAATTTTAATAATAATAGACGAAGCTCAAAATCTACCTATAGAAACATTGGAAGAGTTGAGACTTCTTTCTAATCTTGAAACGGAAAAGGAAAAACTTATACAGATAATGTTGTTTGGACAGCCAGAGTTAGAGGAAAAACTTAATGATGTAAGATTAAGACAGTTAAACCAAAGAATTACAAATAAAGTATTTTTACAACCTCTTTCAGAAAGAGAAGTCAAAAATTATATATATCACAGACTAAAGATTGCCGGTAATGAAAAAATTGAGTTTGAACCGGAATCCATAAAGAAAATATTTGAACTTACCCATGGTTATCCAAGATTAATTAACATCTTAGTATCAAGAGCTCTGATGGTGGCTTTTGTGGAAGATAGTAAAGTTATAAAACCTAAACATATAGAATCTGTCCATGGTATTTTAAACTTTGAAAGTAGTGAAAGTAAAGATATTAAAAGTTTCATATATCTCTTTCTACTATTTATTGCTATAATTTTTATAACTTTCTATATTGCTGTTAAACTCGGTTTTATAAATATTTTAAGGGGTTGAAAGATGGAAAAATTTGTTTCAAAAGTTAAAAGAGTAGAAGGAGAGTTAAGAGTTCCGTCAGATAAATCTATATCTCATAGAGCTATAATACTTACAGCTTTAGCAGATGGAAAATCTGAAGTAAAACATTTTCTAAAAGCCGGAGATACATTAACTACCTTAAACTGCTATAGAAAACTCGGTATAAGGATAGAAGAAAGTAATCAAGTTATATCTGTTTATGGTAAAGGTTTGAGGGGGCTGAAAGAGCCAGAAGATATTATTGATATGGGTAATTCCGGAACAACAACCCGTCTTACGATGGGGGTTTTAGCAGGACAGGATTTCTTTACGGTTATAACAGGAGATGATAGTTTGAAAAAAAGACCTATGGGAAGAGTTGCAAAACCTCTTATACAGATGGGAGCTAAAATTGATGGAAGGAATAACTGTAATAATCTACCATTAGCCGTGAGAGGTGGAAATTTAAAAGGTATTGAGTTTTTTAATGAAAAATCTTCTGCCCAGGTAAAATCAGCTTTAATAATTGCCGGATTGTATGCAGAAGGAAAAACTACAGTTATAGAGCCTGTAATATCAAGAGACCACACTGAAAAGATGCTTATAAGTATGGGTGCTAATATATCTACAGAGATTTATAATAACGAATACAGAGTTAGTATAACTTATACAGATAAACTTGAACCTATAAAAGTAGATGTTCCAGCAGATCCAAGCTCTGCAGCCTTTTTTGTAGCTGCTGCAGTCCTTGTTAAAAACTCTCAGATTAAACTTAAAGATGTTCTTGTTAATCCTACAAGAGATGGCTTTTTTAGAAAGTTGAAAGAGATGGGAGCTGATATAGAATATATAAATCACAGGACAGAAGGTGGAGAAACTGTTGCTGATATTGTTGTTAAACACTCAAACCTTAGAGGTGTAAAAGTGACAAAAGAGGAAGTCCCATCTATGATTGATGAGATACCTCTACTTGCAATAGTAGCTACACAGGCAGAAGGAGAGACGATTATAACTGGAGCCCATGAATTGAGAGTGAAAGAGAGTGATAGAATAAAAGCAGTTGTTAATAACCTAAGAAATTTAGGTATAGAAGTAGAAGAACTTGAAGATGGCATGGTTATAAAAGGTCCTCAGAAAGTCAGAGGTGGAGTTGTTGATAGCTATAAAGACCATAGGATAGCAATGGGATTTGCAATTTTAGGACTTATAGCAGAGGAAGGAATAACAATAAAAGATGCAAACTATGTGTTTATATCTTATCCTGACTTTTTTAAACATCTTGAATATGTAAGTAGATAGGAGTTAAAGATGGATATAGAGCTTGCTTTAAAATTAGCTTCTGATAGAGAGATTTTTCCAGTTATAGACAAAATTTTAGAAGGGGAAAGATTGTCTTTTGAAGATGGTGTAAAACTGTTCAACACTACTGATATACTAACTTTAGGTTCTCTTGCAAACTATGTTACAGAGAAGAAAAATGGTAAGTATACCTACTTTGTGATAAATCGTCAGATAAATCCTACTAATGTATGTGTTCTTGACTGTAAATTCTGTGCTTTTGCAGATATGGATAAAAACAGCCCTAAAGCTTATGAGATGAGTTATGACCAAATTTTAGAAAAGGCAAAGTATGCTGTTGAAAACGGAGCTGTTGAGGTTCATATAGTAGGAGGACTTCATCCAGATTGGAGTTTTGAAAAGTATCTAAATATAGTTTCTATTATAAAGAAAAACTTTCCACAGCTTCACATAAAAGCATTTACAGCAGTAGAGATAGACTACTTCTCTAAGTTATCCGGATTAAGTTATGAAGATGTTTTAATAAAGTTAAAAGAAGCTGGACTGGGAAGTCTTCCTGGAGGAGGAGCAGAGATATTTTCTCCTTCTGTAAGAAGGATAATAGCACCTAAGAAAATTGGATATCAGAAATACTTAGAGATACATAAAATAGCCCATAGACTTGGATTACACTCAACAACCACAATGTTATACGGTCATGTAGAAAGTTATGAAGACAGAGTTGACCATATGTTAAAAATAAGAGAAACTCAAGATGAAACTGGAGGTTTTACCTGTTTTATACCACTTGCCTATCAGCCAGAGAATAACGATTTACCAGTTTATGATTATACCTCTGGAATTGATGATTTAAAAACTATTGCAGTTTCAAGACTTTTACTTGATAACGTTCCTCACATAAAAGCATATTGGGTTATGATAGGAGAGAAGACGGCTCAAGTTGCATTAAATTTTGGTGCAGATGATATGGATGGGACAGTTATGGAAGAGAAGATAGCTCACTTTGCCGGAGCAAAATCTCCAACTCAGCAGGCTAAGGAAAGATTGATAAGTTTGATAAAAGAAGCCGGTAAAATTCCTGTTGAAAGGGATACACTTTACAATCGTATAAGAGTTTATGAGTAAGGAATTAACAGTTAAAAATTATTTAATTGCTGTTGTTGTGTTTTTACTTTTTGTTTTTGTATCTCTGGTTGTTATAGTTGCGGTTCCTTATCTGATTTTCTTACTGCTTAAAATATTTTTGTTATCTTTGAAGTTTTCGATTATCTTTGTTTTACTTTTCTGGTTATTGATAGTTATTATTCTTTGGATTGCAAAACTTTTATCTTTAAGCAGGTAAGTTTTTAGTATGTTCTGGAACTACTTCCATAAGAATGTGATAACTTTCTTTTAAAACCGGAAAATTTTTTTAGGATATAGAGAGAAAACACCAAAGACAACAACAGGTATATCCAGTAAATTCTATAAAAATATATAGCCAATACACCTAAAAAAAACTGCCAAAAATATACTTGCATCACTTAAAAGATGTAGATAAGCTGACTTTATATTTAAATCTTTATAGTGGTGTTCCCTATATTCGTGGTGATGGATATAAATTATCTTATATTAATTTTACACCTATAAAATTAGTATGTTTTTTTTAATATAATAAACATTATATTGCAATAATAATTTTGAATGGAAGTTTTTGATAATCTGAAACTGCTGTAGGCTTTTTAAGACGGTTTTTAATTCTGAAATAAAGAGGATATTTCTATAACTAAGCCCTACCTTTTTAGGTCATTATGAAAGTTTTATAGATTTAGATATACACTAAACTTCTGCAAGTATCAATAGGTTCATATTAAATCAGTGATTAGTCTCAAATACTTCTCCGGCGTAATAGGAGCTTCTCACAAGTTTACCGGAAAATACTTTCTTAAAACCAACTTTTATAGCTTCTTCTCTGAGCATGTTAAACTCTTCATCTGAATAGTATTTCTCAACAGGAAGATGTTTTTTTGAAGGTTGTAAATACTGTCCTATTGTAATAATATCTACATCTGCTTCTTTTAAATCTTTAAAAAGTTCAAGGATATCATCGAAAGTTTCTCCCAATCCTACCATCAATCCTGATTTTGTTTTTATACTATTATCTATGCTTTTTATACTTCTAAGTAGATTTATAGACCTTTCGTAGTTACCTTGAGGTCTTACTTTTTTGTAGAGAGGTTTTACAGTTTCTATGTTGTGGTTTATAACATCAGGTTTTGATTGGATAACAGTATTTAAAGCTTTTTCGTTTCCTTTAAAATCTGGGATTAAAAGTTCAATCTTTATATCATCTGAAAGTTCTCTTATTCTATAAACCACTTCTGCAAAATGTGAAGCTCCACCATCTTCAAGGTCATCTCTATCTACAGATGTTATAACTACGTATTTAAGTCCAAGAGTTTTAACAGCTTTTGCAATTTTCACAGGTTCTTCCTTGTCTAAAGGTAAAGGTTTTCCATGGGATACATTACAGTATGGACAGTTTCTTGTACATATATCTCCCATTATCATAAAGGTAGCTGTTTTTTTAGAGAAACATTCTCCTATGTTTGGACAGTTTGCCTCTTCACAGACAGTATGTAAATCCAGTCTGCGAAGAAGCTTTTTAATTTGAAATACTTCCGGTAGTAAAGGAGATATAACCTTAGGTTTCATAACCGTAATCTTTGAACCAGTCCGGATAGAGAGGGTACTTACTGCAAAGTGATAGTACGTCCTCTTTTACTTCTTGGATAACTTTATCATTATCTATGTTTTTCAACACTTTAACTATATTCTTAGCTATTCTTCTCATATCGTTTTCTTTCATTCCTCTTGTTGTTAAAGCTGCTGTTCCAAGTCTTATTCCAGAGGTAACGGTAGGTTTTTCCGGGTCAAAAGGTATAGCATTTTTGTTAACTGTTATATTTGCCTTTCCGAGGGCTTCTTCTGCTATATTTCCTTTCACATTTAAAGGTCTTAAATCAACAAGCATAAGATGGGAATCTGTTCCTCCGGAAACTATCCTTAAACCTTCTGCTTTTAACTCTTCTGCCAAAGCCTGTGCATTTTTTACAACCTGTCTTGCATACTCTTTAAACTCTTCTGAAAGAGCTTCTTTAAAGGCAACTGCTTTTGCTGCTATCACATGCATAAGTGGACCACCTTGAAGTCTTGGGAAAACCCATTTATCTATATCTTTTGCAAATTCTTCTTTACAGAGTATAAATCCTCCTCTCGGGCCTCTTAAAGTTTTATGGGTTGTAGATGTTACAAAGTGAGCATAAGGGACTGGATTTGGATAAACTTCTCCGGCTATCAATCCGGAATAGTGAGCCATATCAACCATTAGTAGAGCTCCAACTTCATCTGCTATCTCTCTGAATTTTGCAAAGTCTATAACTCTTGAGTAAGCTGAAGCCCCGGCAACTATTAACTTTGGTTTATACTCTTTTGCAAGTCTGTAAACTTCATCGTAGTCTATAAGTTCTGTTTTTGGGTCTAAACCGTATTGTACTGAGTTAAACACAACTCCAGATATATTTACCTTTGCACCGTGGGTAAGGTGTCCCCCATGGTCTAATCTCATACCCATTATAGTGTCACCTGGTTGAAGCTGGGAGAAAAATACAGCTTGATTAGCTTGAGATCCGGAGTGAGGCTGAACATTGGCATGATCTGCACCGTAAATTTTTTTAAGTCTTTCAATAGCCAAATCTTCAACTATATCTACGTATTCACAGCCACCATAGTATCTCTTATGAGGCAAGCCTTCTGCATACTTATTCGTTAGAACACTTCCCTGAGCTTCCATCACAGCTTGAGATGTGTAGTTTTCAGAAGCAATCATCTCAAGATGCTCTTCCTGTCTTTTAAACTCCTTTGTAAAAGCTTGATAAACTTCCGGATCAGTTTGTTTTAAATGCTCTAACATATTTCCTCCTTTAAATTTTTCCAAGTTCTATATCATGGATTAGTTTAACTCTTCTCTCATGTCTTCCACCTTCAAACTCCGTTTCAAGGAAAACATCAATAATAGCAAGAGCATGGTCTAACCCTATTACCCTCTGTCCTAAAGCCAAAACATTCGCATCGTTATGAGATCTTGCCATTCTTGCCATAAATTCATTGGTACATAAAGCAGCTCTTACACCTTGTACTTTGTTTGCTGCAATAGATATTCCTATACCTGTTCCACAAATTATAATTCCTCTGTCTACTTCTTGATTAGCAACTGATTTTGCCACTTTTTCACCGAAGTATGGATAATCAACAGGCTCCGGGGAGTAGGTTCCCTTATCGATAACTTCAAAATGCTTTTTACTTTTCAGATACTCTTTAATCTTTTCCTTATAAAAGAAACCTCCATGGTCACTGCCTATAGCAATTTTCACTCTCTCTACCTCTTGAATGAATTTTAGTTTTTTTATTTTATCACATAGTTATTTTTGATAGAATATAGTATAATCACATTGTAGGAGTAGTAATGTTTAGGATACCATTAATTTTTATATTTACGGTAATAATTTCGGCATACTCATCAGAAATAATTAAATTTGAAGAAGACCCTTTAGAGATAGCTATAAAAGAGGTATCTGCTAAAAAATTTCAAACTGATATTTTAATGGCTGTAAAGTCCTATAATGAAGGGCTTTTTTCAAAAACAGTTGATATATCTACAAATTTATTAAAAAATCAAAACTTATCCAACAAAGATAAACAGTTAGTCTATCTAATCCTTGCAAGTAGCTTTTATAAATCCAAAGATGAAGAGAGTATGATTGGACTGATTAAATCTGTGGATCCTAAAAGTTTTCCGGATAAGTATATCTTATACAGAGTGTTTCAACTTGCATCTTTACTTTTTACCGAAAGAAAGAATACGGATGGTATAAATGCTGTTCTTGACAAGATTTTTATAAATAAAAATAAAATTAAAGGTTTGGATTTTTTGTTTGACGAAATAGAGAAAAGTGAGATGTTTAATATTTATCCAAAAGAAAATAAAGTTATAAATTATAAAGGTGTAGAATTTAAACTAAACAAAAATATCTTCTATTTTGACCCTTCTAAAAGAGTTTTTGGAGATATCTATATATATGTTGTAAAAAATGACACAACCTTACTTGAACTATCAAAAAAGTTTGACTTTGGTTACTATGAACTTAAAAATGCAAATCCCCTGATAGACCCCTTTGATGTAAGGAAAAATCAGATAGTGATTCTACCATACAGAAGGATATTTCCTTACGAAAAGTTTGATTATAACAATATATACATAAATCTTGTAGAGAAGAGACTTTACTATCCTGTTATAATTGATGGAAAGAGTTATGTTATCACATTTCCAATAGGAATAGGAACAGATGATGCACAATCACCGATAGGTGAGTTTAATATTTCTGAAAAGAGAAAAGACCCAGCATGGTATCCTCCAGAGAGTATAAGAAAAGAACAGCCAGATTTACCAAAAGTATTTCCGCCGGGACCTGATAACCCACTTGGAACAAGAGCTATGAGATTGGGAAATACATCTTTTCTTATGCATGGAACAAACAAAGAATATGGGATAGGTATGAAGGTTAGTCATGGTTGTATAAGGATGTATAATGAAGATGTTGAAAAGCTGTTTGAAGTAGTAGATGTAGGGACAAAGGTTATAAGTAGTGAGATTTTTATAAAGAAAGCTGGGAATGAAATAGAGATTTTTGATGAGTCTGGATATAAATTTTTAAAAATCTCTAACATATTTGATGCTATCTATAAAACTGATATGTTTGGAAAAAGCTTTGCAGTAAAAACATTTTAGGAGGTAAACTTGGATAAAAATAAAATCGTTGAGTGGGATAAAGAGTATTTTTGGCATCCTTTCACTCAGATGAAAGTTTATAGAGAAGAAGATAATGTTATAGTTGAGAGGGGAGAAGGTAATTATATTATTGATATTTATGGGAATAAATATCTTGATGGTGTTGCTTCTCTATGGTGTAATGTCCATGGACATAACCATCCAAAATTAAATCAAGCTATATGTGATCAAGTAAGTAAGATAGCCCACTTTACAACCTTGGGAGCATCTAATGTGCCGGCTGTATTGCTTGCAAAAAAGCTTGTAGATATTACTCCATCTTCCTTAAAGAAGGTTTTTTACAGTGAAGATGGTTCTGAAGCTATGGAGATAGCTATAAAGATAGCCTATCATTACTGGCATAATAAAGGACATAAAGAGAAAAATAAATTTATCACCTTAAGTGAAGCTTACCATGGAGATACAATAGGAAGTGTCAGTGTAGGAGGAATAAATATATTCCATGATAAATATAAACCATTACTTTTTGATGTTTATAAACTTCCATCTCCTTACCTAAGAGCTGTAGAGATTGCTGGAAGAGAAAAAGCTTTAGAGAGAGAAACAACAAAAAAACTTATAGAAGAGGTTGAAGAGTTTGTTTTTCAACACCACCAAACAGTAGCTGGATTTGTCCTTGAAGCTGGAGTCCAAGGAGCAGCTGGAATCTTGCCTTTTCCAGAAGGATATCTAAAAGAGATAGAGAGAATATGTAGAGAGTATAACATTTTGATGATAGTAGATGAGGTTGCAACAGGTTTTGGAAGAACTGGAGAGATGTTTGCATCTATAAAGGAAGGTGTAAATCCGGATATTATGGCTATGGGTAAAGGTATAACCGGAGGTTATCTGCCACTGGCTGCTACATTAACAACTGATGAGATATTCAATATATTTTTGGGAGAGTTTGGAGAAGCAAAACATTTTTACCATGGACATACATACACTGGAAACCCAATAGCTTGTAATGTAGCCCTTGCAAACATTGATATATTCGAGGAAGAAAAAACCTTAAATAGGGTTAAAGAGAGAATAAAACAGTTGTCAGATAGATTAAAAGAGTTTTGGGATTTAAAACATGTAGGTGATGTTCGTCAGTATGGACTTATGGCAGGTGTTGAACTTGTAAAAGATAAAAAAACAATGGAGCCATTTGATTATGGACTTAGAACAGGATTTAAGATAGCAAGAAAGATGTTAAAGAGAGGTATATGGGTAAGACCTCTTGGAGATGTTATGGTTATAATGCCACCTTTATCTATTACAGAAGAAGAACTTGATTACTTCCTAGATAGTCTAAAAGACAGTATCAGAGAGTTAGAGACAGAAGGTTAGCCTTTGCCTTTAGGATAGTCTCTTCATATTCTTTTAAAGGGTCAGAGTCCCAGATGATACCTGACCCTACATATATATAGCATCTTTGATTTTTAAAAATCATCTGTCTTATAGCTACACTCATAGTAAAATCTTTGTCAGGTTTTATCAGAACAGTTGAACCACAGTATATGGACCTTCTACTGTCTTCAAGCTCCTCTATAATCTCCACAGCCCTCTTTTTAGGTGCTCCGGTTACAGAACCAGGTGGAAAAGTAGATTTTAATATCTCAGTAAAAGTGATATCTTCCCTAATTTTACCACTTACAGTTGAACTTAATTGATAAACTGTTTTATATTCTTCCACTTCAAAAAGCTTTTCTACCTTTACATCTCTACAAATTCTTCCTAAATCATTCCTCATAAGGTCTGTTATCATAAGATTTTCTGCTCTCTCTTTCTCACTTTCTAAAAGTTCTACTTTGTAATCTTTCTCTTTACTACATGTTCCTTTAATAGGTTTTGTTGTTAATTTATTTTTCTCTTTTTTTAGAAATAGTTCCATAGAGCCAGAAATAAGTCTAAAATCTTTATCCCTTATATACATCATATAATCTGTAGGTTGTAGTTTAGATAGCTTAAAAAATATAGATAGCGGATTAAATATACCCTCTATATCTATTCTGTGTGATAGATTTATCTGGTATATATCTCCAGATTCTATATATTCCTTGGCTTTTTTCACCTTTAGTATAAAATCATCTTTTGAAGTTAAAAGGGAATACCTTTTAATCTTTGTAAAGTTTTCAATCTCATCTAAAGAGATATTTCTATAATTCTTATAAAAGTTTAGATATACTAATGGAAAATTTCCAGGACTATTCTTTGGATACTTCACTATTCTTGGCAGAGTGTAATCCTTAAAATCATAGGATATATACCCAACTGTAAAGAGATTATTACTGTTTATAATTTCCTCTATAAACTTTAAAGGTTTTGAAGTTTTAATCTTTCTTTTACCAATAAAAAGCGTGTTTTGAAAGTATCTTATAGTAATAACGGGATTTTCAAATAAAAAGTATCCTTTTTTGCTAAGCCAACCGTTATCTGTATGGGAGTATAAAATAACCATAAATCAATTATAAACAAACTTAACTTTAAATAGTATACCAAAGAAGCTAAATACATCCTTTGCAACAGCTATCCTTGGTATTCTGTGAAGATTTATCCAATGTTTAACTAAACCTTTATCTGTTGTAAATCCGGATTTAAACAATTTAGAAGTTATATTTACTAAAGTATCATCGTAATGTCCAAATGGATATGCAAAGTGATAAATCTTCTTACCTAATATATCCTCTAAATCTTTTTTTGAAGATGTAAGTTCCTCTACCACTCTTTTTTCTCTTTCTTCTTCCGTTTCAAACTCTAATAGAGAATCAAATTTTGTGTAAATTTTTTCTTTTAACTTCTCCTTCCAATTTCTTTGATTAAAAAAGTTTCTATCTATAGAGTTTATATAATCTTTAACTTCTCTTTTTAAAAATCCTCTCTTTACAGCTAAGTTATTTCTTGATGGAAAGATAGGATATCCTAATTTTGGTTCTTCCTCGTAAGCATAGATAAAGCTCCAATGTCCATTTTTACCATCAAAAAAGTCTTCTACTTTATCTTCATAAAACACTTTTGCATGGACAGAACCGTGTCCTCCTATCTCAAATATATCAGTTATCTTTCTAAGTTCAGTAGCAGATAAGAAATCTTCACTTCTACCGGATTTTAAAAATTTAAGGTTGGCTTCTGCCATTGTAGGTGTTCTGTGAAGCTCTTTAAATGACACTTTACCATTCCAATAGTCTTCCAATGTCGGGCGGATTATATCCTCTTTCAAAATTCTGGAAGATATAGGAAAGATTGTAGCTTTGACTTTGTGTTTTTTAAGAATAGGATAAGCATACACAAAATTACTTAGATAACCATCATCAAAGGTTATTGCAACAGAAGGTTTATCAGGCTTTTTACCAGAATCTATATACTCAACAACATCATCAAGAGTTATTATTCTATATCTACTTTTTAGATATCTTATCTCAAAATCAAAAGTCCTATAATAAACATCAAAACCCCAACTTTTTAAAATCTGATGGTAGTAGATTACAAAAATATCAGCCACTTACAATTTCCTCAAATAGTTTTATATATCCTTCTGCCGTTTTTTCTATTGAGTACTCTTTTGCAGTTTCTACTGCATTTTTTGATAATCTCTCGTACTCCTCTTTTTGTAAATTTATCATATAGTTAAGTTTTTTAGTAAAGTTTTCAAAATCTCCAACATCAACAGCAAATCCGTTGTACCCATCTATTAAGTACTCACCTATTCCTCCAGCTAAAGTAGAGAGAACTACCTTACCAGTGGCCATAGCCTGTAATAGACTTCCTGCTATCCCTTCTAAATTTGAAGAAAGGAGAAAAAAGTCTGAACCGTTTAACAACTCTGGAATATCCTCTCTAAAACCAAGTCCTATAACTTTATCTTCTACTTTAAACTTTGATGCAAATACTTTTGAAAATTTATCAGTATCAAGACCTACTAAAACTAAAAAACAGTTATCACATTTTAACTTTGAAAAAGATTCTATCAGTTTATCCTGAGCTTTTACTTGAAGTTGCCAGTTTGCTACATTTATAAAAATTTTTGCATCTAAAGGAAGATTAAGATCCATTCTGACTTTTTCTTTTATCTGGTTATCAGGTTTAAATTTTGATAAATCTATTCCACTTTTTATGGTTATAAGTTTGTCTGGAAAGAAGTTATGTTTTTCTAAAAGATTTTTAACTTCTTGAGAAACAACCACTATTTTATCGGCTTTACTATACTTTAAAGTTTTTGATATAAGGGAAGGGACTCTTCCAGACCTTCTTACAGCTACTATTTTAGGTTTAGGTTTGAAAAAATAACTTGCAATAGCTACATAATCCATTGCTTTAGGTGAATTTGCAACAACTATATCAAATCTATTTTTATTAACTATATCAATCAATCTTTTATAGTTTGACCATCTGTATCTTTGATTAGGTTTATTGTCTTCAAAAAAATGAATAGGGACATCATAAGGTTTTAACTTTTCTACCATCTGATTATAATCTTGATTTAAAGCTATATGTACATCTATCCCTCTTTTTTTAAGCTCTCTGGTAGTTAAATAAACTTGTTCCTTTGTACCTCCCCAACCTGTCCCATCAACTACCTGTAAAATCTTCAAAACTTACCTGCCCCACTTAGTAACTTTTTACATACTCTCTGTATTGATTTATTCTCTCTTTTATCTGTATCCAGTTGTCATTTCCAAACTTTTCAAGTACTTCCCTTGCAAGGACAAATGCAAGCATACTCTCTGCTACTACTGCAGCTGCCGGGACAGCTGTTATATCTGACCTTTCCTTTGCTGCCATAAATGGTTCTTTTGTTTTAACATTTACAGATTGTAAAGATTTTTGTCTCATAAGTGTAGGAATAGGTTTCATAGCAGCTCTGACAATTATAGGTTCTGAGTTTGTTATTCCTCCTTCAAGTCCACCGGCTCTGTTTGTCTTTCTATAGAATCCCTTTTCTCTGTCATAGAATATCTCGTCATGGGCTTGGGAACCTACCTTTTTAGCAAGCTCAAAACCTTCTCCTATTTCAACCCCTTTAATTGCCTGAATACTCATGATAGCCTGTGCTATTTTACCGTCTAACCTTCTGTCCCATTGAGTATAACTTCCAAGACCTACAGGAACACCAGTAGCATAAACTTCAAAAACTCCACCTAAACTTTCCCCCTCTTTTTTCATAAGGTCTATATACTCTTTAAACTCTTGGTCTTTACCTGCTATGGCAAGTCTTATCTCAGAGTTCTCTGCATTGTTAAATCTCTCTTCCAAAGATAGATTTTCATAATCTTCTTTTTTTAATGACTTTTCACCTAAGGATATAACATAGCTTCCTATCTTTATACCTACATCTTCAAGGAGTATTTTACACAGAGCACCAACGGCTACTCTTGTGGTAGTTTCTCTTGCAGAAGCTCTCTCTAATATATTTCTTAAGTCATAGAATCCATATTTTATGCCACCAACAAGGTCTGCATGTCCTGGTCTTGGTTCTACTATCTGTTTTTTGTCAGTAGGCTCTCCAGTTGGAGACATAATATCTGTCCAGTTTTCCCAATCTTTATTCTTTATTATTACTGTTATTGGACTACCAAGTGTTATTCCGAATCTTACTCCTGATATAATTTCGGCTGTATCCTTTTCTATCTGCATTCTACCACCACGACCATAACCTCTCTGTCTTCTTGCAAGTTCTTGATTAATTTTGTTTATATCTATTTTGACATTAGAAGGGTATCCATCTATTATCACTGTTAAAGCTTGACCGTGGGACTCTCCTGCATTTAAAAATCTGAGCATTTATTTCCTCCGGAATTTTTAAGGAAGGTCTATCTTTGATATGTTTGATATCTCTTTTGCTGTATTCAAAAGGTAATATTTTAAAAGTCCTTCACAGTTATTTTTGTTTAATCTACTTATAGGGGCTACTATAGAAAGTGCAGCTATAGGATGGTCAGTTTCATCTCTTATAACTGTAGCTATCTCACTGACTTCTTTTCTCGGTTCTTCAATAACATACTCAAATATCTCCCCACTGTCTCTCTTTGCTCTGAGTATCGCTCTTCCGGCAGCTGTTTCTAAAGCTGGAAATCTCTTTGCAACCCTTGATTTTACTAAAACAGAAGATTTACTCTGTTTTTCGTATATATAAACAATATCGTTATTGTGTAAAACAGAGAGGTAAACACTTTCATTTGTCAGATTCCTCAGATTCTTTATAAAAGGTTTTGCTATATTTAGAATAGGTAGATTTTTTATATAAGCATACTCCAAAAATAGTGTTTTTGCTCCAAGTTTGTAATCTCCTGTTTCTTCATCTTGCTCTATCAAACCTTTAATTTCCAAAGTAGCAAGCAGACGGAAAACGTTGTTTTTGTTTAAACCTAGGATATTACTAAGTTCTGTAACACCTAAATAGTCATGTTCTTTAAGGGCTTCTAATAAATCTAAAGCTTTTTCTACTGATTTTTTTGCACCTTTTTTCTGCATAAGAATATATTATTATAAATATTAAATTTTTACAAGTTGGACAAAATGATAGTGATAGCCGGAGCAACAGCAACAGGTAAAACAGAGATAGGTATAAAACTTGCCAAAGAGATAGGTGGAGAAGTTATCAGTGCAGACTCTATGATGGTTTATAAGTATATGGATATAGGAACGGCAAAACCTTCTATTGAAGAAAGAGAAGATATACCACACCATCTTATAGACTTAGTTTTACCTTCTGAAAACTTTTCTGTAAAGGATTATATACACCACTTTGATAAAGCTGTAAAAGATATAACAGATAGAGGAAAGATACCAATAGTAGTTGGGGGAAGTTGGCTATATATTCAGACTGCACTTTACGGTATTGCAGAAGCTCCAGAAGGTGATTGGCAGTTAAGAGAAAAACTTTATAGAGAAGATAATCAGAAATTATACAGTCAGCTTTTAAAAATAGATCCAGAATATGCTAAAAAAATCCATCCAAATGATAAAAAGAGGGTTATAAGGGCTTTGGAGGTTTTTTATATCTCTGGGAAGTCCTTTTCCCATTTTATAAATATTCATAGATTTCAAAAACCAAGGTACAACTTTACAGGTTTTATTCTGATAAGAGATAGAGATGAGATAATGGATAGAATAGAAAAAAGAGTAGAGAAGATGTTTAAACTTGGTCTTGTGGAAGAAGTAAAAAAACTTTTAGATATGGGCTTTAAAGATGCTCTTACTTCAATGCAGGCTATAGGTTATAAAGAAGTTATACCTTACTTTGAAAATAAAATTAGTTTAGAAGACTCAAAAAATAGTATAATAAAAAATACAAAAGAGTTTGCAAAACGACAGATTAGGACTTTTAGGAATAAAACTAATTTTAAAGAGTTGAAAGTAGAGAAAGAAGAATTAATTATTAAAGAAATAATAAAGGAGGTATCTCAGGATGAATGTTCAAGATGAAATTTTAACAGAGTATAGGAAAGAAGGAAAAGAAATTACAGTTTATCTTATAAGAGGAACAAGGATAGTAGGGAAGATTTTAGACAGTGACCAGTTTACAATCTTACTTGATGTAAATGGACAACAACAACTTATATACAAGCATGCTATAAGCACTATTGTTGTTGAATGAGAGCAATTTTAGTAGGTGTAAGAACAGACCAGACAGAGAGAGATTTTAAATTTTCTGTATCAGAGCTTGAAGGGCTTATAGAAGCAGCAGAAGGGCAGGTTTTGGGGAAAGTTTATCAAAAGAGAGATTATCCTGACCCTGCATACTATATAGGTAAAGGTAAAGCTCAGGAGATATCCAAACTTGTAGAAGGTATAGAAGCTGATACTGTGGTATTTAACGTTAATCTCTCTCCGGTTCAGATATCAAATCTGAAAGAGATTATTGGAGTTGAGGTTTTAGATAGAACAGACCTTATACTTATGATATTCTTAAAGAGAGCAAAAACAAAACAGGCAAAACTTCAGGTGGAACTTGCATATCTTCAACATCAGCTACCGAGAATTTATGGCAGTAAAGGTAAAGACCTTTCCAGAATCGGTGGTGGTATGAAAACAAGGGGAGCCGGAGAGCAGATAGGTGAGATAAAAACCAGAAGAATCAAAGAAAGAATAACAAAGATAAAAAGAGAACTTGAAGAGATAAAGAAACAGAGGAAAATTCAGAGAAAATCAAGAGAGGACAATCCAGATATACTAAAGATTTCTTTGGTAGGATATACAAATGCCGGAAAATCATCACTACTAAAAAGATTATCTAAGAAGGATATATTTGTATCAGATATGCTATTTGCAACTCTTGATACAAAGACTTCACAGCTTTACTTCCCTGATATCAAGAAAAAAGCCCTTATAACAGACACAGTTGGATTTGTGGAGAATATGCCTCAGGAACTTATGGATGCTTTTATGGCAACTCTCGAAGAGGTAAAAGAGGCAGATATTATCTTACATTTAATAGATATATCTGACGAAAATTGGGAGAAGAAGAAAACAACTGTAGAAAAAGTCTTGGAAGAACTTAAAGTTTTAGATAAACCTATCATTGAGGTTATGAACAAAATGGATAAGGTAGTTCCTTCAAAAGATTTGATAGAGGAAGATAAAACGGAAAATAAACTGTATATATCCACAGTAAAGGGATGGAATATAGATAAACTTATTGATTTACTTAAAAGATATACATTAAAAAATCGGAGGTATATAGTTATGGAGAATAACTGTGTTTTTTGTAAAATTGTAAATAAAGAAATTCCTGCTAATGTAGTTTATGAAGACGAGCTGATAATGGCATTCCACGATATAAGACCACAGGCAAAAGTCCATATCCTTATAATTCCAAAAGAACATATACCAAACAATCTATACTTTGAAGGCAGACATAAAACATTAATAGGACATATAATACTAAAAGCAAACGAGATAGCAAAGATGTTTGAGATAGACAAAACAGGGTTTAGATTGATAGTTAACACAGGTCCGGATTCCGGACAGGAAGTTTTTCATGTTCACTGGCATCTAGTTGGTGGAGAACCTTTAGGTAAACTTTTATGTAAATAAAGGAGATTAATATGGAAACTGTTGATACAAGAGGGCTATTCTGTCCTTTACCACTTACACTGATATCGAAAAAACTAAAAGAGATTCCAGTAGGAGAGAAAATAAAGGTTCTTGCAGATGATAAAGCTTTTAAGAAAGATATAGAGATATGGTCTTTTGAAACTGGAAATAAACTGATAGAGTTTAAAGAGGAAAACGGTTACTATGTAGCAATTATAGAGAGAGGTAAAGGTTTTAAAGGTGAAAAACTCTGGGATAAGATAAAATTTATATCTCTTGGTGTAAAACTGCATATAATACAACATCTTTTAGATTTAGTTCCATCGAAAAAACCAAAGTATCTTATAACCTTTGTATCAGTAGCAGAAGGGATAAGAGCTAACAAATTTTTAATGGAAAAAGGAATGAATAGTTCCTATGTTATGCTTCCAGTTCCGAAAGAGATATACCCTTACTGTGGATTGGTTTTTGGATTTAGGTCAAAAGAAGATGCTATAAACATATATAAATTCTTAAAAGAGAATAAGTTTGCAGTTGAAGATATTCATATAGTTGATAAAGGTAAGAAATATCCGAAATTAGAGGTTTAATATTGCTCAAAGGTAAGAATATACTTGTAGGTGTAACTGGTTCAATAGCAGCTTATAAATCCTGTGAGATAGTCAGATTCTTCCAAAAGAAAGGTGCAAATGTAAAGGTATGTATGACACCACAAGCTACTGAATTTGTAGGAAAATTAACATTTCAAGCACTTACAAACGACAGAGTATTTGTCAATTGGGATGATGGGGAAACTGGACTTGAACATATAACATTAGCAAGGTGGGCTGATGCTTTTGTTATAGCTCCGGCAACAGCAAATACAATAGCAAAGTTAAGAGTTGGATTGGCAGATGATTTTTTGACTTCACTATCTATTGCCTATGACAAACCTATTGTAATTGCTCCGGCTATGAATACAAAAATGCTTGAAAATCCAGCTACATCTGAAAACATAGAAGTTTTAAAAGAAAGAGGGTATAAGATAGTTTCTCCTTCTGAGGGAGTCCTTGCCTGTGGTGAGGAAGGACAGGGAAAACTTCCAGATATAGAAGATATCTATGTGGAAACACTCAGAGTGTTATACGGAGATATCCTTAAAGGTAAAAAAGTTCTCATTACAGCAGGAGGAACAAGAGAGTATTTTGACCCTATCAGATATATATCAAATGCATCTTCTGGTGTTATGGGATACAGTTTGGCAAAGATTGCTTACGGGATGGGAGCAGATGTACTTCTTATATCAGCCCCTACATGTCTAAATACTTCTTCTCAGATAAGAAAGATAGATGTTGTATCTGCTAAAGATATGTATGATTTAGTGATAGAAAAGTTTAGAGATTTTGATATTATCATAATGAATGCAGCAGTTGCAGATTTTAGACCCAGAGAGTTTAGTAGTCAAAAGCTAAAAAAAGACAGAGAAAACCTAACGGTAGAGCTTGCTCCAAATCCAGATATACTTAAAAAACTTGGTGAAATAAAAAAAGAAGATCAGATTTTAGTAGGATTTGCAGCAGAAAGTGAAAATATAATAGAAAATGCAATATCTAAACTACATAAAAAAAATCTTGATGTTGTAGTTGCAAACCCAACTTTAGTTTTTAGTAAAGAGTTTTATCAGGGAACCATTATATTTAAAAACGGTAAAACAGTAGATATAGAAACTCAAGATAAAGAAGAAGCCTCTTTTTTAATCTTGAAAAATATTGTTGAAAATTTAACATAAATCTATAAAATATTTTATCAAATGATATTAAAAGGTAAAGATGTTGAAAGAGGACACAAAGTGTAAACTGTGTAATGATACAGGTTGGGTTATAACTGATAAAGGTGCCATAAAGTGTGAGTGTCAGACCGTATACAAGAGAGATAAAATAATAAAAGCCTTAAACATTCCAAGGAGATATGCCCACGCTTCATTAGACAACTTTATGGTTATCAAAAATTTCGGACATCACATACTCATTGAGAGACTCAAAGAGTATATTTACTCAGACGAGCATAAAGAAGGAAAAGGATTTTTCTTTTATGGAAAACACGGAGTAGGTAAAACCCATCTTGCAGTTTCCATATTAAGAGAGTTGTATATAAAACAGAGGATAACAGGTCTTTTCTACGATACAAAGATGCTTCTTTACGATTTAAAGGCTACATTTGATGGCTCATCAAGTACCAGAGAACTTTTAGACAGTGTTATTTCAGCTAAGATTTTAATTTTGGACGATCTTGGAACAGAAAGACTTTCAGATTGGGCTAAAGATATACTACATTATGTTATAGTTAAGAGATATAATGACAAATTACCTATAATAATAACAACAAACTTTGATTTAGAAGAAGATAACAACTTAGAAATAACTATTAAAGAGAGATTTGGTGAAGGGATAGTATCAAGGATAAAAGAGATGTGTTATATTATAAATGTGGAAGGTAGCGACTTCAGAGGAGCTACTTTCAATAAAATTAAGGTGTAGTTGTAATGGAAAGAAAAGCTTATATTAAGAGAGAAACAAAGGAGACACAGATAGAGTTATCAATAAATCTTGATGGAACCGGAAAGTATAAAGTTGATACTCAGATAGGATTTCTTTCCCATATGCTTGAAAGCTTTTCATTTCACTCAATGATAGACCTTGAAGTTATGGCAACTGGAGATGTCCATGTTAGCCATCATCATTTAGTTGAAGATGTAGGTATAGTTTTAGGAATTGCAGTTAAAGATGCCCTTGGAGATAAAAAAGGAATAAAAAGATTTGGATACAGCATAATTCCTATGGATGAGGCTCTTGCTATGTGTAGTATAGACCTTTCAGGCAGACCTCTACTTTTTTATGATGATATGGATTTAAGAGGGAAGATAACAAATTTTGATTTTGAGCTTATGGGAGAATTTTTTAAAGGATTTACTTTGTCAGCTGGAATAACGATGCATCTAAAAGCCCTATCAGGAAAAAACCTACACCATATAGCAGAGTGTTTAACAAAAGCTTTTGCTATTGCACTTAAAGAGGCTGTATCTATAGACCCAAGAAGAAACCAAACACCTTCAACAAAAGGAGTGATATAGCCATGGAAAACATAAACAGAAAACAGGAAATATTAAAGATACTAAGAGAAAAAAGAGAGGTTACGGTTAAGGAACTTAGTAATATATTTGGTGTATCTGAGATGACTATATACAGAGATGTAAGAGAGTTAGAGAAGGAAGGGGAAATAAAGAGAAAACACGGATATATCCTTTTAAACACTGAAGAGAATACAGAACATCTCTCTTTGAAAACCTGTCCAATATGTGCAAAACCTATAACCAGATCTCATCCTTATAAGATAATAGTTGAAAACTTAAAGGTTGTTGAAGCATGTTGTGAACACTGTGGACTTATGTTACACAAGAAGTATGAGGATAAGAATGTTTCTGCTTTAACTTTCGATTTTATAACAGAAAAACCTGTTAACGCCTTAGATGCTTACTATGTGGTAGGCTCATCTGCTGTTCTATGTTGCAGTCCAAGTGTAATTCCGTTTATAAATAAGGAAGATGCAATGAAATTTTCAAAAGGATTTGGCGGAAAAGTGTTAAACTTTGTAGAAGCTTATAACGAAGTTATTAACAGAATGAATATACATATAAAAAGTTGCTGTCCTACACAAAGTAATGTTACTTTTAATTTAGCTAAACTAAACAAAAAAAGTTAAATACAACCTTTTTCTTTTGCATACAAGGCATATTTTTTATCAGTTTTTAATATATGGTTATATAACCAACCCCAAGAAAGGGCAACGGCAGATTTAAAAGCTTTATCATCGCCACTTTTAATATATGGAGCTAATTTATAAATTTCTTCCCTAAAGATTTCATGAACTTTCTTATGATTCTCTAAATCAGGATAACCTATCTCTTCCATAAAATTTTCTTCATCTTTTAAATGTGTTTCAACATAACTAACGATTTCGTTATAGAAAAACTCCTCTGCTTCTAACTTCTTGCCTTCTTTTAGTAAGAGATACACATGATTTAGCATCTCAACTAATTTTTCATGTTGGTTGTCCATTTCTTCAACTTCTGTTAATAATTCATTGCTAAACTCTATTAACATTTTAGTATATCTCATCTCTTTCACTAACTTTATATTTTAACATAATTGTCTGAATTTATACAAGAGACTTCTGCTCTTATATAACTATTCTTTGTAGGTTTATATGTAGGTGTTATAGTGAGAGTATATGCTTTTGAAACAGAATTATAAATTCCGCTTTCTTTTCTTTTTGAACCATCGTTAACATACTCCAATCTTATCGGAGTAGAGAGTTTATCAAACTGAGGTATTATGTATATAGCTAATCCATAACCTTTATCATCGTGTCCAGTTGTTTTTACAGTTTTATCAAGCCATTGATAATCAAGGTTTACAGCTAATTTTAAATTAGAATTTATCTCCTTAGAT
>JBEULE010000041.1:0-30385 GCA_041287495.1 Hydrogenothermaceae bacterium
CACATATTACAGAAGATTATCGAAAGAGATAAGATGGATTATGAGAGAAAAGAATCCCCTTTAAAACCTACAGAAGACTATATAATTATAGATACAACAGAAAAAAGTATAGAGGAGATTTTAGACTACATAATAAACAACCTAATTCACAAAAAATAAAAATATATATTTTAAGAGAATATTATTGCTTCAATAATATCAAGTATTTTCTCAAGTTGTTCTTGTGGGAGTTTATCTTTAAATAAAGCTTCTCTTGCCTTGTAGTCTATACTTTTCAGTTGATCTATTAAGGCACAACCTCTTATTTTTCCTACTTTAACCTCTACTTGAGTTGGATAACCTTTACATTTTGAAGTTATAGGGATTGCATAACACATTCCTGTTTTTTTATTAAAAATGTAATGACTTACAACAATAGCATATCTATTCCCCCTTTGTTCATGTCCTACTGAAGGATCAAAGTTAATATGGATTATATCCCCTTTTTCTGGTATATAACTTACCATATTTCTTTTCCTACTTTACCCCATTCATATTCTTCATTTTCTATATAACTTTCTTTAAAAAGCTCATTAATATCTATCTTAGGTGTCCTACTCTTTTTCAATGGAATAATAACAATCTTGCCATCTTCTACTTTTATATCTACTTTATCTCCAACATCCAATCCTAGTTGTTTCAAATGTTTCTTTGGTATCTTTATACCTTGAGAATTTCCCCATTTGTTTATTACATACATTTTAAATCTTACCTCTTTCCCAAATTGTATACACTAAATATACACTTTCAAAAATTTTATTCAATAACTTTATATATTTTAAAACGGTTTTATAATTACTAAAATAACTATCAAAATAAGTAAAATCGTCGGAATCTCGTTGTATATTCTGAAAAATTTTCCAGATTTATTACATATACCTTTTTCAAATCTTCTCCTGACGTACTCATTATGAAAATAGAAAGCAGAAAGTAAGAAAACTAAAGCTATCTTTGCATGTAGCCAACCTCCAGACTTTAAAAGATCAGAATTTATAAATATCATAGATAATCCGGTTATAACAGTTACAACAAAAGCCGGTAAACCTATAAAGTAAAACAGCTTTTTCTCCATTACTTTTACAACTCTTACAAATCCTTCATTATCTTTGTTTTCCGCATGATAAACAAACAACCTTGGAAGATAAAATAAAACAGCCATCCAAGAGATAACAAAAACTATATGAAAAACTTTTATCCAAAGATACACCATTTCAACACCTCAAAAATTTTCTAATATTTTATTACATAATTCCGATAATAAAAATATGAAGGTTTTAATTATAGAGGATGATTCTTATCTTTCACAAGCTCTAAAAGAGTATCTCTCTTCTAATGCTATAGAAGCAGAGATTTTAGAAGATGAAAGAGAATTGGAATATACTATCTCTGTAAATGAGTACGATGTGATAATTCTTGACTTAATGCTAAGATACTCAAAAGGAGAAGATATACTTAGAAAGTTAAGAGAGAAAAATATAGATACACCTGTTCTTATCATTACTGCAAAAACAAAGATTGAAGACAAAGAAAACTGTTATAACCTTGGTGCTGATGACTATCTAACAAAACCATTTGAACCAAAAGAACTGTTACTAAAAGTTAAGGCACTTGCTAACAGAATACATCTTCCAAATCTTCAAAAGATAGGAGATGTAGAAATAGATTTACAAAATAAAATAGTTAAGAAAAATGGAGAAGTTGTGAAACTTTCTAAAACGGCTTGGAATTTACTTTACTATCTCCTAAAAAGAAGGGGAGAAGTTGTTAATACAGAAAACATACTAAACTATGTTTGGGGCGGAAAAGCAGTGGGAGAAGAGATTGTTAGGTCTTATATAAAAGAGTTAAGAAAGATTTTACCGGAAGATACAATTGAAACATTTAAAGGGAGGGGATACAGATTAAAATAAAGTTTGAACACAAAATCCTTGTATATTTAGGGCTCATACTTTTAGTTTCTCTATCTTTTATAAATTTTGTGAATATTTTCTTTATAAATCAACTGTGGGAAAGCTACAAAAGTGAACTTCAAACAGACACAAATAGAATATATATCCAATCTTTTGGTAAAGACCTGTTTGAAGAGAAGTATAATCAACTTACAAAACTTACAATTATGTGGGAAGGTATCCTAATTGTATCTACCATGCTACTGTTTTATGTTGTTATAGAAAAATATGTTCGAAAAGAGCGAGAATATAAAGAGTTTCTGGAACTTATGATATTAGCAGTATCCCATAAATTTGGTAATTTCCTTGCCACTTTAAAGATAAATTTAGATATAATAAAGTCATCATGTAATTTAAAGGCTGTAGAAAATTCAGAAAATTACACAAATGAGTTAAGCAAAGATTTACAGGTGCTTATAAAATTACTCAAAAGTAGCAACGAAGAGTCAGAAGATATCCATATAAAAGAGTTAATTTTAGATACGATAAAAAACTTTGACAAAGAGAACAGGAAGTTGATTATAGAGATATCAGACTTTAAGATAAATGCCAGAAGAGATGTTGTTGAAAATATACTTTTTATTCTGATAGATAACTGTTCTAAATACTCAAAAAGTTTTATACATATAAGGACATTCAAAGGTAAAAGTATTGTTATAAGAAATGATATCAGAAAGAGAGAGGGAGGAAGTAGCATAGGTTTAACTATTGTAGAGAAGTTCTGCCAATTAAACGGCTGGATTTTTAAAAAGAGTGTTAAAAAGGATTACTTTACAGTTTTCTTGAAGTTTTAATCTTTTCTCACTATCTTTGCTTTTCCAGTTGCTATCTCATCTATAGCTATAACTGTCTTTTTAAGTGGAATCCCTTCCTCTGTAACATAAGTTTCAGCACCAGTTTCGTATAACTCAATTGCAAGTTTAGATGCAGCATGAACCAACTCATATCTACTTTTGACTTTCTTTAGGGCTTCTTCTATCAAAGGTCTTTGACTCAAGGCTGACACCTCCGGAAATTTTCAAGAGCAATATTATACCAGATATTTTCTTAGCTCTTCATCTTCTATAAGATTACAATCAAACTTATCTCTTCTTAACCTGTTTGACACTATTATACATTTGATATCATTTGTAGCCTTTTCAAGATTATCGTTTATAACTATATAATCATACTCTCTCCAAGCAGGAAGTTCAGAAGTTGCTGTCTTTATACGTTTTTCTATCTCTACTTCACTTTCTCCCCTAACTTTCATCCTTGTTGCCAACTCTTTTAGAGACGGTGGTAGTATAAATATAGTTATAACTTCCGGGAAGTTTTTCTTTACCTGTCTCATACCTTGGACATCTATAACTAAAATAACGTCAAATCCTTTCGATATAAGGTCTTCTACACTTTTTTTAGGAGTCCCATAGTAGTTACCGTGAACAACAGCATACTCAAGAAACTCTTCATTTTCTATCATCTTTTTAAATTCTTCTTCAGTTTTAAATATATAATCCACACCATCTATCTCATTTACTCTTTTCTGCCTTGTAGTTACAGTTATAATCCTCTGTAAAAAATTAAGCTCACTTAGAAGCATATTAGTTATTGTGGTTTTACCTGCTCCGGCAGGAGCAGATATTACATATAAATTACCTCTCATCTGGCAATCGATACCATCACAAGGGATTGTGTAAGTAGATTAGATATATCCCAGAAGATAGCAGGATATATTCCAAGCAGTAGAGTTATTATAGATAGGAAAGCTATCACAGACTTTTCCATAGGCGTTAGGTAAAATCTTCTATCATCAGCAGGATCATGCATATACATATTTGCTACTATTTTTAAATAGTAACCTGCTGACACTATACTTGTTATAACAAGAACAACGGCAAGCCACCAAACGTTAGCAGATATTAAAGCTATAAAGACTCCAAATTTACCCATAAATCCTGCTGTAGGAGGAATACCAAGCATAGAGAACATCAGTATAAGCATATATAGAGCCATTATAGGATGTTTCTTAGCAAGACCTTTAAAATCATCTATATGATTTGTCCAGCCTTCATTTTTTTCAAAAGCTGCTAAGAATATAAATCCCCCGATCGCCATAAAAACATAAACGAGAGAGTAGAATATAAGTGCCTGAAAACCTATAATGTTTCCGGAAGCAAGAGCACCAACAATATAACCTGTATGGGCTATAGAAGAGTAAGCAAGCATTCTTTTGACATCTTTCTGACGGAGTGCAACGAAGTTTCCTATAATCATAGATGCGGCAGCAAGAATAGCCCAACCATAAGCCCAAATTTCCTCACTAAAAGGAAAAGCTCCTATAATAACTCTAACTATAGCGGCGTATGTTGCAAGTTTTACGACACCACCCATGAATGCAGTTATAGGAGTAAGGGCAGATTCGTAAGCATCCGGAGTCCAGAAATGGAAAGGAACAGCAGAAGCTTTTAGAGCAAGTCCTACAATTAGAAGTAAAAGACCTCCTAACACACCAATATCAGCTTTATCTTGTATCTCAGATGCTATTCTTATAAAATCAAAACTACCAGTTCTACCGTATATAAGAGCTATAGCATAACTAATTATAGCTGTTCCAGCACCACCAATTATTAAGTATTTGAAAGCACCTTCTTTTGATTTATAATCTCTCTTCCAAAGTCCAACAAGTATATATATAGAAACAGACATAAGCTCAAGTCCTATATAAAAAGTAACAAGATTTGGAGATGAAACCATTATCATCATCCCCAATATAGCAAACAACATAAGGTAGTAATTTTCTCCATAAAATGTTCTTTTACTTTCTATATAAGGGTTAAATACGGCAAATATTATTATAGAAGTTATCAATATCATAAACTTAAACCAAAGAGAAAAAGTATCAACTATATACAACCCAAAAAGTGTGATATCTCCTTGTTGTATAAAGAAAATTGAAATAATTGCTAAACCAAGACCTAAAATAGCCAATGTGGAAAGGAGGTTTTTATTTTTGGTGAAAAGTTCAACAACTAAAAGTAAAAGTGCTGTGGTTGTTATAATTATTTCCGGCATAAGAACAAAAAAGTTTGGTGTACCAAGTCCGGATACTATCTGCTGTATTATACTCATCATTACCCTCCTACTATCTTATGGAGAACGAATTGAGATGTAGTATTTATAAGATTTATCCACCAATTTGGATAAAGACCAATAACAAACATAAATATAACAAAAGGTAAGAAAGACCAAAGCTCAGCTTTATTCAGGTCTTTGAGATGTTCATACTCTTTTATTCTCTCTTCAGATAAAAGCTCCTCTTCAAACATCGTTTTCTTGTATAACCATAGTGTGTAAGCAGCACCTACTATTAAACTCAATCCGGCAAGAGTAGCCGTTAATACACTAACCTTAAATGTTCCAAGTAAAACAAGAAACTCTCCAACGAATCCGGATAAACCAGGTAGTCCTGCAGAAGCCATTGCAGATATCATAAATAAAGTAGCAAATACAGGAACAAACTTAGCCATACCACCTAAATCTTTCATCTCATAACTGTGTAATCTCTCGTATATAAAGCCTGCAGCGAGGAATAGAGCTCCAGATGTAAGTCCGTGTGATATCATTGTTATTATAGCTCCATTTACACCTTCTTGATTAAGTGCAAATGTTCCAATTGTAACAAAACCCATATGAGAAACAGATGAGTAAGCTATAAGCCTCTTTATATGAGTTTGAGCTATAGCCATCATGGCTGTATAAATTATAGCTATAACACCAAGAGCAAACATCACGGGCATAAAGTATTTTGACGCCTCCGGAAACCAAGGAAGATTAAACCTTACAAACCCATATGTTCCCATTTTAAGTAAAACAGCGGCAAGTATAACAGAACCTGCTGTTGGAGCCTGAACGTGGGCAGCAGGAAGCCACGTGTGGAACGGCCACATAGGAACCTTTACAGCAAATCCAAGAGCTAGAAGTAAGAAAAATATAAGTTCTAAATTATGAGGAAGTTTAACATTCAGAAGGTCAAAATAACTTGTAGATAATACACCATTAGTGTAAAAATTATATATATACATTCCTATAACACCAATAAGTAAGAAAAGGGATCCAAAAAATGTATATATAAAAAACTTGGTTGCAGCATAAAGTCTCTCCGCATAACCCCATATACCTATTATAAGGAACATTGGAATAAGCATAACTTCCCAAAAAACATAAAAGGCGACCAGATCCCATGCTACAAACACACCTATACAGGCAGCTTCAAGTATAAGAAAAGCTATGAAATACTCTTTAATTCTCTTCTCTATATTTGTACTCCAAATAAAAGACACAAAGAAAGCAAGAGCAGTAAGCCATAACATTGTAAGAGAGAGGGCATCTACGCCGACTTCGTAAGAAATACCAAACTGAGGTATCCATTGATACTTCTCGTAAAACTGTATCTTATATCCAGAAGGATCATAAATTAAAAGAAGGTAAGAAGATATTACAAAAACTACAGCCGAAGTAAAAATACTTACCGGTTTTGCCATTTTTTCATTCAAAGCAAACACAATAGCAGCAGCTATCATGGGCACGATTATTAAAGCCGAAAGTATTGGAAATCCGGCATGTACAAACTCAGGTATCATAATCTACCTCCTCTTACCTTATGATCAAGAATAGAGCTAAAAATATAGCTGTTCCTATTAACATCTGAAGAACATATCCACTAATTCTACCAATTTGAGTTTTCCTAAATATATCCCCACTGAATATAGAGACTTTAGCAGAGCCATCAACAATTCCATCAATAACTATCTTATCACCTACAAACCATAGCACTTTTGAAAGCTTGTAATATCCATAAACAAATATAGCATAATATATGTAATCAAAATACCATCTGTTATAGAAAAGCTTATAAAGAGGCTGGAACATCTCTCCAATTTTAACAGGGTCAACTTTTCTAAGTTGATAGATAACGTAAGCTGTAAATATACCTGCTAACGCAGTGGCAAGTAAAACTATACCTAAGAAAGAAGATAAAGAATGTCCTAAGAAATGAAAAGCATTAGCTTCAATTTCAACATTATGAGACCTCGATAGACCTTCAAAAACGAAAATCTTAGCTTCTTCTGACAGGAATTTCATACTGTGAGGCTCTAAAGATGGTTTTAAGAAGTTTAAGAAAAACTCTTTGAAGAAACCAAGTATTACAGTAGCAGATGCAAGAACTATAAGAGGAATAGTCATATTTGGGGGAGACTCGTGAAGATGTTCTCTTAGATGAGGATCTAATCTGTCTGTACTGAAGAATGTGAGGAAGAAAAGTCTGAATATATAGAAAGCAGTTAAAAATGCTCCTGCCCATAATAACATAAATACAAACTTATTTACCTCAAAAGCTCCTTCTATAATAGAATCTTTACTAAAGAAACCTACAAATGGAGGAATACCTGCTAATGCAAGAGAACCTATCAAGAATGTTCCCATTGTGATAGGCATAGCCCTTCCTATCTGACCCATTTTCTGAATATCTAAAAGGTGATGTAAAGCTATTAAAACACTACCAGACCCCAAGAATAGTAGAGCTTTAAATACAGCGTGAGATGTTAAATGGAACATACCTTCTCCGAAAAGCCCTAAACCTTCTGCAGCAAACATATAACCAAGCTGAGAAAGGGTTGAGTATGCTATTATTCTCTTTATATCATTTTGAACAAGACCCATTGTTGCTGCTATAAATGCAGACATTGTTCCAATAAACATGACAGTATTAAGAGCAACTTCAGAAGCGGCAAATACAGGCATTAACCTTGCAACCATATAAACACCGGCTGCAACCATTGTAGCAGCGTGAATGAGAGCAGAAACTGGAGTAGGACCTTCCATAGCATTAGGAAGCCATATATGTAATGGTATCTGTGCAGATTTACCAACAGCACCACCAAATAGTAAAAGAGCTATAGCAGTAATAATACCTACAGAAACACCAGGGACTTTATTGAATATCTGAATGTAATCTAATGTTCCAAAAGTTACAAAAGCAAGGAGTATTCCAAGTAAGAAAAGCCAATCACCTACTCTGTTTACTACAAAAGATTCCATAGCTGCATTTGCAGCAGATTTTTTATAGTGCCAAAATCCGATTAATAGATAAGAGGCAAGTCCAACACCTTCCCATCCGAAGAAAAGTTGAACTAAGTTATCAGATAAAGTAAGCATAAGCATCATAAATACGAAGAGAGAAAGGTAAGCAAAAAATCTCGGATAGGATTCATCACCTTTCATATACCCAGTTGCAAATATGAAAATAAATGTAGATACACAGGTAACTACACAGGTCATAAGTGCTGATAGAGGATCCCATAGTATGCTAACTGCTATGTTATAATCCCCAATTGTCATCCAGTTAAAAAGCTTCAGATTATAGTAGTTACCGGTTTTAGCAACATCAATAAAGCCTATAATAGAGGCAATAGCAGATATAGCTACACCTATAACGGCGACTATACCTGAGAGAGGTTCCCTTAAAAACTTATATCCAAATAGCCCTATAATGACAAATGCAATCAATGGTGAGAAAGGTATAATCCATAAATACTCCATCTCTTACCCCTTTAACTCTGCTATTTTTGTTACATCAACATCTTTCTTCATTCTGTATATAGCCATTATAAGCCCTAAACCTATTGCAGCCTCTGCAGCAGCTATTGTCAATATAAAAAACACAAAAACCTGTCCGGCAACATCGTTTAGCTTCATATCGAAAGCAACAAATGCAATATTTACAGAATTAAGCATAAGCTCTGTAGAGATAAGTAAAGCTATTATATTTTTTCTAACTATAACACCTACAAATCCCAAAACCATAAGAAGACCACTTAAAACGAGATAATACTCATAAGGAACCATGGTTTACCTCCTAATCTTCTACTATATCTTTTTTACCAAGAACAATGGCACCAATCATTGCTACAAGTAAAATCAGAGAGGCTACTTCAAATGGAAACAAATATTTAGTAAATAATATTACGGCAACAGCTTTTGCATTGGATACCTCTTGAACTACCTGGGGCATAAATATACCTGTTCCGGATTTCCAAAGACCATAGATACTGACAAAAGCAAGCTCCATAAACAACATAAAACCAAAGGGTGCAGAAAGTAAAGCATATTTAGGGTCTACAGCCTCACCCTTATACTCTGGCACAGTAGATATAACAAGAACATAGAAAACAACTATCGCGACTGCATAGATAAGTATCTGTAAAGCTCCTATAAGCTCTGCTCCAAGGTTGAAAAACAGTCCAGATATGGCTATCAATACCGATATAAGTGATAAAACTGCATAAATGATATTTTTGAAAAATACCACACCAAATGCTGATATAACAGCTACAGCAGATAAAATCCAAAAAGCTACAACACTTAGATCCATTTAATCTGCCCCCAGAGTTTATTTCTCTCTTCATCATCTATCCAGATTCTATCTTTCTCCTGTTTTCTTCTTCTGTCAAAATCTCTTCCTCTATCACTCATATCTTCCATATGGATTACACAGTTTTTTCTCTCATAACTTGCAGATTCATATATATCAGTCATTATAAGACAGTCTACAGGACAGGCATCTACACATAACCCACAGTATAGACAGTTAAGTAAATTCATCTCAAATCTTGTTACTCTTTTTTTACCATTTGGAAGCTGAATAGCTTCTATTTTAAATAATGTTGGCATAGGACAAGCCTGCTGACACATATAACAAGCTACACATCTACTTTCATTATAATTTATTTCCATAAATTTACCTAAAACTGCAAAAGATGGTGGTTCTTGTCCATCCTTTACCCTGTGGGCATGAACTCCCCTAAACCTTTTAGGTGGTGTCAACTTTTCGTAAGGATACTTTGTTGTAACAGTCTTTCTCAAGAGATTTTTAAATGTAACCTTAAGTCCATTAACAAAATCTAAGAAAAAAATCTTTTCCCAAAACTTTAATTTTGGTCTTTCCAAAAATTTTACACTAACCATTTTAACCTTTAATCATGATGATTATTGCAGTTATAAATATGTTAAGTAGAGATAGAGGTAACATAACTTTCCAAGCTATCTCCGTAATCTGATCAACTCTATATCTTGGAAGTGTCCAATGAACCCATAAGAAAAACATAAACATCATAAAAACCTTAAGGAAAAACCATATAAACGGAGATAAAAATCCGAAGATTTCAGGACCTTTCCATCCGCCGAAGAAAAGTATCACAGCTATAGCACTTAAAGCAAAAGTCCCTATATACCACTCAGCCAATGGGAAAAGACCAAACTTCATTCCGGAGTATTCAGTGTTATAACCAGATACAAGCTCTGCTTCAGCTTCCTGAACGTCAAAAGGTGTTCTACCTGTCTCTGCAAGTATTGCAAATAAAATAACTATAAAAGCTATAGGTTGATACCATATAAAAGATCCAAAGAAACCTTCCTGAGCTTCAACAATCTCCCTTAATGAGAAAGAACCTGCCATCATTAAAGGTCCAACCATGGCAAAACCAAGAGCAACCTCATAACCTATTAAGACAGCAGCTTTTCTCAAACCACCTATCATAGGATATTTACTGTTTGAAGCCCATCCGGCAAATATAACACCGTATATACTTATACTACCAAAGGCAAGAGCAAGTATTAAACCTACATGCAAATCAGTTATGTAAGGTTTTATCTCTACCCCAAATAAGGTAAAAGGTTCACCAAAAGGAATAACCGCAAGTATCATAATCGCTGGAACAAAAGCAAGTAAAGATGCAAGGTAAAATAAAACTCTATCTACATTTGCAGGGACTATATCTTCTTTTGTTAAAACTTTAAGAGCGTCAGCTATCGGTTGCAGTAAGCCGTGAAAACCTACATGTAAAGGTCCAGGTCTTTGCTGGACATG
The DNA here is from genome assembly GCA_041287495.1 of Hydrogenothermaceae bacterium. Taxonomy (GTDB): domain Bacteria; phylum Aquificota; class Aquificia; order Aquificales; family Hydrogenothermaceae; genus JAOABC01. The sequence goes on from JBEULE010000041.1 coordinate 10,897, forward strand.
TCCTGCAAACTTTCTCTCTATAAGAGTTAAATATGCAGCAGCTAAAAACATCCCAACAATGAATATGAGAGACTTTACAACGACTCCTATAACAGTTCCTAAAATCTCCATCAGCAACCTCTTACTGTTTTATTAAAAAATAATAACATAAAGAAGCAAGAAATTAAACACTGTTTTATTTAGAATCGCTCAAAGATATCCTATTTAATTGAAAATTAAAAATTATTTACCTATCTGTTTCACCAACAACAGGATCTATACTACCAAGTAAGGCAACAGCATCTGCTACAGTTCTACCTTTTATAAGTTCAGGAAAAGCCTGTAAATTGTAAAACGCTCCGGATCTTATTCTCAATCTATATGGACCGCCTTCACCTTTACTTACTACATAGAACCCTAACTCTCCTCTGGGATTTTCTCCTGATAAATACACTTCTCCTTCCGGAGCTTGCTCTCCGTATATCCTTAAATTAAAATCTTTAACCATTGCTTCTATGGAGGTAAATGTCTCTTGTAATGTAGGTAAAACATAAGGATTATCTGTTGCTATATACTTATCATTTTGCATAGTTTTAAGCTTATCTACACATTGACGAACAATATTTAAACTCTGTTTCATCTCTTCCATTCTAATTAGATACCTATCGTATGCATCTCCAACAGTCCCAAGAGGTATTTCAAAATCAACCTCACCATATGCATCTGTAGGTTGTATATACCTTATATCATAGGGAACCCCGGCAGATCTTGCCATTACACCGGTAAGTCCATACTGATAAACATCTTCCTTCGTAACTATTCCAACATCTTTATTTCTTTTTATCCATATTCTATTTTTAGTAAGTAAGTCTTCGTAATCTTTTATACGGGAAGGAAAATCTTTTATGAAATGTTCTATAACTTCTATGGCACCTTCCGGAAGATCATATCTTACTCCACCTATTCTCATAAAAGATGAATTAAGTCTTATTCCGGCTATACCTTCTATAATATCCATCAACTTCTCTCTTTCTCTGAAAGTATATAAAAACATTGTCAGAGCACCCAAATCTAAAGCTGTCGTTCCAAGCCATAAAAGATGACTGTTTATTCTCTGAAGCTCAGCCATCATAGTTCTAATCCACTTTGCTTTTTCAGGAGGTTCAACACCAAGTAGTTTTTCAACTGCATTAACATAAGCCACATTAGAACATATTGCAGATATATAATCCATCCTGTCTGTATAAGGTATTATCTGTGTGTATGTAAGGTCTTCTGCAAGTTTTTCTATTCCTCGGTGAAGCTGTCCTAAGATAATATCACAGTTTTTTATAGTTTCCCCTTCCATATCAAATAAAAACCATATAGTCCCGTGAGTTCCAGGATGTAAAGGTCCCCAGTTTAAAACGATTTGATTTTGTTTATCTATTCTTTTTCTCTCTGTTATTTCAAGGTCTTCTAAAGTTGGTACTACTGTATGATAAGGATTATAATCGTGACTAGGTATATTATCACCTTCGTTTAGAGAAGGTAGATAAACCTCTTTTATACCTTCTTTTGGAAAATCCTTTCTTAAAGGATAGTAAGGATATGTCTCCCATAAAAACATCCTAACTAGATTATCATGACCATCAAACCTTATACCAAACATATCAAAGACTTCTCTCTCTGCCCATTTTGCACCTTTCCAAAGATCTGTAACTGTTGGATGAGTTTCCCCATTTATCCAGCTTTTTACAATTAACCTCTTGTTAAAATCTGGAGAGTACAGTATATATACAGCCTGAAATCTCGGATTATGTAGAGGATAGTCTACTACGGTAAAATCTATAAACATCTTAAAGGAATATTCAGGACTATCTTTGATAAATTTCAAAAATTCCTTAATATACTTAGTATCTATCTCTACCCATACAACATCTTTATATTCATAAACTTCTACAGAAGGGAAGAGCTTTTTTAACTGCTCAACCTTCTGTTTTTCTATCCATATTGACATATTACTTCTGAATAGGTTTTGATTCTGTAGGAACCCTTATAGGTATCTCTTTAAGCTGCTTTCCTTCTTGTTTCTCTTTTATTTTTTTCTGAAGTTGTATTATTCCCCAAAGTAAAGCCTGAGGAGTTGGAGGACAACCTGGTATATACACATCAACCGGTATTATCCTATCTACACCTTGTAAAGTTGCGTATGTTGGGAATGGACCTCCAGCAGAAGCACATCCTCCCATTGATATAACCCATTTAGGTTCCGGCATCTGATCGTAGATAAGTTTGAGCATAGGAGCAACCTTATTAACAACTGTTCCAGCTACTATAAGAACATCGGACTGCCTTGGAGAACCCCTGAATATTATTCCAAGCCTATCAGTATCAAATCTTGATGCAGCAGTATGCATCATCTCTATAGCACAACAGGCAAGACCAACTGAAACAGGCCATAGTGAATTTTTTCTTCCCCAGCTTAAAACCTCTTCTACCGTTGTTAATATTATTCCGCTGTTTGTTTTTACTGCCATTTTAACGCTCCTTTTTTCCAAGCATATAGATACCCTATTATAAGTATAAATAAGAATAAAAACATCTCTGTAAATATAAATCCGGAAGCAACCTTGGCTACTTCCTTAAATATCACAGCCCACGGGAACACAAATGCTGACTCAAGGTCAAACAGAACAAGCAGAAGCCCTAAGAGATAATACTTCTGATCTATTGTTGTCCATGTAGTTTTATCGTAGAGAGGAACTCCACACTCATAAGGATACCCCTTATAAGGATCCGGAGCCTTAGGTGCCAGAAGTCTGTTTAGTATCAAAAGGGCTGCTCCTATAACAAAAGCAATAATGAAGAATACTGTTAATCCTAAATAGCCTGTAGCCATATCTTTCCTCCACGAAAATGGTAAAATTAAGATAACTCAAAATTTAAAAATATGCAATCACTTTATAACACCGTTTTATATTTAGATTTGTACATTTTGCTATAAATATTATTTTTATTGAATTTTTTTGATTTCAGAATTAAACTTTTGAGTTAGATTTTAAAACGGAGGTTGAAAATTGTTTGAAGGTTTTGGAAAAAGCCTAATCTTGATAGGAGTTATCATAGTTATCATTGGTGTTTTGATGTTATTTATTGAAAAACTTCCATTTAATTTAGGAAAACTACCGGGAGACATATTGATAAAGAAGGACAACTTTACTTTTTATTTTCCATTGACAACATCTATAATTATAAGCATTATCATTACGATTATATTAACTATAATAGCGAGGTTTTCCAAGTGAAATTAGAAGAGTTTGACTTTTACCTTCCTAAGGAACTCATAGCAAAATATCCTGTTGAACCAAGAGATAGTTGTAGATTGATGGTTTTAGATAGAAAGATAGAAAAAATAGAACATAGAGTATTTAGAGATATCGTTGAGTATCTATCAGAAGGAGACCTAATAGTGTTTAACAACTCAAAAGTTATTCCAGCAAGACTTATAGGAGTCAAAGAAGGTGGAAGTGCAAAGATTGAAGTTTTTTTGATAAGACAGGTAGAAGGTAATATATGGTATGCTTTAATAAAAAATGTTAGAAGACTTAAAAAAGGACAGAATATCATTATTTCATCAGATTTTTCAGTTGAATTTTTAGATAGAGAAGATGAAAAAGCTATTGTAAAACTTCACTCTCAAAATGTATATCAAGACCTTGAAAAATACGGACATATTCCGCTTCCACCGTATATAGAGAGACCTGTCGAAGAAAAAGATAAAGAGCTTTATCAAACAGTGTTTGCCAAAGAAGAAGGGTCTGTAGCATCACCAACGGCAGGACTTCATTTTACAGAAGATCTAATAGAAAAGTTAAAAAAGAAAGGAGTTAATATAGCATTTATAACACTTCATGTAGGACTTGGTACATTTAAACCTATACAGACAGACAACATAACTGAACACAAGATGCACGAAGAGTTTTATACAATTCCGGAAGAAACTATAGAGTTTATTAGAAAAACAAAAGAGTCAGGAAAATCCATTGTAGCAGCAGGAACAACAGTCGTAAGAACATTAGAAAGTTTTGCAAAAACAGGTATAAGGGAAGGCTTTACAGATATCTTTATATATCCACCTTATAATTTCAAAATCGTAGATAAACTTATTACAAATTTTCACCTTCCAAAATCTACACTTATACTGTTAGTTTCTGCTTTCGCATCTAAGGATTTTATTCTCAAAGCATACACAGAAGCAGTAAAAGAAAAATATAGATTCTTTAGTTATGGAGATGCTATGTTAATTTTATAAAAGAAAAAGCTAAGAATATGATAAAATACATCTTTTCATAAAAAAACATATGATAAAATACACTTTTGTCCTTTTACGGAGGGTTAAGGCAAAGAGGATGGCTATAAATGTATACAAAAACTTTAAAAATAAGGTGAGTAAACAGGAGTATGAAGAATGTGTGAAAATTTCATTGGAAAACTTAAAAGATATAAAGGAGAACATTAAAAAGTTGGTAAGTAGCGATGTAGAGTTTGGTATTTTAGTAGAAAAACAGAAAGAAACTATCCTTAAATTTATAGATATCTACGTAGAAAAGATTCTCACTAAATATCCAGATGAAAAAGTGGCAAGAAAAATATATATAGCCGGAAGAAGATTACTTTTAAATAATATCTCTGATGATTCAATATGTATAACAAAATAAAATCTTTAATTAAAGTAGATACTCAGATAATCACAAGAATTGAAACTGATATACTTGCAGTCTTAAAACCTTACACATTACTATCCTTAGAGACTGAAAAGAAAATTAACAGATTAGATTCTCAACTTCCTTCTTCAATCAACCCAGCGATTTTAGAAAAATTTCAAAAAGCAAAAACAGAACATATAAATACAAAGAATAAAATTATAAGATACATATTTGATGAAACAAAAAATATTACAGTAAAAAAAGCTTCTGAATGTCAATTTGTAGAGATACTTGAAGGAATAGAAACATTAAAAGAAACACCAACATACAAAGATATAATAAAGATTCATTCAGATTTCCATGAATATGTAAATTTTATAATTCTAAATAGAGACTCAATGAACGCTTCTCAAAAATATCTTCTTATTAAAGAATTGGAAAATATATCTTTAAGACTTTTGTATCTTATAAATGAGATACAGATAGAGATTGCACAGAATGCAAGTTTTATAGATATGCTTACAGGAAGCTATAACAAAAATGCCTTTTCTATGATGTTTTACCAAGAGGTAAAGAGAGCAGAGAGATATGGCTATCCTTTATCAATTTTAATGTTGGATATAGACGACTTTAAGAAGATAAACGATACATATGGGCATCTGATAGGAGATGAGATTTTAAGTGAAGTTTCAAAAATTATAAGAAGTGTTATAAGAAGATCTGATTATCTGTTTAGATTTGGTGGTGAGGAATTTTTATTACTTCTTCCTCATACACCTATAGAGAAAGCTTATAAAGTAGGAGAAAAGATAAGAAAAACAATAGAAAATAAAACTTTTTCAAGAAAAAATATTAATTTAACAGTAAGTTGCGGCATATCAGAGATAAAAAACCCTGATAATCCTTACATTGATTTGGAAGAAGCTGATAAGATGTTATACATATCAAAGAATAATGGAAAAAATAGATGTACGATGGTGGCATAGAGATGATAACTTTAAAATCTCCAGCAAAGATAAATATAGGTTTATGGATTACAGGAAAGAGACCAGATGGATATCATAATATATTTAGTTTCTTCCATACAGTTGACTTTTATGATACTTTATACATAAAACCCTCTTCAAGATTAACTGTAAAAACATCTCTCTACAATCCTGCTCTTGAAGATGAGAAAAATATAGTCTATAAAGCTATTGTAGAGTTTGAAAACTTAACCGGATTTTACGAAGATTTTGATATTTTGATAGAAAAAAATATTCCCCTTGGAAGTGGGCTTGGTGGAGGTAGCTCAAACGCAGCAACTGTGATTAAGTTTTTAAATGAATATTTTGGTAATCCTCTCTCTGAAGAAGATATGATAAGATTAAGTGCAAAAGTAGGTGCAGATGTGCCGTTTTTCTTAAAAGGTGGTTTTGCCCTTGTAGAGGGAATAGGAGACAAGATAACATTTTTAGAACATAAATTTACAGAAGATATATTTATAATCTATCCAGATATAATCTCAGAGACAAAACTAATATACTCAAAAGTAACAAAAGACCTATTGACAGATAAAGACAAGTTGAATATAATATATAACCTACAAAAAGAATACGATTTGAAGAAAATTCTGGAAGTAGCCCAAAATACTTTAGGAGAGATTGCAAGAAAAGTGTATCCTCAGATAGATGAAGTTGTAAAATTTTTGGAAGAGGAAGGCTATAAAGTCTTCATTTCCGGAAGTGGTAGTAGCGTTTACTGTTTTGGTAAGCCTTCCGAAAAAGTAAAAGTAGCCTGCAAAGTTAGAGATTGGAAGCTAATAGAAACTAAACTTACATAAACACTGGGGAGTAGTTCAGCTGGCAGAACATCGGTCTTTGGAACCGAGTGTCGGAGGTTCGAGTCCTCCCTCCCCAGCTCAAAATAAAAATCTTCAAAAAAGTGGAGGCTCCTATTGAGTAAAGCTCTCAAACTCATTACTGGAAACGCCAATAAAAATTTATCAAAAGAGATAGCAGAGTATCTTGAAACATCCCTCGTTGATACATTAGTTACAAGATTTAGTGATGGAGAGATAAGAGTCCAGATAAATGAAAATGTAAGGGGAGCAGATGTTTTTGTTATACAGAGTTTAAGTTATCCTATAAATGACAGTATAATGGAGTTATTACTTCTTCTTGACGCTCTTAAAAGATCTTCAGCTCATAGAATAACGGCAGTTATACCATACTTTGCATATGCAAGACAGGATAGAAAAGACAAACCAAGAGTCCCTATAAGTGCAAAGCTACTTGCAGATATAATACAGACTGCCGGAGCAGATAGAGTTTTAACGGTTGATTTACACTCTGCCCAGATACAGGGATTCTTTGATTGTCCAGTAGATAACATATATGCATTACCGGTTATATACGAGTATCTAAAATCTAAAAATATAGAAGACCTTGTTATAGTATCTCCGGATGCAGGTGGAGTAGAGAGGGCAAGACTTTTACAGAATAAACTTGGTGGAAATCTTGCAATTATATATAAGAAAAGACCAGCTCCAAACGTAGTTGAAACCTTAGATGTTATTGGTAATGTAGAAGGTAAAAATGCTGTAATAATAGATGATATTATAGACACTGCTGGAACGATAGTTGCTGCAGCACAAATGTTAAAAGAAAAAGGTGCAAAATCTGTAATAGCAGCCTGTACCCATCCAGTTTTCTCAGGTCCTGCAATAGAAAGATTGAAAAACTCTGTTATAGAGGAGGTTATAGCAACAAACACTATTCCACTTGAAGGTAAAGAGTTTGATAAATTGACTGTTTTATCAATAGCAGAGTTAATAGGTGAAGCTATAAAGAGGATAAATATAGAAAGTTCTGTAAGTTCACTGTTTATATAGGTAAAGATACGATGAAGATAGGGATTTTGGACTCAAAGACTCTAGGTGATGATATTAATCTTGACATTTTCAGGGATTTTGGATACTTGGAAATATATCCAACAACTTCCAGAGAGGAAACTATAGAAAGAGTAAAAGATAAAAATATAGTTATCACAAATAAAGTTGTTATAGATAAACAAGTAATGGATAATGCTCCAAATTTAAAGCTTATATGTGTTGCCGCCACTGGATATAATAACATAGATATAAACTATGCAAAACATAAAGGTATAGCTGTAACAAACGTTGCCGGATATTCAACAAACAGTGTCGTTCAACATACCTTTGCAATGCTTTTTTATCTTCTTGAAAGTCTAAGATACTATGATGAGTATGTTAAATCCGGAGAGTACTCTAAAAGTCCAATTTTTACAAATCTTGACAGACCATTCTATGAAATAAACGGTAAAGTTTGGGGAATAATAGGACTTGGGACTATAGGGAAGGCTGTTGGCAATATTGCAAAGGCTTTTGGCTGTAAAGTTATATACTACTCCACTTCTGGAAAGAATATAGATCCTGAGTTTGAAAGAAAAAGTCTTGAAGAACTTCTGTCTATATCAGATATCGTTTCAATACATGCACCTCTCACAGAGAACACGAGAAATTTAATTACATACGACAGAATAAAACTTATGAAAAAGGATGCCATACTTCTTAATTTGGGAAGAGGTTCTATAGTTAATGAGCCAGACCTTGCAAGAGCATTAGATGAAGGTCTTATAAGAGCGGCAGGTTTAGATGTCCTTGAAAGAGAACCTATAAATCCTGATAACCCTCTTTTAAAAATAAAAAATAAAGAGAGATTATTAATTACACCTCATATAGCCTGGACAAGTATTGAAGCAAGAAATAAACTTGTAAATGAGATTTACTTGAACATAAAAGCCTTTGTTCAAGGAAAAGAGAGGAACAGAGTTTGTTAGATGATGTCCTTGAAGGGTTAAACGAAAAACAAAAAGAAGCAGTCCTTCATTTCGGCACTCCTTTACTTGTTTTAGCTGGAGCAGGTTCAGGAAAAACAAAAGTAATAACCCATAAAATTATCTATCTTGTAAAACATTTTAATATAGATATAAATAGAATTCTTGCTATCACTTTCACAAATAAAGCTGCAAATGAAATGAAAGAAAGAGTAGAACATGCCTTAGGAGAAGAACCAAACTGGATAATGACATTTCACAGTCTCTGTGCAAGAATACTGAGAATAGAGGCAGAAAATATCGGATTAGACAGAAAATTTGTAATATACGACGAAGAAGACAGTAAAAAGATTATTAAAAAAATTCTCAAAGATTTAAATCTAAGTGAAGAAAGTTTTAAACCAGATAGAATAAAAGATATAATATCAAGAGCAAAACAGGAGAGTAATCCAGAAGAGATTATAGATTTTTACAGCTTAACAAACCCCCATATAAAATCAATATTTGAAAAATATGAAGAAGAGCTAAAAAACGCCAACGCCCTTGACTTTGATGATTTACTTGTAAAAACAGTTAGACTTTTTACAAAAAAACAAGAAGTTTTAGAGAGATGGCAACAGAAATTTGATTATATACTTGTAGACGAGTATCAGGATACAAACAAAATACAGCATACATTGCTCAAACTTCTCGTAGGTGGAAGAGATAACTTGACTGTTGTCGGAGATCCTGCCCAGTGTATATATACATGGAGAGGAGCAACACCAGAAAATATATTAGAGTTTGAGAGAGATTTCCCAAACACAAAGATAATAAAATTAGAGAAAAATTACAGAAGCACAAAAAAGATACTTGACTGTGCAAATGCAGTTATATCAAAGTCCTCTGGCAGATGGAGGTCAAAAGTTTTACAACTTTGGACAGACAAAGAAGAAGGAGAAGATATAAAGTTAAAGATATTATCAACTGATAAAGAAGAGGCAAACTTTATAGCCAGAACCATAAAGGATAAAAATCAACCTTACTCAGATTTTGCCATACTTGTAAGGATGTCTTTTTTAACAAGAAACCTTGAAGAGGCTATGATGAGATACTCAATACCTTACCAGATAGTAGGAGGATTAAGATTCTACGAAAGGGCTGAAGTTAAGGATATACTCTCTTACATAAAGGTTGCCATAAATCCGAAAGATTTCGCATCTTTTGAAAGAAGTATAACAACTCCAGCAAGAGGTATAGGAGAAAAAGGAATAGAAACAATAAAATCAAACTTTAAACAGGATTGGATACAGGCTCTAAAAGACTCATTAAAAAATCTGTCGTCTAAGACAAAACTTACGGCTCAAAAATATATAGAGTTAATAGATGATATTAAATATAACATAGAGCTAGACCCTGTATTAACAATAAGAAAGCTGATAAAAGAGATAGATTACGAAAGTTATCTACAGAAAGAGTATGAGAGAGATTGGGAGGATAGATTACAGAACATAAATGAACTTATATCTGCAATGGATGAAGCGGTAAAATCTGGGAAAACGATATATGAATTCTTAGAAGAAAGCTCTCTAACTCAAGCCCAAGATACCATAGAAAACAAAAATAGTGTAAAAATAATGACAGTTCATGCTGCAAAAGGACTTGAATTTAGAACTGTTTTTGTTGCTGGATTAGAAGATGGTATATTTCCAAGCTCAAGAGCATTTGAGGATATTTCTCAGATGGAAGAGGAGAGAAGGCTTTTCTATGTTGCTATAACAAGGGCAAAGGAGGAACTATATCTAACTTTTTCAAAAACAAGATATAATTTTTCAAATAAACTTGTTGAAATAAAACCTTCAAGATTTCTAAAAGAGATAAAAGAGTTTTTAAAAACTCCTGAAAAACAGAAGATAATAACAAAGTCTTCAGACCCATCTGACTTTGAAGTAGGACAGCTAGTGAAACATGATATATTTGGAAAGGGAGTTATAAAATCTATCTCTAAAACAAAAGCAGTAATAATATTTGAAAAATTTGGAGAAAAAACAATAGACCTTTCCTTTATTAAACCAGTTTAGAGATTATATCTTCCCAAATCACGAAGACTACACTTGCAAATATAAGAGAGTCTATCCTGTCCAGTATTCCACCGTGTCCCGGAATAAGGTTAGAGGCATCTTTTTTATTAACCTGCCTTTTTATAAAACTCTCAAACAGGTCCCCCACTTGAAGTAAAAATGCCGAAAGTACAACAGGGACCAAATATATATAGCTGTAATGAAAATAGTATATAAATAAATATCCGGCTATAACAGAACCAACAAAACTACCAACAGCCCCTTCCCAAGTTTTTTTCGGAGAAAGCTTAGGAGCCATTTTATGTTTCCCTAAAGTTTTACCTACAAAATAGGCTGCAGTATCACCAACCCACACAACCGCAAAAATTAAGAATATCATATATTTATCTATCTGTAAAATGACACCTAAAGAAGATACAAAAAAAACACCATAGAAAAGTATAAATAGAGTGTTTACTGTGTAGGATAGATTCCAGAATTTATGACCTATGTAAAAACTGTACAATGTCATAATAAAGATTGAAAGCCATATATTAACAAAGAGAATAGATAGAGAGGATAAAAAAGCTACTATAAACGTAATAGGATTTTTAATTTCTTTAAATTTATCTTCCAAAAGTCCAGTAAGCTCATAAACAGCCAAAACAGAGACCAAAGATACAGCTATCTTTAAAATATCAACAGGTAAATAAATAATACCCGATAAAACAGAGATTGCTAATACTAAAGCAGAGATAAATCTCTTTAAGAAATCATTCATCTAAAACTCTTCCAAATCTTCTCTCTCTATTCTGATATTCGTATAGAGCTTTTAAAAAATCTTCTTCGGAAAAGTCAGGCCAGAGGACATCAGTAAAGTAAAGTTCAGAGTAAGCTGTTTGCCAAAGTAAGAAATTAGATATCCTCTCTTCTCCACTTGTCCTTATAACTAAATCAGGGTCTGGAATATCCGGAAGATAAAGATAATTTCTAAAATCTTCTTCTGTTATAAAGTTTCTACCTTCTCTAATTATCTTATTAACAGCATCAATAATTTCGGCTCTACCACTGTAATTTAATGTTATTACAACGGTTAAACTCTTTCCTTCTTCTGTCTCTTTCTCTCCTTTGTTAATAGCATACAAAACTTCTTCAGACAACTCCTCCCTTCTACCACTAAAGAGAAGTTTGACATCATTCTCCTTTAGAAAAGGAGTCTTTCTATTTATATACTCAACTAAAAGAGAAAATATAGCATTTACCTCTTCTTTTGGTCTCTGCCAGTTTTCCGTAGAAAATGCAAAAAGTGTAAGGTATCTTATACCTACCTTTTTACTAAACTTTATAACCCTCTCTACTGTTTCAACACCATACTTATGCCCCTCTACCCTACTTAATCCCCTTCTCTTTGCCCATCTTCCATTACCATCCATTATAAAAGCAACATGCTGTGGTATCTTATATAAATTTTCCAACTACCTTAATGCCTCCAGTTTTTTCTTTGCAAGTTGTGCAGGTTCAGAATCTGGATATCTTTTAATTAAATCATTGAGATACTGCTTACCTTTCTCTACATCACCAAGTTCTATATAACTAAATCCTATCTTTAACATAGCATCAGGATACTTTACACATTTTTTTATCTTTCCTTCATCACACTTTGATATAAGAGCCTTAAATATCTCTATAGCATCGCTAAATTTCCTCTCTGCGTAAAAAGTCTGTCCAGCCCAGAATATAGCATTGCCGTAAAGGTCAGAATCTGGATATTTTTTCAAAAATTCAACAAAATACTTTCTTGCTTCTTCATAATTTCCTTTGTAATATAAATCAAGAGCATACTGATATAAACCTTTCTCATCAGAAGGAATTGATACCCGTTCTTTACCTTCCCTTGGAAGTTGCTGTGGTGGAGGTGGTGGAACGGAAGTAGCAAAAGAAGATTTTGAAACTTTTAACTTTTCTATCTCTACACTATTCTCAGAGACAGCCTTTGATAATTTATCAACCCTCCTATTTAGATCTTCAATGTTAGCTTTGTTTGCTTGATTATCAGACCTTAACTGATTAACCTCTTCTCTTAGAGATATAAGTTCCCTCTGCAGGCTGAGAATCTTATCTTCAGAAGCACAAGAAGAAAGAGTAGCTATAGACAAAACCCCTATTAAAATTTTTTTCATCTTTCCCTCCTATTTAAATAGAAAGTATAAAATTATAACCCCAGAAGTTAAACCTAAGGCTATTATACTTATCTCTGCCATAAAAATTATGGGATTTTCTAATTTAAGCAAAAATTTATCAAACATAAGAGCAATAAAAGGTAATCCCATAAGTGAAGTAAGTAAAACAGTTATAAAAATTGGATTTTTCAATAACTTTTTCATAAAAACCTCATTTTATCAAATATAGGATAAAATATTTTATAACATTTTTCAAAAAGGAGGCATTTATGAAAAGTTATAATATCGCTATACTGGGAGCAACAGGAGCTGTAGGTCAAACTATGATAAATGTTTTGGAAGAGAGAAATTTTCCTATAAACGAGATAAGGTTTTTAGCATCTGAAAGATCTGCTGGGAAAGAGGTTGAATACCTTGGTGTAAAGTATAAAGTAGAAGCTGTATCAGAGGAAGCTTTTGAAGGTATAGATATAGCTCTATTTTCAGCTGGAGGTGAAAGAAGTAAAAAATGGGCTCCGGTTGCAGTATCTAAAGGAGCTGTTGTTATAGATAACAGTTCAGCTTTTAGAATGGACCCAGATGTTCCCTTAGTAGTTCCGGAAGTTAATCCGGAAGATGTTAAATGGCATAAAGGTATAATAGCAAACCCAAACTGCTCAACAATACAGATGGTTGTAGCCCTCTATCCTATCCATAAGGTAAAAAGGATAAAGAGGATAATAGTTTCAACTTATCAGGCAGTTTCTGGAGCAGGTGCAACAGCCATTCAAGATTTAGAAACCGAAACAAAATCATTTTTCGAAGGTAAATATTACTATCCCCAGGCTTTACCTCACCATATAGCTTTTAATGTTATACCAAGAATAGATAACTTTGAGCCAAACGGATACACAAAAGAAGAGATGAAGATGATAAATGAGACAAGGAAGATAATGCATGATCCAGATATAAAGGTATCTCCTACATGTGTGAGAGTTCCTGTTTTTGTAGGACATAGTGAAGCTGTAACTATAGAGACAGAACAACCAATAACTGTAGAGGAAGCAAGAGAGATACTTATGAAAGCTCCGGGAGTAGTAGTGGAAGATGATCCTGTAAACAATGTCTATCCGGTGCCTATAGAAGTTGCCGGAAAAGACGATGTTTTTGTAGGAAGGATAAGAAAAGATGCTGGATTTGAAAATGGATTGTCTATGTGGATAGTCGGAGATAACCTTAGAAAAGGTGCCGCAACAAACGCAGTTCAGATAGCAGAGCTTCTTATAAAGTATGAATTAATATGATAAGAGAACATTTAGAAGATATAGAGTATAAGATACTTCATCAAAGAGCTTCTAAAAGTAGGGAAGCAAAAAGGGATACTCCGGAAGAGGAATGTCCTTTAAGGACAAAATTTCAGAGAGATAGAGATAGAATAATACACAGTAAAGCTTTTAGAAGATTAAAACATAAGACCCAGGTATTTCTATCTCCAGAAGCAGATCATTATAGAACAAGGTTGACCCACACCCTTGAAGTATCTCAGATAGCAAGAACAATAGCAAGAGCATTAAAACTAAACGAAGATCTAACAGAGGCTATAGCGTTAGGACATGACTTGGGACACACACCTTTTGGACATGCCGGAGAGTTTATACTCAGAGAAAATGGTAGCTATCATCATGCAAGACACAGTTTAAGAGTTGTAGAGAAGTTAGAAAATAGCGGAAAAGGATTGAATCTGACCCAGGAAGTAAAAGATGGAATACTAAAACATAGTAAAGGTAAATCTCCATTAATAACGGATAGCGGGATGCCAAAGACATTAGAAGGAGAGATAGTAAGAATAGCAGACAAGGTAGCCTACATAAACCATGACCTTGAAGATGCCATAAGAGCTGGTATAATAAAAAATTCAGATATTCCACAAGATATTATAAATGTCCTTGGAAAAACAAAATCTGAGAGAATAACCACATTGGTAATAAGCACAGTAGAGGAAACTGTGAAAGCCAACTACAGCCACATACTAATGGATTCACAGGTTTATGAAGCTCTCTACAAGCTAAGAGACTTTATGTATGAATATGTCTACTACTCTCCTGTTGTAAAAAAGGAAGTAGACAAAGCAAAAAACATAGTTAAAGCATTATTTGAGTACTATGCTAAAAATCCATATGAGATACCAAACTATGAAATCTACCTTAAAATATGGGAAGATTATGACCCAATTCAAGCAGCAGTAGATTATGTTGCCGGAATGACGGATAGATTTGCTATAAGGAAATACACTGAGATATTTGTACCGAAAAGTTGGGCTATCTTTTAGATGTTTAAAAAAGTTCTACTGACACATCTAATATTTGCCGTTATAAGAGTTTTATACGTTCTATACAGAGATATAGACCTTTCAACAGAAGAAGCTCAATACTGGTTATGGTCTAAACATTTAGATATCTCTTACTACTCAAAACCACCTTTGATAGCTTACCTAAATTTTATTTCTACTTCTATTCTCGGAGATACTGAGATAGGTGTAAGGATAAACGCCATTATTTTAGGTTTTTTAACGGCAATTGGAGTATATTTGTTTACAAAGTATCTCTTTAAAGATGAAAAGTTAGCATTTTTCAGCTCCCTCTTTATATACTTTACACCTTCCTACGATATAGCATCTATAATATTTCTTACAGATACACCTTTAGCTTTTTTTTATCTACTTTTAATATGGTTTTTTTACAAAGCTGTAAATAGTAAAAAACCTTCAGATTGGATACTAACTGGAATTTTTGGAGGTTTAGCTTTTTATTCAAAATTTTCGGCAGTTTTATTTATTATACCTGCTTTTATGTACCTTTTTCTGTTTAAAAGAGAACTCTTAAAAGAAAAGTGGTTATATATATCAATATTAATAGCCGGACTATTTACACTGCCTATAATCTACTGGAATATAATAAACGACTTTGTAAGCTTTAAACATGTGGAAAAACTTGCTGGAGTAACTGAAAACTCCGGAATAAACTTAAAACATCTAGGAGATTATATATTAGGTCAGATAGGAATAAACTCTCCATTTCTATTTCCATTCATGGTTTATAGTGTATATAGGTCATTTAAAGATAAAGATGAAAAGCTTATATACCTCTCTTTAAATAGTGTTCTAATTTTCTTTTTATTTATGATTATCTCCCTTAAAAAAAATGTAGAAGCTAACTGGCCTGCTTTCGCATATATTCCTCTATATATATTGACAGCTTACTATATATATATATATCACCTGAAAAAAGCCATTATTCCCATGTTTTTATCTACATTAGGAATAGTGATAATTTTTTACACACCAATATTAGATAAAGTCGGTTTAACACAGCTACTTCCACCTAAAAAGGACCCAACAAAGAGATTGGTAGGTTGGAAAAGTATGGGAGAAGTTGTCTATAGAGAGATTGAAAATCTTAACACAAATAAATATTTCATATTTTCAGATTCCTACCATATATCATCAGAATTAGCCTTTTATGTTAAAGGAAATCCCCAGACTTACTGTATACGGATAGATAGGAGGATGAATCAATTTGACCTTTGGGAAGGAATATCAAAGTTTGAAAATAAGGGATATATTGGTATATACGTTGCAGACCATCCTATAACGGACAGAATCAAAAATGGATTTGATGAAATTTCAAAAGAGTTTGTATATAAGGTAAAATATAGAGGAGAGTTTGTTAAAGATTACTATATCTATGTTCTTAAAAATTATAGAAAAATTGAAGAAGACCATATAACATCCTTTTAAGGAGTAAAAAAAATGAGGATAAGAATTGGCACAAGAAAAAGTAAGTTGGCAATGTGGCAGACAAACTTCATAGCCGAAAAACTTAGAGAAAGAGGTATTGAAGTAGAAATCGTTCAAATAACCACTCAGGGAGATAAAATATTAGATGTTCCTCTTGCAAAGATAGGAGGAAAAGGACTCTTTGTAAAAGAGATAGAAGATGCAATGTTAAAAGGAGAAATAGATATAGCAGTACACTCACTTAAAGATGTTCCAACGAAACTTCCGGAAGGTCTTGGTATAGTTGCGATACCACAGAGAGAGGACCCTTTTGATGCTTTTGTATCACTAAAATATAATTCTTTAGAAGAGATGCCCTCAGGTTCAATCTTAGGAACAAGTAGCTTAAGAAGAAAATCTCAAGCTCTAAGACTAAACCCAGATGTAAAGATAGTTGATTTAAGAGGAAATGTTGACACAAGACTCAGAAAACTTGAAGAAGGTCAGTTTGACGGAATTATACTGGCTTATGCTGGATTAAAGAGACTTGGATTAGAAAGTAAAGTAAAGTATAAATTTTCCCCAAACCAGATGATTCCGGCAGTATGTCAAGGTTTTTTAGGTATTGAAGCAAGATTAGATGACAAAAAGGTTTTAGAAGCAATATCTTTCTTAAATAATGAGGAAAGTTTTATCCGTGCAACAGCAGAAAGGTCTTTCCTTGCAACCCTTGAAGGAGGCTGTCAAGTTCCGTTAGGCTCTTACTGTGAAATAGAGGAAAATAAAATAAGCATGTTAGGATATATAGCAGATTTAGAAGGAAAAGAGTTTTATAAAGACAGAATTGAAGAAACTCTATCTACAAATCCAACTAAACAGGCAAAAGAGATTGGTGAAAAATTAGCAAACAGACTATTAGATATGGGGGGAAAAGAAATACTTAAAAAACTCTTAGGAAGCTAATCTCTTTTATATCTTCCCACAACCTCTCCTTCAGCTATAATATGACTTCTTATTCTATTTAATAAATCCCGTCTCTTAGCACCTGCTGGTAGACCTATCTTCTCTATATTTAAAGCATAAATTTTAAAGTAATATCTGTGATAACCATGTCCTTTGGGAGGACAAGGACCACCGTATCCAATCTTTCCAAAATCATTTATCCCCTGTTTAATCTCTTCTACCTGAGGTTTTTTAGGAAAGTTTTCTAGAAGTGAATTTATATTTGTTGGAATATCATAGACTATCCAGTGAGTAAAAACTCCCATAGGAGCATCAGGATCTTCCATTATAATTACAAAAGATTTAGCCTCTTTCGGAAAATTACTCCATCTTATAGGTGGTGATACATCTTCCCCTTCACAGGTATATATTTTTGGGATAATTTCTCCATTTTTAAATACAGGAATTTCTACTTCCATAGCCATAACCTCTACCGCTGAAAAAATCAAAAAAATTAAAAACAAAACTTTTTTCATGGCTTAACACTTCCTTCTAATAACTTTAATGTTTATTTCTTTTTTGTCAATAGATTGTCAGTTGTTATCTTCTGAAGATATTTTTATTACCGTCTTTACATTACCTCTTGGATTCCAATCACCTATAACTTCAAGTTTTCTTGGTTTTAAAAGATTGTACAAATCTTCGTATATCTTATTTGTTGCTTCTTCATGGGATATATATTGGTTTCTGTATTTGTTTAGGTAAAGTTTTAGAGATTTTAATTCAACAATATACTGGTCTGGAATATAAATAATCTTTATAGTTGCATAATCTGGATAACCAGACCTAGGACATAAACAGGAAAACTCTGGGAAAGTTATATCTATTGTGTAATTTCTATCTGGATAAGGATTTGGCCAAGGTTCCAACTTTGCTTCAAAAATCTCTTTCTCTCCGTACTTCATCTATACCTCTCTACTTACTATAAATTTAGCAATTTCTTCCAATATAGTCTTGTTAGGAATATCTTTCAAGGAATCTATAGCTTTTTCAACATAATCCTTCGCTATTTCCTTTGACTTTTCAATACCATAAACCAGAGGATAGGTAATTTTATCTTTTTCCTTATCTTTATGTGCCCTTTTACCTAATTTCTCTTCGTCTCCTATCTCATCGAGGATATCATCCCAGATTTGAAAAGCCATTCCTACATAGTATCCGTAATTTCTTAGAGAATTAAGCTGACTTTCATCTGCATAAGCAATTACTCCACCAATTTCACAACAAGCCTCTATAAATTTAGCTGTCTTATGTGTATGTATAAAATTAACATCTTTAAAATTTTTATCTATATCAGCAGCCTGCCCTGCAACCATACCATATATACCAACTTTCTCAGAAAGAATGTTTATAACTTTTATTAGTTTAAGAGGTTCTAAAAAGCGATTTGAAGATATAAGATTAAAAGCATGGGTTAAGAGTCCATCTCCTACTAAAATAGCTATAGCTTCACCAAAAACTTTATGGCATGTTGGTTTTCCTCTCCTAAAATCATCGTCATCCATAGCCGGAAGGTCATCATGTATAAGAGAGTAGGTATGGATAAACTCACAGGCAACAGGTATCTCTATAAAAGAGTTTATATCTATATTAAGATTTATAGATTTAGCAGATTCGACTATTAAAATAGGTCTTACACGTTTTCCTCCAGCAGTTAAACTATATCTGATAGCATCAAACAGAATCTTTGGCTCACCTGAAGGTATAAAATCTTCTATTTTCTTATTAAAAAAATCTGTCTGTTTACGTAGATATTCTAAAATCATAATTTAAAATTATACAACATCTAAATTTAGCTAACATAGTTTTTAGTAAGAGGAGAAAATTTTTGAAAATGAGTAACGAAGGATTGAAAGATTAGTTATAGAGAAAATATAACCCCCCGGCATCGACCTACTTTCCCGACCGCTCTCGCGGCCAGTATCATGGGCGCTGGTGGGCTTAACTGCCGGGTTCGGAATGGAGACCGGGTGTTTCCCCACCGCTATGGACACCAGGGGAATCTGAATA
>JBEULE010000042.1:0-100615 GCA_041287495.1 Hydrogenothermaceae bacterium
TCCGCTACTTCCTCAGTATATAGTAGAAAGAGGAGAAAATTACATTAAATTTAGAAATTATGAAAATAAAGAGATTATAATTAAACCCTAGTTTCCAATTCAATATCTAATAATAATCATATTAATTGATCTTTACTTAAAAAGTCTCCTATAAGTCTGCCACAGCCCACAAGTATACCAAGGTTACAAGTCTTACACGGCTTAGCAAGATAACTAGATGAAATCTTTGCTACAGGAGGACGATGATGAAATATGAAGATTTTATTATAAACTGTTTTTGTTTTGTTAACGATGTTTTACGTTCTATTAATAATAGGCATAAAACCAATAAGCCTATTAAAAAATCTATTAAACAATAACACTATGCTTGAATATTTAAGAAATTCTGTTATAACAGGAGACAAGGCTTTCAATTCTAAGGAAATTGCGTGGTATACTTGTTAGGTATAGAAAATATAAGAGCTGTTTCTCTTGATGTTAGCCAAGTTAAGCTTCTTTGTTCTTGGACAAGTATGCCACGGTTTACAAATCTGCCACGATAATTAGTTATTAAAAAGATGTTTTATATGAAATAAAATTTTAAATTGGAAATTAGGGCTATAATTAAAAATTTGTAATTTTTGAGAATATATTTTGTGTTATAATTTTATCACTAAATATTTTTATAGGAGGTATAGCCCAATGAAAAAATTAGTTTTCGGAGTTTCTGCAGCTGTATTATCTGCATCTTTACTTTTCAGCTGCCAAAAGAAAGAAGAACAACCAGCTGAGCAACAAGCACCTGCTCCAGCTGAACAACAAGCTGCACCTGCTGCTCCTGCTGGTGGAGAGCAACAACAACAAGCTGCTCCTGCTGGCGGCGAACAACAAGCTGCTCCTGCTGGTGGAGAACAGAAGAAGTAAATTCTATAAAAGTGGCACTTTGTGTGCCACTTTCATTATCTCAATTTAACTTTTTTCTAAACTTCCTTTCAACAAAAATCAAAATTCTAAACTTTCGATTTTAGTTAAACCAGTAAGAATTTAAAGTTTAAAACTACTTGAAAATTTTAATTTAGTTAGATATAATATTTATCTACTTTGTGAGTCGCTAGCTCAGTCGGTAGAGCACCGGTCTTTTAAACCGGTGGTCCTGGGTTCGATTCCCAGGCGACTCACTCAACCAAATATGGCCCCATCGTCTAGCCTGGCCTAGGACACCGGCCTTTCACGCCGGCGACACGGGTTCGAATCCCGTTGGGGTCACTATCTTTTACAATCCTTATTTTGCGAGTGTGGCGGAATTGGCAGACGCGCGGGACTTAGGATCCCGTGGTGGCAACACCGTGTGGGTTCAACTCCCACCACTCGCACTTCTAAATTTTATAAAAAAAAAGAAAATTGAAATTACAGAATTGTAATCTTTTTGTAATCTTTTCGTAATCTTTTTTTTGTATTATATTATTACAAATTTTATTTAGGAGGTATGTTACATGAAGAAGTTAGTAGTTGCAGCTCTCTCAGCATCAGTTTTAGGTTTAGGATTTGCTTCTGCAGAACCAGCTAAGCAAGAAGCTCCAAAAGCAGAACCAGCTAAGCAAGAAGCTCCAAAAGCAGAAGCTGCTAAGCAAGAGGCTCACAAAAAAGCTCACAAAAAAGCTCAAAAGAAAGAAGTAAAGAAAGAAGAGAAAAAAGAAGAAAAGAAGGAAGAGAAGAAAGAAGAACAAAAAGAAGAGAAGAAGTAATCTCTCTTTCAAAAGGGTGGCTTATGGCCACCCTCTTTATAACTCATTCCTTTGAAACCTTTTTAATTCTATAGTATAATCTTCTTTAAAACTCCGGAGGTCCAAAAAATAGAGGTCATTTTTCTTATACTTTCTGTTATCCTACTGCTTGAAATTATCCCTATAAAATTAGTTAAAACATCAACAAAATCCGTAAATATAAATAAATTCCCTCTCTTAGAAGGAAATCTCTACATCTACAAAGTGATAACACATGTACATACCCAATTTTCCTTTGACTCCTTAGGTAAACCTTCTGATATAAAAAAGGCAATGGAAGAAAACAGTATAGATTTTGTATTTTTAACGGACCATAATAACGATGATTACAAGTATTTTGAAGATAATAAGATATTTGCAGGGATTGAAAAGAATACTCCAGAAGGTAGATTGCTACTACTTGGAAACTATTTAAAAGTCATCTCTCACCCCAATAACTTTGACTTTGACCATTACCGATGGAAGGGAGAATTTAAAACAGGTTATCTCTATGAGTTTATAGATCCAAAGGATGTTATAGTTTGGAACAAATTTAAAACAGGTTTAATTTTAATCAAAAATATTTTTCTATATCCCATAACGAGGAATATAACAAGAAAATGGAACTGTCTAATACCGATGAATAGATGGAGAGAGCTATACTACACAAGAGCAAAACATCTTAATATCATCGGTGGTCTTGACCTACATGTAAAATTTGTGTATCAGGAAAGAACTCATGGTGTGCTTATTCCTTCTTATAAAGCTGGTTTTAAGTGGTTAATGAATGTAGTATATTCGAGATATCCATTGAAAAGTAAAGAGGAAGTTTTAAGAAGTTTGGAAAATGGTAATCTTTATCTATCTATAAATCAAAATTTTATATATATCATAGCGGAAGATTCTGAAGGTATAAAGCTTTTAGGAGAGAAAGTTAAAAAAGGTGGAAAAATTTTTATCAATGTACATAACAAAAACAGAGTAACAAAGATTGTAAAGGATAATGTTGATATATTTATTTCCAGAGAAAATCAGATAGAACACAACTTAGAAGATGTAGGACAGTATTGGGTTGAAGTTTATGAGTATGATTTTAGGATATTTGACATATACTTTGGATTTAGACCGGTAGTAATAACAAATAGTTTCAGGGTAGTTGATGAGTAGAGATTGGGAAACAAAAATAAAGTGGAATGTTAAGCTTTTCTACTTTATAAATTCAAGAAGGTCTGAATTTTTAGATAAATTCTATAAAAAATTTTTCTACATGGGTAAAAGTTATTCTTTACCTATATATTTAGCTTTTTTCTGGATTTTTGGATTACCTAAACAGGCATATATTCATCTGATAATAAGCCTTTTACTAACAGGAATAATGATGCCAACAATAAAATATACCTTCCGGCATAAGAGACCTTCCTCATTACTTGAAAATGTAAATCTACTTGAGCCTGTATCCCTTAAAAGTTTCCCTTCAGCTGATAGTGCATACATATTTACTATATTCTCTGTATCTCTTTTTTATCCTTATCCACTTCTGTGGTTTATTCTTCTTTCTCTTGTGATTATCATAGGATACGGTAGAGTTTATATGGGGGCACACTTTCCCCTAGATGTAATAGTAGGGTATATATTTGGATTCATCTGTGGTGTAGCAGGTTTTTATATCTTACAAAATCTTGCTTTATAAAGTAAAAGGCAGGAATTAAAAACAGAGAAGTTATAAATAAGACAAGCTTAATCCTGTCTTCAGGGCAGAAGTTTAACGAACTTTCTCTTGCCTACTTGTATTATATACTCCTTATCAAGAAGTATCTCTTTCTGAAAATCCTCAACTTTCTCTCCGTTTATCTTTACTCCACCTTGCTTTATTAATCTTTTTGCTTCTGATTTCGTAGGAGCAAGATTTAAAATGTAGAGAAGTTCAAATAGTTCCACTCTATCTGATGTTAAGTTTAAAGAACTGATACTTATCTGTGGAATGTCCTCAGGAATTTCTTTTTTAGAGAAAACCTTTTCAAAATGTTCCCTCGCAACTACAGCAGCTTCTTTACCGTGAAATCTATCAACTATATACATTGCAAGCTGTTTCTTTACTTCCATAGGGTGAACTTTTCCCTCTTCTGCATCTTTCTTTAATTTTTCTATCTCCTGAAGTGTTAAATCTGTTAAAAGCTCCCAGTAGCTCCACATAAGTTCGTCGGAGATAGACATAACTTTTCCAAACATATCTTCCGGAGACTCTGTTATACCTATATAATTTCCGTAAGATTTACTCATCTTTTTAACGCCATCTGTTCCTACAAGAAGCGGAAGAAGTATCGCAACCTGAGGTTTCTCTATTCCATACTCTCTCTGAATATCTCTACCTATCAGTAAATTAAATCTTTGGTCTGATCCTCCAAGCTCCACATCCGCTTTTATTGCAACAGAGTCGTAAGCTTGAAGTAATGGATACATAAACTCATGTATAGATATAGGTATATTTTCTCTGAATCTCTTTTTAAAGTCATCTCTCTCAAGCATCCTTGCAACTGTGTATTTGGCTGTTAACTTTATAATGTCTTCTGCTGTCATACTGCCAAGCCATTCACTGTTAAACACTATTACTGTTTTCTCTGGGTCTAAAACTTTAAATACCTGTTCTTTATATGTTTTCGCGTTTTCAATAACCTGCTCCCTTGTTAAAGGTGGTCTTGTTTTATCTCTTCCAGAAGGGTCTCCTATCATTGCCGTAAAATCACCAATTATAAAGTAAACCGTATGTCCAAGCAGTTGAAAAGTTCTGAGTTTTTGAAGTAAAACTGTATGTCCCAAATGTAGATCCGGTGCAGTAGGGTCAAAGCCTGCCTTAACTATAAGAGGTCTTCCTTCTTTAAGTTTTTCTAATAATTCTTCTTCATCTATTATCTCTAGTACACCTTTTTTTATTATCTCAAGCTGTTTCTCTGCTGCAAGCATATTTCCTCCAACTTCATAGTTATAAAATAAAAATTATATCAGATAGAGTAATTAATCTGGTAAAATTTAATTTGAATTTTAGTAGGAGAGTGTTGTGTTGATTAGAGCTTTTTTAATTTTGGTTATATTTTTTATCGGAATTTCAAAATCAGAGGAAGAGATAATCAGAACGGAACCACTTTATATCATTGCAGATTTTTCTAAAAAAGAGCCAGAAAAATACACTGTGTATAAAGTTTATGCTTTTGGTATACCTGTAGGAGAAGTTTACTTTTCCATAAAAGAAGATAAGATAGAGGCTCACGGACAAACTTATAAAAGATTAAAATTTTTATACAGTTATGACTTTATATACATAGATAAAGATGATTATAAAGCCCTTTATGAAAAGGAAAAAGATAAGGAGAAACTTTATGAAAATCAGGAAATTTATGAGAAAAAAACTTGGCTTCCAATTATTGCACTCTTCTTCAGAGGTAATATAACAGATGAAAAGATTTTAAATCTTAATATTAAGATAAATGATGCTCCGGTTTTAGTTAAAAAGGAAGAAAACTCTGAAGAGAAGATATTTTATTTTCTACCACAAAATAGCAAAACTAAAAAGATAACTGTATATATAAAAAAAGGAGAAAACCTTCCATACCGGATAGATATAGAAGGTAAAACAAATATATCTCTTGAAAGGATTACTCAACAGTAACTGTTTTTGCAAGATTCCTTGGTTGGTCAACATCTTTTCCTAAGAAAGTGGCTATATAGTATGAAAGAAGTTGTAGAGGTACTATATTTACAAGAGGAGTTAACTGAGGATTGATTTTTTCAACTTTTATAATCTCGTCTGATAGTTTATCAAGCTCAGTGTTATCGCTGTCGGTAACTGTTATAACTATACCTTTTCTTGCTTTTACTTCCTGTATATTTGACAACATCTTATCAAAGATTTCGTCTTTCGGAGCTATACATACAACAGGCATATTCTCATCTATAAGAGCTATAGGACCGTGTTTCATCTCTCCGGCAGGATAACCTTCAGCATGGATATAAGATATCTCTTTTAGTTTTAATGCTCCTTCCAACGCAGTAGGATAGTTAAGACCTCTACCTAAGAATAGAAAGTCTTTAACATTGTGATATTTATAAGCAATTTCTTTAATTTTATCTTCCCACTTAAGAGTTTCTTCTATCGCTTTTGGCAAGATAGATAAATTGTGTAAAAACTCCTCAAACTCCCTCTGACTTACAAGACCTATCTTTAAACCACTATATATGGCAAACAGAAATAGTGTAACTAGTTGTGCTGTGTATGTTTTGGTGGCAGCAACTCCTATCTCCGGACCACAGTAGGTATATAAAACATAATCACTTTCCCTTGACAGAGAACTTCCAACAACATTTACGATAGATAAGACTTTCGCTCCCTTCTTTTGACTATCTATAGCTGCAAATCTTGTATCAGCTGTCTCCCCTGACTGACTTATAGCAATTATAAGAGTTTTTTCATCTACGGGTGATTCTCTGTATCTAAACTCTGATGCATAATCTACTATAACCGGAATTTTTAGGAATTTTTCTACCCAAAACTTCCCTACTAATCCAGCGTGGAAAGATGTTCCACAAGCTATTATGTAAAGTTTGTTAAATTTATCTAAGTTGTCAAAGATAGGATTATCTAAGTTTGACAAAAATCCGGATATTGTGTCAGTCAAACTTTTTGGTTGTTGGTGTATCTCTTTAAGCATAAAATGTTTGTATCCCTCTTTCTCAGCAACAGACATATCCCAATTTACAGTAAAAGGCTTTCTCTCTAATTTTTCTCCATCTATGTTATAGATAACCACGGAATCTTTCGTAATAACAGCTATCTCATCGTCATTTAAAGTTATAAATCTGTTTGTATATTCTAAAACAGCCGGAATATCAGAAGCTATAAAGTTTTCACCTTCACCAAGCCCTACTATAAGAGGACTTCCTTTTCTTAAAGCTACTATCTTATCCGGCTCCTTTGTGCTTATAATACCAACAGCATAGGCACCTTTTAATTTTTTGGCTACTTTTAATATAGTTTTAAATAGATTTCCTTCCCACTCTTCTTCAATAAGATGAGCTATAACCTCTGTATCTGTCTGTGAAGAAAACTGATATCCCTTAGATATAAGTTCTTCTTTTAACTGTACATAATTCTCTACTATTCCGTTATGAACTAAAGCAACAGAGTTATCTCTACTTTTGTGTGGATGAGCATTTTCAACAGTAGGAGGCCCATGGGTAGCCCATCTTGTATGACCTATACCTATATGTCCTTTAATATCTTTTCCCCATATATGTTCTGTTAAATCTCTGATTTTCCCTACAGTTTTCTCTATAATCAGATTACCTGTCTCATCTATCACAGCTATACCGGCAGAATCATAACCCCTATACTCAAGTCTCATAAGCCCATGTATCAGAACCGGAACAATCTCTCTCTTGCCTACATACCCAACTATTCCGCACATTTACAAACCTCCATTATCAACTCTTTCATTTTTCGCACAGCCTCAAAAAGTCCCCAGTATATTGAGTTTGCTATTATTGAGTGTCCTATATTTAACTCTTCAATATATTTTATAGATGCAACAGGTTTTACATTCTGATAGTTAAGTCCATGTCCGGCAAAGACTTTTATACCTCTTTCATAAGCGTATTTTGCTGCTTTTCTCAACCTCTCAAGCTCTCTATCTATATTAGAACCGTAAGTATTAGCATACTCTCCGGTATGAAGTTCTACAGCATCTGCCCCTACTTCTATAGAGGCATCTATCTGGTCTTCATCAGGGTCTATAAACAAACTAACTCTTATTCCAACTTTTTTAAAGGGTTTTATATAATCTTTAAGATAATCTTTCATAGATAAAACATCTAAACCACCTTCTGTTGTTATCTCCTGTCTTCTTTCCGGAACAAGTGTAACAGTATTTGGCAGAACATCTAAAGCTATACTCTGCATCTCTAAAGTAGGTGCCATCTCTAAGTTTATAGGTGTGGTTGTATCTTTAAGTTCACACTTTAATCTAAATAGGTCTTCATCCTGTATATGTCTTCTATCTTCTCTTAGATGAAGCGTTATCTGATCTGCTCCTGCTTGGATAGCTATCAAAGCTCCTTTTATAGGATCTGGTTCAAATGTTTTTCTTGCTTCTCTTAATGTTGCTATATGGTCTATATTAACTCCTAATCTCATCTTTCCCTCTTCTAAATTTAAAAACTATTATATAAATCTATTCTGATTTTATTTTAAGGTAAGCCTCTTTTGCAGCTTGAGTTTCCGCTTCTTTTTTAGATTTTCCTTTCCCGAAGGTAGTTATGTTATCTATTTTACATTCAACTGTAAAAATTTTTTCATGCTCCGGACCTTCAGCAGAAACCAATCTATACTTAGGAATAGCTCCGTATATCTTCTGAGTTTCTATCTGAAGTAAAGATTTAAAATCTTTTGGAATACTTTCTGTTTTAATATCGTTTATTAATTTGTCTTTAAAATATTTAAAGAATATCTCTCTTGGTTTTTCTATTGAAAATTCACTGTCAACATAAATGGCACCAAATACAGCCTCAAATACATCACAGAGTAGAGATTCTCTTTCTGTCCCTTTTTGTATTCTTTCACCTTTACTTATAAGTACATATTCTTGTAAATCTAAATCCTTTGCAAGTTTAGAAAGATAACTCTCACTTATGACAGCTGACCTTATCTGAGATAGTTCTCCTTCCCTTGCTTTTGGAAACTCTTTTATAAGGATTTCACTGACTATTAAAGATAAAACTGCATCTCCTAAAAATTCAAGGACTTCATAATCTGGAATTTTTTTGTAATACTCTGCAACAAACGATCTATGGGTAATAGAAGCTAATAATAAATTTTTATTCTGAAATGTATAACCTAACTTTTGCTCTAAAGCTTGAATTTTATCCTTAAATGTATCTAAAACATCATTCATAAGCCTTAAATGCTAAACAAGCGTTTGTTCCACCAAACCCAAAAGAGTTTGATATTGCTACTTTGACTTTATACTCTATGGCTTTATTAGGTACATAATCAAGGTCACAGTCAGGATCAGGATACTCATAGTTAATAGTAGGAGGAATTATACCTTCTTTTATAGTTTTTACAGTAGCAACAGCTTCAACTGCCCCAGCTGCTCCAAGTAGGTGTCCTATCATAGATTTATTTGAGCTTACTTTTAGTCTATATGCATGGTCTTTAAACACTTCTTTTATTGCTAAGGTCTCTATTTTATCGTTAAGAGGTGTTGATGTTCCATGGGCGTTTATATAATCAACCTCTTCTGGATTTATCTTTCCGTCATTAAGAGCCATAGTTATAACTCTTTTGGCACCATCTGCATCTGGACAAGGTGCAGTAATATGATAAGCATCTGCGGTTAAACCGTATCCAACTATCTCTGCATATATCTTGGCTCCTCTTTTCCTTGCATGTTCAAGTTCTTCAAGGACTAATATACCTGCACCTTCACCCATAACAAAACCATCTCTCTCTGCATCAAATGGTCTGGACGCTTTAGTTGGTTCTTCGTTTCTGGTAGATAGAGCTTTCATATTAGCAAATCCAGCTATTCCAAGAGGTGTGATAGCCGATTCTGTCCCTCCGGCTATCATTATATCTGCGTCTCCTCTCTGGATTATTTTGAAAGCATCTCCTATAGAATGGGTTCCTGTAGCACAGGCTGTTACAACACAGGAGTTTGGCCCTTTAAAACCAAACTCTATAGAAATGTATCCGGAAGCCATGTTTGATATACCGGAAGGGATAAAGAAAGGAGAAACCCTTCTAGCCCCTTTTTCTATTAAAACTTTCTGTTGCTCTTCAATATCCCTTAAGCCGCCGATACCGGTCCCAACAATAACACCTGCTCTATTTAGGTCTATCTTATCTAATTCAAGTCCGGAGTCTTGTATAGCTTCTTTTGCAGCTATAACAGCAAATTTAACAAAATCACTCATCCTTTTAAGTTCTTTAGAGTCAAGAAACTCTTCCGGTTTTAGATTCTTCACTTCTCCTGCAATAATGACAGGTAAGTTATAGGCAACCGGATCAAATCTCTTTATAACATCTATACCGCTTACTCCGTTAATAAGGTTATTCCAAAAATCTTTTACATTATTACCTATAGGTGTTACTGCTCCAATACCGGTAACGACGACTCTTCTCATTCTATTTACCCTTGTTTAGATTTTATATACTCTAAAACATCTCCGACTGTTGTAATCTTTTCTGCATCTTCATCAGGAATTTCTACATTAAACTCTTCTTCAAAAGCCATTATAAGTTCAACAACATCAAGGGAGTCTGCACCAAGATCATCAACAAACTTTGCTTCCGGAGTTATCTTCTCAATTTCAACTCCAAGCTGATCTGCTATGATCTCCTTTACTCTTTGTTCGATAGACATCTTTATAACCTCCTATATAGATTTTGTTTAATACATTCCACCGTTTACGTGTATAACTTCTCCGGTTATATAACTTGCTAAATCAGAGGCTAAAAATAAAACCACATTAGCCACATCTTCCGGCTTTCCAAATCTTCCAACAGGTATCTGTTTGAGGTAATTTTCTTTAATATCTGCAGGTAATACTTCTGTCATATCAGTTTCTATAAACCCAGGTGCAACAGCATTTACAGTGATATTCCTTGAAGCAACCTCTTTAGCTAATGATTTTGTAAATCCTATAAGTCCAGCTTTTGTTGTAGAGTAGTTTACCTGTCCAACATTTCCTATAAAACCTATTATAGATGATATGTTTATAATTCTACCGTATCTCTGTTTTATCATGTTTTTAACTACAGCTTGAGTTATTTTAAATGTTCCGGTAAGATTTGTATTTATAACAGAATCCCAATCTTCCTGTTTCATCCTTATAAAGAGTGTATCTTTTGTTATACCAGCATTATTTACGAGTATATCTATCTTATTATTTGTTAATCTGAATATTTCATTTACTGACTCAGTTATATCTGTAGACAAATCAAGAGAAACACCAAAAGCCCTTACTCCATATTCTACTTCTATGGATTTAGCGAGAGATTCTGCTACCTTTCTATCTCTTCCAGTTATGATAATGTCAGCGCCGGCTTTAGCAAACTCTACAGCAATAGCTTTTCCTATTCCCCTTGTAGAGCCTGTTATTAAGGCTATTTTTCCTCTAAAATCCAAAAAACACCTCTATTCTTTAAATTAATGACTATATTTTACCATATTTTTTTATATTTAGGTAGAATGAGCCGGCTAAAGCCGGCTAATATTTGAAAAATCTAGAATTTTGCTCCTACTGTAAAGAAAGCTCCTTTCACTGTTATATTAGTGTATAAGTTACTTATTGTATCTATCTTTAACTTTTCATATCTATAACCGGCAGATACATACACAGGTTTAACAGGAGTAACTTTCAGTTCAAGAGAGTAATCATAGTATTTAGCCTTTGAGTAAGATATCCCTCTTAACTCTCCAACTAAAGATACAGGTATAGGACTGTTTGGCACATTAACACCAAGTCCTGCATAAATTAAAGGTATAGGAACAGTTGCAGATTTTGAAGCAGTTTCTGTTTGTCCTGTAGTTTTCTCAGTACCAGTTATACTTCCTTTAAAATTAATTATTCTAACATCTATACCTAACTCCGGGTCTAGAATACCGTTAGTTGCCTTTTTAACAAAAGGAAGATTTCCATAAAGTCCTATATCAAATCTGTCAAGTTTAATCTTAGAATCTACTTTTGTTTCTGCTTCGTATGTTTTACCATTATAAGTTATATCTCTCGTAATATTTCCTGTTCCTGAAAACTCCATAGGCATGTATTGAAGATATAGGTTAGGAATTAAGAATATTGGATGTTCTATCTTGGCTCTAATAAAAGGTTTAGTTTTATCTCCTAAGCCAAGGTCTTTCTTTAGGTCAATTACATCTCCTGTTGGCACAGGATACTGTATCTGTCCGGAAGGCTTTTGCTGAACAGCTCCAACAGAAATATCAATCTCTGTTCCTGGCAAAGCAAATGAGCTATATGTTAAACCTAACACTCCTGCAACTAAAAGAACTTTTCTCTTCATGTTTACTTCCTATAGATTTATTTCAACTTCCTTTTCTCTGGAAGTTTCCCCTCTTACTATCTTTATTTTACTCTTCGGCACATTAAAAAAATATGATAACAGTTCTATAGCTTTTTCATTAGCTTTTCCTTTTTCCGGTATGACAGTAGTTCTTATTTCATAAAGATTTTCATCTACTTTTTTAATTTCGTTTTTACTACTTCCCGGTTTGACTTTTATTTTTATTCTCATCTTTCTCTTATTCCGGCTATAAATTCCTCAACCATCTGTCTTGCTATGTAATCTTTATACTGTATTGGAGGATGTTTCATTGTGTAAGCAGATATAGAGTATAAAGGTCCACCTATTCCTCTATCCCTTGCAAGTTTAGCGCATCTTATAGCATCTATTGCAACCCCTGCACTGTTTGGAGAATCCTCTACTTCTAGTCTTAACTCTATATTCATAGGAACATCTCCAAAGAGCCTTCCCTCTATTCTTATAAAGGCAAGCTTTTTATCTTTAAGCCACGGAACATAGTCAGATGGTCCTATATGGACATTTCTTGGATCTATACCGTAAGGTATCAAAGAAGTAACGGCTTCAGTTTTTGATTTTTTCTTTGTTTCTAATCTACTTCTTTCAAGCATATTTAAAAAGTCTGTATTTCCACCAACATTAAGTTGATATGTTCTATCTACTTTAACTCCTCTCTCTAAGAGAAGCTGAGTTAAAACTCTGTGGGTAATTGTTGCTCCAACTTGAGATTTTATATCATCTCCCACAACCGGAATACCTGCATCTTCAAATTTTTTAGCCCATTCTGAATCTGATACTATAAATGTTGGCATACAGTTTATAAATGAAACTCCGGCTTCAAGGCAAGCTTGAGCATAGAATCTTGCTGCTTGTTCGGCACCTACAGGAACATAGTTTATAAGTACATCTGCTTTACTTTCTACTAAAACTCTTACAACAGTATCTAAATCATCCTCTTTCTCATTTGCTAAAACAAATGCGTTTTCTGGAGGATAGTTTTTCATATGTTCCGGATAACCGTCTAACACTTTACCCATCCTTACCTTAACACCCATATGAGGTATGCTTGGATAGAAAACAGTTGTACAGTTTGGTTGAGCATATATTGCCTGACTAATATCAAAACCTACTTTTCTAACATCTATGTCCCATGCTGCTACTATCTCTATATCCCAAGGCTTATAACCTCCTATATCTTCATGCATAATCCCGGAAGCTTCTAAATCTTTTTTCTCTTTATAATAGTAAATTCCCTGTATTAATGAGCTGGCACAGTTACCAACTCCTGCAATTGCAACCTTTATCTTCTTTTCAGCCAATTTTCAATCCTCCGTTATAGGATAACTTGTTTAGCTTTTATTATCTCTGGAATCTGATGAATTTCTTGAAGAACAGCCTCATTTAATTTATCATCAAGTTGAAGAGCTCCTAATGCCTCTTTACCTTTCTCTAATCTTCCAAGTCTAAATCCTGCTATATTTATATTGTGTCTTGCCAGTAAGGTTCCCAACTTTCCGATAACCCCTGGAACATCTTTATTTTCAAACATAAGTATTACTCCGTAAGGTTCTATATCTATCCAGTAGTTATCAACAAGCATTATTCTTGGGAATTTATCGTAAAATGCTGTTCCACCAACAACTATTTCTCTTTCATCTGATTTAGCAGTGATTTTTATAAACTCTTTAAAGTTAAGTCCGGCTTCTCTTGTTGATGTAACTACATTTATTCCCCTTTCTTTTGCTATAAAAGGAGCATTTATAATATTAACAGGTCTATTTAAAACAGGAGATAGATAACCCTTTAAGAAGTATGCCACAATAGGTTCAACATGCTGTTTTATTGTTCCTCTAACTTCTACATTTATCTCCGTAAAATGTCCTCCAGCATACTGGGTTAAGAAACTTCCTAACTTTTCTGAAAGATCAAGGTAAGCTTTTATACTTTCAAATCCTTCAGTTATCGTAAACGGTGCATTAACAGCGACTTCTACAAACTGACCTTTTAACGCAGCAATAACATACTGAGCTATCTTAATTGCTACATTATCCTGAGATTCATAAGTGTTTGCTCCTATATGAGGTGATAAGCTTATATTAGGAAAATCAAACAATCTTCTTATCCTATCATCTGGAGGCTCTTTTGAGAAAACATCAAGACCAAGTCCTGCTATTTTACCTTCTTGAATAGCTTCATAAAGGGCATCCTCATCAACTATTCCACCCCTTGCACAGTTAATAAAATAGACACCCTTCTTCATAAGTTCAAACTCTTTTTTACCTATCATATTTTTAGTTTCTTCTGTTAAAGGACAGTGTAAAGTGATAATATCTGATCTTCTTATAAGCTCATGGAGGTTATCAACAAGTTCAACACCAAGTCTATCACCTTTTTCCTTTGGAATATATGGGTCATAGGCTATAACCTTAGATCCGGCAGCTTTACATCTGATGGCAACTTGAGATCCAACATTACCAAGTCCTATAATACCTACAACTTTACCGTCAAGCTCTTCTCCCATAAACTTCTTTCTGTTCCATTCACCGTTCATCATAGATTGATGGGCAAGATGTAACTTTCTTAAAACGGCATAAATATGTGCCATAGTTATCTCTGCTGCACCTATAGTATTTGCTCCGGGAGTATTAACTACCAGTATTCCCTTTCTTGAAGCTTCCTCTAAATCAACATTATCTACACCAACTCCAGCTCTTCCTATAACTTTTAGTTTTGTTGCTCTATCTAAAAGTTCTTTTGTCACAGGGGTTCTACTTCTTGTAATTATTGCATCATAATCTCCAACTATCTCCAATAACTCATTCCATTTAATTTCCGGTTGATAATCAACATCTATAGATTCTTCCTGATTTAATATTTCAATACCTTTTGGAGAGATATCATCTGTAATCAAAACTTTAAACATTATTTCCTCCAAAAAATAAAAATTTTAAACTATTATTATAAATCAAAAAGATGAAAGATGTTTAAAATTATTGTAAAAAGTAAACTTTTGTAATATATTTTGTATAAAGATTTCTTTAAGTAATCCCTAATACTTAGCGTAGGAAGAGTTATAGCTGACTCAAAATACCGCCTGTCAGGGATGAGTCAGCTTGAAATGGCGGAATATAAATACCCTGACCTAAAGTGTAGTTAGTTTTATACACTTTAGTCAAGTAAGGAAAATATTTGGCTTACTACAGAAAGTTAAATGAATATTTAAAAGAAAAATACGGTGGAAGGATACAAAAGTTAGCTATAGATGCAGGATTTACATGTCCAAACAGAGATGGTTCAAAAGCAAGTGGTGGCTGCACTTTTTGTAATAACCTGTCTTTCAGTCCTTATGCTATGAGCAAAAAAACAGTGAAAGACCAGATAGAAAAAAGTATGGAGTTTTATAAAAACAGATTTAAAAATATAAAGGGTTTCTTAGCTTACTTCCAAGCTTTTACAAATACCTATGCTCCGGTTGAAAAGTTAAAAGAGATATATGATCAAGCTATGAGTTATGATGAGATAATAGGAATGTCAATCGGAACAAGACCTGACTGTGTTCCAGAGGAAGTTTTAGACCTAATTGCAAGTTATACGATAGAAAAACCGGAAATTTGGGTAGAGTACGGACTTCAAACAGCACATTTTAAAACCCTAAGAGCTATAAACAGAGCCCATGGAGTTTCGGAATTTGTTGATGCTGTTTTAAGGACAAAAAAGAGACCCGGTATAAAAATCTGTGTTCATGTTATACTTGGACTTCCAGGGGAAGATTATGAAGATATGATGGAAACTGCTAAACTTATAGCAGCACTTGGTGTAGATGGTATAAAAATACATCCTCTACATATTGTTAAACACACAGTTATGGAAAAACAGTATCTAAGAGGTGAGATAAGAGAATTATCTATTGATGAGTATGCAAGATTAGCTGTAGACTTTCTATCTATCCTGCCAAAAGATATAATAGTCCATAGAATAACAGGAGAAGCTACGGAAGATGAGCTTATTGCTCCATACTGGTGTTCACCAAAGTATAAAAACGAAGTTTTAAAAGCAATTGAAAAAGAGTTTGAAAAAAGAAAAAATCTATTTTTAGTTAAATAAAGAGATGTAGAAAAAAGGCTGTATATATACAGCCTAAATTAAAAATATCACTCTTTTAAAGCTTTTAGAACCTTTTCATCTAACTCAATAGCTTTCTGGACATTTCCAGTATGTTCAAATGGTATAACACCTTTAACTGTTGCACCGGGGAAAAGGTTATCAACAACATTCTCAATTTTTATCTCTACAACAGATACTCCAAAAGGTATATCTTCTATTCTATCTTTAACAATCTTAGCAGTTCCATAAATTGTCGAAGCAATTTCAGGACCGAAAACAGATACAGCAATTTTTGGATTAACTTTTATATTCTCAACAGTTTTTGAGTTTGAGCTTAAAGCTAATCTCAATGTTTTTTCATCCTTGGCAATAAGCCAACTTACAAAAGCAAGATAAGGTGAATCTCCGGCTACAGTCCCAACAACAGCCGGAGTTAAATCTTTTAGAACAGCCATAATATTATCCGAAAGCATAGTGTTCCTCCTAAGATTTTAAATAAAAAAATAGCATAACTAAATCAGGAAAACTATGCTTTATCTCAGGTTAAGCCTGAACTAGGTCAATCCTTTCAATGTTTATACCTTCTTCTAAGTTTACAGGTACAACTCCCCTTTCAGATATCTTTTCATCAATTCTCTTCGGCTTCAGAGTTTTTATAATAAACTCCATAGCTTTAAAGGTTTTCTCTTTTCCTCCACAGGTATAAACATCTATTGCAGCATAGCCGTGTTCAGGCCATGTATGGATTGATATGTGAGATTCTTCTAAAAGAATAACTCCGGTTGCTCCGTAAGGACTAAATTGATGGTAATGAGAGGATAATTTACTTAGATTTGCGTATCTTACAGCTCCCTCAAGTAAAGCTTTGATGTCTTCAACATGATCTAATTTGTCAAAATCAACTCCATAAAGGTCAGCTAAGATATGCAGTCCGAGGGTTTTTTCCATTTTCTTTCCTCCTTAACGATTTTTTCTAAAATTTTCGTCGGGCCACCACTGCCCATAGCAAAAACCTCCTTATAAAGTTAAAAATGAAAAATATATTATATCTCACTAATCATAATTTCAAAATGATTTTGCACTTTTTTTGTGCAAATAATCCTCATATTTTTGATTTTTGCATATTAAGATATATCATTATATAATGGTTAGTAGAATATTTTAGATAGGAGGAAAGTTTTATGGGAATGACAATAACTGAGAAGATAATAGCAGCCCACTCAGATAAAAAATTGGTAGAAGCCGGAGAGCTTGTAACAGTAAAAGTTGACCTTGCAATAGCAAATGATATAACAGCTCCTATAGCTATAAAACAACTTGAAAAGTATGGAATAGATAAAGTACACGATCCAAATAAGATAGCTCTTGTTATGGATCACTTTTTCCCACCAAAAGATATCCTTTCAGCTCAGCAGATAAAGATATCCAGAGATTTTGCAAAGAAGATGGGAATAAAAAACTATTTTGAAGGTCAAGATAGTGGTGTTATGCATACAGTTTTACCGGAAAAAGGTTTTATAGTTCCCGGAGATTTAGTGATAGGTGCTGATTCCCACACATGTACATACGGGGGACTTGGAGCTTTTGCAACAGGCGTAGGTTCTACTGATATAGCTTACATATGGGCAACAGGAGAAACTTGGTTAAAAGTCCCTGAAAGTATGAAGTTTGTGTTTTACGGAAAAAAACAAAGATGGGTAGGTGGAAAGGATTTTGTATTATCAGTTATAGGAAAGATAGGTGTTGATGGAGCTCTTTATAAAGCTATGGAATACCACGGAGAAGCTATAAGAGACCTTGATATAGATGATAGATTGACTATAGCGAATATGGCGATAGAAGCCGGCGGTAAAAATGCTATCATAGAAGCTGATGAAAAAACATTAGAATGGGTTAGAAAAAGAACAAACAGGGAAGGAATTGTTTATAAAGCTGACCCTGATGCTAAATACTGCTGTGAGTATGAGTTTGATGCATCTAAAATAGAACCGGTTGTTGCATGTCCTCACCTTCCATCAAATGTAAAACCTGTAAGTGAAGTAGCAGGAACCCATATAGACCAGGTATTTATAGGTTCTTGTACTAACGGTAGAATATCAGACCTAAGGATAGCTGCAGCTATACTAAAAGGTAAAAAAGTTCATCCAGAAGTAAGATGTATAGTTATACCTGCATCTGA
This sequence comes from Hydrogenothermaceae bacterium, assembly GCA_041287495.1. Classification (GTDB taxonomy): domain Bacteria; phylum Aquificota; class Aquificia; order Aquificales; family Hydrogenothermaceae; genus JAOABC01. Next base: position 18,116 of record JBEULE010000042.1, read on the forward strand.
TCAAGTTTATAAGCAGGCTTTACATGAAGGTCTTATTGAGATACTTGCAGATGCTGGATGTTTAATAAGCACTTCTACCTGTGGTCCTTGTCTTGGTGGACATATGGGAATACTTGCGGAAGGAGAAGTATGTCTTTCAACTTCTAACAGAAACTTCGTTGGAAGAATGGGACATCCAGGAAGCTTTGTTTATCTTGCTGGACCAGCTGTAGCAGCTGCTTCTGCTGTACTTGGAAGAATAGCTCATCCTGATGAAGTTGCAAAATACGAAGATATAGAAACTTTAATAACTCTTTAAGGGGGTAAAATATATGGCACTTTGGGACTCTATGGTAAGAATTTTAATAGGAGCATTACTCATTACATTGGGATTTTTTAAAGGTGGAATTTTTACGATAACCTTATTTGTTGGGGTTATACTTATACTTACAGCTATCACAGGTTTCTGTCCTCTCTATAAAATAGCCGGAATCTCTTCAAAAGGAGAACTTTCCCAAGCTTGAGTAGAATATTAGGACTTGACATAGGAACAAAAAGGATAGGGGTTGCTGTAAGTGACCCCTTAAATATAACTGCAACTCCAAAAGATTACATACAGAACGACGATAAAGCTATTGAAAAAATTAAGAACCTATTAAAAGAGTATAAAACAAAAGATGTAGTTGTTGGTCTTCCTTTAACATTAAAAGGCAATGAAGGAGAACAGGTTAAATACACAAAAGAGTTTGTAGAAAAGCTTAAGGAAAATATCCCAGATATAAACATAATTTTTATAGATGAGAGATTCAGCTCTTCGTTAGCTGAAAAACATATAAACCCAAAAAAGTTGAAAGAAAAGGGAAAATTAGATAGTCTCTCGGCAGCAATAATACTTCAAACATACTTAGATAGCCTATCTATTAGATGAGAAAGTTTTTAATTACAATATCTACATTAACAATACTATTACTATCATACACTCTATTCCAGATAAATCATAAACACCCTGTCGATACAGAGATAAATATCCAAAAAGGTATGCATACAAAAGATATAGCTTTTTTATTAAAGAGAGAAGGGGTTATATCTGACCCATACATATTTATGTTGATGGTAAAGTTAAAAAACTCTACTTTAAAGGCTGGGTATTACAGTTTTAAAGGTGAGTTATCTATCCTTGATGTTTTAAATATGTTAGAAAAAGGATACGTAAAAGAGTATGTATTTACAATAATTCCGGGAGATAATCTCATAACGATAGCAGAAAAACTTCAAAATGAAGGGATAGTAGAAAAAGAGAGGTTTTTAAAATTCGTTTTTGATAAAAATATCTTAAAAGCTAAAAATTTAGAGGGAGATAGTTTCGAGGGCTACTTTCCTCCGGAAACCTACAGAATACCTTATAAAGCCGATTTAAATGAAGTTATTGACATCTTTTTAAGAGAGTTTAAGAAAAAATATCTACCGTATAAAGATAAATTCAAAGATAAAAGTATCACCTTTTATGAAGGGATGATTATAGCATCTATGATAGAAAAAGAGGCTTTCTTAGAGGAGGAAAAACCTATCATTGCCGGAGTTATACTAAACAGACTTAAAAAAGATATGAGATTACAGATAGATGCTACTGTAATATATGGGTTGATGTTAAAAAATAGATACACCGGAAAACTAACTAAAGAAGATATGAAGTTTGACTCTCCTTTTAACACTTACATTTACAAAGGACTTCCACCTACTCCAATATGCAGTTTCAGTATAACTTCCTTAGAAGCTGTAATAAATCCAAAAAATCATAACTACCTTTACTATGTTCTCTCCAAAGATAGAAAGAGTCATGTATTTACCGACAACTACAACGAACATTTAAAGAACATAGAGATAAATCTGAAATCTAAATGATATCAATATAGAGGTTGCCTCTTTTACCTTCTGGTGATATATAGCCATAGTCTTTCAATACTAACCTAAAAGGCGGATCTGTATTTGGCATACTGACAGTAATTTTCTCTCCTGTAAAAAGTTTTAAAGTTAAATAGTTATACTCAGAAGGATGTTTTTTTAGTTTCATTTTTAAGATAAGGTCATTTCTGGATAATTCAAAAGGAAGTGGTTCAAGTTTGAATTTAACAATTAAATCTCCATAATCTCCACCGTTTAAACCGGCATTTCCCAATTTTCGTATCTTTATAAAATCTCCATCTCTCACACCAATAGGAACATCTATAAAGACTTTTTCTATTTTATTATAATATCCCTTACCTTTACATCTATTACAAGGGTTTTTAATTATAAATCCCTTAGCAAGACATTCAGGGCAAGGCATCTTTCCAAATTTAGTGTTTATATATCCATTTAAACATCTCTCACATTTAACTATACTGCTATACTCTGTAAAACCACAACCATCACATTCTTCACAGATAACCTTTCTTTTGTAAGAGATTTCTTTTTTAGAACCTATCAGACCATCTTTAATATCTACTGTTAATGTAATTTTTATATTTTTACCTTTCTTTGGCTTAGTTGTAAAACCTAAAAACTCAAATAATGTTTCAGAAAATTTATCAAAAATAGATTTCTTTTCTAATACTGCTTCATAATCTTTTCTCTTTTGGGGGTCTATAAGAGTCTCATAAGCTTGGGTTATGTATTTAAATATCTCTCCAGCATCTGGATTTAAATCAGGATGGAATTTTTTAGCTTTTCTATAGAAGGCTTTCTTTATCTCTTCAGTAGAAGAGAGGGGACTTACCCCCAAAAGCCTAAAAAAGTTCATCTATGTTATCTCTTCCTCTTCATTTATGGCAACTACAACTTTTGCAGGTCTTATAACTTTTCCTTTGTATTTATAACCATTCTGTAAAACTTTGACTATGTAGTTTGATGGATAATCTTTTGTCCTTAGAGTTTCAAGGGCTTCGTGTTCCATAGGATTAAAATCTCCCGATGCTTCTATCTTCTCTATTCCAAAATCTTGGAGAAGTTTTACAACTTGATAATGAACCATCTGTATTCCTGTAATTATAGAGTTTATATCTGAAGGGTTTTTAAGGCTTTCTAAAGCTTTCTCGAAGTTGTCTATCACTTCAAGAAAAGATTTTGCAAATTTTTCAATAGCTTCCTCTTTAATCTGCTCTTTTTCCTTAATAGACCGTATCTTATAATCTTCAAAATCTTTCTGTAAAAGTTGATAAAGATTACTTAATCTCTTTGCTGCTTCTTCCGTTTTCTGTAATTTAGCTTTAAGCTCTTCATTCTCTTTTTTAAGATTTTCTATCAAAATGTCTTTGTCAATATCTTGGGTTTCTTCTACCTGATTTTCTACCTGATTTCGATTTTCAATTTCTTCCTGTTTAACTTCTTCAATCTGTTGCTGATTTTCTTTATTTTCCAACTTTTTCCTCCTGATAAAGGTATTTTTTTATATATCTAATATTCATTATAGATTTTTAAGCAAAGTTTTCAAGGAGATTCCAAACTTCCTGACTGTATTTTTTTTCTTTTGGATTTTCATACATTATCAGTGGTTTTTCTACAATTTCTCCTCTCTCTTTTCCAGCTTTGAGACACTCAACCAAAACATGGGTAGCACTTTCATTTACAGATGGATAAACGAATCTAAACCTCTTAGGTTGCAACTTATAAGATTTACAGACTGTTATACTTTCAACAAATCTACTTACTGGAAGTATGTAATAAAATTTACCTTTATTTTTCAAAAGATAAGATGCAGATTTTACAAAATCTTCAAAGGTAGCAAGATGCTCAGATTTTTCTATATACTCATTTGATGAGTAATCTTTTGATATAAAGTAAGGTGGGTTTGTAATAACACAGTCAAAAAACTGATTCTGAAAAACCGTCTTCACATCTCTAACATCTAAAAGTTTTAAATCTACCTCAACATTATTTAATTTAAAATTTCTCTCTGCAAGAGAGTACATACTTTCTTGGACTTCTATAGCGTATAGTTTTAAATTTTTGAATTTAAGATTGAGAAGTATAGGAATTACGCCACTTCCAGTTCCAAGGTCCATAACTTTTTTTGATGGAGATATATTTACAAAACTTACAAGAAGTATAGAGTCAACATTAAAGCGGTAACCATCTTTTTTCTGAATTATATGGATCTTCCCCCTTATAAAAGGGGAGATATCTTCATCTGGATTTATTTTAAGCTGACTTAGATTTTGCAAGGTTTATTAAAGCTTCTGCTCTTTCTTTCTGCTTTTGATAGTGTTCTCTCTCTTGGTCAGTTAAATTTTCTAAACTAAGCTTCTGATTTGCTTCTTCAAGTAAAGCTTTCTCTTCTTCTATATTTATAGAGTCTATCTCATAAACCTCTTCAACTAAAGCAATAACTTTATCTGGAGCTACATCTATAACCCCATACGTAACGGCAAACTCTTGAAAATCTGTTGGACTTTTCTCTATTCTAAGTTTTCCAGGTTTTATATTTGTAAGCAATAACATATGGTTTTCAAGAATACCTATCTCTCCATCTGCAGTTGTTATAACTGTTTGATATACATCTCCACTAAACACTAACCCTTTAGGTGTAACAACATCAAGTTTATACATACACTTTCCTCCACTTAGATAGTAGTAATGCCGAAGGCGGGAGTCGAACCCGCACGCCCTTGCGGGCGGGGGATTTTGAGTCCCCTGCGTCTGCCAATTCCGCCACTTCGGCTTTTTGTATCTATATTATACTACTTTTTATCACTCTTTGGCACCAAGGTAAACATCATATTTTTACCTTCTTTTACTGGTGACTTCTCAACTACAGCAATATCTGATAGGTCTTCTATTATTCTGTTTGCAAGTTTATCTCCAAGTTCCGGATGAACATTCTCTCTACCTCTAAACCATATCCAAACTCTAACCTTGTCTCCATCCTGTATAAACTCTCTGATATGTTTGATTTTAGTCTCATAGTCATGTTTCTCTATATTAAGTTTAAACTTCATTTCTTTTACTTCTTGTATATGTTGCTTCTTCTTAGCCTCTTTCTCTTTCTTTTTCTGTTCAAACTTATACTTACCATAATCCATTATTTTACAGACAGGAGGGTTTGCACTTGGAGACACTTCTACAAGGTCAAGGTTCCTCTGCTGAGCTATCTTTAATGCCTCTTCAATTGGAACAACACCTAAATTTTGCCCATCTTCCGTAATGAGCCTAACTTCCTTGGCCCTGATCTGATTGTTAATTCTTAACTCTTGAATGGCTTACACCTCCACAAAATTTATTTTAAAATCCGGAGTTAACATCGTATGTTTTTTAAATTCATCTTTCTCAAAAGGAAAATCTTCTCTGTAATGAACTCCTCTACTTTCTTCTCTTGCTAATGCTGACAATATAATACCTTTTGCAAGGAGAGTAAGGTCATACAGATGTCTTACATTACAAAAATCTTCAAGGAAATTATTTATATTTTCAATCTCTTTCAAGGCTGTTTTTAATGATTCTTCTGTTCTTATAAGTCCAACATTCTGCCACATTAATGTTTTTATCTTCTTCAACAACTTATCTCTGTCAATTTTATCAAGTTCCTTCTTTTCATTAACTTCATTATTGATATTTATATTATCTATTTTAGCATACATATTATATATATAAACAGAATATGCAACTTTATACCCTGTTACAATACATTCAAGAAGTGAATTACTGGCAAGTCTATTGGCTCCGTGAACTCCGGTTGATGCTGTCTCTCCTATAGCAAAAACTCCCTTTATATCAGTTTTACCATTTATATCAGCTTTAATTCCTCCGATTGTGTAATGGGCAGATGGACTGACAGGAATCTTTGTCTCATTTTCCAAACCAAACTCTTTTAAAATAGAGTAAACATTTGGAAATCTCTCTTTAAAATTTAAACCCTTTTCTAAAAGTGGTGTTATATCAAGGAAAACTTTTGAACCTTGAAGATATTTACTTAAGATAGCCCTAGCAACCTCATCTCTTGGCTTTAACTCATCTATAAATCTCTCTCCCTTCTCATCAACAAGTATAGCTCCCTCTCCCCTAACTGCCTCAGATATGAGCCAACCAGGTTTACCTTCAACGTAAACTGCGGTAGGATGAAATTGAATAAACTCTAAATCCATAAGACTACATCCAGATCTGAAAGCAGCTCCAATTGAATCCCCACCTATATTGTAAGCAGATGTGTTCCTATAGTATATTCCACTGTATCCACCAGTTGCCAGTATAACAGATTTTGACCTGATAACATACTGCTTCTTTCCATCAGTTATAAGTAATCCTATATACCTGTCTTCATCTGTGATGATCTCCTGTAGATAGTATCCTTCAAGTATTTTTACTCCTTTCTCTTTTATATATCGAAGCATAACCTTACCTATCTCATAACCAGTCTTGTCTTTAACATGTAAAACTCTACTTAATCTATGTGCTCCTTCTTTAGCTAACTTTAGATTACCATCTTTATCTCTATCAAAAGGAACACCGAGATTTATAAGGTCTACAACTCTTTCAAGTCCCTCTTCAACAAGTATCCTTACATTATTTTTAACACATAGTCCTTTTCCTGCTTTTATGGTATCTTCAAAATGGTAAACAGTAGAATCATCAAAACCTATAGCAGCTGCTATACCACCTTGGGCTAAAAAAGAGTTAGACCTTGTGGCACTCTTCTTTGTTATTAATGTTGGTTTAATACCAAGATTCAGCATATAGTATGCAGCAGATATACCGGCAAGTCCACTTCCAACTATAACTGTATCTGTATATATATTCTCTGTATCCTTTGTGTTAAAGCAGGTAAAGTATCTTTTAAGTTGCATAGGAAACTTTATACTCTTTTATTATCTCAAGTAGAACTTGGTTCAATTTTTCTGGATCGTGTCTTGCATAGTTACCTTCGTTAAGTAGAGTCTTTGCATAAACTTTTAACCCCATCCTAGACAGGTTTCCAGCATCTACAACAACAGGTTCAGAATTTTCAGCTAAATATCTCTTTAAAACATCATCAGGTGGTATCTCAGTATTTACGATAGCTATATCTAAAAATCCTGAATTTTCATCGCCGGTTACTATCTTATTTAACACTTTAACATGATCTGAAGCTGTAAATTCATCAGTTTCTCCATACTGGGTCATAACGTTACATACGTATATCTTTAATGCTTTACTTTCCAAAATAGCATCTCTTATATCTTTTATCAAAATGTTTGGGATTATACTTGTAAATAAACTTCCCGGACCTAAGATAATTATATCTGCGTTTATTATCCTATCTATAGCTTTTTGAGGAGCTTTAATGTTGGAAGGTTCAAGCCATATATCTTCTATTTTAGCAATTAACTTTTTACCATACTCAGTTATCTCAACTTCCCCTTTTATAACTTTTCCATCTGTAAATCTTGCAACGAGATTAACCATACTATCTGTTGAAGGTATTATCTCACCTTTTATATTCAAAATCTTTGATGTTATCTCAACTGCATTAAGAAAATCTCCGGTTATCTTTGTTAAAACCGTGAGAAAAAGATTTCCAAAGCTATGCCCTTTTAATCCTTCTCCTTCCTCAAATCTATACTGCATAACTTTTGTTAGTATATCCTCATCTTCAGCTAAAGCTGTTATACAGTTTCTAACATCTCCAGGTGCTGGAATATTCATCTGTTTTCTAAGTATTCCAGTACTTCCTCCGTTATCAGATACGGTAACTATGGCAGATAACTTTTCTATGTACTCCGGTACAAACTTCTTTATCCCTCTCAAAAGTGATGATAAACCTGTCCCTCCTCCTATTGCAACCACTTTCACAGTCAATTGCCTCCAATTTTTTTACCAAAAAACTTTAAAATTTTCTCTCTATCTGGCTTATCTATTATACCTTTTTCTGTTATTATTGCACTGATATATTCAGAAGGTGTTATATCAAAAGAGTAATTAAGGGCTTTTGAAGAATTGGGAGCAACTAAACAGTCTCCACATTTTTTTACTTCATCTTGACTTCTCTGTTCTATAGGTATATCTTCACCTTTTTCAAGTGTTAAGTCAAATGTAGAAGTTGGAGCAGCTACATAAAAAGGTATTCCATGATGTTTTGCAAGGATTGCTAAAGAGTATGTTCCTATCTTGTTTGCGACATCTCCATTTAAAGTTATCCTATCTGCACCAACAACTATAAGGTCAATCTCTCCTTTTGACATAAGAAATCCGGCTGATGAATCTGTAATTATATAATGGGGAATACCTTCCTGAGAAAGCTCCCAAGCTGTAAGTCTTGAACCTTGTAGGTAAGGTCTTGTTTCATCAACATAAACAGTTATATCTTTACCATTTTCATAGGCAGACCTTATAACTCCAAGAGCTGTCCCCCAGCCAGCTGTTGCTAATGACCCTGTATTACAGTGTGTCAATATCTTTGCCTTTTTAGGAATTAAAACTTCTCCGTATCCTCCTATAGATTTATTAGCATGGTAATCTTCTAACTCTATCCTCTGAGCTTCTTTGAGAAGTTTATTTAAAATATCTGGGCTATCTCTATATGTTAGATAAAATTTTTCCATTCTATCAAGAGCCCAGAAGAGATTTACAGCCGTTGGTCTAGTTTTCTTTAATCTATCTACCACTTCCTTATAATCTAATCCTTCTTTTATACCTACATAGAACCCGTAAGCTCCAACTATTCCTATAAGTGGAGCTCCTCTTACAATCATATCTTTTATGGCTCTCTCGTAATCATCTAAAGATTTAAGTTTTATCCACTCTTCCTGTGAGGGAAGTTTAAGCTGATTTAAAGCATACAGAAAGCCATCTTTAAAGTCTATCGGTCTTATATCTTTTAACTTCCTCAAATTAACTCTCCAACAACATCGTATTTATCAACTACATCTTTTATTTTAACTTTAAGTATATTTCCCGGTTTAACCGGTTCTGTTGTCTCTATATAGACAATACCATCTATGTCGTAGGCATTTCTATAACTTCTTCCTATAGGTAGTGTCTCCCATTCTTCTGAAAAACCATCCACTATAACATCAAAAACCTTCCCAACTGTATATCTATTTTTTTCTTCTGTTATATCTTCCTGTATAGATAAAATAGTGTTAAATCTCTCAATCTTTTCTTGGTAAGGTATCAAATCTTGATGCTTTTGGTAAGCAGGGGTTCCTTCTTCGTGGGAGTAGGTAAATATTCCAAGCCAGTCAAATTTAGCTTCCTGTATAAATTTAACCATATTTTCAAAATCTTTTTCACTTTCAGAAGGGTATCCCACTATAACAGAACTTCTTATAGCTATATCTGGAATATACTTGTCTTTCCACTCTAAAATTTGGTACAACTTTTTCTTTCTATAGCCTCTCATCATATCCTTTAATATATTGTCTTCACTATGTTGTATAGGCATCTCTATATATTTTAAAACTTTTTTACTATCCTTAAGAAATTTAAAGAAATCCTCATCTACTGTAGAAGGATAAAGATAGAAAAGTCTTATCCATTGAATTCCATCTATTTTTTCAATTTCTTTCAAAAGATTAGACAACATAGGTTTATTATAGATGTCATATCCATAATAACTTGTATCCTGAGAGACGATATTTAACTCTTTAACTCCTAAATCAGCTAATCTCTTCGTTTCTTCAACGAGAACTTCTAATGGTTTACTTCTATGTTTTCCCCTTATGTTAGGAATAGCACAGAAAGAACATGTATGGTCGCAACCTTCCGATATCTTCAAGTAGGCAAGATGTTTTGGTGTTGATATAACTCTGTCTGATTTTTCATTTTTATCTAAACCTATCATTAACGGTATATCTCTCTGTTGTGATATATCTATGAAAAGATCAACCTCTGGAATCTCCCTTTGAAGCTCCTCTTTGTACCTTTCCACCAAACATCCTGTAACTATAACCTTTTTATCTGAATTTTTTTTATATTCACATGCTTCAAGTATAGTATTTATAGATTCCTCTTTGGCAGCATCAATAAAACCACATGTGTTTATTATGATAATATCAGAATTTTCCGGATCTGAACTAAACTCTATCTGGTCTCTCTTAAAACTTCCCAAAAGATATTCAGTATCCACAAGATTTTTAGGACATCCTAAACTTATAACATTTATTTTAATTTTTCTCAAAAAACACCCCTTGAAATTTTGATAAAATAAGATATCATATTAAAAAAAGTTTTCAAGAAGGTTTAAAAATGATCGATCCTAATACTTTTCAACAGATGGAAAAAAATGCTACAGATTTACTTTTAAAAATTTTAATACCTCTATGGATTATTTTATCGGTAGTCGTTACAGTGTGGAGCTACAAATCTACAAGAGCAAAAGTATTTTGGAAAAACCTTTACAAAAGTGTATTTCCTCCTAAAGAATCAACCTCTAACGAAGAAAAAAGATGGTTTAGAAAGTAGTCATAAATCCTTTGAATTTAGTATAAATGTAACAGGTCCATCATTTAAAATATAAACTTTCATATCTGCACCGAATATTCCAGTTTGTGTTGGAATATGTTTTGATATCTCCTTAACAAATAAACTATACAGTCTGTTAGCATACTCCGGATCTGCTGAAAAATCAAAAGAAGGTCTTCTACCTTTTCTAAGATTCGCAACCAAGGTAAACTGTGAAACAACAAGAGCCTCACCTTTAATATCAATCAAGGAAAGATTCATCTTTCCATTTTGGTCTTCAAATATCCTCAAATTGACGATTTTATTTATAAGTTTTAAAACATCCTCTTCAGTATCTTCTTTTGAAACTCCAAGAAGAATATTAACTCCTTTACCTATTTTACCAACAACTTTTCCTTCAACTTCTACATAAGACTCCAAAACTCTCTGGACTACAGCTATCATCTAGCAATTATTCCGTAGAAAAGTTCAGATATAAGTTCTTCTGGATTTGATATTATAGGTCCGGTTCTTCCTTCCATTACATAAGCAAAGACCTTTGCCTGTATTAAACCTATAAATAACATAGCCGTTTCAGAGGGATTTACATCTTTTCTAATTATACCTTCCTGCTGACCTTTTTCAATTATAGTCGCAAGTTTCGATTTATAATCATTTACAAATGAGTGCAGTATATCAAAAAACTTTTTATTTCCTGACCTACTAAATTCAAAACACAGTATAGGAACAACTCCCCTAGTTTCTTCTAACACAGATATATGTTCTCTCATAACCTGTTTTAAGGTTTCCTCTGTAGATAAATTCATAGCCATAGCTCTATCTACACTTTGGGAGCATTTTCCAATATATCTATTTATTATCTCTACAATGATAGTGTCAAGGGAAGGAAAATGTTTATATATAGCAGCATCTGTTATACCTATCTTATTACCTATATTTTTTGCTGTAAACTTTCTAAGTCCCTCTTCAAATATAATCTGTGCTCCAGCACGTATTATCTTTTCTTTTGTTGACAACTCTTCAGTCTCAACCATTTAAAACCTCCTAAATAAGTAAGATATTACAAAACTCCGTTAGAGATAGGGAAGCTCCAGCTGCGTTTCTATGTCCTCCACCTCCAAGTAGTTTAGCCAAATCTAAAGCAGATGGATTATGGTGGTCTAAACTTCTAAAACTAAGCTTTACATAATCTCCATTTATAGAAAATAAACATACAGCTTGGTCAAACTTTGTACTTAGTAAATTACCTATCTCAGATTGAAAAAGTCCTGTGTTATAAGCTCTAACCTTATAATCTCCTATCTTTATAAACAGATCTTTTGACTTCTCTACAAAAGTTTCAATAAGATATGTTGTATACTGGTTGATTATCTTTCCCTTTTCTATTATTTGTTCTAAGGATTGATTTTGTATTATGTCTTTTACCTCTTCAGGTTTGTTTGTAAACAAAAATAGGTAATCATTAACATACTTTGTGATATCTCCAAATTCCCACTTCCATATATCCTTATCTTCAACATATTTAACCACTTCCGGTAAATTATCTCCAAAGAAATACCTGTAAGTTAAAGATGCTCCGGAGGAGTTATCGTCAAAGATATATTTAAGATTTGGATACTTTTTAGATAGATTTTCCAACATTTCCTTAACACTTATATGGTGGTCTATCACTACTACATTTACTCCTTTTTTAAGGAGAGTTTCAAGATCTTTTTCTTTTAGAGAAAAGTCAACAATGTAAACAGTTGTATCCTCGTCTACTTCAGAAAGTAGATCATTTAAAACTTCCTCTTTATAGCTATGTTCAAAGGGAAGGAGCTTACATTCATTTAACTTCATAAGTAAAACAGCTGCAGCCGTTGTTCCGTCTGTACAGTTTTTGTGATATACGCAAATATTTTTCATTAAAACCTCCTCTACAATATTTTAAGTTAATAAATGCTAACTGTAAAGCTTTTTGTAATCAAAATAATTATATATCTTTTCATCAAAAAATTTGTATATGAATATCTTTATCTAATATACAGAGAATTACATATTTTTTAAAAATCTCATTTAACCAAAAAAATTACTATTTAAAAACAAATTAATAACAAAAATTTTCTCATTTTTAGTATAACCTGAAAAGTAAATCTTTATCTATCACACTCTAAGATTGACAACCACTATATGTAGTGTTATATTAAATCAAAAACACTATATGTAGGAGGATACCATGGCATTCATCGGAAAGACCTCTGTCAGAGACAATATAAGACTTTCAGAAAGTCCAAGATATCCAGTTTTTAAAGAGATATATACAAAACAGAAAAAAGCTGTTTGGTTTCCAGAAGAGCTGAATATACAACAGGATGTTCTTGATTACAAATCTCTAACTTCTACAGAGAAAGATCTATTTGATTCTGCAGTTGGATATTTTGCTTCTTCCGAGTTGTTAGTCCAAAATGTCCTTGGTAATGGCTTCTTTCCAGTTTTAACTGACCCTTACGCTAAGATGAGTTTTTCAACCCAGATGTTTATGGAAAACATTCATTCTGACTTTTTTGAAATAATACTAAACAGTTTTGATATGGACAGGAAGAGAATATATAACATCACCTTAGAAGATAAATTACTGATGGAAAAGCAGGAGCTTATTGTAAGGGCTGTTGATAGGATAACTTACGGAAAAGCTGACCCTGACAGTTTGGAAGGTAAAAAGCAGATTCTCACTTCTATACTTTTAAACAACATAATTCAGGAAGGACTTTTCTTCTATTCAGCCTTTGCACACTTTTTTGCAATGAAGGATACGGGAAAGATGAAGAATGTTGTCAGTGGAGTTGAGCTTATCCTTATAGATGAGTCTCTGCATCTTCAAAACGGAATAGAAGCTATTCTTACAATAGTGGAAGAGAATCCTGAGATAGTTGATGACTATAACTTTGTAGAGAATATAAGACAATCCATAATAGATGCAGTTGAACTTGAGCTTAACTATCTAAAAACAAAATTTGGCGGAACAACAATATTCGGAGTATCTTACAGAGAGCTTGAGCAGTATATGAAGTATATAGCTGATAGGAGACTTATAGAACTTGGATTTGACCCTCAATTTAACATCCAAGAGAATCCTCTTAAATTCTTACAAAAAGAAGATATTAAAAAATTAACAAATTTCTTTGAAGTATCTTCTACTGAATATACCAATTTCTAAAAATTTCAAGGATGTATGTTAGTTAAATAAAAATTGTACTGTAGTATAAATTTTACAAGATGTTAAAGAAAGGAGGTCAATTTTGGATGGCAACTGTTGAAAGAGTAGTTATCAAGAGGGATGGGTCTGTTGAGAAATTTCAGATGAAAAAACTTATAGATGCCATATTTGCACTTTTAGATGGTCTTGATCTTCCTGATGATTATGAGATAGTTTTTAAAGTGGCAAAGGAGCTTGATTTAAAAATACCTGAAAGAACAACAACAGAAGACCTTGACTATCTTGTATTAAAAGCTATAGAGCATCTAATACCAAAAAACTACATATACGATACACTTGCAACAAGACAACTTCTGAAAATAATAAACAGAAGAATAGATAGGAGATTTAACAGTTTTAGAGATTATATTGGTTATGCTGTAAAAGAACAGCTCTTAAAACCAGAACTCTTAAATTTCGATACAGATTTACTTGAAAGTAAGATAGATTACAAGAGAGATTACAATCTTGACTACTTTGGACTTTCAACACTTAAAGATAGATATTTTATGAAAGACAGAAATTTTGAGATAATAGAGAAACCTCAGTGGTTTTTTATGAGAGTTGCTATGGGAATAGGCAACAACGAAGAGGAGATTTTGAAGATATACGATAAGTTATCTAACCTTGAATATCTCCATTCAACTCCTACACTATTTAACTCCGGAACACTTACAAATCAGTATTCAAGCTGTTATGTAAATGTAATAGATGACTCTTTAGACTCGATAATGGACAAAGCAAAAGAAACAGCGTTTTTAGCTAAGTATGCCGGTGGAGTTGGAACAGATGTAACAAGAATAAGAGCAACAGGAAGTAAGATACACTCTCTAAACGCAAAATCCTCAGGAATAATACCATTTATAAAGATTTTTGACACAATAGTAAATGCTATACAACAAGGTGGAAGAAGAAGAAGTAGTCAAGTTATGTACCTACAGCCTTGGCATCTTGATGTAGAAGCATTTTTAGATTTGAGAGAAACGACAGGAAATCCTTATTTTAGAACCCCTTCACTAAATACAGCTTTATGGATGCCTGATGAACTTATGAGAAGAATAAAAGAAGGGGAGTTTATTTATCTATTTGACCCGGCAGAATGTCCTGAGTTAATAACCGCTTGGGGAGGAGATTTTAAGAAGAAATACGAACAATGTATAGAAAAAGCAGAGAAGGGAGAACTTTCACTATGGAAGAAGATATACAGTCAAGACTTTTATAAAAAATTCCTGTTTAAACTTGCAAAAACAGGACATCCTTGGCTTACCTTTAAAGACAGACACAATGAACATAATCCTTGTCCGGAGTATTCAGTTATAAACTCTTCTAACCTATGTACTGAGATTAGCATTCCTAACTCACCTGAATCTACTGCTGTTTGCACCCTTGCATCCGCTAATTTAGCAAAACACATAAAAGAAGACAAAACAGATATAGATTGGGATAAGCTTAAAGAAACTCTAGAGATTATGGTTGTTGCTCTTGATAACATCCTTGACAAAAACTTCTATCCTTCAGAAGAGTCAAGGAAAAACACAATGGATTTAAGACCTATTGGAATTGGATTAATGGGATTCCACGAAGCACTTATAAAATTGGGAATACCTTACGATAGTGATGAAGCAGTAGAACTTGGAAGAAAGATAGCAAAATTTATGAGAGAAGTTACCTATAAAAAATCTGAGGAACTTGCAAAGGAAAGGGGACCATTCCCTCACTACATTGAGATGGAAAAAGCTGGAAAACCATACCCTTACCCACCACGAAGAAATGCAGTTTTATTAGCAATAGCTCCGACTGCTTCAATATCAATAATAGCTGGAACATCTTCATCCATAGATAGTTACTTCTCAAACATATTCTCAAGGGACACGTTGTCAGGTAAATTTATAGTAGTAAATAAACCTCTTATGAAAGAGTTAGAAGAGAAAGGACTCTGGTCAGAAGAACTTGCCGAAAAGATAAAAGCTGACGGTGGTTCTATTCAATACATCTCAGAGCTTGAAGGAAAGATAAACAAAAACTTATACAAAACAGCTTATGAGATAAGCCCTTACAGACAGATAGACATAGCAGCTGCTTTTCAAGAGTATATAGACCAAGCAGTTTCAAAATCCCTTTACATAGAAGAAGACCTAAGGTCAGATATGGAGAACATATACATGTATGCTTGGGAAAAAGGTCTAAAATCAACTTACTACTGCTTCATAGACAAAACAGTTAAAGGTGAAAAATACACCTTACATGTAAATAAGAGAGGTGAAAGAAGAGGTTTTGGACTTGCAAAAAGAGATACATCACAGGTTGATAGAGATTTAGAAGAACTTGAAAAACTTGCAAGAGAAAAATATGGAGATGAAGTTGTTGATAAAGTAAAATCTGGAAATTTAGAAGCCTGTCCAACAGACCCAATTTTAGCAAAGATATGTCCAAGTTGTGAATAATGATTAAAAAAGAAGAGTTAGAAAAAGAGATAGAGGGCTTGCCGAAAGAGGTAAAGTCCTCTGCTTACAAATACGGATATAATCCAAATTGATATACTATGCAGAATGTGTGCTTACAAATCCTGTATGCAACAATCAGAGGGAAGAAATATTCTAAGAAGAAGTTTTAAAAAAAGTGAAGATGAAAACAGTAAAAACTGATATAACCTGCCGTTTAGATAGTTTACCCTGGACTGGCTTCCATACAAAATTTGTCATAGCTCTCGGTATTACGTGGATACTTGATGCTTTTGAAGTTGTTATAGTTAGTGTAGTATTAAAATCTATGTCAAAGACTCTTAACTTATCTACTTTTGAATCATCCTGGATAGTAAGTAGTTTCCTCATTGGTGTTTTGGCCGGTGCTTTAATTTTTGGATACTTAGCAGATAAATACGGTAGGAAAAAGATATTCTTTATAACACTTTTACTTTACTCTCTTGGGACATTCTTAACAGGACTTGCTGACAGTTTTGAAATTATACTTCTATTTAGATTTATAACAGGACTTGGTTTAGGAGGAGAGTTTTCTGCTATCCACTCTGCAATAGACGAGTTTATTCCTTCGAAATACAGGGGAAGAATTGATGGCTTTATAACTGCTTCATGGAATTTAGGAAGTGTTTTTGCTTCAATAACAGGAATGTATCTAATATCAAAACTTCCAGAGAATATTGCTTGGAGATATGCCTTCTTTTTCGGAGGTATTCTTGCATTAATTATAGTTTTTATAAGAGTATTCATCCCGGAATCACCAAGATGGCTTATATCAAAAAACAGATTAGAAGAAGCTAAAAGTAT
The DNA here is from genome assembly GCA_041287495.1 of Hydrogenothermaceae bacterium. Lineage (GTDB taxonomy): Bacteria > Aquificota > Aquificia > Aquificales > Hydrogenothermaceae > JAOABC01. The sequence goes on from JBEULE010000042.1 coordinate 35,024, forward strand.
AGTTAAAAACATAGAAGAAAAATACCATATAAAGCCTGTAAAGAGAGAGTGCGAAATCCATATCTTTGAAGGAGGACTAAAAGAAGCTATAAAGATAATAATCACAAAGTATAGAGGAAGATTTCTCTTTGGTTCAGCAATGAGCTTTACTATACTGACCACATACTACGGTTTCATAACTATACTTCCCCTCGTAATCACATCTGAGTATAACTTACCTACTTCCGAAATTCCAAAGCTACTTTTAATATCAAGTGTATCCGGACTTATAGGTGGTATAATAACATCAATAGCAACAGATAAAATAGGTAGAAAACTTACCGGAACAGTTATAGCACTTCTATCAATGCTTCTATCTGTCTCATTTATATTCAATCAGGATATATACACAACCGTGGCAGTTTATTCGTTTGTAGCTTACTCCTTTGCAAGTGTTGCATATGTATCTGCTATGGAAGTTTATCCATCATATCTAAGAGCAACAGCTATTGGAATACTATCTGTAATAGGACGAATATCGGGAATGTTAGCTCCACCGTTTTTAACATACCTATCTACAATTAATTATAAATACAGTATCCTCGGACTTTCGCTGTTTTGGTTTGTCGGATTTTTTGCCTTCTTCCTATGGACAAAATTCGGTATAGAAGCAAAAGGTAAATCTTTAGAAGAAATAAGTTAATAAAGTTTCAAAACTTTATAGATATCTTCTTTACAGGCGTAAAATAAAACTATCTCAAAATTATCAATATCTTGAAGTAAAGATTTCATGGCTTCATCTTTAACTTTAAGATAAGTTTTAGATGAGGAGAGATTTTCTATCATATCTTCCGGAAAAGTCTCTATACTAAACTCTTTATCCGAAGTTTTCCAAACTCTCTTTATCAATCCAAAAGTTGGATGCTCCTGAACTTCTATGGGAAACATAGATATAAGTTGATTCATCAGTATCTCAATCTCTATCTTCTGGGGATAAAATCTCATAAGCTTAAATTTCATAATAAACTTTGTTTAACGGGAGGGATATCCCTCCCGTATATGATTATCCTTGGAGTGCTTCGTAAACGTGTCCAACAAGCTCTTCAGAAGGTTTGAGAGTTTTCTTACCTGGTTCCCACTTAGCAGGACATGCTTCTTCCGGATGACTAATTAAGTATGCGTTAGCTTTCATCTTTCTAAGAAGTTCATCTGCATTTCTACCAACGTTGTAGAAGTTAACTTCTGAAGATACAAGTTTTCCTTCTGGGCTTATTATAAACGTTCCTCTTAAAGCAAGACCTGTTGCACAGTCGTATACACCAAACATTCTTGAAACTTTACCTGTTGGGTCTGCACCCATAGGGTATTTAACATTTTCTAAAAGTTTTTCATCTCTATGCCATGCAAGATGAACAAACTTAGTATCAGTAGAGACAGATACAACTTCAGCACCAAGTTGTTTTAACTCTTCATACTTTTCAGCCAAGTCAGCAAGCTCTGTTGGACATACAAATGTAAAGTCTGCTGGATAGAAAAAGAGAATAGTCCATTTACCCGCTTTCTTTGCATCAGTTAAAGAGAACTTTCCAAATTTTCCGGTTGCAGGGTCATAAGTTTCCATCTCAAAATCCGGAACTTCTTGACCTACTAAGATTACTCTTTCTTCCATGTTAATACCTCCCTGTTGAAGTTTTTTCTAATTTTAATAATAACAATTCTTAATAAGCTTATAAATGATAAATATCACATATCAAAATTTATTGGTAAATTTGAAAATCTGCAAATTTTTTAATAGAAAAATTTCTAAAAATAATAGTTTAAAGAAAGTTAAAATTTGGCATAACTTTTGCATAATACAAAACAGAACAGTTGAATAGGTTTTAAATTAACATTACAACTAAATAATTGTAATTGATTTTAAAATGGCTTTCGAGTAAACTATTAATTTGAAAATTCTTTAATAGGAGGTATAGCTATGAAAAAGTTAGTAGTAGCAGTAGCATCTGTAATGGCTGTTGTATCTGCATCATTTGCAGCAGATGGAAAGGCTCTTTTCCAACAAAAAGGTTGCACAGCTTGCCACCAAGCAGCAGTTGACACTGTAGGACCATCTCTCAAGAAAATAGCTGCAGCTTATGCTGGAAAAGAAGAAAACCTAATCAAGTTCTTGAAAGGACAAGGAAAAGCTATCGTTGATCCAGCTAAAGAAGCTATAATGAAACCACAGATTAACACAACAAAAGCTATGAAAGATGATGAACTTAAAGCTTTAGCTCAATTCATACTCTCTAACAAGTAATAAACTTTAAGGAGGCTTAAAGCCTCCTTTTTATTTCAATATGTTTTCTAGGTTATTATTAGGTGTAGTTATTCTATCTACTTTTTCTTATGCTAATGAAGGAAAACAACTATATATAAAGTATAACTGTAACGGATGTCACTCTCCTTACGAAAAGAGAACAGGGCCATCTTTTAAAGAGATATCTCAACGATATGGTACAAGTCAAAAAGCAATTGAGAAAGTTGCTAAATTAATAATAAAGCCAAATCCTTCAAATTGGCCTGGCTTTGCTTATATGCCACCTTACAATATCCCCTTTGAGGAAGCTAAAAAACTTGCTGAATATGTTTTAATAAGCTCACAAAAGGAAAAAGAAACAAAACCAAAAATTCGTTACATCCCAGAAGGAGATCATTACTAAATCTATTTTTCCTGTTCCGGTTTTATTAATTTTAAAATATCTAATGGTAAAGGTAAGATAACTGTATTGGATGGATTTTGACTTACAGTTGATAAAGTTTCCAAATATCTAAGTTGTATTGCCAGAGGGTGTTTAGCCAGAAGTTCAGCTGCCTCTGTTAGTTTTTGAGCTGCTTGATATTCAGCTTCTGCCTGTATAATCTTAGCCCTTCTCTCCCTTTCAGCTTCAGCTTGCTTTGCGAGAGCTCTCTTTAACTCTTCTGTTATATCTATCTTCCTTAATTCAACAGCAACAACCTTTACTCCCCAAGATTCAGTTTCCTGATCTATTATCTCCTGAATCTTTACATTTATTTTATCTCTCTGTGAGAGAAGTTCATCAAGCTCTGCCTGTCCACACACACTTCTTAAAGTAGTTTGTGATATCTGTGAAGTTGCATATAGATAGTTCTCTACATTTATAACTGCTTTTATAGGGTCAACAACCTTAAAGTAAACAACGGCATCTACTTGAACGGATATGTTATCCTTTGTTACAACATCCTGGGTAGGGACATCCAATGTAACAACCCTTAGAGAAACTTTTACCATCTTATCTATAAAAGGTATAAGGATAAATATTCCTGGACCTTTTGCTTTCTCCAAAACTCTACCTAAACGAAACACAACAGCCCTTTCATACTCGTTAATAATTCTAACAGAAGATGCTATAAATATAATAACCAATACCAGTAAAACTAATAAAAATCCTTCCATTTTAAATCCTCCAGATGATAATATTGACAGCATACTAAACAGTACATCCAAACCATTTATGGCTATAATCATAAAAACAATAAACACAACAAAAATTAGTAAGTTCTGCATAGTTGCTAACTACTTAAAGTTTCATCTATCCAATGAAGATATTCATCATTTCCAGCAACTATGGGTATAGCTATAATCTCAGGAACCGTGTATGGATGAATAGATTTGACAGTATTTTTCAACTCTTCAAACTTTTCTAACTTACTCTTTACTATAAGCAAATACTCTTTTTCTCTCTCTATATTTCCTTTCCAGAAAAATACAGACTGTTCTAACTGTGTTATATTCACACACGCCCCAACTTTCTTCTCTACTATAACATCTGCTATTTTAAATCCATCTTCTTTCGTTGGAACTGTTATAAATACAACAATATAATCCATACTTAAACCTCCTCGTTTGATTTAAATATATTCATTACATTATAATTGTAAAAATGTAAAGATAATAGAAAATTTTTAAAAATCAATGAACAAAATCTGATAAAATTTTAATATATAAAAATTCTAAGGAGAAAAGAAATTGATAGAACTTTCTGAAAGGATTAAGAGAATAAAACCTTCACAAACACTTGCGATAACAACAAAAGCAAATGAGTTAAGGTCTAAGGGAGTGGATATAATAAGTTTTGGTGCTGGAGAACCTGATTTTGACACTCCAGATTATGTAAAGGAAGGAGCTATAAAAGCCTTAAAAGAGGGAAAAACAAAATACTCCCCTGCAGGTGGAATTCCTGAACTTCGTCAAGCTATTGCCCAACGACTTAAATCTAGAAACAAAGTAGAATATAGCCCATCAGAGATAGTAGTGTGTCCTGGAGCTAAGATGGGATTATATGAGATATTTGCTGTAATATTAAATCCTGGAGATGAAGTTATAGTTCCAGCTCCTTACTGGGTATCATACACAGAACAGATAGTTATAAACGATGGCGTTCCAAAGATAGTAGAACTATCGGAAGATAACGGTTTTGTATTAACAGCTGACCATATCAAAGATGTAGTCTCTAAAAATACAAAAGCCTTAGTCTTGAATACTCCTTCAAATCCAACAGGTGCAGTTATACCAAAGAAAGAACTTGAAAGGATAGCAGAGTTTTGTCTAAAAAATAACATAGCAATAATATCTGATGAATGTTATGAAGAGTTTGCATACGATGAAGAGCATGTAAGTATAGCATCTCTATCGAATGAAGTAAGAGAGATAACATTTACAGTAAGTGCATTTTCAAAATCTTACTCGATGACTGGATGGAGACTTGGATGGGTTGCAGCTCCTGAAAAATTTGCTAAAGCAATAGTAAATATGCAAAGCCAAACAATATCAAACCCAACAACCTTCATACAGTATGGTGCAATAGAAGCTCTTAAAGACGGTGGAGAGTTTCCAAAAAAGATGAGAGAGGAATTTATCAAAAGAAGAAATTACATAGTAGAAGCTTTAAACAGTATAAAAAATGTTAAATGTACCCTTCCTAAGGGAGCTTTCTACGCTTTTCCTAATGTTAGTTACTATACAACCGGAAAATTTGAAAATGATTTAAAATTAACAGAGTATCTCCTTGAAGAGGCAAAGGTCGCTGTTGTTCCTGGTTCTGCTTTCGGAAAAGAAGGTTACATAAGACTTTCATATGCTACATCCATGGAAAACATACAAAAAGGTGTGAATAGGATAAAAGAAGCCCTTGAAAAGTTAGTTTAGTATGATAAATTTTATCATTAAAATTAAGTTTTGAGAGGTTTTATCACAATGAAAAAATTTTTAATACTGATTATTTTTTCATTTACAGTGATATTGTTATCCTGTAATCAATCTAAAGAACCAAAGTTTGCAGTTGATCCAAACAGTGTAATAAAGCCAGCTATGGAGAATAAGAAAAATTTGATAGTGATATTTGAGTCAGAAACCTGTCAATACTGTGAAAAACTAAATAGAGACCTTAAAGACCTACAACTTAAAGAAAGTTTGATAAAAAATAACATAGATATAGCAATAATAAACGTAGATGGTAAGAGACAAGTTATAGACCCAGAAAGTAAGAAAGTTATGGATGAACAGACTCTCACATCAATATACAGAGTCACAGGATACCCTACAATAGCAGTATTTTTACCTGACAAAAATTATGAACTTTTTGGTATAATCCCAGGGTATGTGCCAAAAGATTACTTTATGAAATTATCAGACTATATAGGGACAAAATGTTATGAAAAAGTTAAATCATTCCAAGAATATATAGATAATGGTGGAAAATGTTAGTGCCGGATATATACATAGGGGAAGATTGGTTTAGTTTGGATGATGTTTTTAACTCCTTTAAAGATGAAAGTTGTGGAGGAGTTGATATTTTCATAGGAGTTGCAAGGTCTGCACCAGAAGATGGAGAAGTAGAAGAACTTCACTATGAAGCTTACATATCTATGGCTGAGAAAGTTATAAGAGAAATAATAGAAGAAGCAAAAGAAAAATTTAATATTAAACATGCTATTGTTCATCACAGAACGGGAATAGTAAAGGTAGGAGTTCCGTCTTTCCTTGTAACTGTTTGGGCAGGTCATAGACAGGAAGCATTTGCAGGATGTAGATATATAGTTGATAATGTAAAAGCAAGGGCACCTATCTGGAAGAAAGAGGTGTTTAAAACCGGAAATTACTCCTGGAAAGAAAGTTAAATGTCAGAAGTTATCGTTATTGGCGGAGGACTTGCCGGAACAGAAGCAGCATACAAGGTAGCTCAATCAGGTTTTAAAGTCAAACTTTACGAGATGCGTCCCAAGGTATTTACTCCAGCCCATAAAACTCCATATCTTGCAGAAATTGTATGCAGCAATTCCTTTGGTAGTGAATTTCCTTTATCTGCTTCCGGACTTTTAAAAAATGAGATGGAGATTTTAGACTCTATAATACTTAAAGTTGCTAAAGATTATAAAGTCCCTGCAGGACAAGCTTTTGCCATAGACAGAGAGAAATTCTCTAAGAAAATAACAGAAATTATAGAAAACCATCCTAACATAGAATTAATAAGAGAGGAGATAACCGAAATTCCAAAAGATAGTTTGGTAGTTATAGCCTCTGGTCCATTAACATCTGAAAAACTATCCTTAGAGATACAAAAAATTACGGGAAGTGAATACCTATACTTTTACGATGCGATATCTCCGGTTGTAGATGCCTCAACTGTAGATTACTCAAAGGGATTTTGGGCTGACAGGTATGGTAAAGGTTCTCCAGATTACTTTAACTGTGTACTTACAGAGGAAGAGTATGAGATATTTTATAAAGAGCTTCTAAAAGGAGAACAGGTTCCACTTAAAGATTTCGAAAGAGCTGTATATTTTGAAGGCTGTCTTCCAATAGAGGAGATTGCAAGGAGAGGAAAACAAACTTTACTCTTTGGACCTATGAAACCTGTTGGGCTTATAGACCCAAAAACAAAAAAACAACCATTTGCAGTAGTTCAACTTAGAAAAGAAAATATAGAAGGAACACTTCTATCATTGGTAGGTTTTCAGACAAAACTGAAATACCCAGAACAAAAGAGAATTTTTAGGCTTATTCCAGCTCTTAAAGATGCAGAGTTTGTAAAACTTGGTTCTATACACAGAAATACATTTATACAATCTCAAAAACTTCTATATCCAACCTTACAGTTAAAATCCAATAAAAATATACTTTTTGCCGGACAGATAACAGGTGTAGAAGGATATATGGCAAGTGCTTCAACAGGAATAATTGCAGGGATAAATGTTGTTAGGATACTGAAAGGAGAGGAACCTGTAATTCCTCCAAGAGAAAGTATGATAGGATCTCTTATAAACTATATAACTACAGCAAAAAATGAACTACAACCTATGGGACCAAACTTTGCCATACTTCCAGAGATAGATTATAAGATAAAAGATAAAGAAAAGAGAAAAGCTATTAAGGTTCAAAGAGCTTTGGAAAGTATAAAAGCCTTTAAAGAAAAAATTAATTTACAACCTTAAAATTTTTCTGTATAATATTACAGAATTTAAGAAAGAAATGGAGGCAAACCTTGGAGTCCCAGATAATGCAAACCCATGTTGTTATGGCTTTACTCGTTGTAATAGCTGTTCCAATACTATTTATGGCATTGGCTAAAAAACCTGGATTAATCCCAACACCTATACAGAATATTTTTGAGATTTACATCCAATTTATAGATAACATGATAAAGGAGAATATGGGGGAAAAGGGAAGAAAGTACTTCCCACTAATAGCAGGAATAGGTTTATTTGTATTTTTTGGTAATCTACTTGGTATGATTCCTGGATTTGAATCACCTACAGCAAATCTAAACACAACTATGGCCCTTGCTCTGTTGGTTTTCTTTATATATAACCTTGAAGGAATAAGAACAAACGGTATATCTTACTTTAAACATTTCTTAGGACCTGTACCTGCAATGGCCCCAATTTTTGTAATAATAGAAATTCTTAGCCATCTGAGTAGACCTGTAACACTAGCTCTCCGTCTTTTTGCAAATATGACAGGTGGCGAACTTATAAGTGTAGTTCTCATAATGCTTATACCTTTTTTAATACCTTTACCTGTGATGTTAATACACTTGATAGCTGTATTTTTGCAAACTTATGTCTTTGTAGTTCTCACAACTGTATATATAGCTGGTGCTATTACCCATGAATAACACTGATAAGGGGAAACTATGGAAATAAAAAAGATATTTGTAAACTTCCAGTTTGACAACCAATCTTTAAAAGCATTAGAATTTGGAAAAGACCTTGCATCTAAATACGGTAGTGAGTTAATAATATTCCATGAGATAGTTGATGTTTATATGATGAAGAGATGGAGTATAAGTTTTGGTATGCCGATTCAGCCAGATTTAGAGGAAAAGAGTAAGAGGAATGTTCAGGCAAAACTTGATGATTTAATGGAAAGTTATAACGGTAAATATAAATACATAATAGATATCTCAGGAAGAATAAAAGATGTTATAGGTAAGTTTGTAAGTGAGGAAAATCCGGATTTGGTAATTTTAACAGATGAGTATGAATATTTAAACAAAAAGATAAACTGTAACGTTTTAATAGTGAAATAAATACTCTTAGGAGGTTGTATAGATAATGGCTAAGTTTTCAAAAGTCCTCATGTTGATGGTCCTAGTAGGAACAGTTTCTGCAGCATTTGCAGCAGAAGGAGACCCTATGGCAAGAGCTGTATTTTACGGAGCTTTAGCTATAGGTGCCGGAGTTGCTATAGGTGCAGCTGCAGGTGGTGGTGCAGCAGGTCTTGGTAATGCTATAAGAGGAGTTCTTGAAGGAATGGCAAGAAATCCAAACATGGGACCAAAACTCCTTACAACTATGTTTATCGGTATGGCATTGATAGAAACATTCGTTCTCTATGCTCTACTTATAGCTATAATCTTTATTTTCACAGGTATCTTTGACTCTAAAGCTGGATTTTAACAAGACAGAAGTTTCGACAACATCTTAAGAGCAGGATTAATCCTGCTCTTTTACTATTTTAAAAGGAGGTTTTAACAGATGGCAAATATGAAAGCTAAAGCCCATCTTTCCAATAAGAAGAGAAAGAGAGTATCCGGATTTCTCGCAAGAATGAGGACAAAATCCGGAAGGAAAATCATAGCAAGAAGGAGAGCTAAAGGAAGAAAACGTTTAGCTCCTTCATGATAGTGTTAAAAAATAAGAAAGATATTTCTGAAATTTTCTCTCAAAAGAATAGGTTACAGTTTGAAGATTTTATGGTAATTTTTAAAAAGAATCAGTTAGGTTATCCAAGATTTCTTTTTATAGCACCAAAGAAGGTTTTTAAACTATCAGTTAAAAGAAACAGAGTAAAAAGAGTTTTAAGGCAGGCTGTAAGGTCTGCCTTCGATGAATACAAAAACTTAAGCTGTGATATAATACTCATAGGAAAGCAGTCTATTTTATACAAAAAGAGTTATGAAGTTGAAAATCAAATTAAATCGGCATTCAAAGAGATTGAGAAGTTATGTTAGCTAAGATAGCAATAGCTATTGTTAAACTTTATCAGAAGATATTTTCTTTTAAACAGCCTTCATGTAGATTTTATCCTACCTGTTCCCAATATTCAATTATGGCTTTTGAGAAATACGGATTCTTTAAAGGTCTTTTAAAGACTGTATGGCGAATATTAAGATGTAACCCTTACTCAAAAGGTGGGGTTGATTATCCATAAAAATAAGAGAGGTAAAAGATGCAGGAAGATATCCAAAAGAGGATGCTTATATTTTTTGTAGTAGTTTCTATCCTTATAATATCATTTAGCTTTTTAAGTTCTTACATTTTTCCAAAACCAGAAGAAAATGTTAAAAATGGGCAGAAAATAGTCAGTCAGACCAGTCAGAATATACAGAAAAGCCCAAATTATGGTGATATCGATCTTTTACTAACAACACAAAGACAGAGTATCCAAAGAGAAAATATAAAGATATCAACCCCAGATTTTGATATACAGTTTACACCATACGGTGGAAGAATAACTTCTATATTGGTTAAACGTTATAATCAGGATATGGTATCTGACTATGCTAAAAACTCTGGACTATACCCCGGAGAAATAATAACAGATGATAAAAATCTAACTAACATACTAAATCTAACAAAGTATGAAGTAAAACAAGATGGAAACACCTTAACCTTTTCTTTAAAGGGAGATGGTTTCGATATTTCTAAAATTTATACAGTAAATAATGACGGAAGTATCGATTTTCAGATAAAATCTAAAGGTTTAGAAAACCATAACCTTTGGTATCTATCAGCACTAACTTTAAAGTCTGAGGGAAGTTTTGGACATCAAGGTCCTATTATAAAAACAAAAAATGATATCTTAATGTATGGCACTGAAGATGTAAAATCTCCCATCACCATAAACGATAAAATATTATGGGCTGGAGAAGAAAATAAATACTTTTTACAGATAGTTTCACTCAAAGAAGGTATAAACAGTGTAAAGATAGTTCCATTAAACAAAGACATTACAGCTGTTTTAGTAAACATACCATCTAACTCTATTGGTTTTATGTATGGAGGTGCCAAACTTTACTCATTACTTGGAGAAATTACGGAAAAATATCAGAAGATTTGGAATATAAACTTAGATTTAAGAAGTTCCATTGATTTTGGATTTTTTGGAATATTTGGGAAACCGTTATTCTTACTTTTACACTTCTTTTATCAGTATATCCCTAACTGGGGAGTAGCCATAATAATTTTAACAGTGTTGATAAGGATACTTTTCTTCCCTCTAAACCATAAGAGCTTAAAAGCCATGAAAAAGATGGCAGACTTGGCTCCGGAAATGGAAAAGTTAAAGAAGAAGTATGCAAAAGACCCTCAGAAACTTCAAGAAGAGATAATGAAACTTTACGCTCAAGCCGGAGCAAATCCACTATCCGGATGTTTACCTATATTAGTTCAGATACCTATATTTATAGCTCTTTATAACGTCCTTATGGTTACAGTAGAATTAAAAGGAGCTCCATTTATACTTTGGATAAAAGATCTATCAGACAAAGACCCATATTACATATTACCTATACTGATGGGGCTTTCTATGGTAGCTCAGCAGTTTATAACTCCTTCTTCTGATAAAAATCAGCGGATTATCATGTATGTTATGGCTGCTGTATTTACATTTATGTTTTTAAACTTCCCTTCCGGACTAGTTCTATACTGGCTTACAAATAATATACTTGGTTTAATTCAGAGCTTTATAGTCAATAAAACTATGAAAAAATGATTAGAGATACAATAGTTGCAAATGCAACTCCTTTGATACCATCAGGAGTTGCTGTTATTCGTATAAGTGGAGAAAAAGCATTAGAAATAGGAAAAAAACTTTTCAAAATTTCCAAAGATATAGAACCACGAAAAGTTTACTTTAGCAAAATCATAGACAGAGAAGGAAATATTATAGATGAAGGATTACTTATATACTTCAAAAAACCTGCAAGCTTTACAGGAGAAGATGTTATAGAGATATATCCTCACGGTAGCATTCCTGTGGTTAAAAAGATAATAGAGGAAGCCATATACTTTGGTGCAAGGTTTGCAAATCCTGGAGAATTTACAGAAAGAGCTTTTTTAAACGGTAAGATAGATTTAGTTCAGGCAGAAGCAATAGCAGAGTTAATATCTGCAAAAACACAAAAAGCAGCAAAAGCTGCTGTAAATATTCTTGAAGGAAAATTATCAAAGAAAATAAACAGTTTAAGAGAGTCTCTTATAGAGCTTATAACTTTGATAGAAGCAGAGATAAACTTTCCGGAAGATATTGAAGAGATAGATTCTGACTTTATTATCTCGAAACTAAAAGAAGTAGAGAAAAACCTTTCAGACCTTCTGTTCACTTACAAAAAGGGGGAAATCATAAGGCAAGGTATCAAACTTGCCATCGTCGGTAGACCGAATGTAGGAAAATCTTCACTTTTTAATGCATTTATAGGGTATGAAAGATCTATAGTTTCCGAAATCTCCGGGACAACAAGAGATTTCATAGAGGAGAGAGTAAAGATAAAAGATATACCTATAATACTTTTAGATACAGCAGGAATAAGAGAAACCACAGACAAAATAGAAAAGTTAGGAATAGAAATAGCAAAAAGAAAGATAGATGAGGCTGATATAGTGATATTTGTTTTTGATGTATCTCAAGGATTTACAGAAGAAGATCTGAAGATATACAATGAAATTAAAGACAAAAATCATATTATAGTAGGAAATAAAGTTGATTTAGGAAAGAAAGGTCTTGATAATTTTATAAAATCTGATAATATAATATATACAAGTTCAGTTTCAGCCATCGGACTTAAGGAACTTGAAGAGAAGATCTTAGAGAAAGTTGGAATATCTGAAGTAGAAGATGAAGTTTACATAAATCTTAGGCAAAAAATTCTAATTGAAAAAGCAATAGAAAACATAAAAAGTATAGAAAAGGAGATAGATTTTTTAATAAAAAACAAAGAAATTTTAATGTTAAACATTCAAGAGATTGAGAAAAATCTTGATGAAATTATCGGTTTCATAACTACTGAAGATATCTTAGGTAGCATATTCAGTAAATTCTGTATAGGAAAGTAAAGGAGGTAGAAATGGACTTATCTACAATCACAAGAGAAGCACTAAAAGAGAAAACCTTAATTGAGCTAAGAGAAATAGGAGAAGAATTAGGATTAGAGAGAGTTACTGGCTTAAAGAAAGATGAACTCATAGATAAGATCTTACAGAAAAAAGAGGAAAAAGAAGGAATAACGAGGATTGAAGGTGTCCTTGAGATATTACCTGAATCTTTCGGATTTATAAGATTTTTGGAAAATAACTATGCACCAAGTCCTCAGGATGTTTATGTTTCTCCTTCTCAGATAAAAAGAATTGGACTGAGAAATGGAGATTTTATAAGAGGAGCGGCAAGAAACCCGAGAGAAGGTGAAAAGTATAGAGCATTAGTTAGGGTTGATTTTGTAGGAAATACACCTATAGAAAATGCGAGATTAAGACCTTACTTTGATAAACTTATACCATATCACCCTACAGAGAGATTTAACCTTGAGTATGATCCATCTGATCTATCTACAAGAGTTGTAAGTTTAATCTCTCCGATAGGTAAAGGTCAGAGAGGACTGATAGTAGCTCCCCCAAAGGCAGGTAAAACAGTCTTAATTCAGAGATTGGCAAAAGCCATAATAAAAAATCATCCTGAAGTTCATCTGATAATCCTTCTGATAGATGAAAGACCAGAAGAAGTTACTGAGATGAGAAGGATAGTTGGCTCCGGTGCAGAGGTTGTAGCATCAACTTTTGATGAGCCACCGGAGAGACACATACAGATATCTGAACTTGTTATAGAAAAAGCGAAAAGATTCGTTGAAGAAGGTAGAGATGTAGTTATACTACTTGACTCTATGACAAGACTTGCAAGAGCTTCTAACTCTATTACTCCACCTTCTGGAAGAGTTTTATCTGGAGGTATAGAAGCTACAGCGCTACAGAGACCTAAGAAATTCTTTGGAGCTGCAAGGAATATAGAAAATGGCGGAAGTTTGACTATACTTGCAACAGCACTTGTAGAAACTGGCTCAAGGATGGATGACGTTATATTTGAAGAGTTTAAAGGAACTGGTAATATGGAGCTTTACCTTGACAGAAGACTTATGGAAAAGAGAGTTTTCCCTGCAATTAATATAAGTAAATCCGGCACAAGGAAAGAAGAACTTTTATTAAAAGATTGGGAATTACAGAGACTTTGGATACTTAGGAAGTTTCTGTCTACAATGGATGAAGTTGAAGCTATGGAGTTTTTACTTAGTAAGTTGAGTAAATTTAAGACAAATGAAGAATTTTTAAAATCTATGAATGCATGATATAATATATATTTACATTTTTTATGAAAGGAGGCAAAATGAAAACAGGAATACATCCGGAACTTAAGTTAACAAAATTTGTGTGTGGTTGCGGAAATCAGTTTGAAATTTATACAGTAAAAGGTGGAACAGTTTACCTTGAAGTTTGTAATAACTGTCATCCTTTCTATACAGGTAAATTAAGAATTAAACCTAAATTTTTAGAGTTAACAGGCCAGGTATCAGAAAAGTAATAGATGAACAAGATATTATTGGCCCAATTAGAAGGAATTAGAGAAAAAGTTAAAAAGTTAGAATATTTGCTTGCTGACCCTGAAATTTTGAAAGATCAATCTAAACTACAGTCTCTGGGTAAAGAGTATAAAGACCTATCCGAGATATTACAGATGTATGAACAATACCAAGATATCCAGAGACAGATAGAAGAGGTAAAACAACTGGTAGCAAATACTCCAGAAGATGATTTGAGAGCTTTGGCAGAGGAAGAGTTAGAATCCCTAAAACAACAGGAGAAAGACATAGAGAAGAAAATAGAGATTTCTCTTCTTCCAAAGGATCCGAATGATGAAAAAAATGTTATTCTTGAGATAAGACAAGGTGCTGGTGGTGACGAAGCATCTTTGTTTGCAGCTGAACTTTTCAGAATGTATCAGAGATATGCAGAGAGACACGGCTGGAAAACAGAGATACTGAGTCTCCATCCAACTGAAAAGGGTGGTATCAAGGAAGTGATAGCTCTCATAAAAGGACAGGGTACATACTCAAGACTTAAATACGAAAGCGGTGTCCATAGAGTTCAAAGAGTCCCAGAAACAGAGTCGTCCGGAAGAATACACACATCAACAGTTACCGTAGCTGTCTTACCAGAAGCTCAAGAAGTTGATATTGAGATAAAACCAGAAGAGTTAAAAATAGAAACAATGAGAGCCGGAGGAGCAGGTGGACAGCATGTTAACACAACAGACTCTGCTGTAAGGATAACCCACCTTCCTACCGGTATGGTAGTTACATGTCAAGATGAGAGATCTCAACTTCAAAACAGATTAAAAGCAATGCAGATACTCAGGGCAAGACTTAAAGATTACTACGATAGAATTGAAAGAGAAAAAATAGCAAAAGAGAGAAAAGAGCAAGTAGGAACTGGAGAGAGAAGTGAGAAGATAAGAACATACAACTTCCCTCAAAACAGAGTAACAGACCACAGAGTAAATTACACTTCGTATAGGATAAATGAGATACTTGACGGCGACTTAGATGAGATTATAGATGTATTGATAGCCAAAGAGAATGAAGAGAAATTAGCTAAATTAGAGATATAAGCGCCCATAGCTCAATTGGATAGAGCATGTGACTACGGATCACAAGGTTGGGGGTTCGAGTCCCTCTGGGCGCATTTATTATCAGAAAGTTAACTTTTTATTTATTTGTTATTTACAGTGACTACATATAATAATTTTTAACAATTAAAGTTAAATTGGAGGATAAAAAAAATGAACAAGTTGATAGGATTGATTTTAGCAGCAACAGTTGCATCTGTAGGTTTAGTTAAAGCAGAAACACCAGATATAAAACCACAGAAAGAAGAATGTAAGTTTTGTAAAACAAAAAGAGAGTTTTATGATAGAAAGCTTGAATTTCTGAAAAAAGAACTAAATTTATCTCAAGAGCAGGTTCAAAAGATAAGCTTAATAAAACAAGAAGAAAAAGAAGCTTTGGAAAAGTTTAGGAAGGAGCATAAAATGCCCTTAGAAGAAGCTACAAAAGGTGGAGAATTTAATAGAGATATATTTATAAACACTGTAAAACAGAATAGTGAAAAGATGGCTCAGATAAAAGCTGAGTACTTCCAGAAATTATTTGAAGTTTTAGATAAGAATCAGAGAGAAAAATTTTTAAGTTTAATTCATAAAAGAACGAAAAATGAAATGTAAGTGCGAAGCCTCCTTATGGCTTAACCTCCTCCCCCCTCCATTGATGGGAAGGCGTCAATGCCTTCCCTTTTTTAATTTTTAGAGGTGAAAAACATGATAAAAGCTCTAATGATAGAAGATGATAGGGAACTTGCAGAGCTTTTAACAGAATATCTATCAAAATTCAACATATCAGTCAAAAACTTTGAGGTTCCATCTAAAGCAATTAAAGAGCTTGAAAGAAATCCAAACTACGACCTTATCATATTAGATTTATCTATACCAGAGATGGATGGCATAGAAGTTTGTAAAAAATTAGCAAAAGAGAAAGATATACCTATAATAATATCCTCAGCAAGAAGTGATGATACAGATAAGATACTTGCCCTTGAGATAGGAGCAGACGATTATCTGGCAAAACCTTATAATCCAAGAGAGTTAGTTGCTAGGATACAGGCTGTATTAAGGAGAAAAGAGAAATTAAAATCAAAAGTTATCACCTGTGGAGAATTTGAACTTGATGAAGAAGGATATACTATAAAGAAAAATGGGGAAGTTATAAATTTAACATCTGCAGAGTTTGAGATACTATCTATGCTTATAAAGAATAGAGGAAGAGTTTTAAGTAGAGATTACATAATTGATAACACTGTAAACATAAACTATGACAGTATAGATAGGACAGTAGATGTGATAATAGGAAGGATAAGAAAGAAGATTAACGATGATCCGAAAAACCCAAAATATATACAGTCTATAAGAGGAATAGGTTATAAGTTTGATTGTAAAGAAGAGTAGTTCAATTTTATTCAAAATCAGTTTAGCTTTTGGTCTGATGTACATTATATCTACACTTTTCTTCTATTATGGCTATCAACAGGCAAAAGATAAGGAAATTAGAGATTTTATAAGAAGAGGACTTTTATTTGTCTACTCTAACAATCCGGAAGATTTAGGACAGAATATAGCCGAAATTACAGATATAGAGACAGCTGAAGATATCATTACAAACTCAAGACCATTATTAGAGAGAAATTTAGGTTTTATTCAAATAAAGGTAGTTGAGTATGAAGAAGATACTTATCTTATTCTTAACAAATTCGGAACAACATATATCTTAAAAAAGAATGATAGTATAGAAATTCATAAACTTATATTGATAGGCTATCTGATTTTTAATATTGCATTTATTTTACTTTACATAAATATAGTTAAATCTTTTTATCCATTAAAACAGCTTAGAGATAAGATTCGTATTTTAAAATCCGGAAATCTTAATGTAGATGTAAAGATAGATAAAGATGATGAAATTGGATTTATAGCGAGGGAGTTTAATGAAGCAATAAAATCACTAAAAAAAAATGAAGAGATAAGAAAGTGGTTTTTGAGAAACATAGCCCATGAACTTAAAACTCCGATAACAAAAGGGAAGATTGCTATTGAGCTTTTAAATGATGATAGAGGAAAAGAAAACTTTGAGAAAATATTTAACAGACTTGAATACCTTATAAATCAACTTCTGTTAGTAGAGAAGATAACTTCAGAAAAGTTTAACCTAAACAGAGAGTGTGTAAATATCTCCCAAGTTATAAATAACGCTACCGAACTTCTACTAATATCAGAAAAAAATCTGGTTGAAATAGAGCTTACACAGGATGATAGAGTTTTTATAGATATATCGTTATTCAGTATAGCTATAAAAAATCTGATAGATAATGGAATCAAATTCAGTGAAGATGGTATATGTAAAGTTAGTTATAAAGATGGTGTGATATGTATATCAAATAGAGGAGAAAAACCTTCAATAGATGTAGATATACTTTTTGAGCCTTTTGTTAAGGAAACTTCTTTAAAAAATAAGGAGGGATTAGGTTTAGGTCTTTATATAACAAAATTTGTTGTCCAATCTCACGGATTAAATCTCAGCTATAGATATGAAAATGGAGAAAACTTCTTCTGTATAGATTTTAAATCAGCTCTCTGTTAAAAATCTATCTATAGATTTCACTATCCTATTTAAAGCTCCTTCACTACCCAATTTATCTCTAACTTCAGCAAGTTCATCTTTTGTTTTCTGATATAGGTATCTGTTATGAATGTATTCCAATGTTGTATTAGCTATGTTTAAAGGATTACAGCTATTTTGCAATAACTCTCTTATTATCTGTTTTCCGGCTATTATATTCGGAAGCCCTAAAAATGGTATCTTTACTAATCTTTTTCCTATAAAGAAAGTTATGGGACTGACTTTATAAACAAGGATGAAAGGATTACCTATGATAGTTGCTTCCAGGGTAGCAGTTCCGGAAGATATTACAGAGAAATAGGAATGTTTCATTACTTCGTAGGATGGGAACTCTAAATTAGAGGATTTAACCACTCTATGGGGTAGTTTATGATATTTAGAAGATATATTAAGGGCAATTTCTAAAACGTTATCTGTAGCAGGAATTAAGAAAAAACTATTTTCAATAGCATTGTTTAGAAGTTTTGCAGATTCTAACATTATAGGTAATAAAGTTTTTACTTCTGACTCCCTACTTCCTGGTAGAAGTCCTATAAGTAGTCTATTTTTGGGAATGTTTAATAATCTTTCAAAGTTTTCTCTATCTGTCTTTGGTTTTACTATATCTATCAGAGGGTGTCCCCCATAGAAAAATCTGAAATTTTTATCTATAAAAGGTTTATAGTAATTCTCTTCAAATGGCAGAATGGATATCAAAAGGTCTGTATTTTCAACTATATCGTATATTCTTCTGTAGCCCCAAGCCCATATCTGTGGAGATATGAAGTATATTACCTTTTTACCTAACCTTTTGGCTTCTTTTATAAGTTTTATGTTGAACCCCGGAAAATCAACAACTATTACTACATCACAATTTTTTATTGCTTTAACAGACTCTTTAAAAACTTTCTTTATCTGTTTGTATTTTGAAAAAGCTTCTGTTAAACCAACTACAGATATATCGTCTATAGTAGAGATAGGTTTTACACCGGCTTTTAGGAGTTTAGGTCCGGTTAATCCGATAAATTGATATTTATCTTTTAGATCATCTACTATATAAGAGGCGTAGATGTCTGCCGATACTTCACCTACGCTTATAAAAACTTTCTTCATACTATTCCGGGGATACAACCATCAAACATTCATCTGGATTAACGTTATCTCCTACTTTAACAAATATCTCCGAAACTACCCCATCTATCGGAGAGTGTATCTCATTTTCCATTTTCATAGCTTCTACTGTAAGTAAGACATCCCCTTTTTTAACTTTATCTCCTAGGGATACCTTTATAGAAGTAACTTTTCCTGGCATAGGAGAACTTATATCACCAAGTCCCATAATCTTTCTTTTACCTGTTGATATAGTTGCTTCCGGTAGTGATACCGTATCTTGACCTACTTCTATTTCCCTTATAGGTTGAACTAAAACCTCTTCTAACTCCCCATCTATTCTTATAAAGTAAGGTTTTTTTCCTTCTATAGGATTTCCAACTCCGGCTATCTTTATGTGATACTGCTCTCCGTGAAGTGTTATATTAAACTCAATAGGTGCTTTACAACTTTCTTCTGATTTAAATTCTTCAACTTCCGGAGGTAAGGCCTCTCCCTTTTCCAGTGCTTCCCTGTATTTGAAGAACTCCTGTGCAACTTGAGGAAAAAGTATATAAGATAAAACATCTTCTGGACTTCTTGCTCCGGCTTCGTAAGCTTTACTTTCCATCTTTTCTATTTCAGGATCTAATAGATCTGCAGGTCTAACCTGGATAGGAGTTTCATCACCTAATATCCTTTTGATAATATCAGGCTTTATAGGAGCAGGAGGTCTTCCATACAGCCCTTTAACATAATCTTTTGTCTCTTTTGTTACAACTTTATACCTTTCACCTTGTAAAACGTTTAGAAGGGCTTGAGTTCCTACTATCTGACTTGTAGGTGTAACCAGAGGCGGATATCCTAAATCTTCTCTAACTCTTGCAACTTCTTTTTTAACTTCATCAAGTTTATCAAGGGCATTGTTTTCTTTTAGCTGGTTTATAAAGTTTGACATCATACCACCAGGTATCTGGTGTATAAGAACCTGTGTATCAGGCCATTTATCAACAGTATCGTATTTGGCATACTTCTTTCTAACTTCTTTTAAATACTCGGCAACCTCTATAATAATATCAATGTCTATCTTTGTTTGATAACCAAACTCTTTTAGAACATAAACCATTGTTTCATTAGGAGGATGGGCTGTAAGCCAAGACCATGTAGATACATCTGTATCTATTATATCTGCTCCAGCTTCAACAGACTTTAAAAGGGTCATCTCTGCCATTGCAGCAGTTGATTGAGAATGGACATGGACTGGAAGTTTTATCTCACTTTTCAATGCAGATACAAGGTCATAAGCCATCTTTGGTGAAAGTATTCCGGCCTGGTCTTTAATACTTATTATATCTACACCTAAATCTCTGAGCTGTTTAGCTATATTTACATAATACTCAACTGTATGAACTGGACTTATAGCATAAGATAAGACTCCCTTAACTATCTTTCCACATTCCTTTGCAGTAGATATGGCAACTTCCATATTTCTAATATCGTTTAAAGCGTCAAAAATTCTAAAAACATCTATCCCGTTATCTGCAGCTCTCTTTACAAACTCTTCAACAACATCATCTGCATAATGTCTATATCCAACAATATTCTGCCCTCTAAGAAGCATCTCAAGTTTTGTATTCTTTGCAGCTTCTTTAAATTTTCTCAATCTTTCCCATGGGTCTTCTTTTAAGAATCTTAAACATACATCAAAGGTTGCACCACCCCAAACTTCCAAAGACCAAAAACCTGCATCATCAAGTTTTTGAAGTGCCGGTAGTAAATCATCTGTTTTAACTCTTGTAGCAAGCAAACTCTGTTGTCCATCTCTTAAAGTGACATCTGTAAACTCTATTAATCTACCCATAGTATACTCCCCTTAAAGTAAAAGTAGGCCATCAAGCTAAAAATTTTATCATAAATAAGACTTTATAGTCTCCCTTAGTTTTTCTTCAAAAGATTCCTTGAATTTCTGAGAATAAGAGGCTATATAAACTTCTCTACTTTGGCCGTTATCTGCTATCTTTATCCATACTCTCCTATGGACAGTATAGAAGGCAAGCATAGTTCCTAAAACTACTATAATAGTTCCAATCCAGATAAGTGTAGTTCCTGGGAAATAGCTAATTTGAAGTCCAGTAAAGTATCTTGGTTCAAATTTTTCTATAAACATTATATAGGGAAAGTGGTAAGGTTTTACAAATCTCTCATAAGCTGCTATTTCTACATTAGGGTCAGCTGCTATAGGCATATTGAACTCTTTACCGTTATAACTTACCTTCACTATTAAAAGAGGGTCATAAACATCATTTTGAATCAAAACGGGATTTTTATAATTAAGTGTTTGATTTATAACCTTTAGCTGATAACCTTCAAAAGTTATACTATCTTCACCAAATCTATATTTAATTCTTTTCCCGCTATTGAACAACTCAACTGTCTGTCTCTGTAAATCTCTAAGCTGTTTTTCTATATGAGATGAAGCTGAACTATCTTTTGTTTGAGATAACTGATTATTCAGAAGTAGAGACTTCTCTATTATATCTACAAGTTTCTTATAATCAACTACCACTATATCAGCTTCCTTCATATCCCCAGTTTTTCCGTAAGATGTTTGGAATATTCTGTATCCTCTATACTCCATAGGTTCATTTACCTTTATAACGCCACTTTTTATAACTTTTCCATTTTCTATTATATCTATATCACTGTTATAAGACTTGACTGCACCTGCAAACTCTTTACTGTTATAAAAATCAAGCCAGAACTTTTTAACATATATCTCGAATGGAAGTTTGTATATCTCATCTCCGGGAATAAGAGACCCTTCCCTATACTTTCTTATATAATCAGCTTTTTCACCTTCCGGAATCTCTATCTGACCTCTTACTCCCAAAACAGAACCTATAAATGCCCCTATCAAAAAAACAATTATACCTATATGAGTTACAAGCATACCTAATCTTGATTCTCTGCCTTTTTCTGCATAGATATAAATCTCTTTGGGATTTTCTGAAATTACTTGAGCTTTTTTGAAACCGATATCATGTAGAAATAATGTTATCTTGTCAAAAATAGCTCTGATATCTTCTTGTGTTGATATCTTTATTGTGGAAGGTTTATTTCGAATACCTTCCGTCATTTTTTTCTCAACTTTACCATAGGCTGTCTTGTATATAGCCGGAAATCTGTCTATCGTTGCTGAAATTACAGCAATGGCAACAAGTACTATTAAAATCTGGTAATACCAAGCGTGGAAAACGTTATTCAGATAAGTCATCCAGATAATCTTTGCAAAAAACTCTCCATACTCTTTATAATAGGTTATATATGTCTCTCCCTGTTTTATATATGTAGAGCCAAGGACAGACAGTAGTGCAAGGGAAATCAGATAAACTATACCAAGTTTAACATTTCCTAAAATTGAGATAAGTTTTTTAAACAATTTTTTCCTCCGTTATATCTGCATCATCTCTTTATACTTATCAACAACAGCTCTCCTTATCATCTCTGAGAAATCTTTATCAAGAGGTTGAATTATGTCTATAAATTTTCCGGAAGAACTTCTCTTTTTTGGAAAACTTAGAAAAAGTCCACCGGTTTTTGACTGAACTATCTTTATATCTTTAATAAGTAAAATATCATCTATTACAACTTCTGCCACAGCTCTAACCCTACCGCCTATCTTTCCTGTATCAAATGGATATACCTTTACTTCTGTTATTTTCATACTTTTACATTGAAAGGATATTGTTAAGTTGATAATCTTCTATATTCGGAACCCTGATTTTACCAAAAGATATAGATAGAGGTTTTGTAACTATCTTTCCACTTTCAAAAGCTACCATGAAATTTTTTTCACCTTCAACCAACTTCTTGACAGCAAAGTATCCAAATCTTGATGCCATAATCCTATCATAAGCTGTAGGGGAACCACCTCTCTGAATATATCCTAAAACAGAGTACCTTATCTCACCTACACCTTTATCTTTTAACCTTTCATTAAGTATCTCTGAAAGCTGTTTTGCAGATGTTACTCCTTCTGCGAGAACTATTATTGCAAAATTTTTACCCATCTGTTTTGACTTTAGTATCTTTTCCTCTATAATATGAAGAGGATATGGATATTCAGGAATGATGGTAATTTCTGCTCCAGTTGCTATTCCAACTTCTAAGGCTATAAATCCACTATCTCTTCCCATTACCTCAACTATAAATATTCTCTCATGAGAAACAGTTGTATCTTTTATTTTGTCTATAGCATCCATAGCGTTATTTACAGCTGTATCAAAACCTATAGCATACTCTGTCCCGTATATATCGTTATCTATAGTCTTTGGTATCCCTACAACATTTAAATCAAACTCTGAAGATAGGAGATTTGCACCTTGAAAACTACCGTTTCCACCTATAACTATTAAACTGTCTATACCTAACTTTTTAAGATTCTCATATGCTAACTTACGGAAGTTATAATCCTTGAATCTTGGTTCCCTGGCTGTAAGTAAAATCGTCCCTCCTTTCTGAAGGATACCTGCTACAGATTTATAGTTAAGAATAGTATAATCTTCCTCTATCAAACCTTTAAAACCTCTTTTAAAGCCGTAAACTTCTAGTGAGTAAAAAGAAGCAGTCCGGACAACAGCCCTTATACAGGCATTAAGTCCTGGACAGTCTCCACCACTTGTGATTAATCCAACTTTCTTCATTACTTAATCATATAACAATAATCAGAAGCTTGTGCCATCTCAGGAATTATATCTCCAGTTTCTTTATTCACATAGAGTTTTCTAACATTAGATATTCCCTCATATCCTTTTAGATAAACTTCGCCTATATAGTATTTCTGATTTTCACATACAGATATGGTGTAATTCTTAGTGTCTCCAAAATACTGAGCCATCTTTTTCTCAGCATCAGCCTTTGTTATTGCAAAAGATGAAGTTGTGATAAACAACAATGCTAAGGTAAAAACTAATCTTTTCATCTTAACACCTCCTAAAATTAGTTTTAAAATTTTATCAGATTTTTTTAAATGATGATACCTCCTCCAAGAAGTATATCATCCTGATATACTGCCAAGATTTGTCCAGAAGCAAACTTTGGTTGAGGTTCTTTAAAATAAAAAGTTAAAAATTCTCCATCAAACTCAAAACTTTTTACTTCAACTGGTTTTTGTCTATATCTTCCTTGAACTTTTATATTTTTCCACAATTTTATATCAACAAAAAAGTTAAAATCCTTTACCTTTACATAATCACTTAACAAATACTCTTTCTCTCCTACTACAACAGTGTTTTTTTCGATATTTTTATCTATCACATAAAGAGGTTCCTTCCATGGAATAGATAAACCTCTCCTCTGACCTATAGTATATGCAGAGAGACCTCTGTGTCTTCCCAATACTTTTCCAGATATATGTATGATATCTCCAGTCTCTTCTTTAATTCCTATATCTGACAGGTAGATGTAAGGTTCTTTTCCAGCTGTAAAACATATCTCAAAACTTTCTTTCTTTTGAGATACAGGTAAATTATAATCAAAAGCTATCTTTCTAACTTTCTCTTTTGTTAAGTCTCCGATTGGAAATATAAGCATATCAATAACATCATGGGGAACAAGTGATAAAAAGTAAGATTGATCTTTGTTTAAATCAGAACCTCTTAAAATTACTTTTCCTATACCATCTATCTCTTTAGTCTTTATATAATGTCCGGTTGCAAGGTTATCTACTTTAAGAACTTTTTTTACATACCTTGCAAGAAGTCCTATTTTTACATCCCTATTACAGATAGCACAAGGGTTTGGAGTTTTTCCATTTAAAAGTTCATTTACAAAATAGTTTATAACCTTATCTTTAAATATGTCTTGCCAATCTATAACAAAATGGGGAATCCCAAGAAAATTTGCTACTTTCTTCGCATCAAGTATATCCTTAGTAGAACAGCAAACCTGTAAATTTGGATCACATGAATCAACAGAGGAAAGTTTTAATGTTACACCGATAACATCATAACCTTGCTGTTTAAGTAAGAGAGCAGAGACGCTACTATCTACGCCTCCGCTTAGAGCAACAGCAACTTTTTTCATTTACTTGACAAGTTCGCCTATCTTGAATATCGGCAAGTATAGCGCTATAAGTATAAATCCTACTATACCACCTATAAAAACCATTAACATAGGTTCAAGTAGAGATACAAGTGCATCTACTTCTCTATCTACTTCATCTTCATAAAAATTTGCTATAGTATCAAGCATCTCATCAATTCTTCCTGTATTCTCTCCAATATTTACCATAGCAGTAAACATAAGCGGGAAGTAATTTTTGTCAAGAGATGCGGCTAAATTTCTTCCTTTTTCTACTTCTAATTTTGTCTTTTCAAGAGATTTCTCAATTAAAACATTCCCAACAGTCTTTGAAGATATCTCTATGGCTCTTAAGATAGGCACACCACCGTTTATAAGTGTTGCTAATGTTCTTGCAAACTTAGCTAAGGCTCCTTTGTGAAATACATTTTTTAAAACCGGGATTTTTAAAAATAACCTATGATAAAACTCTTTTCCTGCAGGTGTTTTGTAGAAGTAAGAATTTCCTACTATCATAAACACTATGAAACCTAGTATATACAGGATGCTACTTCTGATAGAGTTACTCATGTTAATAAGTATCTGTGTTAAAAAGGGAAGCTCTCCCCCAAAACTATCATATATCTGAGCAAATGTAGGAACTACAAATGTCAGTATCCCACCTACTATTACTGTAGCTATAACAACAACGGCAATAGGATACCAAGAAGCACTTTTTATTTTACCTTTTATCATAGCTATCTTTTCGTAATAAGTAGTTGCCCTTTTCAAAATTTCATCCAATTTACCGGACTCCTCTGCCGCTCCAATAAGATTTATCATAAACTCTGGAAATACATTTGGGAACTTTGACATGGATTTGAATAGGGAGTTACCGGATAACACATCATCCTTGACCTTCAGCAGCGTTTCTCTCAGAGTTTTATTCGGAAGTTGCTCAGCTAGTATCTCAAGAGCAGCTGCAATAGATATACCTGCTCCCAGCATAGCACCAAGCTGCCTTGAGAATATAGCTAGATCCCTTTCCGTAACTTTAGGCTTAAACAGAGACACTTCCTTTTTTATACCTTCGATTTTCTTTTGGACGGATATTTGAATATCTCTAAAACCTTGCTGTGCCAAATTTTCTTCAGCAAGCTGTATAGATTCTGCCTCTATAACTCCCTTTCTGACGAATCCATAAGAATCCCTTGCTACATAGTTAAATCTAGGCATATTAAAACCTCTTTTAAATTGTTCTTACCATCCTTTTAAGTTCCTCTGGATCCGGACTTATCCTAAGACCATCTTCTAAAGTTATAAGGTTATTTCTAATTGCATTTACTATAGATTGGTTCATCGTCTGCATACCGCTTTCAGCCTGACCTGTCTGCATAAGACCGTATATCTGATGGATCTTATTTTCCCTTATAAGGTTCCTAATCGCAGTATTCGGGACCATAACTTCGTGTATTAATACTCTCCCTCCTCCTATCTTAGGTAGCAATCTTTGTGATATTACACCCTGAAGGACAAAGCTAAGTTCTGTTCGTATCTGATCCTGTTCTTCCATAGGGAATACATTTATTATACGATTTATAGTTTGAACAGCTGTGTTTGTATGTAATGTCCCAAAAACAAGGTGACCAGTCTCTGCTGCCGTTAAAGCTGCTCTTATAGTTTCTAAATCCCTCATCTCACCGACAAGTATAACATCAGGGTCTTCCCTGAGGGCGTATTTAAGAGCATTTGCAAAAGAGTCTGTATCTGTTCCAACTTCCCTCTGTGCTATAACAGATTTTTTATGTTGATAAACATACTCTATTGGATCTTCAATTGTAATTATATGATGGGGGAAATTTGCGTTTATGTAATCTATCATCGAAGCAAGGGTTGTAGTTTTACCTGAGCCTGTTGGCCCTGTAACTAAAACTAATCCCATACTTAACTTACATAGATCTTTAACTTTAGGTATAAGCCCCAACTCTTCAATAGGTTTTATCTCATAAGGAATCCTTCTCAAAGCAGCTGCAACAGTTCCCCTCTGATAGAACACGTTAACCCTAAATCTCCCTATACCTCTTATACCAAAAGAAAAGTCCAACTCCTTCCTCTCTTCGAAAGTCTTTCTCTGCTTTTCATTCATAAAAGAGTATATAAGCTGTTGAGAATCTTTAGGAGTTAGAACCGGGTAACCTACCATTGGTATTAATTTTCCATCAACACGGATAGCTGGTGGAAGACCCGCTGTTATGTGTATATCCGATGCTTTTCTGGATACGGCTTCTCTAGCAATTTCATCAATAGATAAAGATTTAACTTCTTCAACCATCTTATACCCCTTTATTTCATTAATACTCTTTCTATCTCTGCAATATCTGTTAAACCCTTTTTCATCTTAATAAGTCCATCCTGATAGAGGGTTCTCATACCACTTTTTATAGCTATCTCCCTTATATCATCAACTGGTCTATCATTAATTATAGCTTTTCTTATATTTTCGTCAATTTTTAAAATTTCATGAACAGCTGTTCTACCTTTATAACCTGTATGTCCACACTTTTCACAACCTTTAGGGTTATGGACAAAAAACTGCCCATTCTCTATATCTTCATCAGAGTATCCTAAACCTTTCAAAAATTCCTTATCGTAGTTTGCTGGCTGTTTACAGTTATTACACAATTTTCTTATTAACCTCTGAGCAACTATTGTATTTACAGCTGTTGAAACAAGAAATTTTTCAACACCTATATCAACTAACCTTGTAATAGATGAAGGTGCATCGTTTGTGTGAAGAGTTGAAAACACCAAGTGTCCAGTTAAAGCAGCTTTAACACCTATCTCCGCTGTCTCTTTATCCCTTATCTCACCTATAAGGATAATATCCGGGTCCTGTCTCAAAAAGGCTCTCAAAGCAGCGGCAAACGACAATCCTACCTCTTCTTTTATCTGAACCTGATTTATTCCGGCTATAGATACTTCAACAGGATCCTCTGCCGTCATAATATTAACATCTTCTTTATTTCTCTCCATCAAGGCTGCATATAAAGTTGTAGTCTTACCTGAACCTGTAGGTCCAGTAACCAAAACCATTCCCCATGGACTGTAAATTGCCTCTCTTATTTTAACAAGGTCGTCTGCCTCAAATCCAAGATCTTCAAGTTTAATAGAAAGGTAACTTTCAGCATCCTGAATCCTCATAACAACTTTTTCACCGTATACAGTAGGTAGTGTAGAAACCCTTAGATCTATCCTCCTACCATTTATACTTACCCTTATCCTTCCGTCCTGTGGAACTCTCTTTTCAGATATATCTAAATTTGACATTATCTTAAACCTTGAAACCAGAGCATCTTTAATAGATACGTTAAATCTTTGGACAGTCCTTAAAATTCCATCTATCCTGTATCTAATTCTAACTTCCTTTTCAAAAGGCTCTATATGTATATCAGAAGCTCCTTGAACTACTGCATTATATATTATCAACTTTGAAGCTTTTACAATTGGACTTTCTTCTGCTTCTGCCCTTAAGAGATCCTCTGAAGTTTTCTCCTCTTTAGTCTGCTCTTCAACTACTTCAGCCTCTAAATCTAACTCATTTAGCAGATCCTTTTCAGGCATTAAAACAGAAATTGACCTTAGAAGCTCATCTATCTCTTTTAGTGTTGCAACTAAAATTTCAACACTCCTTGCATTTAGATTAAATTTAAGCTGATTTACAGACTCTTTATCTGTTGGATTTAGCATAGCCAATCTTAAATAACCGTTAGAGTAATCAAAAGGCACCAACTTTCTTTTTTGTAGAAAATTGTAAGACAGATTCTTCAAAGCTTCTTTATCTATATTCAGTTTATGTATATTCGGATCAAAAGGTTTATACCCAAGAAATTTAACAAAAAACTCCTTTACTTTCTCTTGGTTTGCAATACCTTCATTTATTAAATAGACCAACACATCTGTAAAATGTTTATCCGGTGTTATATTTGGATTTCCCCTTACCTTCTCAACGGGAACTATCCCTTCATCAAACATCTTTCTAAGAACAAGAAAAACCCTCTTTTTTATGAAATCTTGTTCCATATTATTACCCTACATTGTTTTTATATAATATAATTATAAACCAAAAACAGAAAGGAGAAAGATTTGTTAAAGAGAATAAAGAGGATACTTATAGCAAACAGAGGAGAGATAGCTGTTAGAGCAATTAGAGCTATTAGAGAACTTGAAGGTGAGTCTGTTGCAGTGTATTCAGAAGCAGATAAAAACTCTATCCATAAAGAGCTTGCAGATATATCTATATGTATCGGACCATCTCCTTCCTCAAAAAGTTATTTAAATATTCCAGCTATACTGTCTGCTATTGATTTAACCCATTCTGATGCAGTTTATCCTGGATACGGATTTTTAGCAGAAAATCCTAACTTCGCAAATATATGTGAAAGGTCTAATATAAAGTTCATAGGACCATCTTCAAAAACCCTTAGCTTAACCGGAGATAAGGCAGCTGCTAGAAAAGCTGCTCAGGAAGCAGGAGTTCCAATAATACCTGGAAGTCCTCCGGTTAAAGATATTAAAGATGCTTTAGAGATAGCTCAAAACATAGGCTATCCTGTTCTGATTAAGGCAGCTGCCGGAGGTGGTGGAAGAGGAATGAGGGTTGCAAACAATGAACAGGAACTTGTGAGATTACTACCTATAGCCCAGAGAGAAGCGGAAACTGCCTTCGGTGATAAGACAGTTTACATAGAAAAATTTATAAAAAATCCAAAACATATAGAGATACAGATACTGGCAGATGAATACGGAAATGTTATCTATGTATCAGATAGAGAATGTTCAATTCAGAGAAGACATCAGAAACTTTTAGAGGAGGCTCTCTCTCCTTTTATAACTGAAGAAGTTAGAAAGAAGATGGGAGAAGCGGCAGTTAGATTTGCAAAACATGTTGGATTTACAGGAGCCGGAACAGTAGAGTTTATAGTTGATAAAGATATGAATTTCTACTTTATAGAGATGAATGGAAGGATACAGGTTGAGCATCCGGTAAGTGAGATGATAACCGGTATTGATTTGGTGGCATGGCAGATAAGAATAGCTGATGGACAGAAGTTAAACATAAAACAGCAGGATATAAAATGGAATGGACACGCTATAGAGTTTAGGATAAATGCAGAAGACCCAGTGTCTTTTACACCATCTCCAGGAACAATATCAAAACTGTACATTCCAGGAGGATTCGGGGTAAGGGTAGACACACATATATATCAGGGATACACAATACCCCCTTTCTATGACTCATTGATAGCAAAGCTAATAGTGTGGGGGAAAACTAGAGAGGAAGCTATAGAAAGAGGGAAAAGAGCTTTAAGAGAGTTTATAATCGAAGGTGTAAAAACAACAATTCCTTTTCATCTAAAGATTTTAGAACATCCGGAGTTTTTAAAAGGAACTTACACAACTTCTTTAGTTGATAGGGAGTTTTTAAAGAGATGAAAATAAAAAAGATAACCGTCGGCTTTATTCAGGAGAACTGTTATATAGTTTTTGATGAGAAAACTAAAGATGCTGTTGTAATAGACCCAGGAGCAGACGGTAAATACATAGTAGAAGAGCTTAAAGGACTAAATTTAAAAGCTATTTTAGCAACCCACGGACATATAGACCATGTAGGACAGGTAGGGTATTTGAAGGGTTTATTTGATGTACCGTTTTATCTAAACTTCAAAGATATATTTTTAACAAATGAAGAACTGTTTCCATCTTTTGCTAAAGCTCTTAATGCCTATAAATGTCCCGAGCCGGATTTTGACCTTGAAAATATAGATAGATTAGAGATAGGAAGTTTAAAATTTGATGTTATAAAGACACCAGGGCACACACCGGGAGGGGTTTGCTTTTACAGTAAAGAGGATAGATTTATTATAGTGGGAGATACACTTTTTGCAGGTAGTATAGGAAGAACAGATTTACCAGGTGGAGATGCTAAGGAGTTAGAAAAATCTTTAAATAAACTTATGGAACTTCCAGAAGAAACTGTTGTTTACAGTGGACATGGTATTAACACAACAATAGGAAAAGAGAAAAAAACAAATCCATTTATTACAGGAAGGTTTAAACTAAAATGGTAAATATAGGAACTCATGTATCTTCATCTAAATCTTTAGATTTAGTATTTGATAGAGGATTAGAAGTAGGAGCAAATTCTATACAGTTTTTTCTCAGGTCTCCAAGAAGCTGGACTTGGATAGAGAGAACAGATAAGGAGAAAGAGTTATTTATTAAAAAATCAAAGGAAACAGGTATCTATCCTACTGTTGTCCATGCTTCCTACCTTTTTAACCTTGCCTCTGATGAAGAAGAACTTTTCAATAAATCTGTAAAAGGTGTCATAGAAGAGCTACTTCTCTGTGAAGAGTTAAAAATAGATTACTATGTGATACATGCCGGCAAAACGAAGGGAAGGTCTAAAAAAGAAGGTATAGATAGAATACATCAAGGTTTTGAAATCATCTTTAAGAATGTAAATTTAAAACATTGCTACTTTTTAGTTGAAACTCTTGCTGGACAGAAAGGGGAAGTAGGAGAAAATACCCAAGAGATAAAACAGTTGATAGAGCCTTTTAAAGATTTAAATGTAGGTGTTTGTATAGATACATGCCATCTATTTGCAAGTGGATACCACATAGATACAGTAGAAGGACTAAATGATTACAAGAGAGAGTTTGATGGTTTAATAGGATTAGGTAGGATAAAAGTCGTCCACTGTAACGACTCAAAGACTCCTTTTGGGTCAAAAAAAGATAGACACGAACATATAGGTGAAGGATACATAGGTCTTAAAGGTTTTGAAGTTATAATAAACGACAGTTTTTTAAAAACTTTACCATTCATACTTGAAACTCCTAAGGAAGATAATATGGATATAATTAACATAAAAAGATTAAGAAGTTTAGAGCACCCGTAGCTCAGCTGGATAGAGCATCGGCTTCCGGAGCCGACGGTCGCAGGTTCAAATCCTGCCGGGTGCATTAATTATTAACTTTTTTTAAGGTTTCTTTTAAAAATTTTCTTAAATTTTCCTCTGTAACAGCCCCATATATTGTAAGCAACTTTCTTCCGGATGGAGAAATTATATAGGTTGTCGGAGTTCCCATAGTTGGAAATAAAACATTATTATTAGGATTGTTAGCATATATGGGAAAATTTCTGTCTTGAAAATTATTCTCCTTACCATCCAAGGCAAATCCATATATAACAAATTTATCTTTAAACTCCGGCTCTTTTAAAACTTTCTTAAAAATTGGTATCTCAGCCATACAATATCTACAGGAGTAAGCCATAAAGTTTAAAATGATGATTTTATCTTGAGGTAGAGGAACCTCATTTCCAGATTTGTCATAGAGCCTTACTTTAGAAAGTCCAAAAGAAAATCCAATTATTAGAATTACAAGTAGTATTATATATCTCATAGCTTCTGCTGAACCCTTATAACTTTTCCAAGTAGATTAATCTTTGAAAAATCTTCAACATTAACTTTAGTTTTCTTTTTCCTCATCCCATCTGTAAGTATGACAATATTCTCTTTCTTCTCTACGAATCTAAAAAGCCCCCATCTACCTCTCTCTCTAAAGAGTATAATATCATCCATTTCAACAACCAGGGGAGGGACTCTGCCTACCAAAATCCAGAGGTTCTTAAGATTTATCCAGAAACAGTTTTCTTCAAAGTCTGGTATATACTCTACTAAAACCAGTGGTGTTTCTACGTTATCCTTCTGGATAAGCTCTCCTGTTTTTTCATTCACAAAAAAACTCTTTAAACTTACTTTATCTATAGTTTCAGGCAAGTTTTTTAGCTGGGATTGTTGCATTTCTTGTCTGTTCTTTAAGAATATTTATAGATTGAGCTACCATAAAAAAAGCATGTTCAAGATTTATAAGGGCAGCTTCAAAATCCCTATCTTCTGTTTGAAATCTCAACTTTCTAACTTCTTTGAAAAGCTCGTCAACATTTGTCCCAAGTTCGTAAGCCAAAGTAAACACTTTTGCTACTAACGTTTCAAGCTGTTTTCTCTCTTCTGCTGTCATATTTAATCTCCTATCCTTCTAATAATGATTTTAAAAACAAAAGCCCATCTTCACTACCAAGTATAGATTCACAGGCTCTCTCTGGATGTGGCATAAGTCCAAACACATTTTTATTTTTATTAGATACTCCAGCTATACTAGATACAGAACCGTTGGGATTGCTTTCTTCTGAAATATTGCCATTTTCATCACAGTATCTTAATATTATCTGTCCATTCTCTTCCATCTGTTTCAATGTATCTTCATCTACAAAGTAATTTCCATCATGATGAGCTATGGGAAGTTTAACTACCTGACCTTTCGAAAGTTTATTTGTGAATGCAGTTTGATTGTTCTCAACTCTCAAAAATTGGTGCTTACATACAAACTTTCCATGACTGTTAGGAAGTAAAGCTCCAGGAAGGAGGTGAGCTTCCGTTAAAATCTGAAATCCATTACATATACCTACAACAAACTTACCTTTTTCTGCAAAATCTCTAAGAGCATATGTTAGAGGAGTATGGGATGCCAAAGCTCCAGGTCTTAAATAATCACCAAAGGAAAATCCCCCTGGTAATATAATACAGTCAAATTTATCTATATCGGTTTGACGATAATCAACAAACTCCACATCTTTTTTTAGTATATCCCTTATAACATAGTATGTATCATAATCACAGTTTGACCCTGGATAAACAGCAACTCCAAACCTCAAATTAATCCTCCACAATCTCAAACTCAAAATCTTCTATAAGGTCATTAACTAAAGCTTTTTTTGCCATTTCTATAGCTTGCTTCTTCCCTTTTTCTTTATCATTCTCATCTATATAAACTTCTATATACTTTCCTACAAAAACTTTTCCAACATTATCAAATCCAAGGGATTTTAGATTTTCAGACACTGCTCTTCCCTGAGGATCGAGGACACCTTTCCTAGGCTTTATAAAAAACTTTATAAGCATCTACTCACCTCTTAAATAAGTTTAAAAAATTATATCATACAGTATTTAAAAGATATTAAGGCATTCTTTGATAGGATAAAACAGTATCTAAAAGTATATCCGGAGTTACAACGGCAGTTCCTATTTCACCAACAACATATCCGGCTCCGTAGTTTGCAAGTGTAGCAGATTCTTCCCAACTTCCCCCAGAAAGTTTAGAAGCTGCCAATATAGATACAACAGTATCTCCAGCTCCAGTTACATCAAAAACTTTTTTTGCTTTAGCTGGAATTCTTTTTACAGACCTACCTTCAAAAAGTGCCACACCTTCAGCTCCTAAAGTTATAAGAAGAGTATCTATGGATAACTGATCCATTATCCTATATCCAACTTCCTCTAAAGATATATTTCCGGAAGCTTTTATGCACTCATACGCTTCTTTTTTATTAGGTGTCATTATAGTTATATTTTTGTAAAGATTAAAGTTTTTTGGCTTTGGATCAACAAAAACAGGTTTTCCGGTAGATATACATAACTTAACTATCTCTTCAAAAATAACACCTTTTCCATAGTCAGAAATTATAAAACCTTCAAAATCAGAAGATATAATTTCTAATTTTTTTAGTATCTCTCTTTTAACTGGCAAAGATAAGTCTTCTCTTGATTCTCTATCTATTCTGAGTAGTTGTTGACTTACAGCTATTATTCTAGTCTTTTCTATTGTTGGACGACTTTCATCTATAACAAGGTTTGGAGTTATATTCTTATCTAGCAACATCTTCTCTATCAACTTTCCATTTTCATCTTTTCCAACAACACCTAAGATTACCGTTTTTACTCCTAAGGCTGATAAATTCCAGGCAACATTTGAAGCCCCTCCAAGATTGTAAGTCTCTCTCTTTACATCAACAATCGGGACTGGAGCCTCAGGAGATATTCTCTCTACATCTCCCCACAGATATTTATCAAGAATAATATCTCCTATTACAGCAATCTTTCTATCTTTAAACCTATTTATTAAAAATTTTGCCCTTTCTATAGTTATCAAAGGATTTTCACCTTATGGAAATAAAATAGTTAAATCTCTTATATATCTATCTTCTTCAATACCTATCATCAAGTTAAAATTTTGGAGAGCCTGTGTAGATGCACCTTTTGATAGATTATCTATTGCAGATGTGATAATGGCAAATCCAGTTCTGTCGTCTTTATCTATAGATATATCACAGTAGTTTGAACCTATAACATTCTTTGTATGGACGGGACTATCCATAACCCTTATAAAGGGTTCGTTTTTATAAATATCTGTGTATATCTCTATGAGATTATCTTTTGATAGAGATGTTCTAAAAACTACTGTTGATAACATTCCTCTTGAAACGGGAATTATATGGGGTGTAAATCTTATCTTTATATTCATACCGGATATTCTGTTTAAAACATCTTCCATCTCCGGAGTATGTCTATGTTTTGTAATGTTGTATGGATAAACATCAGAATACCCTTCTGGAAAGTGAAATTGCTGTTTTAAGGACCTGCCAGCCCCAGATATTCCAGAGAGAGAGTTAACAATGACAGTCTCTTCATATAAAGCTTTTTCTTTGATAATTGGATAGAGAGCAAGTAAAACAGAAGTAGGATAGCACCCTGGATTTGCTATTAAATCTGCTTTCTTTATTTCTTCTCTAAACAACTCTGGAAGTCCATAAACAGCTTTAGATAACAAATCAGGATAAGAATGTTCAAATTTATAATACTCTGGATATTTAGATATATCTCTTATTCTGTAGGCTCCGGATAAATCTATAACCTTCTTGCCATTATCTAACAGTATCTTAACTGTTTCTAAAGATACTTCATGAGGTAAAGCAAGAAAGTAATAATCGGAAGAAGTATAATCTAAATTTTCTGTAAATACCAAATTTTCTATATTAGATTTGGTTAGAACCGGAAAGACCTCTTTAACTGTCTTTCCGGCATACTGTCTTGATGTTATCTGATTTATATTTACTTCTCTATAAAACTGAAGAACTCTTAACAGCTCAAATCCTGTATAGCCGGAAGCTCCAGCGATAGCAACATTAACAGACATATCTTAACGTTTAGACCATCTGTATTTCGCTCTTGCACCCATCTGGTTGTATTTCTTACGTTCTTTGATTCTTGCATCTCTTGTCATCAATCCGGCCCTTTTCAACGGAGATCTCAACTCTGGATTATAGACTTCAAGAGCTTTTGCTACTCCATACATAACGGCCTCTGCTTGAGCTGGTTTTCCACTTCCTTCAACAGTAGCATATACATCAAATTTACCTACCGTATTTGTAACTTCAAAAGGATATCTTATCTTTGCAAGAAGGATATCTCTCTCAAAGTATTCTTTTCCATCCCATTCTTTTCCGGAAGCACTTCTCACTATAACTCTTCCTTCACCTGGTAGAAGCCAAACTCTCGCAATAGCTTCCTTTCTTCTTCCAGTTCCGTATTTAGCTAAATTAGGGTCTATCTTTATAGTTTTCTCTGCCATTTATGCCTCCTATATTGCTTTCCATAACTTTGCAACTTCTTCTATAGGCTTTGGATTTTGAGCCTGATGTTCATGTTGATCTGAAGTGTATACTTTCAACCTTTTCATATATCTCTTCTGTAGCTTATTCTTAGGTAACATTCTCTCAACAGCAAGTCTTATAGCTTCCGTTGGCCTATTCTGTAACATCCACTCTAAGGTTCTTACTTTTAACCCACCGGGAGTATTTGTGTGATACTTGTACTCTTTATCTGTAAGTTTCTTCCCTGTTACGGTGATCTTATCAGCATTGAGAACTATAACATAGTCTCCACAATCAACATCCGGTTGAAAATAAGGCTTATGTTTTCCTCTTAAAATATTTGCAATTGTTGTTGCAAGTCTTCCAAGATTTTTACCTTTTGCATCTACGATATACCACTCTCTCTTAACATCTTCCTTCCTAAGGTGAAATGTTTTCATTCTCTAAACTCCTCTATAGGTAATTTTAAACAAAAAACTATTATACCAAAAAATCAAATTTATGTAAAGAAAAAATACATTTTAAACGCTAGGTGCTATAAGTCCGTAATTACCACCTTTTTTCCTGTATATAACATTGACCTGTCCTGTTTCAGAGTTAATGAAAGGTAGGAAAAACGCTCCCATTTCCTCTAACATAATTCTTGCATCTTCAACTGTTATAGGTTTATCTACAGGTAGAGGCTCTAATGTAATAAGAGGTCTCTGAATAGAAGATTCTACTGTAGTTTGCTCCTTTAAACTCTCAAGTTTTGCCTGTCTTCTTCTTTCTTCTATCCTTCTACTTTTTAATCTTATAAATTGTCTCTCTACTTCATCTATAACAAAATCTATTGCTGAGTAAAGGTCATTACTTTCTTCCCATGCATGTATAACTCCTCCACCTGGTATATTAAAGTAAACATCAATATCAACTCTGTATCTGTGTCTGTGTTTCTCATAATCATAAACTACTCTTACCCTTACGGAATCTTCAGCCGTATCGAGTTCTCTTAGGTAATGTTTCAGTCTCTCAAGCTTATGCTCCGCATAGTTCTTAATAAACTCTGAAAGTTCAAAGTTTCTAGCCACATGTTCAATCTGCATCTTCCTGCCTCCTATTTTAGTTTTCTTTTTCTGGAATCCGGAATTCCCATTTCTTCCCTATATTTAGCAACCGTCCTTCTGGCTATGTTTACTCCTTCTTTTTTAAGCATATTCGCTAAATATGAATCACTTAAAGGTTTTTCTGGGTCCTCTTTCTCAATTAAATTTTTAATGAGATATTTTACACTTTCAGATGATATATTTCCACTTTCTTTTGAGGCTTTTGATGCAAAGAAAGCTTTAAGAGGTAAAACTCCCTGAGGTGTAACAGCATACTTGTTTGAAACTATCCTGCTGATTGTAGATTCGTGTAATCCAATTTTTTCAGAAACTTCCCTTAATGTTAGAGGTTTTATATAATCCCTTCCATTTAGAAGAAAGTCCCTCTGATACTCTGCTAACATTTTAACGAGATTATAGAGATTCTCTTTTCTCCGTTGTAATCCTTTAATGATACCAAGTGCTTTTTCGTACTTCTGATATAGAAATTCCTTAACTTCCGGAGTTATATCCTTCTTTGAAAGTATTCTTTTGTAATTGTTTATAAAATTCACATTAGGAATATCTGAATCATTTATAACCACATCAAAAAAATCTCCTTCCTTTCCTTCTGGTTTGATATATATAAAAACATCCGGCTCAACATAATGAATGTCAATATCTTCATAACCATATAGAGGATAAGGTTTTAGATGCTTTATAACTTCTACTTTCTTCTCTATATCTTCTTTTGGAAGTTTATACTTCTGAGAGAGAAAATCTATATTATTGAGCTCTTTTAAGTCTTCAAATATTATATCTTCTAAAACAGGGTCAAATATCTCTAACTCATCAAGCTGTATTAATAAAAATTCCTCTAAATCTCTTGAAGCTATACCAGTAGGTTCAAGCTGTGTAACCTTTTTTCTTATCTTTTCTATATATCTTACATCCTTTTTAAACTTCGTAGCTATACTCTCTAAATCTCCATTGAAAAAACCTTTTTCATCTATATTTTCCACAATTTCTAAAGCTATATCATCTCCATCAAACTCTATATTTATCTGACTTTCTATGAGATGCTGTAGAGAGTGTCTCTGAGGTATCCTTGTCAATGGATTTAACTCTTCCTCTTCTTCGTAGGAAACCGATAAATCCTGAACCTTCTCTGTATATATAGGTTGTATGTTGTATATTTCTTCAAGGAAAGGATTTTCCTGCAGTTCTTTTTTTAGCTCCTCTAAAAGCTCTACTTTTGATAATGTAAGTAAATTTATCTGTGTTTTTAAACTTAATGTTAAATTTAGTTTATTCTGCAACTTTAGATTTAGAGACTGTTTCATTCTATACCCTCTTTTATCTGTTTTATAACCTCATTTTTATTATCAGCTTTTAAAATAGGTCTTCCTATTACGAGGATATCAGCTCCCTCTTTTACTGCATCTTTTGGAGTTGCTATTCGTGTTTGGTCATCATTTTCATTAGAACTTAACCTTATACCGGGAACAACTGCAATAAATTCTTTGTTTATTGATTTTTTAAGATTTTTAACTTCATGAGATGAACAGACAATCCCATCTACACCGATATCTACAGCAGTTTTTGCAAATTTCAACACCAACTCTTCTACTGATAAACTACTTTCTAAAAACTGTGGATAGTCTTCTCCATGACTTGTAAGTATAGTTACAGCCAGAAGTTTTAAGTTAGAAGAGCCTTTTGCTTCTACTGCTTTTTCAAGCATACTTTTTCCACCTAAAGAATGGATTGTCAGATAATCTACTCCAAGATCTACTGCTGCCTTTACACCATTGTAAATTGTATTTGGGATATCATGGAGTTTTAGATCTAAGAAAATAGGATAACCTAATTTCTTTATATCTTCTACAAGGGAGACGCCATACCTTACAAAGAGAGAGTAACCTATCTTAACCACTATATCTCTATCTTCTATCTGGTTAAGTATATCTAAAGCTTCTTTTGAACTTTCGACATCAAGGGCAAGGGCAATCTTTCTATCCATCATATCCTCAAAGCTAAAATTATATACAAAAATTATGCCAAAATTAGGGATAAAGTCAAGGTGTTAGTTTTAGGTTAAAATAGTTAAAACATTTTTTGGTGGAGAAAAAGCAATTGAAAAATTTAGTGGTATTAATATCCGGAAGAGGTTCAAACCTTAAAGCCATAATAGATGCAATTAAAGATGGTAAGATAAAAGCAAACATATCTCTCGTTCTATCAAACAGAAAAGATGCAAAAGGTTTAGAGATAGCCAAAGAAAACGGTATAAAGACGAAGTTCATAGACCCATCTTTTTTCGAAACCAGAAGGGGATACGATATATATATAGCAGAGCTTATTAAAAAGGAAAATCCGGATTTAATTGTTTTAGCCGGATATATGAGGATACTATCAGAAGAGTTTATAGATATGTTTGAAGGTAAGATAGTAAATATACATCCATCGTTAGTTCCAGCATTCCAAGGTAAAAATGCTCAAAAACAGGCATTAGATTATGGAAGTCTCATAACAGGTTGTTCTGTCCATTTTGTAACAAAGGAACTTGATAACGGTCCGGTAATTATACAGGCAACTGTTCCTATACTACCGGAAGACACACCTCAAACATTATCAGATAGAATACTTTCCTTTGAACATAGGATATACCCCCAAGCTATAAAATGGATAGTTGAGGACAGGGTTAAGATAGAGGGTAGAAAAGTTATAGTTAAAAACGCAAAATACGGCACTATTCCAGTAAATCCTCAACTTGAAGATTTTTAGAAATGCTATAAAATTTTGTTATAATTATGTTAGTTAGTTTTCACTGACTAAACTAATTTTTTGTGTTAATATTTTTTTTATAAAAAACGGAGGTGTGTTATTATGGAAGCTACATCACAAAGTTGTCCACAGCCTTCATTCTTTGAGAAAAACAAGTTTACAATCCTGAGGAATATAACCTACCTGACGGTTATATTTCTACTCATAATCATTCCAACATTAAAGATAGTAAAGATAGACATAGCTAGGAATGAGGCTTTTATATTTGGTAAGCCTGTCACGTTAGAAGAAGGATTAGCTCCGGTTATATTTGCTATTGGTATATTTGCAATACTTGTTATAGTTTTAAACCTTATATTAGGGAGAGTCTTCTGTGGCTGGATATGTCCCGGAGGATGGTTCGCTGAGATACAAGAGAAATTTAGAAA
Source organism: Hydrogenothermaceae bacterium (assembly GCA_041287495.1). GTDB lineage: Bacteria > Aquificota > Aquificia > Aquificales > Hydrogenothermaceae > JAOABC01. The sequence goes on from JBEULE010000042.1 coordinate 75,800, forward strand.
GATTTGGTGGAAACCACAATCAAAAGCTGGAGAGAAGATAATATACCTTATATTTACTATAATAACATCAATCCTATTTTCTCTGCTTTTCTTAAACTGGGTAACAGACTTAAGAGTACTCTTCTATAAAACGAATCCCTCCTTTGTTCCTATGTGGCTAGTTTTCTTGGGAATGACTGGAATGTTTTACTTTGAGCTTTTCATAGGAAAAAGATGGTGCAGAGTATTCTGTCCAACAGGTATATATCAAAAAATCACACCTTATCATCATCTATATAAACCTACACTTGTAAATCTCGATGTATGTACGGATTGTAGAGAGTGCGTAAAAAACTGTCCTATGGCATTAGACCCAAGAAGAATGGCATACATACAGGATTTCTATAAAGGTATAGCTGCATGTATTGAATGTTACAACTGTATAGATTCTTGTACAAAAGCTCAATCAGAAAAATGCCTACCTACTGCAATGGGTATAGTAAAAGAGTTACCACCGAGAGACCAAGATTTTATATCTGGAAAATCTCTAAATAAGCATTAAATCTGTCTTACCCCCTCCCTCCCAAATCCCCCCATTTGGCTCCTCGCAACGGGGAGCCCTTTTTCATTTTATGATAAAATTTTTAAACTAAACAGGGAGGTCAATTTTGATAAACGTAGCCATAATCGGATATGGAACTGTTGGAAACGGAGTTGCTTACATACTTGAAAGTCAGAAAACCTTACTTAAAGAAAAATCAAACTGTGAGATAAATCTCTACAAAGTTTTCACAAGGAATTGGAATAAAGATTTTGCTTACCCTTTAAAAGATGAAAAGAAAGCATACTCCTTAGAAGAGATTATAGAAGACAAAAATGTTAATATTATTGTTGAGGTTGCTGGAGGAATTGACTTTCCTTATAAAGTAATCACAGAAGCTATAAAGAACGGCAAACATGTTGTAACGGCAAATAAAGCTCTGTTGGCAGAGAATGGAAAAGATATATTTGAGCTTGCAACTAAGAAAAATGTGAGGATAGGATTTGAAGGAGCCGTTGCCGGAGGAATTCCAATAATAAAGACCTTAAGGGAAGGACTTGTAGCAAACAATATAAAAAAAATTTATGGAATACTAAACGGTACAACAAACTATATACTTACAGCTATGGAAAGTCAAGGTAAAAGTTTTAAACAAGCTTTAAAAGAAGCTCAAGAAAAGGGATATGCAGAGGCAGATCCAACCCTTGACATAAACGGAACAGACGCTGCCCATAAAATATCTATCTTAGCATCTCTATCTTTTGGAGGTTTTCTAAATTTTTCAGAAGTTTATGTTGAAGGTATAGAGAATATAGACACTCTTGATATAGAGTTGGGAAAGGAGCTTGGATACACTTTAAAATTACTTGCAATAGCAAAATCCCATGAAAGAGAGGTAGAAGTGAGAGTCCATCCTACATTTTTAAAATCAGACCATCCTTTATCAAAGGTCTCCGGAGTGTTTAACGCAGTTATGGTTGAAGGAGATAATGTAGGAGAAGTTATGTTACAGGGAAGAGGTGCAGGAAGTCTTCCTACAGCAAGTGCCGTAGTAAGTGATATAGTAAGTATAGCAAAATCTATAAAACTTGGAATAGGACAGGAAATTGAAGTAACATCTATAAACTGGAAACACAAAGACCTAAATCTTACAAAAGCTAAAGACTTTTTTACCAGATACTATATGAGATTTACAGTTCCGGACATAACCGGAATACTCGCAAAGATAGCCTCTGTTTTTGCTTCTTACAACATCAGTATTGCAGCTGTGATACAAAAAGAAAAAGTAGTAAAGCTTCAAAAGGAAAGTAGTCAACACATAGTCCCACTTGTGATACTTACCCATACAGCTTCAGAAAACAGTATACAGCAAGCCATAAAAGAAATAGTAAGAAACAAACTCTGTCTTAAAAAACCAGTAATAATAAGAGTAGAAGATGAGGAAGAGATTTGATATATATATTCTTGCTTCCATAATAATACCTACTATATTTTTCTTTACATCCACACTTAAATACGAGCCTAAAATAACATTATCTATAATGATTTTCTGTCTTATCCTGTGGATATCAGAAATAGCTCCTCTGTCTGTTATCGGACTTTTAGGAGTTGTTTTAACAGTTATATTTGGTGTTAACGATATAAAGACTGCCTTTTCCGGATTTTCAAATCCGGTTATATTACTGATGATAGGAAGTTTTCTTTTGGCAAATGCCATAAACAAATATGGACTTGATAGAAGGATATCCTTATATCTGCTATCAATAGGCTTATTCTCAAAATCTCCATTTACAATGTTGATAGGTCTATCCATTATAACTTTCTTACTTTCAATGTGGCTCAGTAATACCGCAACAACCGCTATGATGCTTCCTATCGCAATTGGAGTATTATCCCTTATAAAAGAAGAAAGTCATGGTTATAAGATTTTTGCATCTATGTTTTTACTTGCTATTGCTTACAGTGCATCATTAGGAGGTATAGGAACTATAATAGGAAGCCCTACAAATTTAGTTGGTGTTGGATTTTTAAAAGAAGCAGGCAAGGACATAAATTTCTTACAGTGGTCTATTTTTTCATTACCTATTGCTTTATCTACATTTTTTGCTATGATACTGTATATGAAGTATAAAATCCGTTATTTCTCATCAAATATCTCAGACAAGATGTTAAAATCTATCATATATTCAGAAAAATCAAAACTTCAAAAAACTACCTTTTCTGAAATAGTAGTAGGCTTAACTTTCGGTTTAACTGTTATTCTCTGGATTTTACCATCTTTACTTTCAATCCTTGGATATCCGGAGCTATCAAAAATGTTTTCAAACATTATGCCGGAATCTTATGTTGCTATATTTACCGCTTCTTTACTCTTTTTGATACCTGAAAATGTAAAGACATTTAAACCTATTCTATCAGGAGAAGACCTAAAAAGTATTGATTGGGATACTGTTTTACTTTTTGCATCTGGACTGTCTTTGGGAAAAGTTATAGAAAACTCCGGACTTGGAAAAATTATAGGAGACACTTTCAGTAAATACTTTCAAGATATAAATATTTTCATATTCTTCATAATTCTTATTTTCTTCATAATAGTAGTTACGGAATTTATATCAAACACAGCTGCAGCAATTACATTTATTCCAATAGTTATACATTCATTACAAGCTGTAGATGTTGATATAACATACCCGGTAATGGCTACAATAATAGCGGCAAGTTTTGCTTTTGTCCTTCCTATATCCACTCCACCTAATGCAATAGTTTATGGAACAAAACTTATACCTATAAAAACGATGATGAAAACAGGAATTACACTTGATATCATCGGAGGTGTTATAATATTTATTTTCTTAATTCTATTTAGAGGTGGCTGATGGCGGTAAAATGGGAATTTTCAGCAGGTGGTGTTGTTTATAAAAAAGAAGGTGATAAGATTTATATCTTACTCATCAAAAATAAGGATAGGTATGGTTTTCCGAAAGGAAACATCGAAAGGACAGAGAAGAAAGAAGATGCAGCTTTGAGGGAAGTTAAAGAAGAAACAGGTGTAGATGTAAATATCAAGGATTATTTAGGAAATGTAGAGTATTGGTATAGGTCTGGGACAGACACAATCCATAAATTTGTTTATTACTATCTTATGGAGTATAAAGGTGGTGAAGTAAAGCCACAGAAAGAAGAGATAGATTCTGCAGAGTTTGTTGAACTTGAGAAAGTAAATGAACTTTTATCTTTTGATAAAGATAAGAAAGTTTTTGAGTTAGCCGTAAAAAAGTTAACAGATGCTCCTAAATCTAATTAAGATAGTTTTTTTCCTACTGAGGAAAGTTGATAGGAAAACAGCATTAAAACTTTCAAAAGTTATTGGCTTTACTCTGTATATTACCAACTACAGAAAATCTGTTGTTGAAAAGAACTTACAAATAGCTTTTCCAGATAAAGACCAAAAGTGGAGAGATTACATAAGAAAAAAATGTATGGAGAATATAGGGAGAGTATTGGTAGAGTTTCCAAAACAGCCTGATTATGTAAAATCAGGTAATATAAAAAATATCGTTATTTTTGAAAAAGGACTAGAAGAGATAAAAAAAGAGAAAAATGGAGCTATTATAACAACAGCCCACCTATCAAACTGGGAGATGGCCGGAGCAGGATTGGCATCTTATATTCCTGGACTTGTAAGCCTTGCTTATAGACAAAATAACAAAGATATAAATCAGCTGATAACACAGATAAGGAATGATTCCGGAATAGATATAATCTTCCACGACCAACCGTTAAAAAAAATGGTTCAGATTTTACAAGAGGGAAAATTCTTAGGTATTCTCGTTGATCAGAATGCTTTAAAACATAGAGGTTATTTTGTTGATTTTTTCGGATTAAAAGCATCTACGGTAAATTTACCGGCAAAACTGGCTGTAAAGTTTAAAAAACCTATATACTTTTTATATATCTACTTTGATGAAAAAAAACAGGTTTATTTTTTAAATGTTGAAAAATTAAGCTATCCGGAAGGAAAAACAGAAGAAGAAACTACTTATAACATAGTTAAGGCTTACACAAAAGCCGTTGAAGAGGCTGTTAAAAAACATCCGGATCAGTATCTCTGGGTTCACAAGAGGTGGAAAACAAGAGAGGATGAAGAAGTTGAAAAGATATACGACTAATCCTATTGAAATTAGATCAAATATATTGTATTTTAGTGTATAAGTAAAAAAGAGGTTAATTTTATGTTTGGGATTTTATCCGGTGAGAATGTGAAAAACGTAGCTAAAAAGATTACATTGGAAGCTGTGTATGAAGTTGTAGATCAAAAAACAAGAAAACAGAATGCAGAGATATTAGAATTAGAAAAAATCAATAAACCTCAAGAAGATGTTAGAGATTTAAACAGCAAATTAGATTCAGTTATGAATAAATTAATACAGATATATCAGAATATTTCAGAGAAAAAATAAATCTGGAGGTAAAAAAGATGACACCACTTAGAGTTCAGAGAATTATGATGTCCATAATTCTAATAGCCGGTCTACTTTTAGATTTAAATGGTTTTGAATGGGGTGAGTATCTCATCTGGTTTGTGGCACTTATGTCACTGTTTGCAGGAATTACAGGATTCTGTCCTTCTGACAAAATACTTATGAAGATTACAGGTAAAGACAAGTTCTGCTGATGAAATTTATCCACTTATCTGATACCCATCTTGGGTATCAGCACCTTGGACTTGAAGAAAGGAAGAGAGATTTTTTTAATGCTTTCAACTACGTTATAGAGTATGCCTTAGATGAGAATGTAGATTTTATAATCCATACCGGTGATTTTTTTCACAGCTCAAGACCTTCAAATGAAACATTACTTGAAGGAATAACCTTACTTAAAAAACTTCAAAATAAGAAGATTCCTATATACACAATATCCGGAAACCATGACAGAGGTAGCGGGGCAAGAGATAGATCTCCTTTAGAGATTCTAAAAGAGCTTGGACTTAGAGTTGTTGATAATCACTTTGAGACTTTTAAAGATATAAACATATTCGGACTTAGACATATGCACATAGTAAATTTAAGAGGAGTAGATTTAAAGAAGATACTACAGGAATTTTATGAAAAAGCAGATAAAAGACTTTTTAACATCCTTATGTTACATCTTGAATTTCAGCCTATATTCCCATCCGGAATTAGTTTTGAAAGCTCTATTCCGGAAGTTTTTAACTATATAGGTATAGGACATTACCACCAAAAACAAGACCCATTTACATTTAAAGACTCTTTAGTAGTTTATCCTGGTTCTACAGAATACACTCAGTTTAATGAAAAAGATTATTCAGAAAAAGGATTTTATTTAGTGGAAGTAGAAAATCCGAAAAGTATAAAGTATAACTTCATCCCAATTCCTACAAGGAAATTTTTTACTTACAGATTTAGAGATGAAGAATTAGAAGCTATTATAGATAGTATCAGTCATATAGATTTTAGTGATAACAAAAAACCGGTTCTCATACTTAAAGGAGTAACGAAAAAAAATCTTTCAAAAAAAGATGTTCTGGCACTTATAGAGGATAGAGGGCTTAAAGATAACTTCTTACATATATCTGTCAATTTAGAAAAAGTAGAAAATACTTATGAATTTACTTTTATAGGAAATGACTCTGAAAAAAGTAGAATTGAAATTGATAAGATAATATCGGAGAATATAGATGAAGAAAACTTAAAATCTAAAGTATTAACAGTTATCAATGCTATAAATAGCTTTGAGAATATGCAGGAACTTGAAAATTACATAAACGAAAATCCTGAATTATTTACAGTTTAGGAGAAAGTATGAAGATAATAGATAAACTGAAAGAAACAAAGGTAAGTATATCCTTCGAGTTTTTCCCTCCAAAGACAGAAGAAGCAAAAAATCAGTTATTTGATACGATAAGAGATTTGCAACCTTTAAATCCAACCTTTGTATCTGTAACTTATGGAGCTGGAGGCTCAACAAGAGAAAAAACAAGGGAAGTAGTAAAGAAAATACATGAAGAGACCTCTTTGACTGTTATGGCACACCTTACCTGTATAGCCCATTCTCAACAGGAGATAATAGATATGCTTTCAGACTATAAAAATATAGGAATACAGAATATATTAGCTTTAAGGGGAGATTTACCATTAGACCAGAAAGACACTATAATTAAAGGTTGTAAACATGCAGATGGACTTGTAAGATTAATTAGAGAAAGTTTTAAAGATTACTTTTGCATAGCTGTAGCCTCTTATCCGGAGAAACATCCGGAAAGTCCTAACATAGAGAGAGATATCGTAAACTTCAAAAAGAAAGTGGAAACTGGAGCAGATTTTTCAATAACACAGATGTTTTTTGACAACAGATTTTTCTATGACTTTTTGGAAAGATGTGAAAAAGCCGGTATAAATATACCTATCCTTGCCGGAATTATGCCAATTACCAACTTTAACCAGATATCTAAATTTGCCTCTATGTGTGGAGCTACTATTCCGGAAGAGATAGTTAAAAAGTTCGAAAAATTTATAAATAATCCGGAAGATATGAAAAAACTCGGTATAGAGATAGCCACACAACAGTGTATAGATTTAATAAATAACAATGTTAAAGGATTACATTTTTACACACTAAACAAATCAGATGCTACTTTAAAAATATACGAAAATATAAAACATCTGCTATGAAAGGAATAGTCAAAAATTACGGTTTGTATCTGTTTTTTATAAGTAAAAGTAAGCCTGATATTATATCTACTGGTTCCGGAGGACATCCTTTTATAAAGAGATCTACTTCAAGTTTTCCTTCTAATCCATCCATAGTAGCATAACTACCTTTGAAAACTCCCCCATCAATACTACAATCACCTACAGCTATAACAAATTTAGGAGAAGGCACATTCTCATAGGCTTTCATTACAGCTTCATACATATTTCTTGTCATACATCCTGTTATCATAAGAGCATCTGCATGTTTTGGAGAAGCTACAAACTTAACACCAAATCTTTCTATATCATAGTAAGGATTTGTAAGAGCAGATATCTCATATTCACAACCATTACAAGATCCGCTATCAACTTCTCTTATTGTAAAACTTCCACTAAAATATTTGTCTATATTCTCTTTAAGTTCCTTTCCCAATATCTCTACATTCTCATCTCTTATAACAATTTCCTCTGATTTTATTCCTTCCTGTAATCTTTTCCGAATTATCCTAAACATCTTCTAACCTCACAAATCTGTTCCTGCATAACTTAAATTTAAACTTTTATTTATAAGAGGAAAATCAGCGACTATATCTCCTAAAACTGCAAATTGAATAGTTTGCCAGTTGTTATAAGATGGATCTACTATCTTTAATCTATCTACTTTTCCAGATTTATCTGTTTTTAAAAAGTAATAAACTCCTCCTCTCTGCCTCTCTGCATACCCTAAGGAGAAATTGTAAGTTTTATATAAGATGAAAGCTCAAACAGTGCAAGATGCCTGCCAGAAGCTTCTAATATATTACTTATATTTGTTGTGCCAGTTTGCAATGCGAAAGCAAATATTATCAACATAAAAGAAGGTTCTGCTAACGAAGCTATAACCATTTCTCTTGAAGAACCAAGACCTCTAAATGCACTTGCCTGATCCATTCCGTAAAGTGCAAGGCAAAAAGTTTCAAATGCCAGTATATAGACTAAAGCTATAATATCTCCGGTAAAACTTAGTAAAGTATAACTGTTTATAACCGGCAAGAATGTAGCAGCCCAAACAGTAGAAACAAAAACTAAATAAGGAGATATCCTCGATATAAAAGATGCATCCGATGATATAACAGCTTCTTTTTTTAACAGCTTATATATATCTAAATAAGCTTGATAAATAGGAGGCCCTTTTTGTCCTCTTAATATACACTTTATCTTATGAATTAATGTCTTTATAAATGGAGATATCAATATCACAAATAAAACCTGTAAAGACCCAATTACTATATTCTCCATTCCTACATCCTTATAAATAAAAGGAATACAATAAATGTCAATATGATAAACATGATATAGACATGGATTATTCCGGACTGTAAATAAAACCTAATGGACAAAATCAAATTCATAAATTTATTAGCTAATTTAAAGTATATAACCTCAATAACATCCCTAACCTCTAAAACATAAACTTTCTTGGGGGAAGAAATACTTCTCTTTCTCCGAATCTACATAAAATTCTTCTTTTACGTTGAAAACGAAAGATAATATTCTCCTTATTGGAGCGGAAAAAGCTACAGAGCTATACTAAGCTTTTGGTGTTGTATTTAGTTGATCAAGTCCACAAATGTTTCATATTCTCTCGTTTTTCCACTTCCCACAAATCTTATAAATAAGTAAGTTACAAATAATACGAAAATTCCAACTACAGATAGAGCAATTGGAGATATTCTAGCATAATCATAACTTGTTGAAATAAGTATAAATCCATATTTGTATATGAGGTTATTATAAATTGAGACTTCAAAAACAGATTTAACCAATTCATCTAAGAAATATATAACACTAAAAGGTAATATTCCAAAAATAATAACCAACACTGCCATTAAACCCATTCCCGCTAGCATAAATATATCAGCATCTTTTTCAACTTTTACAGATCTACTTTTACCCAAAAAAGATATGCCGAAAAGTTTCACAAAAGTAGCCAGAGAAAAAGAACCTGTAAGAGCCAACATTGAAGCAGATATAGGAATAAATATAGATATCATCTCATCATTTATATTTCCACCAAAGAGTAAAGATTGATACAAGAGCTATTCACTTACAAACCCATTAAATGGTGGAAGAGCTGTGATCCCAAGTATTCCTATTAAAGTTAATATGGAAGTTATTGGCATAGATTTTATAAGTCCTCCAAGCTTATCCATACTTTTTGTTCTCGCTTTAAGAAGAATAACTCCGGAAGACATAAAAAGTAAGCTTTTGAATACAGCATGATTAAGAGTATGGTATAACATAGCTATAAATCCTATTCCAGCAAGAAGAACAACTCCATAGGATTTAAATATCATAGCTATTCCCATGGCCATAACTATGATCCCTATATTTTCCATGGAAGAGTATGCCAACAATTTTTTGATATCATTACTTACATACCCATAGAGTATTCCATAAACAGCCGTAATTGACCCAACTGCTAACACTAAAAATCCAAAACCAACAGGATAATTATTTAAAAACACAAAAAAGTATTGAACCAACATAAATACAGCTACTTTTAACATAACTCCGGACATAAGAGCGGAAATATTAGAAGGGGTCACAGGATGAGCTTTTGGAAGCCAAATATGAAAAGGAAATAATCCAGCTTTCGTTCCAAATCCTATTAAACCAAATAGAAATATCAGAAACTTTAGGTTATCATCCATGTAGATATTTTCCCAATTATAAAATTCAGTACTCGAAGATATATAGTAAAATATTCCAAAAGAGAGTATTATAAAAACTGTTCCAATATGAGTCATTATGAAGTAGATAATTCCGGATTTAACATTTTCCTCCTCTTTATAATCATACAACACAAGCAAAAATGATACACCAGACATAAGTTCCCAAAATAAAAGAAAAGAAAAAATATTTTTAGATAAAATTACAAAAATCATAGAGAAAATAAATAGGTAATAAAGAGACAAAAAAGTTTTTCATTTTTTATATGTTTAACATAACTATAAGAGTATACAGAAACAGCTGCAGATACGAGAGTTATTAATCCTATGAAGAAAAGTCCTATATTATCAACACCATAAACAAAATCCACACCCTCAATACTTGTTAAATATTTAACTTTATACGAAAAAGGAAGCTATAGATAGCACACCATTTAAAATAGCAAAAATCAGAAGAGAAAGTCTATGTTTAAATATATACAAACCTATAAAGAGAATAAACAATAAAGATAAAAGCTCCACATCACACTCCTTAAAAAAGAACGGCGCTACGTTATACCATAAAATTTTGAATTATAAGTATTAGCATCATCAGCTTTTTATGCTAGGTAAATTTAAAAAATTTTTCCATAAATATATTTAATAATCTGTTAGAATTATTCCATTAAGTTAAATCTCTTTATATATGTTAAAAGGTAATTAAAGATGAATTTATCAGAATTTTTGAAGAAGGCAAAAGAAAAAGATTTTCTAAAAGTAATAGAAGAACCTCTTGATGTTAACCTTGAAATTCCACATATATCATACATAGAAGTCAAGAAAGATGACTCAAAGATTTTACTGTTTAAAAACCCAATAGACAGAGAAGAAAATATAAGATATGACATACCAGTAGTTATGAACTGTTTTGCAAATTTTGAGATAACAGAGTTTGTTTTTGGAAAACATCCGGATAATATAGCAAAAGAGATAGAAGAGATTATTCACATTAAACCTCCATCTTCTCTATACGAGAAATTATCAACCTTATCAAAACTTTTTAAAATTAAGAATATCTTTCCAAGAAGGTTGAAAAAAAGGGGAGAATGTCAAGAAGTTATCTATACGGAAGATAAAGTTAATCTTGATTTAATTCCAATACTCAAAACTTGGGAAAAAGATGGAGGTAAGTTTATAACAGCCGGACAGATATACACAATATCAATAGATAGACAGTTTCAAAACTTAGGACTATACAGATTACAGAAACTTTCAAAAGATAAACTGATAATCCACTGGCAGATACATAAAGATGGAGCTCACTTTTTTAATGAGTATAAAAAAGCCGGTAAAAAGATGCCTATTTCAATAGGAATTGGAGGAGACCCATTGTATTTCTGGTGTGGTCAGGCACCAATGCCACCTAAAATGTTTGAATTACTGCTATACGGCTTTATAAGGGAAGAAAACCCTATACTTGTAAAAAGTATAACAAATGATATATACATTCCCCATGATTTAGATATAGTGATTGAAGGAGAGATAAATCCCGATGAGTTCTATCCGGAAGGTCCATTTGGAGATCATACTGGATACTACACACCAGTAGAAAACTTTCCTGTTATGAAGGTTAAAGCAATAACAATGAGAAAAAATCCTATATACATGGCTACAGTTGTTGGAAAACCTCCTTTAGAAGATAAATACATGGGATGGGCTACAGAGAGGATATTTCTACCCCTTTTAAAAACAACTACGCCGGATTTAATAGACTATCACATGCCGGAGAACGGATGCTTCCATAACTTACTTATTGCAAAAATATCACCAAGATACAAAGGACATTCAAAACAGATTATGCACGCTCTATGGGGAGTAGGACAGATGAGTTTTCTAAAACATGCCATATTTGTAGGTGAAGATTCTCCTCCTCTCACAGATTATTATAGAATAACTCAATATATACTAAACAGACTAACCGAGAAATCCTTCTTGATCACAGAGGGGATAGTAGATCAACTTGACCATGCAAGTTATGAAGAGTTAGTGGGAGGAAAATTAGGAATAGATGCAACAGGTGAAGAAGTAGAAAAAACAGTTGAAGTTTTAGATGATAAAACATTGTTTGATATAACTAAAGAGTTAGACCCAGATATAACAGGACTAAAACAGCATATGATAGAAACTGCAAACCCTATCACTGTTATATCAGTTAAAAAAACAAAGCCTGTTAGAGAAATTTTTGAAAAACTAAAAAAATTTAGCAAACACCTCAGGATAGTGGTTTTCGTAGACGAAGAAGACAATGACCTTGATAATCCTTATATGCTTATATGGAGAGTCACAAACAACATAGACTCACTACATGATGTATGGATAGAAGAAATTTGGGGAATAGATGCAACGGCAAAATCCGACATAGATGGCTACAAAAGACAGTGGCCTGAAGATGTTTTCTGTAATAAAAAAATTGTCTATTCACTTAGAGATAGAAAGATTATAGATGTAGATGACAACTTTCTAAAAAAATTTCAAATCATCAGGATATAAGGTCTTTTAAACTTCTCTTTACAGCTATCTTCCTCAGTTTTTTTAACAATCTTGACTCAATCTGTCTCACCCTTTCTCTTGATATCCCAACTATCTGTCCTACTTCACTTAAAGTTTTAGGCTCCTCTCCAAATAATCCGTATCTATGTATTAATATTTTCTTCTCCCTTTCAGAAAGGTTTTCTAACATATCTTTTAGTAATCTTTCAAGGTCTTCTGTAAATATATCTTTTTCTACATCTTCTGTTCCTTTTAAAGATAAGATATCCTCAAAATATAGATCTTCTCCATTTGAATTTATAGGTTCATCAATAGATATAAATAACTTCTTGTCTAAAATGTAATTTTTAATAGTTTCAATATTTATATCAACTTCTTCACTTTTAAGATGTTCAAAAATATCCTCAACAGTAGGCTCTTTATAGCTTTCTTCTTTAAGTTTATTATAGATTGTATCTATTTTGTTAGCTAAACTTTGCACTTTATCCGGTTTTCTTATAACCTCTCTTTGACTGTTTATAAGCTGATGGATAGACTGTTTTATCCACCAAACTGCGTATGATATAAACTTTACACCTCTTGAAGGGTCATATCTGTTAGCTGCCTCTATCAGTCCAAGATTTCCGGCTGAAATTATATCCTGAAATGGTATATTATACCCTGCATATCTTTTTGCTATACTTATAACAAACCTTAAATTTGATTTAATAAGTTTAGATAGAGCATCTTTATCACCTTCTTTTACTCTTCTAAGGATTTCCCCTTCTTCTTCAGCAGTCAAAAGGGGAATCTTATATATAGACTTTATGTAGTAATCTACACCTTCTTCGTATCTAAACTTTTTCATCTTTCACCTCTGATAGTTATTTTCCCTCACCCTTATACAGGTTGTCAAACATTAACTTTTCTCTGTTATTAAACTTATCGTAATTTTCTGACCTTTTCTTAATATCTCAAACTCCACAAACTGTCCTGACTTTATCTCAAGAAGCATTCTATTAAACGTTTTTGTATTTTTAATTAATTCTGAATTAACTTTTATTATTATATCTCCAGATTTTATTCCAGCTTTCATGGCAGGACTATTTTTTTGAACTTTTATAACGATTACACCATTTTCTATATTCAATTTTTCCATAATATCCTCTGAAAGATCATCTACAGTAATACCTATAAAACCTCTATCTACCTTGCCATACTTTACAAGCTGGTTTGTTACATATCTTAAGATATCAACAGGAATAGCAAAACCTAGCCCCTGAGCTGTTTGAACTGTGGCAACATTCATTCCTATAACTTTACCCTCCATATCAAGTAATGGACCTCCAGAATCTCCCGGATTTATAGGGGCATCTGTCTGTATATATCCTTCAAATGGAGATATACCTACATCTCTATCTAAAGCTGAAACAATACCAAAAGTGTAAGATATTCCAATACTATATGGACTACCGACAGCAAGAACAAAATTACCAACCTTTATAGATTCTCTATCTGCAAACTTTAATGGATATACATCTTTAAGATAATTACTTAAAGGTATTCTTATAACAGCAATATCAGTTTTATCATCTCTTCCAACAATCTCTGCCTTATACCACCTTCCGTTATAGAACTTTACCTTTATATTTTCAGACTTTTCTATAACATGGGAATTTGTCACTACATATATATATTTAAAATCTCTCTTAAAGACAAATCCTGACCCTACAGCGTCATCATCAAACTGTTCCCCAGGTAAAAGTTTTATATTCCCACTTCCTTTTGTGTAAATTGTAACAACAGATTTATTTGTTTGATTTACTATATGGTTTATTCTATCCTGTAGATACTCAATAACATCTCTCTCTCTCTTTTTTTCACAGGAATATAGAAGAATCAGTATTATAGTGACAATATAGATATATTTTGTATTTAAAAAAAAGGAATGTCGGTTATCCATCCAGCCTCTTCAAAAAAGAGTTTTGATAGAATATTATACAACAACAATATAAGGAGAGAAGATGTCAATCTTATTTAAATTTGAGACTTTAAAAGCAGATTTTTTAAAATCATTAGATCAAGACCAAAAAAAACTACTTGAAGAGTTAGCAAACTATTCATCATGTGTATATGATTTTCTATTTAGACACCCTCAAGAGCTTTTCTATATATACGAAAATTTAAACAGACCTCTCTATGGAAGGTCTCAATTAATAGAAGAAGCTTTAAAACTTGTTGATATTCCTTCAGAAGATAAATTCATAACAGATTTAACATACTTTAAGATGAAACATTTTGCAAGAATTGTTGCAAAAGATATAAGAGGGAAAAACAGTCTTTTGGATTTAACAGAAGAATATTCATATCTTGCAGATGCTTGTTTTGAAGCTGCTTACCAAAGAAGCTACAGAAAGTATACAGATAAATTTGGAATTCCACTTGACGAAACCACTAAAGAAGCAGTAGGAGGATCTGTTATAGCTTTAGGAAAACATGGAGGAACAGACCTTAACTACTACTCCGATGTAGATGTTATGTATATATATCTTTCAGAAGGTTACACAACCAAGGGACTTACAAACAGAGAGTTTTTTACAAAAGTATTTACCGATGTAAATCTTTACTTGACAAAGAGAAACGTTGAAGGGATATGTTGGAATGTAGACCTTGATTTAAGACCAGAGGGAAAGAGGGGACTTATTACCTACAGTTTACCTTTTATAGAAAACTACTACTGGTCTGTAGGTAGGACTTGGGAAAGACTTATGCTAATAAAAGCCAGACATGCTGCCGGAGACGAGAAAGTATCTAAAGAATTTTTAAACATCATAACACCTTTTGTTTATAGAAAAAGTATATCGAGAGAAATAATAGATGAGATTCTTTCTATGAAAAAACTTATAGAAGAACATTCGAAAAAACATCCGTTTACAGAAATAGACGTAAAGAAAAGTGAAGGTGGTATAAGAGAGATAGAATTTACAGTCCAGATATTTCAGTTACTACATGGGGGAACAGATCAATCTATAAGAGAAAGAAGAACTGTAAAGGCTTTAAGAAAATTAGTAGAAAAAGGAATAATAGATCAGGAAGATGGTAAGGTATTAGAAGAAGCCTATCTATTTTATAGAAAATTAGAACATATAATCCAATTAAAAAACTGTATCCAAACTCAACTTTTCTACTACAAAAATGCGGATGAGTATACTCAAAAGATGGGATTTTCTTCAACATCTGAGTTTTTACAGACTTTTGAAAATTATCGCAAAAAAGTAAAACAGATATTTGAAAGGATAGGTGGAGAAAAATCGGTAGAAGAACTTACACCTTTACAGCTCTTTGTTATAACTCATGATAATGAAGAACAAGCTTTAGAATACATATCCCAACTGGGATTTAAAGATCCAAAACAAGCTCTAATACTAATAGATGAGATATACAGAGCAGAGGAATATATCCTACTTTCTGAAAATGATAAAAAATCTCTTATAAACTTTTTAAAGATACTAGAAGAGGAATTTAAAAAATTAACAGATAAACATAGCTTTTTAGTCAATATACATAAATTCTTTGTTTCTGGAAAGATATACAGACTTATAACTACAGCAATAACTCAAAATCTAAAGTTGATAGAGTTTATAATGAATGTTGCAAAAAGTTCAGACTATATAACAGATATAATGTCAAAAGACAGTGAAGTAATAGATATAGCCTTTTCTTCACCAAAACTGTATGAGGATAGGGAAGATTTTTATAGAGAGTTAAAGAATATAAAAGTTGAGAATCATGTTGACAAGCTTAAAAAATTAAAGAAAATTGTAGAGGTTTTAGCCGGACTTAACTATCTATCCGGCTTTAACATTTATAGTCCTGTAAGCAGATTAAAAAAGTTAAACAATATACTTTCAAATTTTGCAGACTTTACCTTAGAAAATCTATACAACATAAATGAAGGAAAGGATTTTACAGTATACGGACTTGGAAAGCTTGGTAGCAGAGAGATGAATGTAGGTTCAGACCTTGATCTTATATTTGTCTTTAAAGATGAAGATAGTAAATACAGATATCTAAAAATCCCTCAAAAAATCGTTTCTGACCTGACAACCTTAACAAAAGAAGGATATCTGTATCAAATAGATCTAAGACTTAGACCTTATGGTAGATCTGGAGAATTATCTCCATCTTTAGAGTTTTATAAAAATTATTTTGAAAAAGAAGCAAGAGTTTGGGAGATACTTGCATGGACTAAGGCAAGATATATTACAGGAAGTAAGGAAGTAATGGAAGTATTTGAGAAAGTAATAATAGATTTTATATTCTCAAAAGAAATAGATAAAAATTTCATAGATGAAATGTTTGATATGAGATTTAAGTTGGAGAGCCTAGCAGGTGAGTCACAGAATACCTTAGATATAAAACTAGGTAAAGGAGGAATAACAGATATAGAGTTTATGGCTCAGGCATTTTATTTAAAAAATAAAATGAGAAAAACAAATATATTAGAGGGCATCCTTGACTTTAAACCGGAGCTTGTAGATGATTATCTATTTTTAAGAGAAGTAGAAACAAGACTGAGAATGGTAAAGGGAAGTTCAAGCTCAAAGTTAAATTTAGATAATGAAATAACAAGAAGAGTTGCATCTACATTTGATATGGACACAAATACCTTCTGGCAAAAAATAAAATCTGTTAAAGAACATATAAGGAGAGAGTTTTTAAAATTATTAACTAAGCTCTAACATCCTCTCAAGTGGTATCCTTGCTTTCTCTATAACTTCTTCAGGTAGTACCACCTCGTTTGTCTCTTCTTCTAAAACTTGAGCTACCTTGTCTAATGTATTTTTCTTCATATCACAACAGTGAACTACCCCACAGTAATCAGCTGCTTGAGGAAACACATACTTTTTGTTTGGATTTTTCTTTTTCAATGTATGTTCTATACCTACCTCTGTACCTATGATAACAACATCACTATCACATGTAGTTGCAAATTCAATTATCTGTGTAGTTGAACCTACAAAGTCAGCAATTTCCACAGTATCGGTGTTACACTCCGGATGAACAGCTATTTTAGCATCTGGATATTTCTTTTTTAACTCTAAAAGTGCCTCTCTTGATAAATTAAAGTGGGGAGGACAGAAACCTTTCCAGAGGATAAACTCTTTCTGAGGAACCTGTTTAGCTACATATCCACCTAAAAATTGATCCGGAACAAAAATAATCCTTTTAGCATCAAGGGATCTAACAACCTTTACAGCATTTCTTGATGTTACAATTATATCTGAAACAGTTTTAACATCTGCATTTGTGTTGATATAAGACACAACAACAGCATCTGGATACTGCTGTTTTAACTTTAGAACTCCCTCTACAGTAGCCATATCTGCCATAGGACAGCCACTTTCCGGATTTGGATGTAACACTTTCTTATCCGGATTTAGTATCTTGGCAGTTTCTGCCATAAATCTCACACCACAGAAGACTATTATATCTGCATCTGTAGATTGAGCCTTCCTTGCAAGCTCTAAGGAATCTCCTATATAATCAGCAATATCCTGTATCTCTCCTCTCTGATAGTAGTGTGCCAGTATAATTGCATTTTTCTCTTTCCTTAATCTGTTAATTTTTTCTACCAAACTTTCAGAAGATGTTTTTATCATCCGGATCTCTCCTCTTTTTATACTAATTTAATCATTTTTAAAACAAACACCAGCTGGGCAATTTCCATTTATATGTTCATAAAATTCATCTCTAAATTTCTTTAGAGCATCCATTATAGCATTTGAAGCAGAATATCCTAATCCACATATAGACCCTACAGGAATATTTCTTCCAAGGTGTTCTAAAAGTTTTATATCTTCCTCTGTTGCTGTTCCATTTTGGAATTTTCTTAATATATTAAGCTGTTCATAAGTTCCAACTCTACATGGAGTACATTTTCCGCAACTTTCATGCTCAAAAAATTCAGCAATAACTATAAGACTATCTATAATACAGTCATCTTCTGCCAAAACAATTGTTGTTCCAGTTCCTCCAAAACCTTTTGGTGAGTAGTCCATCGGTGTATCTAAATCTCTCTCTGAATAAACACCAAGTGCTCCGGCAAATACAGCTTTAAACTTTTTACCATCTCTAATACCACCTGCCATATCAATGAGATCTCTTAAAGTGATATCCATTGTAGCTTCATAAACTCCAGGTTTATTTACTTTTCCACTTATAGGGAAGAGTTTTGGACCATAATAACCTGATGAACCTATATTCATATAATAGCTTTCATAGGTTACTATTATAGGAATGTTTGAAAGTGTCTCTACATTGTTTACCACTGTAGGTTTTCCAAAAAGTCCGTAGTTTGCTGGATAAGGTGGCCTAAGTCTTGGGTGTCCCCTCTTACCTTCTAAACTTTCAATCAGAGCTGTCTCTTCGCCACATATGTAAGCTCCAGCTCCCCTATAAACAAGTATATCAAAAGAAAAATCTGTCCCAAGTATATTTTTTCCTAAGTATCCTTTCTTCCTTGCATCTTCTATAGCATCTTCTAATATTTTAGCTCCGGCAGGATATTCTCCTCTTATGTAGATAAAACCAAGTTCTGCTCCAAGTGCATAACCGGCAATTGCCATCCCTTCTATCAACAGATGAGGGTCTCTCTCTATTATTATCCTATCCTTAAAAGTTCCAGGTTCACTTTCATCAGCATTACATATAAGATACCTTGGTGGAGGATTTGAAAGGGCAAATCTCCACTTTCTTCCAGTAGGGAATCCAGCACCACCTCTACCTCTAAGGGTACTTTCCTCTACCAAAACGACTATATCCTCCGGTGTAAATTTAGTTAGAGCCTTCTTTAAAGCAGAATAACCACCGGTAGTTATATACTCCTCTATCTCAACAGTTCTATTTTCCTTTGCCCTTCTTAGAAGTAGATTTATAGAACTGTTTACATTTAAATCAGGTATATTTGGATAGTATCTCATTTAGCTTTTCCTCTGTAATATTTAGTCCTTCATAGAGGTCATCATCTATCATAAAAGCTGGTGCTATACTACAAGAACCTATACACTCAACAGTCTCAATGTAAAATCTCCCATTTTTACTATACTGATTAGCTTTTTCTCCGGTAAGCTTTTCAAACATCTTTAAAAGATTTTTACAACCCATAATATGACAAGGAAGATTTTTACATACTCTTATATGATGTCTTGCTCCCCGTTTAACTCTAAACATATCATAGAACGAAACTATACCTTCTATAACATTGAGAGGAACCTGTAGATACTCTGATAGTTCCTTCATATGAACATCTTCTATGTCTCTATATTTACTGTATATAAGATGCAAAGACTGTATAATTGCCTGGTCTTTTAAAGGAAATTTTTCAACATATCTATCTATCTGCTGTTTAATCTCTTCTGTTAGGTATATAAATTCCATAACCTCTCCATTGAAAAGTTATACCATATTATTTTATAACACCGTTTGAATTTTGTATATTAAAAAACCTAAAAACTTTCTGATATAATATCAAAAATTTTTAAAAAGAGGTACAGAAAGTTGAAGATTGTTGACCTAAGAGGAAGATACTATAAAGAAAACGAGGAACTAATTAGATTAATAAAAAGGTCGGAATCAGATACACAGATATACGAAAAAACTGTAAGAGAAATTATACAGGCAGTAAAAGAAGAAGGAGATGATGCCCTCGTAAGATACACAAACATGTTTGATAAAACTAATATATCTCCAGAAGATATAGTTATACCATACAGTGAACTAGAAAAAGCTTATGATGAACTTGACGATGATACAAGATGGGCTTATGAGGTAGCAGTAGAGAGGATTAAAGAGTTTCACTCACTACAGATAGAAAAGTCATTCTTCAAAGAAGAAGAAGGAATGATTCTTGGACAGAAAGTTATACCACTTGAAAGGGTAGGTCTATATGTTCCAGGAGGTAAGGCTGCTTATCCTTCAAGTGTAATAATGAATGCTGTCCCAGCAAAAGTAGCAGGAGTAAAAGAGATAGTCATGTGTTCTCCAAATCCAAATAAATATACACTTGCGGCAGCATTTATATGTGGGATAGAGACAGTTTACAGAGTTGGTGGAGCCCAAGCTATTGCAGCGATGGCTTATGGAACCCAAACTGTTAAAAAAGTAGATAAAATAGTAGGACCAGGTAATATATATGTTGCACTTGCTAAAAAAAATCTCTTTGGTGTTGTAGATATAGATATGATAGCCGGACCTTCAGAGATACTGGTTATAGCAGATGAAACAGCAAATCCTAAATGGATTGCAGCAGATTTACTATCCCAAGCAGAGCACGATGAACTTGCAGCATCAATACTCATAACAACATCTGACAAGTTAGCCCAGGATGTTAAAAGCACCATTTATAATGAACTATTAAAAGATTTTCCAAGAAAAGATATAGCGGAAAAATCTCTGGAAAATTACGGACATATATTTATAGTCGAAAATCTAAATATAGCCTGTGAAGTTGCTAACTACATAGCACCAGAGCACCTTGAGATAGTTACAAAAAATCCATTTGATTTACTGGAAAAGATAAAACATGCAGGAGCTATATTCTTAGGAGAATACTCAACAGAACCTCTTGGCGATTACATACTTGGGCCTAACCATGTCCTTCCAACCTCTGGATCAGCAAGATTTTCCTCACCTTTAGGAGTTTATGATTTTGTGAAAAGAAGCTCTGTTATATATGTATCAAAAGACGGATTTGACAGAGTGGCAAAACATGCAATAAATATGGCAAAATCTGAAGGTTTAGATGCTCACAAATTAAGCGTAGAAGTTAGGATGGGAAATTAGTACTTCCTCACCGTTGGGTCTATTTCGTCAGACCAAGCAAGTATTCCACCTTCTACGTTTTTCACCCTTGTAAACCCATTTTGTAGAAGCCATAAAGTTGCCTGTAAACTTCTATTTCCACTTCTACATATAATATATATATCTTTGTCCTTAGGTAAGGAGTTTAAAACTCTTGGAAGACTCATCAGTGGAATAAGCATAGCTTCCTTCTCTTTTATTCTTGAAAATTGGTATTCTTGAGGCTCTCTAACATCAATTAAAATAAAATCTTCACCTTTATCTATCTTTTCTTTTAGCTCTTTAACAGATATATGAATTTTTTTATAAGTTTCTTTATCTAAGAACATATTTTCCTCCTATAAAAATTTTAATTTTTGGAATATTCTAATATATTAACTACAGAATAACCATGATAAAAATTACTTTAAAACTCTGGAATCTGTTGAGTTAAACAGTGAAAAGTGCCAAGTCCAACAACTATATCTGTAGCATCTATACCTACTACCTTTCTATCTTTAAATACACTCTGTAGTATGTCCAAAGCAATCTTATCTTTATCACATCTAAAAGTAGGAACTATTACAGCATAATTTGATACATAAAAGTTTGCATAACTTGCAGGAAGCCTATCACCTTTATAATAAACAGGATCTGGCATTGGTAATTTTATTATATTCAATCCAGTTTTTTTAAGGATTTTATAGTTCTCTTTCAAAGGCTCATAGTTATCATCGTTAGGGTTTTCTTCAACAACTGTTATAACAGTATCCCTATCTACAAATCTTGTTATATCATCAACATGTCCATCTGTATCATCCCCAACTATACCATCCTTAAGCCATATTATTTTTTTAGCTCCAAGGTAAATTTTTAGGTTATTTTCTATATCGTCTTTTGAAAGATTAGGATTTCTATTTGGATTTAATAGACAGGATTCAGTTGTTAAAAATACACCTTCTCCGTTTGTATCAATACTACCACCTTCAAGGACCATATCTATCTCTATTCTCTCTACTCCAAGATATTCTGCCATAAACTTTGGAACTTTGTCATCCAGTTCATAAGGGTATTTATCTCCCCAAGCGTTAAACTTCCAATCAGTAGCAACTAACCTTCCATTATCCAAATCCCTTACAAATATTGCTCCGTGATCTCTACACCAAGCATCATTTGTAGGAACTTTATGTATAATTACATTTTGATTAATATTTTTCTCTTTTAATCTTCTCTTTAAATCTTCTTCGTCTTCTTCTGTATTAACATTTATATGAACTTTTTCACCCATAGATACCCATTTTATCATCTCAACATACTTATCTCTTACACTTTCCAACTTCTCAAAGAATGTGTCCGGATTATATGGATAGGATAGCCAAGTCCCATAATGTTTCTCCCATTCAGCAGGCATAAGTAATCTTCTTATCATACCATTTCTCCCATAATTTAAAGTAAAATATTCTATCAAAAAGTTTTAAAGGAGCAATATGATTACTATATTTGATGTTGATGGTGTTCTAATAGATGTTACAAAGTCATACCATTATGCAATAAAGGATACAGTTGAGTTTTTCTCTGGAAGAAAGGCTATATTAGAAGAACTTTTAGATATAAAACTAAGCTTTGGAATAAACAATGACTGGGATGCATCTATTGCCGGAATTTTATATATAAAATCTGGAAAAAATATTAAAGAGTTTAAAGAGATATTTTCTCCCTACTCAAAAAGTGTTGAAGAATTTTACAGATTAGCAAAACAGCTAAATATTCAGCTTCCAACTTACAGCGAGTTAGTAGATTATTTTGAAGAAAGATACAGAGAACACAGAGATAAGGAACAGCTAATTATACCCCATAACATACTTTCAAAAATAAGGGAAATATCATCTGTTATGGGAGTAATCACTGGAAGACCTTTTGCAGATTTGGATTACACTTTCAAATTTTTTGATATTTATAAATACTTTGATACTATAATAACAGAGGATGATATACCTTCCCCAAACCTTAGAAAACCATCTTCTTATCCATTAAAACTATTCTTTTCAAAACATAAGTACAAAAACCCTTCTTACTATATAGGTGATACAATAGCAGATTACTTAATGGTTTACAACTTCATCAAAGAAGAAAATAAATCTGTAGAGTTTATATTACTGTTAAATAAACATAATCAAGATATTCCAGCAAAAATAAAGATAACAGACCCATATCATCTTTTAGAGGTGTTAAGATGATAATAGCAATAGATGGACCGGCAGGTAGTGGAAAAAGCACAATAACAAAATTACTTGCAGAAAGATTAAATTTCACATACATAGATACTGGAGCTATGTATAGAGCATTTGCTTTAAAAGTTAAGAGGTTAGGTATAAACATTGATAATCAGGAGCAAGTTATCTCTTTGATAGAAAACACAGATATAAAGATAGAAGGAGAGAAAGTTTTCTTAGATAGAGAAGATGTTTCTGATTTAATAAGAACGGAAGAGATAGGAAACATAGCTTCTAAGGTGGCTAGATATCCACAAGTAAGAAAATTTATGGTCAAGATGCAAAGACAGATAGGAATAGAGGCAAAAAATGCCGTAATAGAAGGCAGAGATGCAGGAACTGTTATATTTCCCGATGCAGATTTAAAGATATTTATGACAGCATCTCCTGAGGTAAGAGCAGAAAGAAGAGTCCAGCAATTAAAAGAAAAAGGTTTTACAGTAGATTACAACCACATATTACAGAAGATTATAGAAAGAGATAAGATGGATTACGAAAGAGAAGAATCCCCACTAAAACCAACAGAAGATTACATAGTTATAGACACCACAGAAAAGAGTATAGAAGAGGTTTTAGATTACATAATTAACAATCTTATTAAAAAGTAGCTAATATCATTTTTTAAAAGGGCTTTATAACAACTAAAATAACTATCAGAATAAGTAAAATTGTTGGAATTTCGTTATATATTCTAAAAAATTTTCCAGATTTACCACATATTCCTTTCTCAAATCTTCTCCTTACATATTCATTGTGAAAATAAAAAGCAGAAAGCAAAACAACCAAAACTATCTTTGCATGTAACCAACCTCCGGACTTTAAAAGATCCGGATTTATAAATATCATAAATAATCCGGTTATCACAGTTATAACAAAAGCCGGAATACCTATAAAATAAAACAGTTTTTTCTCCATAACCTTAACAACCTTTACAAATCCCTCATTGCCTTTATTTTCTGCATGATAAACAAATAATCTCGGCAGATAAAATAAAACAGCCATCCAAGAGATAACAAAAACTATATGGAAAACCTTAATCCACAGATAACCCATCTTTAAACCTCAAAAAAATTTTTCTTAATATTTTATTATATAATTCCGATAATAAAAATATACGCCGAGTGAGAAATTCCCTTTAAGCTAAACCTTCCATATCAATAAAAAGACAGCAGGGCTACTATAATAGTAGCCCTAAAAACCATCGGAGGTTTTTACCATGGAAATTATACCACCTTACCTACGCATCTACC
>JBEULE010000005.1:0-14036 GCA_041287495.1 Hydrogenothermaceae bacterium
TAAAAAGTTATTTGGTGGATTGGGACAGGAGTGTAAGTAGGTTAGTTCCTGTACTTGCTGCGGGGACTATAGCTGACTCAAAATACCGCCTGTCAGGGATGAGTCAGCTTGAAATGGCGGAATACAAATACCCTGACCTAAAGTGTAGTGAAACTTTTCAACTTTATACACTTTAGTTAACCAGAAAAAAATGGCTATTGATAGAAACAAAATAGAGCAAGCTATAAAATTATTTTTAGAAGGAATAGGGGAAGATCCAAACAGAGAAGGGTTAAAGGATACACCTAAGAGAGTTGCTAAGATGTGGGAAGAGTTTGAGTCCTACAGAGAGATGAATATGACAGTCTTTGAGGAAGTAGGAAGTTATGAAGAGATGGTTGTAGTTAGAGATATACAGTTTTACTCTCTCTGTGAACATCATCTTTTACCATTTTTCGGAAAAGCCCATGTAGCCTATATTCCAGATAAGAAAGTATGCGGAATTTCAAAGATAGTCAGAGTTGTAAATAAATTTGCATACAGACCTCAAGTCCAAGAGAGATTAACTGCCGAGATAGCAGAATACCTTGAAAAAGAACTTCAACCAAAAGGTGTAGCAGTAGTTATGGAAGCTACACATCTTTGTTACTCTTCTGACACAGAGATACTGACTGATAAAGGCTGGAAACTTTTTAAAGATTTAAATCCGGATGATAAAGTTGCACAGGTAGATAAAGATGGTTTAATAATAGAATTTGTGGAACCTTTAGATTATATAAAGTATCCATTTAAAGGTTATATGATAAACTTTAAAAGTAAATCACTTGACCTATTGGTTTCACCAGACCATAGAGTGTTATTCTCCTCAAATTGGAATTTTTACAAATCAAAAAACAGATACTGGAAAACAGCTCCAGCTTACACACTTGTAGATAAATCAAAATTTGTTATACCTCAGGCAGGTATATTGGAAGGTAAAAATATAGATTTTATAAAGATACCAGAAGATTATGTGAGAGATTCATCTGAAGAAACAGTTATCACGAAAGTAAAAACAGTTAAAAAAATTAAAGGGAACACATTCTTAAAATTTATTGGTATATACTTAGCAAGAGGTTCCTTATATAGAAACTCAACCAATAGTTATACAGTTAGAATAACACTAAACGAAGAATGGAAAGCTCAAAAAGTAGAGTCTATACTTAAAGAGATGCCATATAGCTACTCTAAACATACAAAAGAAAATGGGGTTATAGAATTTAGAATAAACAGTAAAGGATTGTATATATATCTCTATAAACTTGGCAAAGGGGCTGATAGGCATATTCCTTCTGAAATTTTTAACAGCTCTGTAAAACAGAGGAAGTTATTCTTAGAATACTTTATCATTGGTAATGGACAGATAAAAAAGGATGGAAAATCTTACCGTTTAGTCAGTAAATCTAAAAAATTAGTAGATGATATTCAAGCTATATTTTTATCCTTGGGAGTTGCTTGTAATGTTTATGAAATTTTTAACAAAAAAAGCAACAGTACTCATTACTACATAGAAACAAGATATAACAAAAGAGGAGATAAGAAAAATTACTCAATGGTTACACATGTGGAGAATGTAGAGTATAACGATTACATATACTCTGTAACAGTTCCTTCTGGGTATATCTTAGTCAGGAGAAATGGAAAACCTGCAATATCTGGAAACTGTATGGCTATGAGGGGTGTAAGAAATCCAGAGAGTGTTACGGTTACAAGTAAATTAACAGGAAAATTTCTTGAATGTCATAAAACAAGGGAAGAGTTTTTAAATTTGATTAATTCACACAAAAAGTTATAATAGATTAAACTAAACTTTTAGGTGGTAGAGAGATGAAACCAGAAGATTTGATGAGAAACCCATTTATGTCAAATACAAAGTTCCAAGAGCAGATGGGGTTTTTAAAGGAAGAGTCAGAGTTTGATAAAATTATAAAAGTTTTAACTGTCCCAGCAAAAAGTGGCATATATATATCAAAAGTAGATATAAGAAACATTGGGCTTTCCATAGGAGTAGAAGTGATAGTTAGAGAGAGAAAGGAGATGTTAAAAGACCTTTTCTATTACAGTAAGCAATTTGATAAAATGAAAGAATTTCTTGATAAATTAATAGAATTTACAAATCACAAAATCTCACAGTATAGAGAAATCCAGTCAGAATTTCCTGCCTCTGCTCCTATTATAGAGGAGTGGGTTGAGAAAGCTTTAAGACTCACTAAATTTATAGAAAATCTAAAACGAGAAGTAGATATATACAAGGTTTGATGTATGCTAAGTTTTGAAGGTTTTTTACAGAAGATTTTTTCAAAAAAAAAGGAAGAAAAACTAACAGAAGAAGATATTGGCTACACATATATACACGGTTTAATCTTTTATAACACCTATTTTGATTCAGTAGCAAAAGCTCTTCCTAAAGGTAGTTTATGTTTTATTGTAGGTGGTTGGGTTAGGGATAGGATAATAAACAGACCTATAGGTAAGAGTATAGATGTAGATTTCCTTGTAACTGTTTCTCCAATGGAAGTAGTAAGAAATCTAAAAGCCATAGTAGGTGGAAATATATTCCAGTTTGAGAAGGAAAAGACAGTAGCAAGTCTTATCTTTGAAGAAGGTGAATATAAATATAGGTTTGATTTTTCTTACCTTGATATATCAGATATGCCTGATAACTTAGATTTTGAAGAAAAGGAAAGATTTATATATCAAAAACTTAAAGAAGATTTACTCTCAAGGGATTTTACTATCAAT
The DNA here is from genome assembly GCA_041287495.1 of Hydrogenothermaceae bacterium. Lineage (GTDB taxonomy): Bacteria > Aquificota > Aquificia > Aquificales > Hydrogenothermaceae > JAOABC01. The sequence continues at coordinate 2,761 of JBEULE010000005.1, forward strand.
GCTATAGCAGTTAATTTTGATGACACTTCCGGCTTATCAGCATCTCAAACAGTTTTGATAGACCCTTCTGGAGGCTTTAAAGATATTCAAGAAGGTATTGTAAGACCTATATCTTATGAAAACATCAAAAAAGACCCTGTAAGAATGATTAGAGGATACAGAATAGCATCAGAACTTGATTTTACCGTAGATAAAGATTTTGATAGATTTGTAAGAAAAAATATAAATCTTTTAAAAAACTCTCCCAAAGAGAGAATAAGGGATGAATTTCTTAAAGTTATAAATAATGAAAATGGATATAAAGGTATAAAACTTATTAAAGAGTGTGGTATCCTTGACTTCATAACCCAAAACAGTGTAGATGATATAGAAGTTTTGAGGAAGGTTGAGGAAGTTTTAAAAAAAAAGTTTATCTGATAGATGATTATTTTAGGTCAGTTTTAAGTTCAATAGAGTTTTTCAATTACTTAACAGATATATCTGTGTTAAAAACAGTTTCAATACTAAATGATAAAGCTGTTAGAAAAGTTCTCTCAGATTATCTACTTTTTGGTAATAAAGCTACAAATTTTGGTGTTAGACTGGTTGAAGGTTATAACTATCTAAAGAGTTTAGAAGAAAGTTCCGGAGTTTTAGAAAAAAATCTGTTTTGGTATAGATATGAAGATATATTCTCTCATATAGCTGTTTTATACTTAGCTAAAGATGAAGATGAAGGATTTTTGAGATACATACAAAACTATTTTTTTGAAAATTACAAAGATAAAGTGATTAAAGAGCCTTTACTGTCAGGTGTTGAGATAATGGGTCTATTAAACTTAAAACCTTCAAAAAAGGTTGGAGAGATAAAAGAAAAGTTAATCTTGGCACAGCTTGAGGGGAAAATAAAAACAAAAGAAGAAGCAGTTAAATTTATAAAAAATCTGTAAAAGTTTTCATTTAGGTTAGTGTTTGACAACTTTATATATTTTATAATTTAATATAAAAACTATTTAAATTATATTTTGGAGGTTAGTATCATGAAAAAAGTTCTTGCAGTAGCAAGTTTACTGGCAGTAGCAACAACGCAAACTTTTGCAACAAACGGAGATAACATGATAGGTGTTACTCCAGCTTCTGAAGCTATGGGTGGTCTTGGTGTTGGTATGCCTGTAGGTTCAATTGATTCAATTTTCAGAAACCCTGCCTGGATGAACACAGAAAAAGGTTTTACAGTGTCTTTCGGTGGTATTTTGTTTATGCCGGATGTTAAGGGAAGAGTAATGGATGGATATGTTTCAAGTAGATCTAACTTCTTCACAGTTCCTGAAATAGGTATTACTCAAAGAATAAATGATAAAGTTGTTGTTGGTATAGCTGCTTATGGGGTATCCGGAATGGGAGTAGATTACAGAAACAAAGGTAATGCATATGGAAATATGCATACAACACTTCAGTTTATGAGAATTATTCCTGCTATCTCATATCAGGTAACTCCTAATTTGTCTATAGGTGTTGGAATTGATTTAGCGTGGGGGTCTTTAGACTTAGGTGCATATTTATATGATAGTGTTAAACATTTAATATATAATGCTGGAGGTGGTCAGTCATCTTCTTATGGAATTGGAGCACAGTTTGGTATAGCTTATCAGATTGGCAATCTATACGCAGGTTTAAATTACCAATCTCCGATTTCTATGAAGTATAAACATGTATATGATTCTAACAATGATAATTTTTTTGAAGACTTAAAATTAGAGCAACCTCAAGAGCTTGCTTTTGGTTTAGGTTATAGAGTTTTACCAAACTTAAAAGTTGGAGCTGATATAAGATGGATAAACTGGTCAAGTGCAGATGGATACAAACAGTTTAAATGGAAAGACCAATGGGTGTTTGCAGTTGGTGGAGAGTATCAGGCAACTTCTAAATTAAAACTTAGGGCAGGTTATAACTACGCAAAATCTCCTATAAGAAGTTATTCAAATCTTTGTGTTGACCCCTCAACTTGCCCAAATAGAATTCCGGATTTTACTAGCTCATTTTCGGATTTCCAAGTCCAATGGTTTAATCTAATAGGATTCCCTGCTATTACAGAACATCACATATCACTTGGTGGAAGTTATCAGTTTACAAAAAATTTTGCAGTTGATTTAGCTTATGTCCATGCATTTGAAAAAAAAGTTGAATCAACAGCCATGGGAGGAATAGCATTAGCAGGAGCTAAAAATGCTCAAAATGAAGTCGGCATAGCTCTGAGATGGTCTTTCTAAAGGAAAGGGGGTAGGATAGATATGTTTAAAAAAGCAGTTTTGGGGGCAATTTTATCCCTTTCTGTAAATTCCTTTTCTTTTGCGGCAGAGCCGTGGATGAGTCCAGCTTGGGCTGAGAAGTTCTGTGAGTACTGGAATAAACATCTTCAAACTACCATGGCAGAATGGGCTGACTATAATGTTAACAAACAGAAAGGCTACAAAACTATACAGTTTTACAGACAGGACTGTGGAGATAAAAAGAAGGTGGAAGTTAGAATAAAGTATGAGAATGGAAAGGCTGTATGTATATACGGTGGAGAAGCAAAAGACCCTAATCCGGAGTTTTTAATGTATGCTACGGATAAAAACTGGAAATCTTTGGCAAACGGTGAGTTTGGATTTATGGGAATGGGCATTATGTCAAAGATGACTTTCCAAGGCTCAAAAGTAGAAGCTATGAAGTTTATGGAGCCATTTAAATCATTCTTGATTGGTCTTGGAAAAGTGCCTTATTCAGAAAGTTGTCCTTAAATAAGTTAATCATCTAAAATCTTTTCAAGCCCCCTATAAGGGGGCTTTTTTTATGTCTAAATTCCATCTAAAACTACCAAATATAGGATATAATATATTTTTTAAGTTTTAACCAAATAAGGAGGTAAAAGTTTGGAATTTAAAGACACACTCAATCTTCCACAGACAGAATTTCCTATGAAAGCAAATCTTCCACAGAAAGAGCCAGAGATACTATCCCTTTGGGAGAGAATAAATATATATTCAAAACTCAGAGAAGAGAGAAAAGATAAGGATAAATACATACTTCACGATGGCCCTCCCTATGCAAACGGACATATCCATATAGGACACTCCTTAAACAAAATTCTAAAAGATATACTTGTAAAGTATCAATCTATGCTTGGCAAAGATGCTCCTTTTGTCCCAGGATGGGATTGTCATGGACTTCCAATAGAGCAACAGGTAGAGAAAGAACTTAAAGAAAAGAAGATAAGAAAGGAAGATTTATCTAAATCAGAGTTTAGAAAACTATGTAGAGAGTATGCCTATAAATTCGTAGAGATACAGAAAGAAGAGTTTAAAAGACTTGGAATAATCGCAAACTGGGAAAAGCCTTATCTTACGATGAGACCTTCTTATCAAGCTCAGGAGATAATAGAGCTTGGAAGGATATTTAAAAAAGGTATAGCTTACAGAGGAAAAAAGCCAGTTTATTGGTGTATATACGATAAAACAGCTGAAGCAGAAGCGGAAGTAGAATATCAGGACAAAAAAGACCCTTCTATTTATGTAAGGTTTAAAGATGTTAATGAAGATGTTTATTATGTTATATGGACTACAACTCCTTGGACTTTACCGGCTAACCTTGGAATAATGGTTCATCCGGAATACGATTATGTTTACTATAAAACCACTAAAGGAACATTGGTTATAGCGAAAGAGCTTTTACAAAATTTCAAAGAGAAAACATCCCTTGATGGAGAAGTTATAAAAGAAGTTAAGGGAAGAGATTTAGAGTTTAAAGAGTATTTCCATCCTTTTATAGACAGAGTATCAAAGATATACCTTTCTGAATTTGTTGAGCTTTCTACTGGAACAGGACTTGTCCATATGGCTCCGGGCCACGGTCAAGAGGACTATATAATAGGTCAGAGATACGGTATAGAACCTTTTGCTCCGGTTGATGATGAAGGAAGGTTTACAAAAGAGGCTCCGGATTGGCTTGTAGGAATAAGAGTTTTTGATGGGAATAAATTAATAGTAGAAAAGCTTCAGGAAGTTGAAGCACTTATACATTATGAAGAGATAAATCACTCTTATCCTCACTGCTGGAGATGTAAAAATCCTGTTATATTTAGAGCAACTCCTCAATGGTTTATATCTATGGACTCAATCCTTGAAAACGGAAATACACTCAGAGGAGAAGCTTTAAAAGAAATTGAAAGGGTTAAATGGATACCTTCTTACGGACAAAATAGAATAAAAAGTATGGTTGAAAACAGACCTGACTGGTGTATATCAAGACAGAGAAGTTGGGGAGTGCCTATAGCTGTATTCTACTGTGAAGAATGTGGCTTTATAGCAGATGATGAAGAGGTATTTAAGCATGTTGCTGAACTTGTGAAGAATAACCCTTATGGTGCTGATATATGGTTTGAGAAAGAAGCCAAAGACTTACTACCGGAAGGTTATAGATGTAAAAAATGTGGTAGCACAAACTTTAAAAAAGAAGAAGATATACTTGATGTCTGGTTTGACTCCGGCGTTTCACATTCTGCGGTTTTAAAAAATGGTGAATGGCCAGAGTTGAGATGGCCAGCAGATATGTATCTTGAAGGTTCCGACCAACATAGAGGTTGGTTTCAATCTTCATTACTTGAAAGTGTAGCATCTTACGGTAGAGCTCCCTACAACAGCGTCCTTACTCACGGCTTTACCCTTGATGAAAAAGGTAGAAAGATGTCAAAATCTGCCGGAAATGTGGTAGCCCCGGAGAAAGTTATAAATGAGTATGGAGCAGATATACTTAGACTTTGGGTTGTTACGGAAGACTATACAGAAGATATAAAGATAGGTTTTAATCTTATAAAGAAGATAGCAGAAGATTACAGAAAGATAAGAAACACATTCAGATTTTTCCTCGGAAATCTTTATGATTTTAACCCTTCAAAAGCAGTTGATTATAAAGATATGTTAGAGATAGACAGATGGATGTTATCAAAACTACAAGGAATATTAGACCTTTCTCATAAAGCATATCAGGATTACAGATTCCACAGGATATACCATACAATAAAGAACTTTATGATAGTTGATTTGTCTGCTATATATTTGGATATTTTAAAAGATAGATTGTATATATATGCACCGGATTCATTAGAGAGAAGATCTGCTCAAACTGTTCTATGGCATCTCTTAATATCACTTGCAAAACTACTTGCTCCAATTCTGTCATTTACAATGGAAGAAGTTTGGCAGTATGTAAGAAAGATAGACAGCTCTTTAAAAGAGAGTATTCACTTTGAAGTTATGAATCTTCCTGATAACTCTCTTATAGATAGAGATTTAGAAGAGGTTTATGATAAACTTCTTGAAGTTAGGGACGATGTTTTAAAAGCCCTTGAGGAAGCAAGGAAAAAAGATTTAGTTAGACATCCTTACGAAGCAAAAGTTATTTTATCTTTACCTTCTGAATACTACCAGTTAGTTAAAGAGAGAATAGATTGGATAAAGTATTTCTTTACCGTAAGTCAAGTTGTGTTGTCTGAAGATGTTAGTGCAGATGTTGTGATTGAAGGAGAGTCTGTAAAAGATTCTAAAATAGGAGTTTCTAAGGCAGATGGTGAAAAATGTCCAAGATGTTGGATTTATGATGTGTCAGTTGGAAGAAACGGCCAGAAAGTGTGTGATAGATGTCTAACCCAGCTTAAAAAGATGAACATTGACCCGGAGGAGTTAGTATGAAAAAACCAGATATAGTAAGAGAGATAAGGAAAAAGTATCCTTACTTAGAAGAGAAAACTATAAAAAAGGTTGTAGATGGTATATTTCAAGCTATGATAAATGGACTTGCAAATGGAGAGAGGATAGAGATAAGGAATCTCGGTTCTTTTAAGGTTATAAAGAGAAAAAAACCTCTAAAAGGTAAAAAAAGGATAAGCTATTCAAAAACTGTGCTATTTAAACCCGGTAAAATTTTGAAACTTGCAGTAAAGAAGACAGGAGAAAGCGATGATAAAAAATGATCTCTTTTTAAGAGCCTGCCGTAGAGAACAGGTAGAAAGAACACCTATCTGGCTAATGAGACAGGCAGGCAGGTATATGAAAGAGTATAGACAGTTAAGAGAAAAAGCCGGAAGTTTTAAAAACTTTTATAAAAATGTAGACCTTGCTGTAAAGGCTTCCATACTTCCCAAAAAGATACTTGATATAGATGCAACTATAATATTTTCCGATATTCTGACTCCCTTAGAATCTATAGGTATGAAGTTTGACTTTAAAGAAGGTGAAGGTCCTGTATTTGAAAATCCTATCAACTCTCCAGAAGATATTGATAAATTAAAACCATTTAATAGAGAAGATGTTAGATATGTAGGAGAGATTATAAAAGGTGTAAATCAGGAGCTATCCCATGAGATACCTACGATAGGCTTCTGCGGTGCTCCCTTTACATTAGCTGCTTATATGATAGAAGGTAGAGGCTCAAAGGATTTTAAAAAAACAAAAAAGTTTATGTATAACCATCCCGAAGATTTTAAAAGATTGGTTAATAAACTTGCTGATATGTTGATAGGTTACCTTAACTTTCAGATAGAAAGTGGTGCAGATGCAGTTCAGATATTTGATAGCTGGGCAGGACATCTTTCTCCGGCCAGCTATAGGGAGTTTGGGTTAAATCCTATAAAGAAGATAGTCAGTAATTTAAAGAGAGATAAACAACCGGTTATACTTTTTACAAAAGGTGTGTGTGGATTTTTAGATGATGTTATACAGACAGATGCAGATGTTTATAGTGTTGATTGGATGGTGGATATATCAAAGGTAAAGGAAAAGATATATCCAAAAGCATCTGTTCAGGGAAATCTTGACCCATATGTTTTGTATGCAGATTATTCTGTAATAGAATCCCAAGCGAAAAAGATATTAGATAGTTGGGGAAAGGATACTGGACATATATTTAACTTAGGACACGGGCTAATGCCTGATATGGAAGTTGACAAAGTTAAATTTTTAGTAGATACAGTTAAAAATTTATCGGTGAGATAGATGGGTGTTAAAGTTGTAGCAACCAACAAAAAAGCGTTTCACGATTATTCAATAATTGAGAAGTATGAAGCCGGAATAGTTTTAACCGGGTCAGAAGTAAAGTCTTTAAGGGAAGGAAGTTGTAATCTAAAGGACAGCTTTGTTATGATAGAGGATGGAGAAGCCTGGCTATATAACTGTTATATAGCACCATACAAACCTGCGGCAAAATGGGGACATGACCCTTACAGAAAGAGAAAATTACTTCTTCACAAAAGAGAGATACTAAGACTTATGGGTAAAGTCAAAGAAAAAGGACTTTCAATAGTTCCACTTCAGGTATACTTCAAAGATGGAAAGGCAAAAGTAGAGATAGCTCTTGCAAAAGGTAAAGCTAAATATGAAAAGAGAGAAGCAATAAAAGAAAAAGAGACAAGAAGAGAGATTGAAAAAGAGTATAAAGGAAAAATAAAGTTATAGAGAGGTCTGAAAGTGAGTAAGTATATATTTATCACCGGAGGTGTTCTTTCTTCCTTAGGTAAAGGAGTAACTTCTGCAGCGATAGGGTCAATATTGGAAGCGATGGGATACAAAATCACACTTATGAAACTTGACCCTTACTTAAATATAGACCCCGGAACAATGAATCCATACCAACACGGTGAGGTTTTTGTAACAGAAGACGGAGCAGAAACAGACTTAGACCTTGGACATTACGAGAGATTTACAAATGCAGTTATGACAAAATACAACAACACCACTTCTGGAAAACTTTACTACAATCTTCTTGAAAAAGAGAGAAGAGGAGTGTTCTTAGGTTCAACAGTTCAGGTTATACCTCACTTTACAAATGAGATAAAAAAATCTATAGAAAAAGTAGCAGAAAGTTATGACATAACCTTTGTAGAGATAGGTGGGACAGTAGGAGATATAGAAAGCCTTCCATTTTTAGAAGCAATAAGACAGATGGGAATAGAGAAAGGTAAAGAAAATGTAGTTTATATACACCTTACCTATGTGCCTTATATAAAGGTTGCCGGAGAGTTAAAGACAAAACCAAGTCAACACTCTGTAAAAGAGTTAAGGGCAATAGGAATACAGCCTGATATATTGATAGGTAGAGCAGAAACTCCTCTTCCTAAGGATATAAAAAGGAAACTTGCAATGTTTACCAATGTCGATGAGGACTCTGTATTCTCTGCTCCGGATTTAAATATTATCTATGAGATACCACTATATTTTAAGAAGGAAGGACTTGATAAAGCTATAGCAAAACATCTCAATATAGAGTATAGGGAGCCGGATTTATCAAAATGGAAGAAGATAGTAAACACACTCTCAAAACTTGAGAATCAGGTAGATATTGCCATAGTTGGTAAATATGTAGAGCTTAAAGATGCTTACAAAAGTGTATATGAAGCTCTCATACACGCTCAGATACCAAACAAGATAAAATTAAATATACATTGGATAAACTCAGAAAAGATAAACCAAGAAAATTATCAGGAAGTTTTATCAAAATTTGATGGAATACTTGTTCCAGGTGGATTTGGAGATAGAGGTATAGAGGGAAAGATTTTGACGGCAAAGTTTGCAAGAGAGAATAACATTCCATACTTTGGTATATGTCTTGGAATGCAGATAGCGGTTATAGAGTTTGCAAGATCTGTTGCCGGACTTGAAGGAGCAAACTCAACAGAGTTTAATCCTTTTACTCCACATCCGGTTATTGATATAATGCAGGAGCAAAAAGATGTGGAGAAAAAAGGTGGCACAATGAGATTGGGAGCCTATACATGCCATATAAAACCGGGAACAAAAGCTTATTCAATATACAAATCTGAAGTAATATCAGAAAGACACAGACATCGTTATGAATTTAATCCTAAGTATGTACCTATACTTCAAGAGAAAGGACTTGTTGTAAGTGGAGTATATAAAGCTAAAAATCTTCCGGAGATTATTGAGATTCCATCCCATCGTTGGTTTATAGCCTGTCAATTCCATCCGGAGTTTAAAAGTAAACCATTTAGTCCCCATCCACTATTTGTATCCTTCGTAGATGCATCCTACAAAAAAAGATTGGAAAAGATGAGTTAATATGGTTAAATTTAATGGTAAAAATAGGAAGGAGGGAATAGTGATGGAGAATATTGAAAAAGTTCATCTGGTTGTCGAAGATAAATTTTATCCACCAAAGGATTTGGTAGAAGAGTGTATAGTGAAGGATTATGAGAGTATGTATAAGAAATCTATTGAAAATCCGGAAGAGTTTTGGTCTGAGATAGCTTCAGAGCTTCACTGGTTTGAGAAATGGGATGAAATCTTTGAGTGGAATTTTCCTTATGTAAAATGGTTTATAAACGGAAAGACAAATATAACATACAACTGTCTTGATAGACATATAAAAAACGGCAAAAGAAATAAAGTTGCATACATATATGTTGATGAAGAAGGAAATGAGAAGAAATACACATACGGAGAGCTTCTTGAGCTTGTAAATAGATTAGCAAACGGCTTAAAATCTCTCGGTGTGTCAAAAGGAGATAGAGTATCTATATATATGCCTAATACAGTTGAAGCTATAGCTTCTATGCTTGCCTGTGCCAGAATAGGGGCAATACATAGTGTTGTTTTTGCTGGATTTAGCGAAGGAGCGTTAAAGTTAAGGATAGATGATGCAAAGGCAAAGGTAGTTATAACTGCTACATACACAAAGAGAAGAGGTAAAAAAATACCACTTCTTCCGGTTGTGAAAGAAACTGTAAAAAGTCTTGATTTTGTTAAAAAAATAGTAGTTTGGGATAGGGATTCAGATTTAGATGAGGAAGAGTTTGACAATTTCTTAGTAGATTTTAAAAAGTTAATAGATAGCTCTACTTCCGAATGTCAACCAGAAGTTATGGACAGTGAAGACCCTCTCTTTATATTATACACATCTGGAACCACCGGGAAACCTAAAGGTGTTTTACATACAGTAGGTGGATACATGGTAAACACCTATCTTACAACAAAAACTGTATTTAACATAAAAGAGGACACAATTTACTGGTGTACTGCAGATATAGGTTGGATTACCGGACACAGTTATATAGTTTACGGGCCACTTGCAAATGGTACTACCTCTGTTATTATGGAAGGTGTTCCTGTATATCCTCATCCGGGAATATGGTGGGAGTATGTTCAAAAGTATAGAGTAAACGTATTTTACACAGCTCCAACAGCAATAAGGATGCTTATGAGATTTGGCGATGAGATACCTGCAAAATACGATTTATCTTCTCTCAGGATACTTGGCTCAGTTGGTGAACCTATAAATCCAGAAGCTTGGCTTTGGTATTACAAAAATATAGGAAGAGGAAAAGCTATTGTAGTTGACACATGGTGGCAAACAGAAACAGGAGCCCATATGATAACAACCTTACCTTGTTATCCGACAAAGCCGGGAAAAGCCGGAAAACCACTGTTTGGAGTTGAACCTGCTGTAGTTGATAAAGAAGGTAATCCTTTACCACCAAATACAGTGGGACATCTTGTGATAAAAAGACCTTGGCCTTCAATGTTAAGAACATGCTGGGGAGAGCCGGAAAGGTATGAAAAATACTGGAAAGAAATACCGGGAAATGTTTATTCAGCAGGAGACCTTGCCTCTATAGACGAAGAAGGTTATATAATGATACTTGGAAGATCAGATGATGTACTGTCAGTTGCTGGACACAGAATAGGAAATGCAGAAGTAGAATCAGCTATTGTAGAACATCCGGCTGTTGCAGAAGCAGCAGTAATAGGAAAACCAAACGAGATAAAAGGAGAGTCAATAAAAGCCTTTGTTATACTCAAAGAGGGATATATACCATCAGATAAACTTATAGAAGAGATAAAAGATACTGTTAGAGAAGTTTTAGGAGCTATAGCTGTTCCAGATGAGATAGAGTTTGTTGACAAACTACCTAAAACAAGAAGTGGTAAAATAATGAGAAGAGTTTTAAGAGCAAGAGAGTTAGGACAAGAACTTGGAGATATCTCAACACTTGAAGATTAAGGAGGTAAAAAAACAGTTGACAAAAAGTGTTAAAAAGTGCTTATTTTTTGATATGGAGTAGAATTAATTGTTTTAAATGGTAAAGGTGGTAAGAAAAAAAGATGATTACACTACAGAAATCTAAAGAAGATAAGTTAAACAATGAAAATAATACTTATAAACAGAAACCTATAAAGAAAGAGATAAAGCAAATTAAGCAATCAATTAAATTGCTAAAAAACCTTAGCAGTGAGTCATTGGCTCAA
>JBEULE010000006.1:0-3120 GCA_041287495.1 Hydrogenothermaceae bacterium
AAAGAGGTTATCTTTGGAATAAAGATATAGAATATTATGTAATATTTTCACTATAAAAATATATGGAAAATAATTTTCTGTTGTTATAAAATAAAACGGTGTTTTATTTAACCATAGGAGGCTGAATATGCTTAGTTATGACGTGTTGATAGTTGGAGCTGGTGGTGCTGGACTTATGGCAGCACTTGAAGCAAGTAAAGCAAAAGATGTTAAAGTAGGTGTATTAACGAAAGTCTATCCTACAAGATCTCACACTGGAGCAGCTCAAGGGGGAATAAACGCAGCATTGGCCAACTTTGACCCTTCAGACAGTCCAGAAGTCCATACATTTGACACTATAAAAGGTAGTGACTACTTGGGAGACCAAGATGCCATTGAGTTTATGTGTTATGAAGCTCCCAAGAGAATATACGAGCTTGAACATTTAGGTGTTCCGTTTTCAAGACTTCCTGATGGTAGAATAGCTCAGAGACCTTTTGGTGGAGCAGGATTTCCAAGAACCTGTTATGCAGCAGATAAAACAGGACACGTTATACTTCATACCCTCTATGAACAATGTTTAAAAAATGATGTGGAATTCTTAAATGAGTGGTTCGTTACAGAACTCATAATAGATAACAACGAAGCAAAAGGTGTGATAGCCATAGATATAAGAAGTGGAGAGGTCCACGCTATAAAGGCAAAAGCTATAATATTTGCAACAGGTGGATATGCGAGAGTTTACTGGGTGAGAAACACAAATGCAATAGGTTCAACAGGCGATGGTATGGCTATATGTTATAGAGCCGGAATACCACTTAAAGATATGGAGTTTGTCCAGTTTCACCCTACAGGACTTAGATCAACAGGTATTCTTGTTACAGAAGGTGCAAGAGGTGAAGGTGGATATCTTATAAACAACAAAGGTGAGAGATTTATGGCAAGATATGCTCCACAAAAGATGGAACTTGGTCCAAGGGATTTAGTTGCCCGTTCTATAGAAACCGAAATTTTAGAGGGAAGAGGTTGGGGAGAAGGAATGATGGCATATGTCCATCTTGACCTTAGACACTTGGGAGCTAAAAAGATAAAAGAGAGACTTCCTCAGATAAGACAGCTATGTATAGACTTTGAAGGTGTTGATCCTATAGAAGAGCCTATTCCGGTAAGACCTACAGCCCATTACTCAATGGGAGGTATTGATGTTAGAGATTATAAAACATCAATGACAGCTGTTAATGGAGTGTTTGCCGTAGGAGAGTGTGCCTGTGTATCAGTCCATGGAGCTAACAGACTTGGTGGAAACTCACTTCTTGACCTTGTTGTGTTCGGTAAACCTGCTGGAGCTGCTGCTGTTGAGTATGCAAGAAGTAAATCTGCAGATAATTTCAATTTAAAAGCAGAAGAAGAGAGAGCAAGAAGAGAGATAGAAGCTTTACTTAAGAAAGAAAGTAAGGAGAACATAAACAACATAAGAATGGAAATGGCTCAAACAATGTGGGATAAAGTGGGAATATTTAGAGAAGAAAAGCCTATGCTTGAAGCTATAGAGAAGATAAAAGAGTTAAAAGAGAGATACAAACTTCTTGCTCCGGGAGATAGTGGAAAGATATTTAACACAGCTTTAATAAACTATATAGAACTTGGATATCTACTTGACCTTGCAGAGGCTATAGCTGTTACAGCTGTCCTTAGAAAAGAAAGTAGAGGAGCCCATGCAAGAAGAGACTATCCTAACAGAGATGACGAAAACTTCTTAAAGCACTCCCTTGCATACTACACTCCGGAGGGACCAAAAGTAGAGTATAGTGAAGTTAAGATAACTAAGTATCAACCACAAGAAAGAACCTATTAATAGTGAGGTGATACCATGGAAAAGTTTAAATTAAAAGTTTTTAGATACGACCCAACAAAAGACGATAAACCATACTATCAGACCTATGAGCTTCCGGTTGAGAAGGGAATGACTGTTTTAGCTGCACTTTTTAAGGCAAAAGAGGAACAAGATCCTTCTATATCATTTAGGTACAACTGTAGAGCTGCTATATGTGGTTCCTGTGCTGTGAGAATAAACGGACATGCTACCCTTGCTTGTAAAGTTCAGGTAAAACATATGCTTGAAAAGTATAACACTGATACTCTCGTTATAGAGCCAACAGGAAATATAAAACCTCTGAAAGACCTTATCTATGATATGGACTGGGTTGTTGATAAACTTAAAAAAATACAACCTTGGTTTATACCAAAAGAACCACCTCCTGCCGATGGAAAAGAGTACAGACAAGACCCCTATGATCATCATAAGATAGATTTTGCATCAGACTGTATTCTATGTAACTCATGTATGTCTGACTGTAATGCCCTAAAAGCAAACAAAGATTTCTTAGGACCTATGATGATATCAAAAGCTTATAGATTTATAGCTGATTCAAGAGATGGAGCCAAAAAAGAAAGATTGGAAGCTGTTTTAAAAGATTTTAATCTTGAGTGGTGTGTCAGATGTATGGAATGTACAACCAGATGCCCAAAAGAGGTTCAACCTTATGAGAACATAATAAGAACCAGAATAATAGCTGCAGAAGAAGGTTTCAAATCACCAGGAGAGATACATGCAGAGATTTTTGAACAAGATATATATAACAGAGGACTTCTAAACGAGATGTTACTACCTATGAGACAGGAAGGACTCCTTGGAGCTGCCAAGAGAGCACCATTTGGTATAAGAATGTTCTTTAAGGGAAAAGTGAATATAGCCGACTTCTTCGGTGGACACAAGGTAAAGAGACACGATGAAGTTAAGAAGATAATGGATAAAGCCAAGGAAGTAAAGAAAAATATAAAGATTAAACTTATATCTGATGTTCATACACCTTATGAAGACAAGAGAAAGTCAAAACAAGGAGGATAACTATGGCTTTAAAATATGCATTTTATACAGGATGTTCTGCAAAAGGAGTTGCTCCAGAGTTATATGACTCAACAAAGTTAGTAGCAGAGAAACTTGGAATGGAACTTATAGAACTTGAAGCTGCTACATGTTGCGGTGCCGGAGCAGTTCAGGAGAAAGATGAGTTTTTATCACTCACAATAAATGCAAGAAATCTTGCACTTGCAGAAGAGCTTGGACTTGATATGCTTACT
>JBEULE010000007.1:0-16072 GCA_041287495.1 Hydrogenothermaceae bacterium
CTCTTTCCATTCCTTTATCTTCATTCCAAGCTCTCTACATATTTTATCATTACTTATCACAGACCAGCAAAGTTTTTTTGCAGAAAAGTTAAATTCATGCTGATATGCTGGATAGATAAACTTTTTTTATTAATTATAATCTCCAATAGATAAAGCCCTCTTTTTCTGCTTTTTCTTTGTTGTAAATTCCTTTTACATCTATCAATACTGGATTGGTGTTCATAATTCCTTTATACTTTTTAAAGTCCATCTCTTCTATAAATGGCCTGTGTTTGACGGCCACAATTACCGCATCGTAAGGTTTTTGTGATTCTATATCAGTAAGCAGGTCTATGTTGTATTCGTGTTTTACTTCTTCTGGGTATGCAAATGGGTCGTTTATAAAAACTTCTACTCCATACTCTTTAAGTTCCTTATAAATATCTATGACTTTTGTGTTTCTTATATCTGATATATTCTCTTTAAATGTAAGTCCAAGAATTAACACCTTACTTCCTTTAACTGCTTTACCTGCCTTTATAAGTTTTTTTACAGTCATTTCTGCTACATACTTACCCATATAGTCGTTTATCCTTCTTCCAGCAAGTATAACTTCCGGATGATGTCCAACAGCCTGCGCTTTAAATGTAAGATAGTAAGGGTCAACTCCGATACAGTTATGGGTTATCACTCCGAAAGAAGTTACATAATTTTTTGTAGAAGGTAGTTCTAATGAATAGATATATCTATCTTCCTGAATATTTTTTATATCTTTAACTTTTGTTAGATAAAATCCATCTTCCTCTCTATATAACCTATTAACTCCCTCTTTCTTTACTGAAAGTATATCTTCAAGTTTTCTCTTTTTGCTATCAATTAGAAGATCTTTAATCTTTATTAAAGAAGATTTTGAACTGATTTCCAAAAGACCTTCTCTTTTCTGATGATTGTAAAATATACCAAAATTTAAAAGAAGTAGTGATAGTTGATGATAAAGTACTTTAGATGTTATAAAATAGCTTACTTTTACATCTCTTTTACTTTTAGTTATAGATACTCCGGAATCTCCTCTAAAAAGCCCTTTTAATGTTTCCAATCTTATATTGTCTGTATTATACATAATGATAGCAGGAATTTTAGCATCATAACTATTTTTCCCTACATCTAACTTTTTAAGCATATAACCAAAAACTTTATTTGATACTTTAATTATTAAGCTTTTCAACTTTTTATCTTTGTATAGAGAGTAAGATATATTCCAACCTTTAAGTATATCTGTTATATCTTTTAGAATCTCTTTCTCTTCCACATTTATCGTCAATTTTACTCTGATAGACTTTTTATCTTCAGTTAAACAGCCTTCTGAAAGATAGTATCCTATAAATCTTGCAAAATTTTGATCAACTTTAAAAACAGCTGGAACTTTTCCAAAAGAAGGACCTCTTCCGGAAACGATTTCCAAATCTTCTTCATTGTAATTATCTATAAATTTATCTCTTATTTTAAGATATTCTGAAAGTGGAAGGTAGTTATTGTAGAAAAAGTTATTTACTTTTTTGCCTAAGAAATTTTTTGTTATATAAGGTTTAATAGCTTCAAAATCTTTCCAATTTTTATCTTTAGGTTTTATTCTTAATGTATCTTTAAAATCACTACATAAAACTAAATCTATAAGATTGATTTTTTCTTGTTGGTATAGAGTTGGAAGTTTTGATATAAGAGGAATTTTATCTTCATAACTAAGCTGATTTGCAAGTTTTACATCGTAAATATCATTATTTTTATATATAAATGGATGTTTGTCTGAAACTGTGATTGTTTGTCCGGAACTTAGCTTTACTTGAATGAGTTTGTTATACTTTCTTTTTGTAAAGACTCTCACCGGTTTGAAATTAAAAGTTTCTGATATAGGGTCAAATGTTAAAACTTCTATATCTTCCTCAGGAAATATAAGCTGTGTTCCATGGAAGTTAATTACTTTTTTTATTTTAAGTTTTTTATCTATAAGCTCTTCAAAAGTGCTTTCATATACACTTTCTGAATCTTTTACAGTTATAAACTCTGTTCCTATCTGACAATGTCCACCTACTAGCCCCGGTTCAAATCTTAAAAAGTTCCACTTTGTAGATGCTGCTTCTAAAACTGATTTTGTATCTATTCCCATTTTGTTAAATATTATGGAAAGTTCATTCATAAGTGCGATGTTTATGTCCCTTTGTGTGTTTTCTATGACCTTTGCAGCTTCTGCTGTTTTTATATCCGGAGCTATATGTATACCGGCTGTTATTACACTTCCATAAAGCTTGGCAAGTATTTCTGTGGTTTTTGGTGTGTCTCCGGCTACTACTTTTTTTATTTTATCTATTGTATGATCCTTATCTCCTGGATTAACCCTTTCTGGAGAGTATCCTACAAAAAAGTCCTCTTTCCACTTCATCCCACTTTCTTTTTCCAATATAGGCACACACTCTTCTTCCGTAAGTCCCGGATAAACGGTAGATTCATAAACAACTATCACACCTTTTTTCATATATTTTCCAACTGTCTTTGAAGCAGAGATGATAGGTCTTAAATCCGGAATATTATGTTCATCTATAGGTGTTGGAACTGTTACTATCACGATATCTGCTTTTGAAATATCCTCCGGATTATCAGTATAATGTATATTTACAGATTTTAATTTTTCAGTTTCAACTTCTTTTGTCCGGTCATATCCTTCTCTTAACTCTCTTATCCTCTGAGGATTAATATCAAACCCTATAACCTCATACTTTGAAGCAAACAAAACAGCCAAAGGTAATCCCACATACCCAAGCCCTACAACACAGATTTTCATATTACCTCCGTAAATTCAAAATAAAACTTATATTAATAGCATATTAAGAGGAAGTTTGTTTTCTCCTCTTTATAGCTTCTCTGATAAGCACTATAAATATTGCAAGGAAAAGACTACTAATAAAAGCAACAGCTACTATTAACTTTTTCTTTGGTTTTGAAGGTTTCTCTGGATATGTAGGATAATCTATCACTTCAACATAAAGATTCTCTTTCAATTCATCCATCCTTGCTTGTTCTAAAAGTTTTGCTAATACCTCATACTTTGCTTTGAGTTGCTGAACCTTCATATATATAGTCATATAGTCAGGTAAAGCTTTCATAGTTTTTTCAATTGATAAGGGTGAATCTGTATTTATCTTACCTTCTATCTCTGATAATTTTTGATTAATGTATGCCAATCTGGAATACGCTTCCTTAATTTCAGGATGATCCCGAGTGAAGATGTTTGACAGTGAATTTATCTTTGCTTCAAGTTGTAATTTTTCTGAAATTAAAGATGCATAGAGGTTTAATTGACTTTGAAGTTGTGTATCTGGCATCAAAACCTGTTTTTCTTCCTGAAACTTATTGAGTTTATCCATTGCTTCTTTAAGCTGATTTTTGGTTTTTTCAAGTTGGTCTTCATAGAATATTCTATTCATCTTAGCAACACTAAAAGCTTTTTCATTTAGTATCAGTCTTAGATTATTTATTACAGATTGAGCTATTTTCTGAGCTTTTTCAGGATCTTTCCAATCAACTTCTAAAGTTATTACTCCCTCTTTTAGATCTATATTAGTTTTTATATTTTCTTTTATTTTTTCTGCAGCAACCTCTGTAGGATATTTGTACTTAGACTTTGAATCCTTAAGTATTTCATCAATAAGATTTAGATCTTTTATAACCTTTTCCCTTAAAGTTAAACTATCTAAAACAGCTTTAACATTTGCTTGATTTTGATCTGTGGATATTGGTAATCCAGCTAAATAGGCAAGGGCAGATAAACCTCCTCCAGAACTGCTTTTAGATATAGGTACCAAAGTTGCTTTAGATGTATAAGTTTTTGGAAGTATAAATGAAAGTATTGCTGTTAAAAGTGTTATAACAAAGACAAAAATAGCTATAAATTTTCTGTTATCCCATATTGTTTGCCAAAATTCAAAAAGGTCTATCTCCTCTTCCTGATAAGAAGTATTATGCTGATTTACATTTTTTTCTTCCATTTTACAACCTCTTAGCAAGAACTGCTGTTGATATTGACTGGAATATTATCTGAACAACATCTTTTATGGTTGATCTCCATGCTATAGGTATCTTTAATTCTGTTGGAACCACTATTGTATCTCCCTGTGAAGGCTCATAATCTTCTATACCTGACCAAAGTAAAAATCCTCTTGAGAAAGACTGTCCGGAAACTACTCTACCATTAGCTTTTATAACATAGATATCTTTCTTATCTGCATTTTTACCAACACCACCTACCATCGCTAAGTAATCTTTAAGTTTATAACCTTTTATATAAGGTAAAGATATTTGATTGTAGACATCTCCAATAACAAGGACATAATTTGGTCTTTGAGGAACTATGATGGTGTCACCATCTTCAAGAGCTATATTTTGATTAGAATTTTTTAATTCCATTAAAGTTGCGGGTATATCAAGAGCTATCCTTCCAATCCCAAGCTCTGCTTTCTTTTTTAGTATCTGTAAAAGATTTTTCTGCTCTTGTATAGCAAGCATTGCAATCTGTTTTTCTTCTTCGTTTGAAAAAGATACTTCTTTTGATGATTTAATAAACTGCTCTTCTAAGGTTATTATAGTTATTTCTAATTTTTCTTTCTGTAATTTTTTAGCAGACTCTCTTATAAAAATTAAAGCTTGAGGGTAAGCTGATTCTGTATATCCTCCAGCTTTAGCTATAATATCTGCAATAGTCTCTCCTTCTGTTATTTCATATTTACCCGGGTTTTTCACTTCTCCTAAGACAGTTACGGATGGGGCTTTTTCTGTTCTAAATGTTTTTTGAATTATAACTACATCTCCGGGGTAGAGTTTGATGTCTTTTGTTTGGTCAAATCTATTTAGAAGATCATAAAGATAAACAGTGATGAAATTCATATTATTTCTTATTATTATAGCTTTTAATTCTCTTAGAGGATATTTAAATTTTACGCTTCTCAAAGCCTCTATAAGTGTTAGATCTTCATAATATGGTATGGTTTTAGGATTATCTATCTCTCCGGATACATATACCGGTTCAACAAAAAACTTATTGTATATCTCTATTTTGTCTAAAGCTTTTAGATCTATATTTCTTTTATCTTTTAAAATATCTTCAATTACAAAGTCTAACTGATTTTTATCTTCTCTTATAACTCTACCATATAAAGCGTTAGGTTTTGGTTTTGCTTTTAATAAAATTTCTTTCAATGTTTTTGTGTCATTTATAGAATAGATACCCGGATAGTAAACTTCACCTGATATAGTTATGGCATTTTGGATAATATCCGGTTTTCTGCCAAAAAATATAAAATCACCGTTAACTATTTTTGTTTTTAAAAATTCTTTATCTGTTAAATCTCCTTCAAAAATCTCAACACCATCTTTTGCAAATCTTGATATTCTTACAAAAGAATCATTTACCGAAGCATTAAATCCGCCGGCAAAATTTATCACATTTTTTAACTCTCTCTCATCTTTCAATTCATATATAGCAGGTCTTTTAATATCTCCAAATATAGCTACAACATCACCAATGGGAGGAACATATATAACATCTCCATCTCTAAGTTTAATATCTACCGGATTACCTTCTATAAACAGACTGTAAAGGTCTATGTTATAAATCTTTAATTGGCTATCTTCTTTCCTTTTGAGCTGTATCTTTCTTAAAGAACCTGTTTTTGAAACTCCACCTGCAATATACAGAGCATCAATAACAGTATCAAGAGAATTTACTGTAATCATACCCGGTTCTCTTACAAATCCGGTTACATAAACATTAAAACTTCTTAACTTTTCAAGAGTAATATCAACCTTCAAGTTTTTAAATTTGTCCCCATATTTTTTTTGTAATATGTTTTTTAGATCTCTTATAGATAAACCTGATAAAGTTAACTGACCAATGTTAGGCACATATCCCGTCCCATCTCTGGAAACTTCAACTGTAAACTCTCTGTTTATAGCCATAATATCTACAGGATCTCCCCAGAGGTATATCTTTAATTTATCTCCCGGACCAAGCACATAATCATCTCCTACAGGAGAAACTGTTTTTGTCGTTCTTTTAAAGAAGTCGTAACCAAACTGTTTTAATTTTTTATCTTTTAGTATATCTTTGTAAAGTTTGTTTATATTTATCTCTATCTCTGACTCTTCTGTTAGGAATGCTTTCTGCTGTAGTTTGGTTTGAACTTTTTCTTCTGTTTCTTTTTGTTGAGATTGTTCTTCTAATTCTGTCCTTTCCTGTTCTTTAATATTTTCTTGATTTTTTAGTAACTGATTCATATTTTCTTGATTTTTTAGTAACTGATTCATATTTTCTTGATTTTTTAGTAACTGATCCATATTTTCTGCAAAAGAGAAGGATATTACACTGAGAAACAGTAATATTGAATACAAAATACGTTTAGTATGAAATTTACCCATGTAAGAAAACCTCCACTAAAATTAAAAATTCCATAATATTGAAACTCCTGTAGTTATTGCAGTTTTATTTCCGGGTATTATATCAAATTGGTTAGCTAAGTATGATAAATTGTAATTTACAAACTTATCTATCTTAATATAAGGAGATAAAGAGACTTTCTTGTTGTAAGCCCATATTAACCTATATTTAAAGTAATAATCTTTCAATCCTATATTTGTATTTATATCTACAGGTTGCTTTAAATATCCTATCTCAAAGAAATTTGAAAATTCATTTTCTATTATCCCAAATTCTATAAAAGAATGAACAACACTCCTACCATAAGGATATCCAAGTATAAATCCTTTATAGGATAGTCCCTCGTATGGATAGTTGTGATTTATATACATAGTTTTTCCGGTGGAAGTGTATTCCCAATTTAAGTAATATTTATCTTTTTTAACTCTTAAACCTAATGTATGAGCGTTATCATGAAATTTTACTATTAATAATGGAAAATAAAGTTTTTTAGGGTCTCCTTTTTTTAGGGGAGATTCCAAGTCTGTTGCATTGTTTTCATAATAGATCTGGAATGTATCTACTTTATCAATTGGTATGTTTAATTTTATATCATAACCAAGATAAGAATCGTTATCAAACCTATTTCCTGTTGTTTCATTTGTTCCTATAAAAACTTTTGGGTATTCGTAAAATTTATAAGTAGGTCTACCTTCTCCTCCAAAAAGTATCATCCTGTTAATACCAATTTCTAATAGTTCGTTCGGTTTATAATCCAATCTTAAAAAGAACAAACTTGGATTAGAGTGATCTAATCTATCTTCTTTGAGATAGCCATACATAAACAACCAATCCCACAAACCATGGAATTCTAATGGTTTAAGATTCTGTATCCTTATCTGATAGTAAGGGGGGTTAACTGCTGATAACAAATTTCCATATTTTGACGGACCTACTTTTATATTGTCTTTTCCAAAAGTTAAGATAGTGTTATCTAATTTTAAAGAAAATGTAGCTTTAAATAAATTAACTTCATTTGTTTTACTGTTATTAGAATATCTCAGCTGATATTGGAAATTTAAAACATCATGTAATGAAAAATCTCCTTCCAATGTTGAAAAGTTATTGAAACCTTTTGCTAATTTTAAAGCTGTATATTCCGGAATTATTGAAAATGTATTTTCAAAAGATGTGTAGTATATGTCTTCATAAACTCTTTTAATAAACTTAGGATCTTTACAATAATTTATCTCTTTATTTAAGAATACTTTTGCTTTTTCACATGTAAAAGGTTTTAAAGTAGTTGTTCCTAGTGATGATAAATTTGATAGATTTAGATTGTAATTATAAAAATTAAAATCATTTAAAGGTATGAAAAGATTGTCAACGGCAAATACTTTAGTTATTCCGGTTAAAAATGTTATTGTAAAAATTTTGGAAGTATATTTAAGCATTTTTAAATATTTTCTTTATTAATTAATCTTAATAAATGATTTACATAATTTTCTAGAGAAAACTCTAAAGCTTTCTTATATCCCTCTTCTTTTAAACTTTCCACAGGAAAATTACCTCTTAAAAAATTTAGTATAGTGGTATGTAGTGCTCCCTCATCAAAAGACTTTACTAAGATACCATATTTCCCACCTTCCGTCAACTCTTTTGAAGGTTCTATATCAAAAGAGATTATAGGAACTTTAAAGTATAGAGACTCTATCAATACTAAAGGTAAACCTTCAAACCGAGATGTTAATACAAACAGTTTTGCTTTCTTATAGTATTTCCATGGATTATTTTTATATCCTATTAAAAATACATTCTTTTCTAAAGAAAGCTGTTTTACAAGTTCTTCTAATTGTGGTCGTAATTCTCCATCTCCTACTATTAGAAGTTTTTCATCAGGAAATTCTTCTACAATCTTTTTGAATGTTTTTATGAGTAAAATGTGATTCTTTTGATAATCTAATCTGCCTATGTTTAATATATATTCTTCCGGTATATCTTCTTCTATTTCTTCTTGTGCTAGTTGTGAAATTTTATCAAAATTTATAAAATTTGGTAAGATTTCTAACTTTTCTTCCGGCAAAAAATATGCTTTTTTAACATCATTTAATATAGCTTGAGATGGTGCCGTTATCCAATCTAATTTACTTAGAATTTTTTTCATTAAAAATCTGTAGGATAAATGATAAAATTTATTATAAGATAAAAAGTTGTTTGCATTATGAATACTTCCTATATAAACTGAATCTAAATTTTTACCAAAAAGCGTGCTGAGTGCTAAATTGGTTGACATTGGTCTCATAAATGCGTGGATTACATCCGGTTTATAATATCTTATTACTTCACTTAATCTTTTGGCGTAATATATATCTCCACTTTTATTACCATTTTTTAAAGCCAAAAATGGAACATTTATCTCTTCTTCTACTATATCTTTATTACCAACTATCAAAACATCATGTCCACTTTTAGATAAAAAATCAGTTAAATTCTTTGCTAGTAAAGTGATTGCTGTTCCATTTACAGACTTTCTTCCTAAATTATTTACATATAACATTATTTTCAGTTTATTCATATTTGTTCACAATCTCTAATATAGTTCCCCCTTAAATAGAAATTTATTCCAACACTCATAGGGTTTAGGAAGTCCTTAAAATATGGATTGGCTTAAAGAACTTCCAAGGGAGCACTATTACACCCTTTTAGTCTCTCAATATATCTTTTTATAAATATATTGAGAACTTTCTTTTTCGAAGTAGTGGATTTTATTAATCCCAAAAGAGACAATCTTTTGAGGATATTCCTATACCCAAGCCCTACAACACAGATTTTCATCTAGAAGCTCCTAATTGAAACGTTTTTGTTATAATTATAACAAATTTTATAATGGAGAATTAGATGAATAGGGAGAAAACTAAAAACTCTGTTTTATTTTTAGTTGTTTTATCGGCGTTTGTCTCTATCTCTGTATTTGAGATTTTTGTTGGAATTCTGTTAATGGTTACTCTATACGGTTTAGTTAAGAGAGAGTTATCTTTAAAAGGTGTTGTTTTAAAGCCTTTATCTCTTTATTCCTTTGCAACTTTACTTACAACTTCTATGTATGGGTCTGTATCAAAGGCTGTTGAGCAGGCTATCTTTCCTTTTATATATCTTTTAAAAGACAGGTTTTATGTAGATTATAAATTTTTCCGGAAGTTAAATGTTCTACTTGTGTTTATAGGTCTGTTTTTGGCTCCTGTTGCTCTGTATAAATACTTTGTCTTAAATGAGTATGGTATGCTTTGGGGTGGTCCATTTGAGATGGGAATGTGGTTTTCTTTCTTTGCCTTGGCTTCTTTAAGTATGTCTTTTTACCACTTTAAGAATAAAAGTTTTAAAAAGTATATTTACTTCATCACTTTCTTGATTTTTGTTGGACTTGTGTTGCTTTCTGCAAGGAGAAACTCTATCATGGGATTCAGTGTGGTTCTAATTTTTATGGTCTTTATATATAGATATCTTCTTTCAAAGAAAATCATTGTTCTTACAGCTTTAACTTTTTTTACTCTATCGTTAGGTTTTGGTTTTTATTTTGTTAATAAAGACAGTCGGTTTAAGACCTTTTATGATGTTTTATCTGGGAATACACGACTTACAGATGAAACTGCCAATACAATTGTAAGTGGAAGATGGAGGCTTTTCAATGAAGGTTTAGAGGTTATTAAAAGGGATTTTAGGGAAGGGAATTACTTTAATATTCTGTTTGGTCACGGTGTCGGGTGTGGAAATAGATTACAGCCAAAGGCATTTAACGGCAGTGATTATGAATCAACTATCTTTATATCTGAATTCATAATAAGGGGGGCTGTTGGACTTTTTGGTATTTTGTGGATGATGGGATCTTATTTTGACTTCCTTTTGAGAATATCTTTTAACTCAGTTGAAGATATTCTACTTGCTCCTTCTTTACTTATGATTGGAGCTATATTTGTCGGTTCTCTATTTTCTGGGTTCTGGGATGCTTTACTGCCTCTCTACCTGCTCCTTTTTGGTATTACGGAGAGATTCTACTATGAGGTAAAAAACTGGAAGGGAGCCCAATAAACCAAAAAGTCCGGCTATAAAGAATGTATCTTGGAAAGAAAAGTTTAAACTCTGTAGATACTCAACTGAATAGATTAAAGCTTTGGCTTTTTGGTCTATTATATTTTCTGGCACACCTACCATATATTCCTTTACTTTTTCTAAAAACTGTTGAACATAACTGTAGTTTTGCATTGCGTTTATACCTTCAAAATGTTCCCATTGGTGTCTATAAAGGTCGTTTGTGGCTATTGCTGTTCCAAAAGAGCCTCCTACAAATCTTCCGTAATGCATAAGTCCAGTTCCTAATGATGTTTTTGGTCCAAGTTTTCTAAGTGCAAGTGTGGTAACTGGAGCAAAAAACATTCCCATAGATACTCCAAGGGGGACTGTAAGTAAAGCTGCTTTTGTTGAAGGTGTGTAGTAATTAAGATTTGGTATTATAAAGATTGATGTTATAATGTATAAAACGGTAGCTATGTATAAAACATACTTTTCACTCCATTTGTCTGACAGTATACCGGCTATCGGAGAGAAGATGGCTATAAAGATAGCAAAAGCCAATATATGAAGTCCAGCTTCAAAGGTAGGGATACCTTTTAGATTCTCATAGTAAAGTGGTAAGAGATAAAAAATCTGATACATAGAAAAACCAAGAAGTAGGAAAAATACAGAAAAACCAACAAAATACTCTTTTATTAGGAATATTCTAAAATCTATCAAAGGTTCTTTTGATATAATCTCGGATATAAGATAAAGTAGGAAAGATAGAACGGATATTATTGTCAGATAAACTATAAAGTCAGACATAAACCAGCCAAGCTGCTGTCCTTTTGATAGAAGTATCAAAAGTGAAATAGTAAACGCAGATAGAAAGAAGTAAGATACGAAGTTTAGTTTTGCTTTTTCTCTTATCATACTTGTTTCTGGAAGATAGAAGATGGCAAGGGTTGTTGTAAGTACACCTACTGGAATGTTTATATAAAAAACCCATCTCCACTCTAAATATTCTGTTATATAGCCTCCCAATGTAGGTCCAAGGGCAGGGGCAAAGCTAACTCCAAGTCCAAAGATTCCCATTGCAAGACCTTTCTTCTCCTGTGGATAAACAGAGAAAAGTATCGTCTGGGCTGTTGCCATTATAAAGGCTTCTCCTACACCTTGAAACACCCTTGATACAATCATCCAGTCTATATTTTCAGCTTGTCCGCAAAAAAATGATGATACTGTAAATAAAACAACCCCGGATATAAACACATTTCTTAAACCTATCACTTTATCAAGCCATTCAGAAAGTATAAGCATAACAGCAGAGGCTATCATGTAAGCAGTTATAACCCACTGGACTCCGTATAGGTCTGTCTGTAGAGGTCCCATCATCTTAGGCACAACTATATCAACAATGGTAGTGTCTAAGATAGCCATAAAGGCCCCGGTCATAACTATAAATGTTATTAATCCTCTCTCTAAGTTTGTTATCCTCTCGTATATTGGCTTTTCCATATTAGTTACTCTTTTCTATATCTACTTCTCCACTTAAACCTACCCTGAGTAGAGATATATCACCTTTTGTTATCCTTATTTTTACCGGAATTCTCTGGGCTAACTTTGTAAACTCTCCGGCTGATATATCTCTTGGAACTAAGGCAAACTTTGCTGCTGATGCTATGTCTATACTTTCAACAACTCCTTCAAAAGTTTTATCCGGATAAGCATCAAGTTTTATGTAAGCTTTATTTCCTACTTTCAGTCCTTGAAGTTTCGTCTCTTCAAGTAAAACTTTTATATAAAAGCTGTTATTTTTTACTATTGCATAGATAGGCTGTCCAGCTTTAACCACATCTCCGATTGAGACAAATTTCTTTGCTACAACTCCATCGTAAGGAGATTTTAATGTGGTGTAGTTTATCTGGTTTAACAGGTCTTCCTTTTCTTTTTGAAGAGATTCTATCTGACTTTGTAATGACTTTATCTGGTCCTCTATCTCAGATGTTATCTCTCTCTGTACTTTTGCATACTCAACTGACTTTATAGCCTTGTTTTTTGAAAGTTTAAGTTCTGATATATTTTTCTCTATAACTACTTTTTGATTTTCAAGGACTTCAAGGTTTGTTTTTACCTCTTCATACTTTCTCTTTGGTATCAAACCTTTTTCAAGTAAATTTCTATATCTTTCTTCATCTTTCTTTGCTAATTTTAGCTGAGCTTCTATCTCTTTTAACTGGGCTGTAAGACTCTCTATCTTCTTTTCCATCTCTTTTGTGGTCAGATTTTGTATATCCTCATTTATAGATGTCTCCCTCTCAATCCTGTTTAACTGATTTTCAAGCTGATTTTTTTGAAAGTTTAGGGCTTCTATCTTTTTTTCAAGAGCCTGAAGCTGTAGTTTATAATCTGTATCGTCTATCTTTGCTATCTCTTCATTTGTTTTTACGGTATCTCCCTCTTTTTTGTAAAGCTGTATTATTTTGCCAGATACTCTGTTAAATCCTACCTCTGATAGATATTCTGTCTCTACAAACACAGCATCCGATGTAATGTAGTGCATTCTATGATATATCCATTTTGCAGCTACTATAGAAAATCCTAAAATTATTAATATTAAAACAGTTAATCCTATCTTCTTTTTTCTATCCATTAAAGATTCTCTCCTACTGCTTTTTTAATGTCTATATAAGATTTTAGTAGATTGTAGTAGTTTATCTCTTTACTCTCTAAGGCTCTTGTTAGGGCACTTTCTGCGTTCAGTAAATCTGTATTTGTAGCAAGCTGATTTGCATACTGCTCTTTTACAAGTTCAAAATACTCTTGGGCATATTGAAGGTTCTCTACTGAAACTCTGTAATTTTCTTTTGCAGTTTGGAAGTTTTGGTATGCCGTTTTTATCTCAAGTTTTATCTTCTCTTTTATATCTTGTAGGTCATACCTTAACTTTGAGGTGTTTGATTTTGCTTGTAATGTTTTGTAGTAAGGAGTTATTCCTTGAAACTGTATAGCAACTCCCAATGTAAGTAGTAGATTACCTTTTGGGTATAGGTAGGGACTTTGTTTTGTGTATATATACTCACCTTGTATAAATACTTTTGGCAGAAATTCTGCTGATTCTATCTTCTCTAACTTTTCTAACTGTTTTATATTTTCTTTGTAGTAAGCTACTATTGGTCTATTTTCTTTTTTTAACAGTTCTTCTATATTTAGGTTCTCTGGGATATCTATCTTAACAGGCTGGAAATTTTCATCTTTTATATCTTCTCCTATAAGCTGAGAAAGTCTTGATAGGGCTATTATGTGATTACCTTGTGCCTCTGTTAGATTTTTACGGACTTCTGCAAGTCTCACTTTTGTTTGGAGAAGGTCTACCTTTGTGATAAGTCCCTCTTGGAAAAATCCCTCTGCCTGCTTATATAGAGATTCTATAGATTGAAGCTCCTTTTTGTATACATCTATCAAAGATGCTGTTATAAATACATCTATGTAAGCTTTTATTACATCTGCTTTTAACTGGTTTTCTTTCTCTCTATAAAGGTATAAAGTTCCTTGAAGGTTGTGTTTTGAAGCTTCTATTTTTGATGTAACCTGACCACCGGAGTAAATAGTTTGATTTAAACCTATATCAAAGGTTAAAAAATTTTGGTTTGACTGTTTGAAAGATAAAGGAAAGTTTGGTATGGATGTCATCGGAGTTTTACCGTAATACTGCTGTGAAGCTTTTAAGAAGAAGGTTGGAAAGTAGAGATTTTCATCTGCTTTAAGTCCAAACTCTGCTGACTTTACCTGCTGTTTTAGAGATTGTAACTCTGGATTATTTTGGATAGCTTTATTGACAGCTTCCTCAACAGTTAAAGCTCTTGCAAATGAAAAAAAGAATAATATAAAAATTAATCTTTTCAAAATTTTTTTACCTCCGGATAAACTCCTCTATTTATTATATCTAACACTGTAGAAGCTTTCTTTTTCATCTGTTCTAAAGTTAAATTTTTCTCTATCAAACAGTTAAAAAATAGCTGTCTTAAAAATCCTAATACAAGCGTAGATAAAACAGCAGAGGTCTCTTGGTCGTAAAATTTACTTAAGATATCTTTTAAAATCTGTTGAATGTCTGATATCTTTTTTATATAAAGCTGTCTAAACTCTTCATTTATACCTAACAACTGTCCGAAGAATATCTGGGATAACTCTCTGTTTTTATAAACTTCTTCCAAAAACTCATCAACAACCATACCTAACACAGTTTGTGGTTCTTCTGAAACTTCTTTGTATTTAGAGAGTTTGTCTAAAAGTTCTTTATGGATTTTTTTTATAAGTTGAAGGAATATATCTTCTTTACTTTTGAAATAGATATAAAAAGTCCCCTGAGCTACCTCAGCTTTACTTACAATATCAGACACTCTTGTCTCATGATAACCTTTCTCTGAAAAGAGCTGTTTTGCTGCCTCTAAAAGTCTATCTCTTGTGTGTAAACTCATTCTGTATTATTCCTTAGAGCTAAGTATAGAATCTCTTTTAATTTATCCGGAGTGTATATCTTATCTAATCCCCATATTTTTGCTGTAGTATTATAAACATGGTTGGCTATCTTGTCTATGTCAGAAGAATCAATACCACCATCTTGTAGAGATACAGGAGCACCTATCTCTTTAAAGAAGTTTTTAAGGGCTTTTATACCTTCCTCTTTTGAGTTTAGATTAAAAATACGTTTTGCAAATCTCTCAAATTGGGAAGGATTTTTATCTTTATACCACCACATCCATGCTGGAATTACAATAGATAGACAAGCTCCATGTGGTAAATCGTAAAGGGCTCCTAAAGAGTGGGCTATCATATGGTTTATATATATTCCATCTTTATATCCTGGTCTTGTTATTCCGTTTAGTGCCAAAGTGGCAGTCCACATAAATTCTGCTCTTACATTGTAATCATTAGGGTTTTTTAAGATTCTCCTTGTTGTTTCTATAACTGATTGTACCACTGACTCAACAAGCAGATTTGATATGTTAGGACAGATAGAACATGTAAAGTACCACTCTATAACGTGTGCTATTGCATCAACAGAGGCATAAGCTTGATATGAAGTTGGAACTGTTAATGTAAGCTCCGGATTCAGTATAGAAACTTTTGGGAATGTATGTATTGACCCTATTGAAAGTTTTTCCTGTGTTTCTTCATTTGTTATAACTGCATAGCCGTTCATCTCACTTCCGGTTGCAGCTAAGGTTAAAACTGTGTAGTTAGGTAATGCCTTTGTTATCTCTTTATTTCCTAAGAAATATTCCCATACATCAACATCACTTACAGCCCCAACAGCTATGGCTTTACCTTCATCAAGGACAGACCCACCTCCTACTGACAGGATAGCATCTACATTGTATTTTTTGGCTTTCTCTATACCTTCCCGTGTGTGAGATAAAACTGGATTTGGCTTTACTCCTGGGTGCTCTACAAACTCTATACTACTTTCTGTTAGAGATTTTACAATATCATCGTAAAGCCCTGTCTTCTTAATAGAAGACTGTCCATATACAAATAGAACCTTCTTTATACCATCACTTTTTAAAACTTCACCTA
>JBEULE010000008.1:0-3328 GCA_041287495.1 Hydrogenothermaceae bacterium
CTCCTGGGTGCTCTACAAACTCTATACTACTTTCTGTTAGAGATTTTACAATATCATCGTAAAGCCCTGTCTTCTTAATAGAAGACTGTCCATATACAAATAGAACCTTCTTTATACCATCACTTTTTAAAACTTCACCTACTTTGTGATGTGTACCTCTACCAAAGATAATTTTTGTAGGGTTGTGAAATTCAAAGTCATACATTTTTAAGCCCTCCTAATTCTGATTTTATCAATTAATAGATAAAATATCGGTATTACAAACAAACTTAAAGGTAAAGCTGTTATAAGTCCTCCCATTACTGCTATTGCAAGTGGCTGTCTCATCTCGGAACCTTCTGTAAGTCCTAATGATACAGGTAAAAGTGATGCAAATATGGTAAGTGTAGTCATAAGTATAGGTCTTAATCTCTCTTTTCTTGCTTGCATGATGGCATCAACTGTCTGATAACCGTCCTTTTTAAGCTGTATTATCCTCTCTATAAAGAGAACACTGTCTCTTGTTACTAGCCCTACAAGTAGGATGATACCAAAGTATGATGTTACGTTTAAGGTTGTGCCGGTAAGAAGTATAAGACCAAATACACCGGATATTGCAAATGGAAGTGTAAGTAAAACGGTAAATGGATGAACTAAACTTTCAAACAGTGAGGCAAGTATCATATACACAGCTACTATAGCAACGATAAGAGCAAGTCCTAAATAAGAGAAAGACCTTTTAAACTCTTTTGTCTGTCCCCCTATCTCATAGGTGTATCCTGTCGGAAGATTTTCCTTTATTATCCTCTCAACCTCTGAAACAGCATCTCCTACAGATTTACCTCCTGTTACGTTTGCATAGAGAGTAACTGCATACTGTCTGTTATATCTGTTTAAGACATTAAATCCAGGTCCTAATTCGTAATTAATGACTGAAGATATAGGTATAAGATTGCCATCTTTTGCTCTTACATATATCTTTGAGAGATTGTCAAAGCTACTTAAAAAGTTTTTATCTGCTTTTATGTAGAAGTTATAACTTTCAGAATCTTTTTCGTAAGTTCCTATCTTGTACTTTCCAAACAGGAAGTTTAGGGTATTTGCTATATCTTCGGTAGATACTCCAAGATTCAAAGATTTATCTTTATCTATGGTTACTTTTATCTCAGGTTTGTTTATCCTTAAATCTGTATCTACATCTGTATATCCCGGTATCTGTTTTAATTTTGATTCTATGGTGGAAGATATTTTTGCAAGCTCATTTATGTCAGGTCCCCTTATTACGTACATAATATCTGCTGACCTTCCAGCTCTTGGTCCAACGGCAGATGGTATATCAATTATAGCCCTAACATCTGAAACTTTTCTAAACTCCTTTCTGAACATATCCATTATTTCTTTTTGATGGGGTCTTCCGGTGCTTCTATCTTTTAAAGTGATGAAGAATATTCCTCCGTTTACCTCCGGTCTTCCTGCTATACCTTCACCGAAAGCTACACCATATCTTAATACATATGGATTTTTCTCTACTATCTTTTCAAGCTCCTTTACCTTTCTATCTACGTAATCAAAAGATGAACCTGTTGGAGTTTCAAATCTAATTAAAAATCTTCCCTCATCAACGATAGGTGTAAACTCTTTAGGTGTGATAGATGCAAGTTTAAATCCTATTATAACCGTAATGAATGATAAAGCTAAAACTATTAATTTATTGTTTAAAGACCATCTTAAAGCAACATCAAAGAGAGATTCAAACTTATCATAAATCTTTTGAAAGATATTTTTTTCACCTACCTTAACTAACCTTGCAGATATCATAGGTGTAAAACTTAGAGAAACAATGTAGGATATTGCTATAGCAACAATCAACGTAAAAGCAAAACCAAAGAAAAACTTTCCTAAAACACTCTTTACAAATAAAACAGGGACAAATATGGCTATAAGTGATGATGTTGATGCAAGTAAGGCAAATATAACCGTTTTTGTTCCTTTCTCTGCAGCCTCTAAACCCCTTAAACCCTCCTCATTTCTTCTGTATATACTCTCCATAACAACTATAGCATCGTCTATAACAAGTCCTACGGCAACAGCTAATCCAAGGAGTGTAAATGTGTTTAAACTCTGTCCAAAGAAAAATAGAAAAGCTATAGTACCAAGTATAGAAACTGGAATAGCCATAGCTGGAATAAATGTCATTCTAAAACTTCCTAAGAATAGGAAAACCATCAAAGCTGTAAGTATGGACCCTAAGATTATCTCATGTAATGCATCATTTACACTTTTCTCTATAAAGGGGGAAGCATCGTAGTTAATATCAAGTCTTACTCCGGCAGGAAGCTGTTTATTTAACTGGTTCATCTTCTCAATAACTCTCTTTGAAACATCTACCGTGTTTTCCTTTGACTGTTTGTATATGATAAGGGCTATTCCCGGTTCAGCTTCCTTTGAGTCAAAGGCTTTAAATCTTACCAATCCTCTTTTCTCATCAAATGTAAATTCAGCTTTTCCTATATCTTTTATCTTTACATTGTTCTTTATGATTATGTTATTTATATCCTCTGCAGATTTACCTTTGCCATAAACTCTAATTACATACTCTCTGTCTTTAGAATCTATCCTTCCAGAAGGTATCTCTACATTATTTGCCTCTAATGTATTTACAACATCTATAACAGTCAGTTTATATCCTGCAAGTTTAAGTGGGTCAACTCTAACCCACATCACATAATCTTGGAAACCTCCAAGGTCAACTTCTCCTACACCTTTAACTCTTTCAAACTCTCTCTTTATAACTTTATCAGATAGATAACTTAATGTTCCATAATCTACATTTCCGTGTAGGAGGATAACCATTATAGGAGCCATAGATGTATCAACTTTTCTGACTACCGGAGGGTCTGTATTTGGAGGGAACTGTCTTTGGGCTCTGTTTACAGCATCTCTAACCTCCTGTGCCGCAATATTTATATCCTTGTCAAGGTCAAATATAACAGTGACTCTTGATAAGCCTGTATAACTTGAAGAGCTTATAGCTTCGATACCACTTATCGTAGCAAGCTCATCTTCTATTTTTCTGGTTATATTCGTATCTACAACGTAGGGAGATGCTCCTTGATAAGTTGTAGATATAGAAACTACTGGAAAGTCAACATCTGGATTGCTATCTATTGGAATGTACTTTAAGCTGTATAAACCTGCTATTATAAAGGCAAGCATAAACATCCAGGTTGTTACAGGTCTTCTTATAAAGAAGCTATACATCAGTTTAAACTCCTTGATTTTTTCTCTAAGGCTATTATATAATATGACTGATAAATCAGTCAAGAGAGGAGACAGATGAAAAAAGTTT
>JBEULE010000009.1:0-9225 GCA_041287495.1 Hydrogenothermaceae bacterium
CTTAGAAAATCAATTGAAGAAAATATACCTTATCATCTCGTTTTAAATCCAGATGTTTACTTTGGAGATGGTGTTTTGGAAGAACTTTATAACTTCATGGAAGCAAATCAAGATGTGGGGCTTGTTATGCCTAAGGTTTTATATCCAAATGGTGAGATACAGTATTTATGCAAACTTTTACCTACACCAATTGATGTGTTTGGTAGGAGATTTTTAAATTTTGGACCACTTAAAAAATTTGTAGAAAAAAGAAATTATATTTATGAGCTAAGATTTACTGGCTACAATAAAATCATGGATGTACCGTATTTATCAGGATGTTTTATGTTTCTAAGAACAGAAACACTAAAAGAAGTAGGTTTATTTGACGAAAAGATTTTTATGTATTTTGAAGACACTGATTTGTCAAGAAGAATCCATAAAAAATACCGAACAGTTTATTATCCAAACGTCCATATATATCATGAATACGCTAAAGGTTCTTATAAATCAAAGAAACTTCTCATGTATCATATTCAAAGCGCAATTTATTATTTTAATAAATGGGGATGGGTATTTGACAAAGAAAGAGAAGAAGTTAATAAGAAAATTTTGAAGATATGGCGAGTTAAATAACTAAATAAACCAGGAAGTTCTAACATGATTATATGATCTAGACACCTTTAAGGCTTGGACTTGCAGGTGGCGGTACTGATGTAAGCCCTTACTCCGATTTATATGGCGGGGCTGTTTTAAATGCCACTATAAGCATGTTTACTATTAACAATAGGCTATATTATCTGTGAGACGGTAGAAAAAAGAATCATACCTATTTTGAAGTTGATCTACCAGGTTTATATGCTTTTCATAAAGAAAAAAATAGCCCTCTCACAATATCTTTAAAACCGATGACAAACTTTGACAGGTATGGTTCTATTGAGATTGATACCGATGGTAAAATTTTAAGCTTTTCAGAAAAAAAATATAAAGATTATGCTCTTATAAATGGAGGAGTTTATCTAATAAATATAGATTTTTTTAAAAGCCTAAAACTTCCTGATAAGTTTTCATTTGAAAAAGATTTTCTCGAAGTTTATTATAAACAAAACAGCTTTTTTGGTAAAATATTTGACGGCTATTTTATAGATATAGGGATTCCAAAAGATTATGAAAAAGCAAAAAGAGATTTTAAAAGATTTGAAAATAGATAAAACCTGGACTTTGTTTTTGGATAGAGACGGGGTTATAAATAAAAAATTAGAAAAAGATTACGTAAAAAGTTTTGATGAGTTTGAGTTCTTACCAGGAGTAATAGATGCTTTAAAAATCTTATCATCTATATTTGGAAAAATAATCATAGTAACCAATCAAAGAGGAATAGGAAGAGGCCTTATGTCAGAAAAAGATTTAGAAAATATCCATCTTCATATGCTTAACATATTAAACCATCACAATATCACCATCACAAAAATCTATCATTGTCCGCATGATTATGAAAAAGAAGAGTGTAATTGCAGAAAACCAAAAATAGGTATGGCCCTGATGGCAAAGAAAGATTTTCCTGACATAGACTTTTCTAAGTCGATAATGATAGGAGATTCTATATCCGATATAGACTTTGGCAAAAACGCTGGCATGATATCTATATTAATAAATGAAAACTCTGATATGGCATCACTTAAGGATTTTGCGCTCTATTTGCAAGCATCTGTTTTCTCTTATCTATAGCTTCTTTTATAAACACTACTATAAAAATATTGTCAAACAAAGAATTGTATGAAAAATTCTCATCAAATATCTTCTAAAGATTTAAAGAGTCCGAAATTTCTTCAATATGAGATATAATAATTAAACAGAAATTTGGATGGAAAATATAATAGATTTGATCAATAGGAGGAGCAATTAACATGAATATAAATAGTTTTATTTTAGCTTTTTTTGTTTCTATGGTTGTTAATTTTCTAATAATAAAATATTTTGATCATATATTCCATGACCCGGTTAAGGGAGGAACTCAGAAGTTTCACACTAAACCAACTCCCAGAGCCGGAGGATTGGGAATATTTATAGGTGTATTAACAGCCGGAATTGTCATTTATTTTAAAAATCCTGCATTAGTATTAGATTACTATAAAATTTTAGGTGCAAGTTTATTTACTTTTTTAGCAGGAATTATGGAAGATATAACAAAAAAGGTATCTGTAAAGCAAAGGTTTCTGTTTATGGGATTTTCTGCTGTAGTTTCTGTTTTTTTATGTGGTGCTATAATAAATAGAGTTGATATTCCTTGGTTAGATAATCTATTTTCAATCTACCCATTTGCATTTATTTTTACAATTTTTGCTATAGTAGGTTTGACAAATGCTATTAACATAATAGATGGATTTAATGGGCTTGCTTCCGGAGTAAGTATTATGATACTTTTAGCAATAGGGTATGTTGCATATAAAAATAATGATCTTTTGGTGATGATATTTAGTATTGTTATTATAGGTTCTATTTTAGGGTTTTTTGTATTTAATTACCCATCAGGTCTCGTATTTTTAGGTGATGGTGGAGCTTACTTCATAGGTTTTATGATTGGGATTTTATCTATACTTCTTGTAAAGAATAATCCACAGGTTTCACCATGGTTTGCAGTTTTAGTATCAATTTATCCTATCTATGAAACACTATTTTCTATATATCGAAAAAAATTTTTAAGAAAAGTTTCGCCAACAGAACCAGATGGATTACATTTACATATGCTTTTTTACAAAACAGTAGCAAAAAAATTACTTGGAACAATCAATCCCATATACCGAAATCCTGCCACTTCACCTTTAATATGGATATTAAATACATTTGGAACAATCCCTGCTGTTTTATTTTGGGATAACACTCAAGTCCTTATCTTTTTCAGCTTTGTATTTGCAATAGTCTATACCTATATATACTTCTCTATCATCAAATCTAAATTACCAAAACAAAATAATTAATGATATCTCAAACACAGATATAGAGATAAAAATATAAAAATCCTTACTTTTGTTTTCTTACATTCTCAAACCATTCCATTAAAAATGCAGAAAAAACACCAAGCATTAAGGAAGAGATAAAAGATACGATTATGATAAGTAATCTTTTTGGTTTAATAGGATTATCCATATATACTGGATCTTCTAACACTACAAGATTTAAAACATTTTCATTTTTAAAGCTTGATAATGATATTCTTTTTATCTCTTTTTTCAGCTCTGCCAAAGAAATTTCCAATATTCTTTTAGCTAATAACCTATCTTTTTGCTCAGATTTCATATTTATAATACCTGTTTTGTTATCTATTTCTGCCGAAAAAAATTTATTAACATAATCATCATCACATTTTATATCAATACGACTTGGTGATTTTAACAAGTCCTCCTTTAATTTTTGGCAAACTTTTAATTTAAAACTATAACTGTTTAGAACAGTTACGATATTATTGTTATTATTGTTATTATTGTTATTAATTGGTAGAATAAAAGCTGGTTTATTTACCATATTTTCTGCATTTTTCATTGCTTCATTGATGGAAATTTTTATTAGTTCAGGCGAATTTACCTCCACATTCAATTTTGCTGTTGCTAAATATATATTTGGAGATAAAAATGCAATCAATAATCCTAAAGAAGTTCCTATAAAAGTTAAAAATACTATAATTTTTAGTTTCCTTTTTAAAATTAAAAGTAATTCGTAAAGATCAATTTCATCTTCATAACAAACTTTTCCATCTTTTCTCTGTTCCACTTTTTCTCCTTTTATAGAAGGTTTATTTAATAAATATGATAAAATATTATGAAGTGTAAAGAGGAGAGAAAGATGATAAATGTTATTCTTTCAGGTGGAAGTGGGACAAGGCTTTATCCGTTTTCAAGGGAAAAATTTCCTAAGCAGTTTTTAAGTTTTAGTGATAAAGAATCTCTTTTTCAGAAAACTGTAAGAAGAAATATGAAAGTCAGTGAAAATATACTGATAGTCACGAATAAGGAGTATAAATTCCACATCTTAGACCAACTTAAAGATATAACTGAAAATAAGAAATTCAATCTTATCCTTGAGCCTATAGGTAAAAACACCGCTCCGGCAATTGCCTTGGCTGTCAAATATGTATTAGAAAAACTTGGTCTAGATGAGGATGAGGTTTTGTTTATATCTCCCTCTGACCATATAATCTCACCGGAAGATGAATTTATAAAGTATGTAAGTAAAGCTGAAGAAATTGCAAAAAACGGATATATAGTTACTTTTGGTATAAATCCTACTAAACCTGAAACTGGATACGGATATATAGAAGCTGACATAGAAGACAACATAAATGATGCTTTTAGAGTAAAACAGTTTCACGAAAAGCCGAATTTTGAAACTGCTCAAAAATATCTGATGAATGGTAACTACTACTGGAACAGTGGAATGTTTACCTTTAGTATAAAAACCATAATTGATGAATTTAAAAAACATTCTCCGAAGATTTATGAACTTATAAGTCAGAAATCTTTCGAAGAGATTCTGGAAAGTTTTGACGATATGCCTGATATATCCATAGACTATGCTATTATGGAAAAAACAGACAAAGCAGTAGTTTTACCTTTATATCTCAGATGGTCAGATGTAGGATCTTGGGATAGTATCTACGATATCTTAGATAAAGATAAAAATATGAATGTTAAGATAGGAAACATAGTAGACATAGATACTAAAAACTCTTTAATAGTTAGCAAAGATAGGTTAGTTGCCACTGTTGGATTGGAAGATGTTATGGTTTTAGAAACTGCTGATGTGGTTGTTGTAGCAAAGAGAGGAGATGGACAGAAGATAAAGGATTTAGTCTCAATTTTAAAGAAGAGAGATGATACAAAGTATCTTACAGAGTTTCATATTACAGTTTATAGACCTTGGGGAAGTTATACAGAACTTGAAAAGGGGGAAAGATACAAGATAAAAAGGATAACAGTAAATCCGGGACATCAGTTAAGTTTACAGATGCATCATCACAGAAGTGAACACTGGATAGTGGTAAAAGGAACTGCGAAAGTAATTATTGAGGACTATGAAGGTAATAAAGTAGAAAAGTTTATACATGAAAACGAAAGTATATATGTTCCAAAATCTACAAAACACAGATTGGTAAATCCCGGTAAAATTCCACTTGAAATTATAGAAGTTCAGGTAGGTGAATACGTAGAGGAAGACGATATAATAAGGTTTGACGATATATACGGAAGGGAGTAGAAAATGAAGATATTAATCACCGGAGGAGCAGGTTATATAGGTAGCCACACTGTAAAGCAGATTATTGAGAGTAGAGACTGGGATATTACGATTGTTGATAATTTATCAACCGGAAGTATGAAAGCTATTGAAACTTTAAAACAGATACATAAAGAAAATGACAGAAAAGGTGGGTTTGACTTTATAGAAGCTGATTTAAAGGATTTTGGGGTTATAGAAGGAATTTTTAAAGCTAAGAAGTTTGATGCTGTTATTCATTTTGCTGCAAGCATCGTTGTTCCGGAAAGTGTGAGAAATCCAATAAAATACTATATGAACAATACCGTAAATACAACAAATCTTATAAAAGTATCAGTAGAAACAGGTGTTAAGAAGTTTATATTTTCATCAACTGCGGCAGTTTACGGAGAGCCAGATGAAATTCCAGTAAAAGAGACAACTCCTACAAAACCGATAAATCCTTACGGAATGAATAAATTGATGAGTGAGACAGTCTTGAGAGATGTAGGTAAAGCCCATCCAGAATTTAAATATGTAATACTTAGATACTTTAATGTAGCCGGTGCTGATATTAAAGGTAGATTAGGACAATCTACACCGAATGCTACACATCTAATAAAGGTAGCGGCAGAAACAGCTGTTGGAAAGAGAGATAAGATGTATATATTTGGGACAGATTATCCTACGCCAGATGGAACATGTATCAGAGATTACATTCATGTTGATGATTTGGCTGATGCTCATATACTTGCTTTAGATTATCTGGATAATAAGGAAAGTGATATTTTTAACTGTGGATATGGTAAAGGTTATTCTGTTAAAGAAGTTATAGATACTATGAAAGAAGTTTCTGGAGTTGATTTTAAAGTAGAGATTACCGGAAGAAGAGAAGGAGACCCAGCTGTTTTAATAGCAGATAACACAAAAATAAAAGAAAAAATGGGCTTCAAACCCAGATACAATGATTTAAAACTTATATGTAAAACAGCTTTTGAGTGGGAGAAAAGATTACTTAAAGTTTAACTACCATACAGGTAGTTGCTTTTTTTACTCCCGGAATTGAGTTTATATCTTTTATAACAACTCTTCCTATTTCGTTTTGGTCTTCACCTACAAGGTAAACAATAATATCGTATATACCTGTTACTACATCTGCAGATTTTACATTTTCCACTGTGGATAGTGCTTTTAAAATGCTTGGTATCTCAGAAGGATTTGCCTCTATAAGAACGTATGCAGAAGCTGCATTTTTTACTTCTATATCTTTTAATAACTCTTCAAATGTTACAGGTGCTTCTTTTTCTGTCATCTCTATCACCTCACTTTACAATATATATCTTGATAGATCTTCATCTTGAATAACTTCACCTAATCTTTTTTCTACAACTTTCTCATCTATCACTACTTTTTGCCCTTTTAAATCCGGAGCGTTAAAAGATATATCTTCCATTATTCTCTCTAAAATAGTATGAAGTCTCCTTGCTCCTATATTCTCTGTTTTTTCGTTTACTAACTGGGCTATCTCTGCTATTCTATCTATAGCTTCTTCTGTAAATTCTAAATCTACCCCTTCTGTTTTCATTAATGCTATATACTGTTTTATCAAAGCATTCTTAGGTTCTGTTAGTATTCTCACAAAGTCATCTTTTGTCAGTGGTTTAAGCTCAACTCTTATAGGAAATCTTCCCTGTAGTTCCGGAATTAAGTCGGAAGGTTTAGATAAATGAAAAGCTCCTGCTGCTATAAATAGTATATGGTCTGTTTTAACAGGTCCGTATTTTGTTGATACAGTTGTGCCTTCTACTATTGGAAGTAAATCTCTCTGGACACCTTCCCTTGAGACATCAGGTCCTGAAGATTTTGAACCTCTAACAGCTACTTTATCAATCTCATCTATGAAAACTATTCCAAAATTCTCTACTCTCTTTACAGCTTCTGACTGGACTTCCTCTAAATCTATAAGTTTTTCTGCTTCCTCTTGTTCTAATACTTTTAGAGCTTCCTTTACAGTCAGCTTTCTCTTTTTCCTCTTTGAAGGTCCTATTGTGGAGAATAGGTCTCTTAACTGATTTTCTATATCTTCAAGTCCAGGTGCTATAACTCCTCCTATTACACCTACCGTTTTCTCCTCAACATCTATCTCAACAATCCTATCATCAAGTTGTCCGGCAATTAACATCTGTCTAAACTTTTCCCTTGCAGGAGAGTACTCTTCTTGTTCTTCAAGGGCTCCGTATCTTCTCCTTTTAGGAACAAGGTAGTCTAAAACCTTCTCTATCGCATTCTCTTTTGCTTTTTCCCGGACTTGTTCCATCTTCTCCGCTTTAACCATCTTATATGCTACTTCTGTAAGCTCTCTTATTATTGATTCAACATCTTTTCCTACATATCCTACTTCCGTAAATTTGGTTGCCTCCACTTTTATAAACGGAGCTTTTACAAGCATTGCAAGTCTTCTTGCTATCTCTGTTTTACCTACACCTGTTGGACCTATCATCAGTATATTCTTTGGTATAACTTCATCTTTTAAATCTTCAGGTAGATTCTGTCTTCTCCATCTGTTTCTTAAAGCTATTGCAACTGCCTTTTTTGCTTCACTCTGACCTACTATGTATTTATCAAGTTCTTTTACTATCTGCTTAGGTGTAAGCTCTTCCAACTATACCTGGTTAACTAAAGTGTATAAAGTTGAAAAGTTTCACTACACTTTAGGTCAGGGTATTTGTATTCCGCCATTTCAAGCTGACTCATCCCTGACAGGCGGTATTTTGAGTCAGCTATAGTCCCCGCACCAAGTAAAGGAACTAACCTACTTACACTCCTGTCCCAATCCACCAAATAACTTTTTAGTGGAGAGAAATCCCTATTAAAGGATTTCCCAAGAATAGGAAGTATAAGGGCTACCTTAGCAACTTGCCATTGTTTGTAATCAGTCCAATACTGACCTCTCACCTGTTCCTTCCTTTGGTTTACAGGTTTTTGAGCCAATGACTCACTGCTAAGGTTTTTTAGCAATTTAATTGATTGCTTAATTTGCTTTATCTCTTTCTTTATAGGTTTCTGTTTATAAGTATTATTTTCATTGTTTAACTTATCTTCTTTAGATTTCTTAATATCTTCTAATTTATTGATTGCATACTCCATATACTCTTTACTTTTTAGTATCTTTTCATAATTTTCTGGTAATCTTTCCTTAAATCCTAATCCCTTTCTTCCTATAACATAAGCCCCTGCTATGTCTTTGTCTATGTTATATTGTGGTGAGTATTTTAGCATTCCTATTATAGATGTATAAGCTGGATTTACTTCTATAACTTCTATGCCACTTCTTCTTGCTAACACCTTAATTCTTTCTAATATTCCTCTATACACCCATTTTTGAAGTTTCTTTCTTAATACTTTATTGCCATCACCTTTTTTACCTTTATCTATAGTAGATAATCTTTCTATTACAATTGCTTTGTTCTTTTCTTTTGCAATATTTATTATTTCATGTGCTATTTGCCACGCTAAATAATTTCTTTGGTTTCTTGTTTTGTTTAAAAGATTATGCAAGCTAATTGATTGATAGCTAACTAAATTACCAGTTGTATCTACTTCTGCTAATGCTAAATGGAAAGGACTTGCATTTATATCTATCCCTATTACTCCATGCTTTTTGGTTATTTCTATATCTTTTACTTGTTCTTCATAAGATATGAAAGCATAAACTTCATTATCTCTTATCTTTATCTCAATACTGTAAGGAAAATACTTATTTGTTTTTTCCGATATTAACAGACTTGATATAAAACTTATCCATTTATCATTCTTTCTTTTAACATCTCTTATAACTTTTGCTTTTATCCAAGTTCTATCACCTACATTTATTCTTAAGTAAGTTCCTTGTTCTTCTAATAATATTCTTGTATTTAGATTACCTTGTTTTGATTTATCCCCTCTTGAGTATAAAGAGTATTTTCTTTTTT
Source organism: Hydrogenothermaceae bacterium (assembly GCA_041287495.1). Lineage (GTDB taxonomy): Bacteria > Aquificota > Aquificia > Aquificales > Hydrogenothermaceae > JAOABC01. Next base: position 9,198 of record JBEULE010000009.1, read on the forward strand.
CATGCCATAAACTTAACAGCTTTTTTCT